>NZ_LXXZ01000042.1 GCF_003244875.1 Stenotrophomonas sepilia
GGGCAAAGGGATCTGACCCCAGGTGCTAGGCTGGGCCACCGCTCCGCAGGGAAGACGATGCCCGATCTGTTCGCACTGGCGATGCCGTGGTGGGAATTCATCCTGCGCGCGGTGGTGGTCCATGTCGTGGTGCTGGGCATGGTCCGGCTGGGCGGCAAGCGGGCTCTGGGGCAGATCACGCCGTTCGACGTGCTGCTGATCGTGCTGCTGGGCAACGCGGTGCAGAACGCGCTGCTGGGCACGGATACCTCGCTGGGCGGCGAGCTGCTGCTGGCGGCGACCCTGATCCTGCTGAACTACGGGGTCAGCTGGCTGACCACCCGGAACCGGCGCATGCAGCGGTTGATCGAAGGAGAACCCACCGTAATCGCGCGCGATGGTCGCCTGTTCGAGGCGGTACTCCGCCGCGAGCTGACCAGCGCCGAGCCCACGTCCCGCGCGACGACACCCCTCACAGCCAGTCGCGTGGCACCAGGTAGTCGGCCAGGCGCGATTCGGCACTGCCGGGTTCAGGCGAGAAGCCGTATTCCCAGCGCACCCGCGGCGGCAGGCTCATCAGGATGCTTTCGCTGCGGCCACCGCTCTGCAGCCCGAACAGGGTGCCGCGGTCGTAGACCAGGTTGAATTCCACGTAGCGGCCGCGGCGGTACAGCTGGAACTCGCGTTCGCGTTCGCCATGCGGGGTGTCCTTGCGCTGCTGCACGATCGGCAGGTACGCATCGAGGAAGCCGTCGCCGACCGCGCGCAGATAATCGAAATCGCGCTCGAAATCGCCGTGCAGGTCGTCGAAGAACAGACCGCCGACGCCGCGCGTTTCGTTGCGATGACGCAGGAAGAAGTATTCGTCGCACCAGCGCTTGTGCGCGGCGTAGCGTTCGTCGCCGAACGGCGCACACAGATCGCGTGCGACCCGGTGCCAGTGCTGCACGTCCTCGTCGAACGGATAGAACGGGGTCAGGTCGAAGCCGCCGCCGAACCAGCTGGCTACCACTTCACCGTCGCGCTGCGCCTGGAAGAAGCGCACGTTGGCATGGGTGGTCGGCACGTACGGGTTGAGCGGGTGGAACACCAGCGACACGCCGGTGGCGCGCCAGGAGGCGCCCGCCAGTTCCGGGCGGTTGGCCGAGGCCGACGGCGGCAGGCGACTGCCAGCGACGTCGGAGAAGCCGATGCCGGCCTGCTCGAACACCGCACCGTCGCGCAGCACGCGGGTACGCCCGCCACCGCCCTCGGCACGCTGCCACAGGTCTTCCTGGAAGCGGGCCCGGCCATCGACGGCCTCGATCGCCGCACAGATGCGGTCCTGCAGCTCGGTGAGGTAGGCGCGAACGCGCTCGAATTCGTTCATGTCGCGTACTTTACCGCAGGGCCCGGCCAACGCTGCGGACAGGACCTGGCAGGCTCAGCGCTTGCGATTGGAAGTGCGCGGCGCCGGAGCGTCCTCGGCCGTCGCTTCGTCCACCGCCTCCTGCAGGACGCGACCCAGCTCCAGGGCGCTCCAGTTTCCGGTGTCCAGCACATCGCAGGCGACGTGGCGCCCGCTGCGGTCGGCGGCGCACAGCCGCTCCAGCGTCGCATGGGCGTCGACGTCGCTGCTGCGGCCCTGCGCTGCGACCAGGTTCTCGCAGCCCTCGCGCACGCCGGCACGGCACACGGTGGTGTAGTGCTCTGCCGCCTGTCGCCACTGGCCGGACAGCGCAAGACGGTTGCCAAGAATGTTGCAGCCCTGCAGCTTGCCCTGCGCGCAGCAGGCTTCGGCACCGCCGCTGGCCAGCGCTTGCGGGCAGTCCTGCGGCAGCGGCAGCACCGTGTAGTGTTTCGGCGGGCTGCAGGTGCTCGCGCCCTCGCCGGTCGGCACGAACACCTGGAAGCGTGTCCACGTGTCCAGGCCCAGCAGCTGGCCGCCGTGCAACGGCCGCAGCACGAAGTCGCCGCCCTTGTCGTGGCGGATGCGGACGTCGCCGTCTTCGACACGGGCACGCAGCTGGCTGTCCCAGCCGATGCCGACCCGTCCTGCATCGCCGAAGTCCAGCGTATCCATCAGGCCACCTGCGGCGCGGAAGGTGCCGCAGGGCAGCGCCGTAGCCGGCTGCGGCCGCAACGAGGCGCCCAGCGCCTGCAACGCAGGCAGGCGCTCACAGGCGGCGCTGTCATTGCCGGGCGCGCACGCTGTGGCCAGTGCCTGCACCGCCTGCAAGGGGTCGCCGGATTCCCACGAGAGCTCGGCCACGCGGCTGCAGAAGCCGCCATGGCCGACCTGCTGGCACAACTGCAACAGCTGCTGGCGCTGCGCGGCCGGCACCACCACCGGCGTGGAGGGTGACAGCACGGAGCTCACGGCTTCGACCATCGCCGCACCCATCGCGGCCTTGACGATCTGCTCCTGCAGCGCCGGATCCGCTTCCAGCGCCGCTGCACAGGCCGGTGTCTCGTTGCTGAAGCCGCCATTCCGGCACGGCACAGGCAGTTCGATGCCGGCCAGTGCGGTATCGAGGATGGCCTGTTGCTGCGCCTCATCCGGCGTGGCCGGCGCCCTGGCCTCGTCATGCCAGCGATCGGCCAGCTGCAGGCACATGCCGGGCACGCCTTCCCGGCACGCCGCTGCCAGCGCGGTGGGGGTCGCCTCGTGGCGGTTGTCCAGGCAGGCCGCCGCATCGGCCAGGCAGCTGCCCGCAGCCGGCGCGGCGGCTGCGGCGCACTGTGCAGGGGCCTGCAGGGTGTAGACCGTGCCGTCCACCTCGAGGGTGCGGCCACGGTCGCGCACCTGCAGCGCGCTGGGCAGGCCATATTCCAGATTCACCAGCTGCAGCTTGCCTTCGATCTGCTGGAACGCGACCGGGGTCGGTGCGCTGCCGAAGTGCTTCTGCTCGCCACGGTTGGATGAGCTGACGCGCAGCGTGCTGCTGCCTTCGTCGGCCTTGAACAGGCCGCATTGCGGTGACTGTGCCGCGGCCACCGGCGTGGCCAGCAGCAACGCCCAGGCCAGCCAGTGGCGGTACGGTGCGAGTGAGAGCATGTCGTCTCCTTGACGATCAAAGGCAAAACGCCGGGTGCTGCCGGAGGCCCTGGCCACGCCCGGAAGAACTCAGTGGAAGCGCGCGCGCACGTCGGGGCGCAGCAGGCGCCAGGCCAGCCAGCCCTGCAGGCCGAGAAGCACGAACGACATGCCGACCACGGTCAGCGTGATCAGCCAGCGTTTCAGCTGCAGTTCCTGCAGCAGGGCCGGGTCATCGGCCAGCAACGGAATGAAGTCGCCCATGAACAGGTCCAGCCACCAGGCGGCTGCGAAGTTGGTCAGGGCACTCAGCAGCAGCAGTACCACGAAGCTCCACAGGCCCCAGCGACGTTCACGCAGCAGGCCCCAACTGGACACGGTCGAGGCCAGGCACAACAGCGCGACGACCATTGACGCGGCCACCGGGTGCGCCAGCAGCCAGACCAGGCTGTGCAGCTGCTGTTGCTGCACTTCGCTTTCCACCAGGCGCCACAGCCTGAGGTTCTGCAGCGGCCACAGCACCAGTCCCTGCAGCACGAAGTAGATCGTCAGCAGCAGTGACAGCCAGAACGAAGCCTGTGCGACCGGGCGCACCCAGGCGTGATAGGCCGGGGAAAGCGGCGAGGGGATCGACGGGATCGACATTGACATCCGATGTCCTTGCAGTCGGCGCCCGCCTGCTCAGCGGGCCGTCGCCCGGGTGGCGACGGCCGGCAGGATATGGTGTTCGCTCAAGGGTGCCAAGGGCAGGCCATGCGGCGGTTGCAGCGGCACCCAGGCCAGTTCGGCAATTTCGGCGCGCGCCTGCGGCGTGCCGTCCACCTGCACCCACCACGCCTGTGCCTGCACGCGGTGGCCGGGCTCGTTCACCGCCCAGTCCTCGAACGTGCCCAGCGCGATGGCGGCATCGGCGCGCAGCTGCACGCCCAGTTCCTCGTCCAGCTCGCGGGCTAGCGCCTGCAGGGGCGCCTCGCCGGGTTCGGGCTTGCCACCGGGCTGGATGAAGCGGCGCGCACCCTGCTTGCGCACCACCAGCGCCCGGCCGCGGTCATCCAGGATGACCGCAGCCACGATCCGGATCGTGGCTGCGGCGTTGCTCACTTCAGGTTCTGCTCGAACAGCTTGAGGATGCGCTTGTACTGGTCCAGCCAGGAATCGGCACGCACATAGCCGTGGCGTTCCAGCGGGTATGGGGCGATCGACCAGTTGTCCTTGTGCAGTTCGATCAGGCGCTGGGTGAGGTTCACCGAGTCCTGGAAGAACACGTTGTCATCCATCATGCCGTGGGCGATCAGCAGGTTGTCCTGCAGGTTCTGCGCGTACTCGATCGGCGAGGACACGCGGTACGCCTCCGGGTCGATGTCCGGGGTGTTGAGGATGTTGCTGGTGTAGCCGTGGTTGTAGTTGTGCCAGTCCACCACCGGGCGCAGCGCGGCGCCGGCCTTGAAGGTGCCCGGCGCACGGAACAGCGCCATGAAGGTCATGAAGCCGCCATAGGAACCGCCGTAGATGCCGGCGTGGTCGCGGTCACCCTGCTGGGTGTCGACCAGCCAGTCCAGGCCGTCCTTGTAGTCTTCCAGTTCCGGGTGGCCCATGTTGCGGTAGATGGCCGTGCGCCAGTCGCGGCCGTAGCCCTCGCTGCCGCGGTAGTCCATGTCCAGCACGATGTAGCCCTTCTGCACCAGCAGGTTGTGGAACATTTGCTCGCGGAAATAGGCCGGGTAGCGCTGGTGCACGTTCTGAAGGTAGCCGGCGCCGTGCACGAACATCACGATCGGATACTTGCGGCCCGGTTCCTTGTTTTCCGGTTCGTAGTACTTGGCCCAGACCACGCCGGCACCATGCTTGGACGGCACTGCCACCAGCTTCGGCTGGATCCACTGGCGTGCCTTGTAGTCGGCGGTGCGGGTGTCGGTCAGCACGCGCGCCTGGCCACCGGCACTGGGCAGCACCGCCAGCTGCGGCGGCAGGTAGGCGCCGGAGTAGCGCACCAGCAGCTGCTGGCCGTCCGGCGACAGCGAGAAATCCTCCACGCCGTTGAGGCTGGTCAGCTCGCGCACCTGGCGGCTGCCGGTGTCGACCGCGCAGACTTCGTAGTCATGCGGCGCCTGCTGGTTGCACAGGAAGTAGAAGCCCTTGCCATCGGCCGACGGCACCGGCGCCGAGGTTTCCCACTTGCCGCTGGTCAGCGCCTGCGGCTTGGCGGTGCCGGCCTGGGTGTACAGGTGCGAGAAGCCCGATTCCTCGGACAACAGCCACAGCGTGCGGCCATCGGCCATCCAGCCGAAATCGTTGAAGCCCCAGTTGATCCAGGCGTTGTCGGTCAGGCGGTGGCGGTTCTGCACGCGGCCGTCGGCAGCATTGACGCTGATGATCCAGCGGTCCTTGTTGTCGTTGGCGCGCAGCATCACCGCGGCCTGCTGGCCGTCGGCGCTCCAGCGGATGCCGCCGCCCATGAAGTCGCTCATCACCTGCACGCTGCGCTCGCCCTTCAGCGCATCCTTGCCGGCCTTGCGGCGCAGTTCGGCCAGCGGGTCGGTGCTGATGCCCGGCAGGCCGGACAGCGAGACCTTCTCGGCCTTGCCGGTGCGCACATCCACGTACCACAGGGTGTGTGGCTCGAAGCCGTTGCGGCCGACGCGGGTGCGGGTGTCCTCGGTTTCCTCGTAGCCCGACTCGGTCACGTACAGCGGCATCTTGCTGGTGCGGCCGTCGTCGAAGTCCTTCGGCTTGGTCACCACGATCAGGTGGGTCAGGTCCGGCGACAGCACGCTGTCACCGATCTCGACGTCGGCGCCCAGGTAGACCGGGCCCGGTGCGCGGGTCGGATCCGCCTGGCGCCAGCGCTGGTCCTGGTCCTTCAATGCCTCGCGCTGCTCGCGGTCGCGGCGCAGGGTTTCCAGCGTGCGCAGCTGCTGGTCGCGGAGCACGTCGGCCTTCGGCGGCGTGCGCGGGTCCTTCTCGGCCTTCAGGCTGGCCACCTGCTGCACGCCGCTGGCGGCGGTCCAGTGGAACCAGTTCTGGCCGACGCGCCAGATCACGCCGTTGTCCGCGGCAAAGTTCACGTTGCCCGCGCGCTCGTTGCTGCGGGTCAGCTGGGTCAGCGCGCCGCTGCGCAGGTCGCGCACGAACACATCGCCATTGCGCACGAAGGCGCTGCGGCTGCGGCTGCGGTCGTAGACCGGATCGGCGACGTCCAGGGTGCCGCGCTGGTCATCGGCCACCTGCGCGGCCACGCCGCCGGCCACCGGCTGGCGGAAGGTGTCGCGCACCGGGCTGCCGTTGCGCTTGAGCTGGTATTCCACCTGCTGGCTGTTCCACGACCACCAGGCCTTCTCGACCGGCGGGCCGATCCAGTCCGGGTCGGCCATGGCCTGTTCGATGGTGATCGGCGTCGGCGCGGCATGCGCAGCCGGTGCGGCCAGCACGGCCGACAGCAGGAGGGACAGGGGCAGCACTCGGGACATGGGCGGACGGCACCAGAAGAGGAAACCGGGCAAGGGTAGCAGCCGTCCGGGCCGGGGGCAGGGGCCACAGGTCATGGCAGCGGCATTGGCAAAGTGGCGCAACCGGTTGCCGTGGTCGCGCATCCATTCTCCTGAACCCGCATCATCCACCGAACAGGAGCCCGACCATGCAGGAACTGATCCCGATCACCCTCTTCATCTGCATCGCCTACGCGATCCATGCCATTGCAGATGCGCGCGCGCGCAGCAAGCTGGTGGCCCCGCACGTACCGGAGGAAGTGATCCGCTCGCTGGCTGTGCTGGAAGAAGAGCGCCGCCGCCAGGGTGCGTTGCGCTGGGGCATCAGCCTGGTCTGCCTGGCCCTGGCCATGGCCATGCTGGAAGCCATCGGGGCCCGTGACCTGACCTTTGGCGCCGCCGCCGCGCTGGTCGGCAGTGCCGGCCTCGGCCAGCTGCTGGCCTGGCACTTCACCCGGCCTGCCGCACGCAAGGGCTGAGGCAGGCATGCCACGGGCACAGGGGGCGCCCCGCGCATGAGCCTGCTCGGCGAAGCGCTGTCGGCACTGCGGGGCCGTCGCCGCGAGGATACGGCGGCGACGGCGGCCCCCGCCAAAGCGCTGGACGCGGACCAGGCCCTGGTGCGGGCCATCATCGATGGCTCGCAGTCGGCCTTCGCGCAGCTGGTGGAGACCCACCAGCGCACCTGCGCGCATGTGATCGGACGCATGGTGGGCGACCGCGACCAGGTCGCCGACCTGCTGCAGGAAACTTTCCTTGCCGTGTTCCGCCAGCTGCATCGGTTTCGTTTTGAATGCTCGCTGCGCACCTGGGTTTCCCGGATCGCCTACACCACGGCGTTGCAGCACCTGCGCCGGCGGCGGCTGGAGGCGCAGTGGATGGTGGCGGTGGAGGTGCCGGAGGATCTGGGGATCGGCGATGAAGGCCCCGGGCCGGCCGAGTTGAGCGAGGCGCTGCAGGCCGGGCGCCAGCTCGGCGCGGCACTGGAACGGCTGAGTCCGCCGCAGCGCCTGATCGTCGGCCTGCATTACCTGGAGGATTTCGATCTGGCCGAGATCGAACAGGTGACCGGGCTGGCGCGCGGTACCATCAAGAGCCATCTGCACCGCGCGCGCCAGATCCTGAAGCAGGAACTGACGCGGCATGCCACCGCCGGAGAGCTGCTGTGAATCCACCGACCGACCCTCGCGATGCGGAAGCGCGCGCGCTGGCACAGGCGTTGCGTGAGCAGGCACAGCAGGAAGACACGCCGGATGTGAGCGAGGCGCTGCAGAAGCGCATTGCCGCTGAGTCGCGCGACGGTGGCGTGGGTTATGTGGTGGTGCAGGTGCTGTTGTTTGGCGCCCTGCTGGCTGCGGCGGCCTGGTATTTCTGGCACTGAGGCACCCGCCGGGCAAGGGGCCGCTCCAATCGCGGTGGGTAGAGGCCGACCTGGGTCGGCGTTTGGGCGTGTGTGCCAACCAAGGTTGGCAGCTACCAGAACGGTTGACCCCTGCGACAAAGTGAAGCAGCGCGTCACCCGGTCGCATCCCATTTTAACGAAATCCTCCTAAAGTGGTCCGGTATCCCACCGGTCGCAGGCAGGAGGCGTCCCTTGGACGCGTTGTTGTTGTCCCGGATCCAGTTCGGATTCGTCATCAGTTTCCACGTGCTGTTCCCAGCCTTCACCATCGGCACGGCCAGCTGGCTGGCCTTCATCGAGTGGCGCTGGCTGCGCACGAGGCTGCCCGTGTGGCGCGAGCTGTACTTCTTCTGGCAGAAGATCTTCGCGGTGTCGTTCGGCATGGGCGTGGTCAGCGGCATCGTCATGGCCTTCCAGTTCGGTACCAACTGGCCGCGGCTGAGCGAGGTGGCCGGCACGGTCATCGGCCCGCTGCTGACCTACGAGGTGCTGACCGCGTTCTTCCTGGAAGCCAGCTTCCTCGGCGTGATGATGTTCGGCTGGGGCCGGGTCTCGCCGCGCCTGCATTTCCTGTCCACCTGCATGGTGGCGCTGGGCACGCTGTTCTCCACGTTCTGGATCCTGTCGTCCAACAGCTGGCTGCACACGCCGGCCGGCTACGAGATGGTCAACGGCATCGTGCATCCGGTGGACTGGTGGCAGGTGGTGTTCAACCCTTCGTTCCCCTACCGCCTCGCGCACATGGCGCTGGGCTCGTTCATCACCACCTGCTTCGTGATCGGTGGCGTCGGTGCGTGGTACCTGCGCAAGGGCACGAACGTGGAAGCGGGCCGGCGCATGCTGATCGCCGCCGTGGCATTCGCCGCGCTGACCGTGCCGGTGCAGATCTTCGTCGGCGACATGCACGGCCTGAACACGCTCAAGCACCAGCCGATGAAGATCGCGGCGGTGGAAGCGCATTGGCATGAGACCCTGGAAGGCGAGGGCGTACCGCTGGTGGTGTTCGCGCTGCCCAACGAGAAGGAGGAGCGCAACGATTTCGAAGTGGCCATCCCGAAGCTGGGCAGCGTGATCCTGACCCACAGCCTGGACGGCACCTTCGACCCGCTGACCTCGGTACCGGCCAGCGAGCGGCCGCCGGTGACGCCGGTGTTCTTTGCCTTCCGCATCATGGTCGGGCTGGGCACGCTGATGCTGCTGCTGGCCTGGGTGTCGGCCTTCCAGCTGTGGCGCAACAAGCTGCTCGATTCGCCATGGCTGCTGCGCGGCTGGAACTGGATGCTGCCCAGCGGTTTCATCGCGCTGCTGTCGGGGTGGTTCGTCACCGAGATGGGGCGCCAGCCATGGGTGGTGTATGGCCTGCTGCGCACCGCCGATGCGGTCGGCCCGCAGAGCGCGTGGATGACCGCGCTGTCGCTGGGTGTCTACGTGGTTGGCTATGCCTTCGTGTTCGGCTGGGGCATCTGGTACCTGGTGAAGATCCTGCGCCACGGACCGCAGCCCTACGCCGAAGGGCCGTCGCTGGACCACGGCAGCCACACCCCGGCGCGCCCGCTGTCGGCAGCCGACGAACCGCTGGAGGAGCGCTGACATGGACCTGATGACCTGGCTGCCGGTGGCGTGGTTCGCGGTGATCGGCTTCGGCGTGCTGATGTACGTGGTGCTGGACGGCTTCGTGCTTGGCATCGGCATCCTCGCCCCCTTCGCCGAGGACGAGGAGCAGCTGGACCTGATGATGAACACCGCCGCGCCGATCTGGGACGGCAACGAGACCTGGCTGGTGCTGGGGGGGGCCGGCCTGCTGGCGGCCTTTCCCAAGGCCTATGCGGTGCTGTTGTCAGCGCTGTACCTGCCGGTGCTGGTGCTGGTGGTGGCGCTGGTGTTCCGTGGCGTGGCCTTTGAATTCCGCTTCAAGGCGCATCGGTCACGCCGGCTGTGGAGCGTGGCGTTCGGCCTCGGTTCGCTGCTGGCGACGTTCGCCCAGGGCGTGATCCTGGGCACGCTGGTGCAGGGCATCCCGCTGGTGGACGGTATCTATCAGGGCGGGCCGTTCGCCTGGTTCAGCCCGTTCGCGATGCTGACCGGTGCCGCGCTGGTGGCCGGCTATGCGCTGCTGGGCAGCACCTGGCTGATCCTGAAGACAGAGGGACGCGTGCAGGCGCTGGCGCGGCAGATGACCCGGCCGCTGGTGGTGGCGGTGATCGCGGCGATGGGTCTGGTCAGCAGCTGGCTGCCGTTCCTCGACTCGCGGTTGATGGCGCGCTGGTTCAGCGACGGCAACTTCTGGTGGCTGTCGCCGGTGCCGCTGCTGACCCTGGCGGTAGCCGCTGCGCTGTGGCGCAGTGCCACCCACCCGCGCCATGACCTGCCGCCGTTCCTGCTCAGCCTGGCCCTGTTCGTGCTCGGCTTCCTCGGCCTGGTACTGGGCATGTGGCCCTACCTGCTGCCACCGTCGATGACCTTGTGGCAGGCCGCCGCGCCGGCCTCCTCGCTGGGCTTTACCTTGGTTGGCCTGGTCATTCTGCTGCCGGTCATCCTCGGCTACACGGCGTGGTCGTACCGGGTGTTCCGTGGCAAGGTGCACGCCGATACCGGTTACCACTGATCGATTGAAGCGGGGGCCGCCGGTGCCGGCTCCCGTGTTGGGGAATGTGAAACCTGCACACCCCGTGCAGGACGTGCTAGCGTGCGCTCCTTTCCGGCAGCCAGGGGGGCAGCCGGCGACGTCCTGGACGGACGCACGGCTGCAGGACTGGGGGGCCGCCGCGCGTCGCCGTAATGGCTCGTGCCTATCGTTCTCCCGTTGAAGCACCTTCGCTAAATGATCGAATTCTCCATCGTCGACTGGGCTGCCTGGGCGCCCGGCCTGAGCGAACGTAGCCAGTGGCTGGGCTGGGCCGATGCGCCGTATCCGCCGGTTGGCGAAGACACGCCGGCGCTGGCCGAGATCCCGGCAATGCAGCGCCGCCGCATCGAGCGGCTGGGCCGGATGGCGATCCAGGCCGCCTGCTGGTGCGAGGAGGGGCAGGGGGCGGACAGCCAGGTCCCGCTGGTGTTCGCCAGCCGCCACGGCGACGTGGCCCGTTCGATGGAGCTGCTGGGGGCGCTGTCCAATGATCAGCCCTTGTCACCAACGGGGTTCGGCCTGTCGGTGCACAACGCGATCGCTGCGTTGTACTCGATCGCGCGCGGCCACCGTGGCAACTACCTGGCGCTGGCCGCCGGCCAGGCCACGGTCGAAACCGCCTGCCTGGAAGCGGCCGGTCTGCTCGCCGATGGCGCCGGCGAAGTTCGGGTCGTGGTGTATGAGTCGCGCCTTCCCGAGATTTACGCGACGTTCGCCGACGAACCCGACCCGTTCTTTGCCTGGTGTTGGCGTTTGACGGCGCCGATGCCGGGCCAGCCGACCCTCTCCCTGCAGTGGGAGGCGGCGCCGGAGGCCCCTGCCACCGCCCCGGGCGCGCTGCCGCACGCGCTGGACCTGCACCGCTTCCTGCTGTCCGGTGCGCCGGCGCTGGAGCACGTGGCCCAGGGCCAGCGCTGGCACTGGGCGCGCCGTGGCTGAGGCGCTGCGCCGCCTCGATCATGCCTGGCGGGTGCTCGGCACCGGCCTGAGCTTTGCCGCATTCGGCATGGGTGGCCTGCTGCTGGGCGTGCTGGTGATGCCGGTGCTGCTGCTGATGCGCGACCCGGTGGTCCGTCGCCGCCGGGCGCGCCGGGTGGTTCAGGTTGCCTTTGCCAGCCATCTGCGCCTGATGCGCGCGCTGGGGGTGATGACCTACCAGATCGAGGGCGGTGAACGCCTGCAGCGCGACGGTTTGCTGGTCTTGGCCAATCACCCGACCCTGATCGACGTGGTCTGCCTGATCTCGCTGCTGCCCAACGCCGATTGCGTGGTGAAACGGGCCGTGGCCCGCAACCCGTTCATGCGCGGTCCGGTGCGGGCGGCCGGCTACATCTCCAATGACGATGGCGCTGGCCTGGTCGATGACTGCGTGGCGGCGGTGCACGCCGGCGGCACCCTGGTGATCTTCCCCGAAGGCACCCGCAGCGTGCCGGGCCAGCCGCCGCGGCTGCAGCGCGGGGCCGCCAACATCGCCGTCCGCGGCCGGCTGGACATCACCCCGGTGCGGATTACCTGCACCCCGCCCACGTTGACCAAGGGACAGAAGTGGTATCGTGTCCCCTCACGTCGCTTTCACGTTCGGCTGCAGATCGGCGAAGATATCCCGATCGCGCCCTTCCTGGCCGATGACGACTCGCCAAGGGGGGATGCCTTGGCAGCCCGCCGCGTCACCGAGCACCTTTCTCGTTATTTCGACCTGTCTGGAGATCCGCCCCGTGCAAGCACTTGAGCACGAGATCAAGGAATTGATCATTTCCTCCCTTTCGCTGGAGGACATCACGCCGGAGGACATCGATCCGACCGCGCCGCTGTTCGTCGAGGGCCTCGGCCTGGATTCGATCGACGCGCTGGAGCTGGGCCTGGCGCTGCAGAAGAAGTACGGTGTCAGCCTCTCGGCCGATTCGGAGGAAACCCGTCGCCATTTCTCCAGCGTGCGCGCGCTCGGCGAGTTCGTCGCCGCCCGCCAGTCGTAACGGCGCCAGGAATTGCCATGACCAAGAATGAACTGTTCGAACGCATCGTCAGCATCCTGACCGACAGCTTCGAGATTGAAACCGCCCGGATCACCCCCGAGGCCCGCCTGTATGACGACCTGGACATCGACAGCATCGATGCGGTCGACCTGATCGTGCAGCTCAAGCCACTGCTCGGCCGCAACCTGCAGCCGGAAGCGTTCAAGGCCGTGCGCACCGTGCAGGACATCGTCGATGTCGTGCATGGACTGCTGCCGGACCAGGCAGCCGCCTGACCGCAGCGCCGGCGGCTTCGCCATGGCTCGCGCACGTACCGTCGTGGTGGCAGCGATTTCGCTTGCCTACCCGCTGCTGGTGTACCTGGCGATGGGCCGCTTCGAGCCGCGCTGGCTGTCGCTGCTGCTGTTCACCCTGGCCCTGCTGCGTGCGCTGAGCACGCGCCAGCCGTTGTGGTGGGCCGCCGCCGCCGGCACCGGCCTGCTGGCGGTGCTGGCCACCGTGCTCAACCAGGCCCTGCCGCTGAAGCTATATCCGGCGCTGGTCAATGCGGTGATGCTGGCGGTGTTCGGCACCAGCCTGCGCTTCGGGCCGCCGTTGGTGGAGCGCCTGGCGCGGCTGCAGGAGCCGGACCTGCCCCCGTTCGCGGTGGCCTATACCCGCCGCGTCACCCAGGTGTGGTGCGGCTTCTTCGTTCTCAACGGCAGCCTGGCCCTGCTGACCGCGCTGTACGCGTCGGACCGGGCCTGGATGCTCTACAACGGATTGTTGGCGTACGTGATGATGGGCGTGTTGTTCGCAGGTGAGTGGCTGGTGCGGCGGCGGGTGAAGGCGGCGCACGCGCATGGCTGAGTGGATTGCCCTGGACCGGCTGCTGCTGGAGGCGCGGCCGCAGCGCAGCGTCGGCCTGTGCGACGGAGACATGGTTGACCACGCCTGCTTCCGCCAGCGCGTACGGGGCTGGCGCGCCGCCTTTGCGGCGGCCGAAGGCCGCGACTGGGCCCTGTATTTCGATGACGCCGTGGCCTTCGCTGCGGCGCTGTTCGGCGCCTGGCATGCCGGCAAGCGGGTGTTCCTGGCCGCTGACAACCTGCCGGCCACGCTGCAGGCGCTGCAGCCGCAGGTGAGCGGTTTCGCGGGCGACGTACCGGCCGACTACCGCCCGCTGGCGGCGCTGGACGCCACACTGGACGACGAACTGCAGGCGCTGGACGAGCGCGCCAGCGAGCTGTGCGTGTTCACCTCCGGCAGCACCGGCCAGCCCAGTGCGATCGGCAAGCGCCTGGACCAGCTGGCGCGCGAGGTGGAGGCGCTGCAGGCCGCGTTCGGCGCGCAGCTGGAGGGCGCGCAGGTGCACGGCACGGTGTCCCACCAGCACATCTACGGGCTGCTGTTCCGCGTGCTGTGGCCGCTGGCCGCCGGCCGCCTGATCCATCCGCGTCGGTTCTTCCACGAAGACCTGGTGGGTGCGCTGGCCGGTACCGACACGGTGCTGGTGGCGACGCCGGCCCATCTCAAGCGCCTGCCCGAGCAGCTCGACTGGGCCAGCCTGCATGGCCGCCTGCGCGCGGTGTTCTCCTCCGGTGGCCCGCTGCCGGAGGACGCGGCGCGACAGGTGCGGCAGTGGTTGGGTGTGGCGCCGACCGAGGTCTATGGCAGCAGCGAGACCGGCGGTATCGCCTGGCGCCGCTGGGACACCGACCTGCCGCCGTGGCAGCCGCTGCCGGGTGTGCAATGGCGGATCGACGACGGCTGCCTGGCGGTGGCCTCGGCGCATCTGGAAACTCCCGGCTGGTGGCGCACCCAGGACCGCGTGGAAGCCTTGGCCGATGGCCGTTTCCGGCTGCTGGGCCGCGCCGACCGCATCGTCAAGATCGAAGAGCGCCGCGTCTCGCTGGATGCGCTGGAACGCGCGCTGCGCGAAGACACCGAAGTGGATGACGTGCGCGTGCTGGTGCTGCCCGGGCAGCGCGAGCAGCTGGCCGCCGTGGTGGTTCCGGCCGATCCGGCGCTGCTGGAGGGCGGCGACGCCGCGCGCCGTGCGCTGGGCCAACGCCTGGGCGCGCGCCTGGCGCATGCGCATGACGCGGTGACCCGGCCGCGCCGTTGGCGCCTGGTGCAGGCGTTGCCGATCAACGCGCAGGGCAAGGTGACCCAGGCGGCACTGGCGGCGCTGTTCCAGCCACTGATGCCGGTGCCGGTCTGGGACTGCCGCGACGCCGCCAGCGCCACGCTGCGCATGACCCTCGACCCGGCGCTGCGGCCGTTCCAGGGCCACTTCCCGCAGGCGGCGATCCTGCCCGGTGTTGCGCAGCTGGACTGGGCGATGCGTTTCGGCCGCCAGGCATTTGCGATGCCGCGCGCGTTCCTGCGCATGGACGCGGTGAAGTTCCAGCACGTGGCCCGCCCCGGCGATGAGTTGACCCTGCAGCTGGACTGGGATGCCGCACGCAACGTGCTGGCCTTCCGCTATACCTCCAGCCACGGTGTGCATGCCAGCGGCAAGGTGGTTTTCGCCGATGCGGACTGACCCGGCCGTTGCCGGTGCCGCGTTCGCGCCACTGGTGGTGATTCCCGTCTACGACCACGAGCACGCCATCGTGGCGGTGGTCGACGGTGTGCAGGCCGCTGGCCTGCCTTGCCTGTTGGTCGACGATGGTTCGCATGAGGCGTGCGCGGCGGTGCTGCGCACGCTGGCACAGCGCCAGGGCGTCGACCTGCTGCGCCTGGACGCCAACCAGGGCAAGGGTGGGGCGATGCTGGCCGGTTTTGCTGAAGCCGGCGCGCGTGGCTACAGCCACGTGCTGCAGATCGACGCAGACGGCCAGCACGATACCGCTGACCTGCCACGCTTCATCGAGGCCGCGCGTGTGCATCCCGACGCGGTGATCTGCGGCATTCCGGCCTACGACGCCAGTGTTCCCAAGGCACGCCTGTATGGCCGTTACGCCACCCACGTCTGGGTCTGGATCAACACGCTGTCGCTGCACCTGCGCGACACCATGTGCGGATTCCGGGTGTATCCCCTGCCACCGGTGCTGCGCCTGATCGGTGAAGAGACCATCGGCCGGCGCATGGATTTCGATACTGAAGTGATGGTGCGCCTGTACTGGCGCCAGCTGCCGGTCGAGCACCTGGCCACGCGCGTGACCTATCCCGCCGATGGCGTGTCGCACTTCGATGTGTGGCGCGACAACGTGCGCATCAGCCGCATGCACACCCGCCTGTTCTTCGGCATGCTCTGGCGCGCACCGCGGCTGCTGTGGCGCCGCCTGCAGGGGCAGCGCTGAGATGGCGACCGCGCAGGACGCCCCGCACTGGGCCGACATCGGCGAATCGACGTCGGTGGCCGGCGTGCTGTTCCTGTGCTGGGTGCACCGCTGGTTCGGGCGCTGGCCATTCCGCCTGTGCGCGTGGCCGGTGGTGGCCTGCCATTGGCTGGGTAACCGTGTGGGGCGACAGGCCTCGATGCAGTACCTGCAGCGGCTGCAGGCATACAGCGGCGTGCTCGGCCGCGCGCCAACCCGGCGCGACAGCCTGCGCCACTTCTTCGCCTTCGCCGACACGATGCTGGACAAGATCCTCGGCCTGGGCGGGCGCTACCCGGCCAACCGTATCCACCTGCACCGCGACCTGGTGCTGCAGAAGATCGCGCGCCGCGAAGGCGGTCTGATCCTCACCGCGCACATCGGCTGCCTGGAACTGTGCCAGGTGCTGGCCGAACAGGTGCCGGGGTTCCGCATCACCGTGCTGGTGCACACCGCGCATGCGCAGCGCTTCAACCGCCTGCTGCAGCGGCTGGACCCGCTGGCGGCGGTGGAGCTGGTGCAGGTGACCGGAATGGGGCCGGCCACAGCGATGATGCTGGCCGAGCGCGTGGCGGCGGGTGGCTTCGTCGCCATCGTCGGCGACCGCACGCCGGTGCAGGGCGGTCGCAGTGTCACCGCCGATTTCCTCGGCCACCGCGCACCGTTCCCTATCGGCGCTTACGTGCTGGCTGCGGCGCTGGGCTGCCCGGTCTACACCATGGCCTGCCTGCACCAGGGCGAGGGCTACCGCGTGGCTTTTGAACAGTTCGCCGAACGCATCGTGCTGCCGCGTGGCTCGCGCGACGCGGCACTTGCCGAACAGGCACAGCGCTTCGCGCGCTGGCTGGAACTCCAGGTCATCCAGTCCCCGTTGGACTGGTTCAATTTCTTCCCCTTCTGGGATCAGGCTCCGCATGACGACTGACGCCGTACCCGTGTGCCGCTTTGGCGATGCACCGTTGACCATCGAAGACGTGGTTGCCCTGGCCCAGCGCCAGTGCGAGGCCGCACTGAGCGACGCGCCGGCGTTCCGCGCGCACATCCAGCGCGGTGCCGACTTCCTTGACCGCCTGCTGCGCGAAGATGGCGTGATCTACGGTGTGACCACCGGCTATGGCGATTCGTGCACGGTGAACATCCCGCCGGCACTGGTGGCTGAACTGCCGCACCACCTGTACACCTACCATGGCTGCGGCCTGGGCCGTTACCTGGACCCGGTCGAGACCCGTGCGGTGCTGGCCGCGCGCCTGGCGTCGCTGGTGCGTGGCATGTCCGGTGTCAGCGTGCCGCTGCTGGAAGGCCTGGCCACGCTGCTGCAGCACGACGTGCTGCCGATGATCCCGGCCGAAGGCTCGGTGGGGGCCAGTGGTGACCTGACCCCGCTGTCCTACGTGGCGGCGGTGCTGTGCGGCGAGCGCGAGGTGCTGCACGATGGCCGCGTGCAGCCTGCTGCCGAGGTGCTGGCGAAGATCGGCATGACCCCGCTGAAGCTGCGGCCGAAGGAAGGCCTGGCGATCATGAACGGCACCGCGGTGATGACCGGCCTGGCCTGCCTGGCCTGGCAGCGCGCCGACTACCTGGCACGGATGGCCACGCGCCTGACCGCGTTCAACGTGCTGGCCAGCGACGGCAACGCGCACCACTTCGACGAAACCCTGTTCGCGGCCAAGCCGCACCCGGGCCAGGGCCGCATCGCCGCGCGCCTGCGCAGCGACCTGCACAGCGAGCGTCCGCCACGCAATGAACAGCGCCTGCAGGACCGCTATTCGCTGCGCTGCGCGCCGCACGTGATCGGCGTGCTGGAGGACAGCCTGCCGTTCCTGCGCCAGCTGATCGAAACCGAACTGAACAGCGCCAACGACAATCCGCTGATCGATGCCGACGGCGAGCGCATCCTGCATGGCGGCCACTTCTACGGCGGCCACATCGCGCTGGCGATGGACACCCTGAAGAACACCGTGGCCAACGTTGCCGACCTGCTCGACCGGCAGCTGGCGCTGGTGGTGGATGCCCGTTACAACCATGGCCTGCCGGCCAACCTGTCGGCGGCCACCGGCCAGCGCGCGGCCATCAACCATGGCCTGAAGGCGCTGCAGATCAGCGTGTCGGCCTGGACCGCAGAAGCACTGAAGCAGACCCTGCCGGCCAGCGTGTTCTCGCGTTCCACCGAGTGCCATAACCAGGACAAGGTCAGCATGGGCACCATCGCCGCGCGCGACTGCCTGCGCGTGATCGAGCTGACCGAGCAGGTGGTGGCCGCGATGCTGATCGCCGCCCGCCAGGGCCTGGCGCTGCGCGAACGGGTTGGCCTGAACGCGCAGCTGCATGGCAGTCTGGCCGGCATGTACGCCGACCTGGGGCAGCGCATCGCCCTGGTTGAAGAAGACCGCGCGCTGGATCGCGAACTGCGGGAACTGCTGGTGGAGATCCGCGCGCAACGTTGGGAGCTGTATGCCGGTGAATGAGGCTATTGAACGGGTTGGCGAAATTGCGTTGACCCCCGCCTTCCATGACTGCGATCCGATGAACGTGGTCTGGCATGGCAACTACTTCAAGTACTTCGAGATCGCGCGCTGCGCGCTGCTTGGGCGCTACGACTACGACTATCCGCAGATGCTCGAATCGGGCTACCTGTGGCCGGTGGTCGATGCGCGGGTGAAGTACGTGCGCCCGCTGCTGTTCAACCAGGCGCTGCGCGTGATTGCGCGCATCGTGGAATGGGAGAACCGGCTGAAGATCGAGTACGAGATCCTTGATGCGGAAAGCGGCCAAGTGCTGACCCGTGCGATGACCATCCAGGTCGCGGTGGACGCGACCAGCAGGGAAATGCTGTACCAGTGCCCGCCGGTACTGTGGGAACGCCTGGGAGTGCCTGCGCCGTGAACATGCTTGTCCGTCTTTCCAGCGTGCTGCTGTGCGCGCTGATGTTCATTGCCGCACCGCAGGTGCAGGCCGCCGACCCCGCCATCGATGTGATCACCCAGGCGGTGGCGCGGCCGGACGTGCTGCGTGGCCAGTTCAGCCAGGAAAAGCAGGTCAGCGGCTTCAAGAACCCGCTGCGCTCGCAGGGCCGCTTCGTGGTCGCGCGCCAGCATGGCGTGATCTGGACCACGCTCAAGCCGTTCCCCTCCGAAGTGGTGGTCACCGCCGACCGCATCCTCAGCCGCCAGCGCGATGGCAGCACCCGTGTCGAGCTCGATGCACGGCAGCAGCCGGCGATGCGTTCGGTGAACGCGATCATGTTCGCGCTGATGAGTGGCGACGTGCAGGCGCTGTCCGGCCAGTTCAACGTGGCGGCCAGCCGTGAAGGGCAGGGCTGGCGGCTGCGGCTGACGCCGAAGTCGGCGATGCTGGCCAAGGCGTTCCAGTCGCTGACCCTGCAAGGTGACCGCTACGTGCGCCAGGTCGAGATCGTCGAGGCCAACAAGGATCGCACGCAGATCCAGTTCAGTGCACTGAGCGAAGCGCCGGCCACGCTCACCGCCGACGAGGCACGCCGCTTTGAGTGAGGGGGCAGCATCGAACGGGCCGGACCGGTTGCGGCGCTGGTGGCACTGGCTGGGCATCGCCTGGCTGGTGCTCCTGCTGGTGTTGGGTGCGCAGCAATGGCGCCTGTGGAGCCAGCAGTCGCGGATCGACACCGACATCCTCGCCCTGCTGCCGCAGGACGCGCATGACCGCCTGTTGAGTGACGTCACCCGGCGCATCGCCGACGGCAGCTCGCGCCAGGTGGTGGTGCTGCTGGGCAGCAAGGATGGCGCCGCCGCCAAGCGCGCACAGGCGGCGTTCGCTGCGGCGATGGCGGCGGATGCCGACAGCGCGTTGCTGGTGCCCAGCGGTTCGATCGAAGGCTGGTTCGACGAGGCGCGCGCGTTCTACGCGCCGTACCGCGACCGCCTGCTGACCCCGGCCCAGCGCGAGCAGCTGCAGGGCAGCGAGCCGGGCGCGTTGGCCGAGCAGGCGTTGGCTGCGCTGTACGGTCCGATGGGCGCACCGCGCCTGACCGATTGGCGGCAAGACCCGCTCTCGCTGTGGCCGCAATGGTGGCAGCAGCAGGCGCAGGGGTCGGGGTTGCGGCTGGGCGATGACGGCCTGCTCGAAGCCGAGGGCAGGCATTGGGCCGTACTGCAGTTCGATACGCCGGGGTCGGCGTTCCAGCTTGACGGCGAGCGCCATCTTGACGGCCTGCTGGAACGTGCCGGGCTGGCCGCCAGGACGGCGGCGCCAGAACTGGAAATCCTGCATGCGGGTGTGCCGCTGCACGCCGAAGCGGCGGCGGTGCAGGCCAACCAGGAGATCAACACGATCGGCTGGGGCTCGCTGGCCGCGGTGCTGCTGCTGGTGTGGCTGGCGTTCCGTTCGCTGCGACCGATTCTGCTGGTTGCCGCCTCACTGCTGATCGGCTGTGGCGTGGCGCTGGCGGTGACCGTGCTGGTGTTTGGCAAGGTGCATGTGCTGACCCTGGTGTTTGGTGCGTCGCTGGTGGGCGTGGCCGAGGACTACGGCATCCACTGGTTCGCTTCGCGCCAGGCCGAACCGGCCGATCGTCGCTGGAAGCTGCTGCGGCACCTGCTGCCCGGCCTGTGGCTGGCCCTGCTGACCAGCGCGCTGGCCTACCTGGCACTGGGCCTGGCCCCGTTCCCGGGCCTGCGCCAGATGGCATTGTTCTCGGTGGTCGGCCTGGCCGCCGCCTTCCTCACGGTGATTTTCTGGTTCCCGTGGCTGGATGGCGGTGAGATCCGCCAGACCCGTTTCTCGCAGTGGCTGGGCAACACGCTGGAGCGCTTCCCGCGGTTGCATGGCCGCCGGCCGGTGACGGTGTTCGTGGTGATCACGCTGGCGCTGTCTGCCATCGGCATTGCCCGCCTGCACAGCAACGACGACCTGCGCAGCCTGCAATCGTCGCCGCCGGCGCTGATGGCGCAGCAGATCCGCTTGAGCCAGCTGCTGGGCATGCCCAGCCCGGCACAGTTCTACCTGGTACAGGGCACCGACGCGGCGCAGCTGCTGCAGCGTGAGGAAGCGTTGACCGAACGCCTGCGCGTACTGGCCAACCAGAAGCGCATTGGGGGCTATCGCGCGATCAGCGATTGGCTGCCGTCGCCGTCGCGCCAGCAGGCCGACGCGGCGCTGACTGCGAAGGTTGAACCGGGTGTGCTTGCGGCCGTGTCCGAGGCCGTGGGAGAGCCACTGCAACGACCGCCGTTCGCGGACGCGCCACTCACCGCCGAAGCGTTCCTGGCCTCGCCGGCCTCGCAGCCGTTCCGGCACCTGTGGGTGGGCCAGGTCGGCGGGCAGATGATCAGCGTGGTGATGGTCGATGACCTGTCGCGCGCGGATACGCTGGCCACCCTGCGCGGTGCCGCCGAAGGCCTGCCCGGCGTCCGCTGGGTGGATCGCACCGCCGACTTCTCGCAGCTGCTGGGCCACTACCGCAAGCTGATGGGCGGGCTGCTGCTGGTCGGCATCGTGCTGGTGTTCGGCGCGCTGTGGCTGCGCTACCGCCGCCAGGCCTGGCGCGTGTTCGCGCCGACCCTGATTGCCGGCGCATTGACCTTGGGCCTGCTGGGCCTGTTCGGCCAGCCGCTGCAGCTGTTCAACGTGCTGGCACTGATGCTGCTGCTAGGCATGGGCATCGACTACGGCATTTTCCTGATCGAGCACCGCGGCGACGCCAGTGCATGGCTGGCCGTGTGCGTGGGCGCGGCCAGCACCTGGCTGTCGTTCGGCCTGCTGGGCCTGTCGCAGACCCCGGCGTTGCGCGCGTTCGGCCTGACCCTGCTGTTCGGCATCGGCCTGGTCTGGCTGATCTCGCCGCTGTTCCGTCCGCCGCCGCACGATCTGCCGCCGGCCTGAGCCTGTTTTCCGACTTCCTTCTTTCCATTTGATCGAGCAACAAGGACGCACCGATGAACACTGCTGTGGATGCTGTCGAACGCACTGAAATCCTGATCATCGGCGCCGGCCCGGCCGGTTCCGTGGCCGCGGCGATGCTGCGCCAGCAGGGCCGCCAGGTCCTGATGCTGGAGCGCCAGCAGTTCCCGCGCTTCTCCATCGGCGAAAGCCTGCTGCCGCAGAGCATGGAGTACATCGAGGCGGCCGGCCTGCTGCAGGACGTGGTCGAGGCGGGCTTCCAGTACAAGAACGGTGCCGCCTTCGTGCACGGCGAAGCGCGTACGGCGTTCGATTTCAGGAAGAAGTTCTCGCCGGGTTGGGGCACCACCTACCAGGTGCAGCGCGCCGACTTCGACAACGTGCTGGCACGCGGCGCCGAGCGCATGGGCACCACGCTGCGCTTCGGCGACGAAGTGCTTGCGGTCGAGCCGGGCGAGCAACCGGCGGTGACGGTACGTCGCCCGGACGGCAGTGAATACCGCATCGAGGCCGATTTCATCCTCGATGCCTCCGGCTTCGCGCGGCTGCTGCCGCGGCTGCTGCAGCTGGAGTCGCCGTCCAACTTCCCGGTGCGCGGCGCGATCTTCTGCCACGTGCGCGACAACATTCCGGCCGAAGCGGACTTCGATCGCAACAAGATCCTGATCACCACCCACCCCGAGCACATCGACGTCTGGTACTGGACGATCCCGTTCTCCAATGGCTGCTGTTCGCTGGGCGTGGTCGCCGAGCCGTCGTTCTTCGAGCGCTACGAGGGTGACGACCTGCAGAAGCTGCAGGCCATCGTCGGCGAGGACCCCAACCTGACCCGCCTGCTGGCCAACGCCGAATGGGCGGTGCTGCCGGTGCGCCGGATCACCGGCTATTCGGCCAACGTCAGTTCGCTGTGGGGGCCCGGCTACGCGTTGCTGGGCAACGCCGGCGAGTTCCTCGATCCGGTGTTCTCCTCCGGCGTGACCATTGCCTTCAAGTCCGCGCAGCTCGCCAGTGAATGCCTCAAGCGCCGCTATGCCGGCCAGGCCGTGGACTGGGAGGCCGAGTTCTCGATCCCGCTGCGCGCGGGCGTGAAGACCTTCCGCCGCTTCGTCGAAAGCTGGTACCAGGGCGGCTTCCAGAAGATCATCTACCACCCGCAGCAGCAGCCCGAAGTGCGCGACATGATCAGCTCCATCCTGGCCGGTTACGCCTGGGACACCAAGAATCCGTATGTGGCCGATGAAAGTGGTCGCCGCATGCGCGTGCTGGAGGAATTGTGCAGCGCCTGATCTTCCGTACTGCGGCCCTGCTGCTGTGCCTGCTGCTGGCCGCCTGTGCCGGCCGCATGCCGAAACCGCAGGTGGAACTGCCGCCGCTGCGCCTGGCGCCAGCCAGCCTGCCGGCGCCGCTGGCGCTGCAGCAGCAGCTGCATTTCCGCTTCGGCACGCATGAGCGCGATCTCGACGCGCTGCTGGAAGCCGACGCTCAGCAGGTGCAGCTGGCCGTGCAGGCGATGGGCCAGACCGGCGTGCGCCTGCAATGGGACGGCCAGCAGCTGACCCAGCAGCGCGCGCCATGGCTGCCACCGCAGGTGCGCGCCGAGCGCGTGCTGGATGACCTGCAGTTCGCGCTGTGGCCGACCGCGGCCATTGCCGCCGTGCTGCCGGCGGGCTGGCAGGTCAGTGATGATGGCCATCAGCGCAGCCTGTCGCGTGAGGGCACCGTGTGGCTGCACCTGCAGCGGCTGGACGATGGCAGCGTGCAGCTGGACAACCGCGCCGAAGGCTATGCGCTGCGCATCGAATCGATCGACATGGCCGGGCCGGACCGATGAGCGCACCGATCTACCTGAACGACCTGGGTGTGGTCTGTGCACTCGGCGCTGGCCGCGCCGCAGTGACGTCGGCACTGTTCGCCGACGCGCCGGGCGGGCTCAGCGACAACGACAGCCTGTTGCCGGGGCGCACCCTGGCGCTGGGAGAAGTACGCACGCCGCTGCCGGCGCTGGATGATCTGCCGGTGGCCCTGCGCGGGCGAAACAATGCCCTGCTGGACGTGGCATTGGCTCAGATCGCGCCGGCAGTGGCCGCGGCGATCGCCCGCCATGGCGCCGAGCGCGTGGCGGTGGTGCTGGGCACCAGCACCTCGGGCATTGGTGAATCCGAGCAGGCATTGCGCAGCCATGCCGAACAGGGCCAGTGGCCGCAGGGCTTTGACTACGCCCAGCAGGAAATGGGCACCGCCGCGCAGTTCGTGCGCCAGCGCAGTGGCGCACAGGGGCCGGCATGGACCCTGTCCACTGCCTGCTCGTCCAGTGCCAAGGCGCTGATGTCGGCTGCACGCATGCTGCGCGCCGGCATCGTCGATGCGGTGATCGCCGGTGGCGCCGATTCGCTGTGCCGCTTCACCGTGGCCGGCTTCAGCGCGCTGGAATCGGTCTCGGCCCAACGCTGCAATCCGTTCTCGCAGCATCGTACCGGTATCAACATCGGCGAAGGCGCCGCGCTGTTCCTGCTCACCCGCGAACCCGGCCCGGTATGCCTGGCGGGGTGGGGCGAGTCGGCCGACGCCCACCACATGTCCGCCCCTGACCCGCAGGGCCTGGGCGCCATCGATGCCCTGCAGCAGGCGCTGCAGCGTGCTGGCTGGGCCGCCGGAGAAGTGGACTATGTGAACCTGCATGGGACCGCGACCGGCCACAACGATGCGATGGAAAGCCTGGCCGTGTCGCAGGTGCTGGGCAGCCACGTGCCGGCCAGTTCGACCAAGCCGTTGACCGGCCACACGCTGGGTGCCTCGGGTGCCATCGAGGCGGCGCTGTGCTGGATCGTGCTGGCCGAGAACCCGCAGCAGCTGCTGCCGCCGCACTGGTGGGACGGCGTGGCCGACCCGGCACTGCCGGTGCTGCCGCTGGTCGCACCGGGCACGCGCCTTGCGCAGCCGCCGCGGCGGGTGCTGAGCAATTCGTTCGCCTTCGGCGGCAGCAATGCCGTGCTGGCACTGGAGCGTCGATGAACACGTTGTACGCGATCGAAGACGTGGTGCCGCACCGCCAGGACATGTGCCTGCTGGAGCGCATCACGCAATGGGACCAGGACGCCATCGAGGCCGAACTGGTGGTGCCCGAGGCCGGCCTGTTCGTCGAGGATGACCAGGTGCCGGCATGGGTCGGCATCGAGTACATGGCGCAGGCCATCGCGGCCTGGGCCGGTTGCCGCGCGCGTGCGGCCGGCAGGCCACCGCAGCTGGGCTTCCTGCTCGGCAGCCGCCGCTACAGCAGCGCGCGCAGCAGCTTCCCCAGCGGTTCGCGGCTGCGCGTGCAGGCGCGCTGCGAGCTGTTGGGTGACAATGGATTGGGGATGTTCGCCTGCCGCATCCTGGCAGGCGAGGAAGAATGGGCGACAGCCAACGTCTCGGTGTTCGAACCGGCCGACGCGATGGCCTATCTGGAGAGTGGACAGGCATGACAGGGAATCGAAGCGTGCTGGTGACCGGCGCCAGCCGGGGCATCGGCCGGGCCATCGCGCTGCGCATCGCGCGCGATGGCTTCGACGTGGTGGTGCATTGCCGCAGCCGCGTGGATGAAGCACAGGCGGTGGTCGCCGAGATCCAGGCACTGGGCCAGCAGGCCCGCGTGCTGGTGTTCGACGTGGCCGACCGCGCGTCTGCGCGGGCCGCCCTGGAGGCCGATGTCGAAGCGCACGGCGCGTACTACGGCGTGGTCTGCAATGCCGGCATCGCCCGCGATGGCGCCTTCCCGGCGCTGTCAGCGGACGATTGGGACCAGGTCATCCACACCAACCTGGATGGCTTCTACAACGTGCTGCATCCGCTGATCATGCCGATGGTGCGGCGGCGCAAGCCGGGCCGCATCGTCACCCTGTCGTCGGTCTCCGGACTGGCCGGCAACCGCGGGCAGGTCAACTACAGTGCCGCCAAGGCCGGCATCATCGGCGCCACCAAGGCCCTGGCGCTGGAACTGGCCAGCCGCCAGATCACCGTCAACTGCGTGGCCCCGGGCCTGATCGAGACCGAAATGCTCAACGACGAAGTGGTTGAACACGCGCTCAAGCTGATTCCCGCCGGCCGCGTTGGCCGCCCAGACGAAGTGGCGGCTACCGTGGCGTTCCTGCTGTCCGAACCGGCCGGCTACATCACCCGGCAGGTGATCTCGGTGAACGGAGGCATGCTCTGATGGCCGCCGATCGTCGCGTGGTGGTCACCGGCGCCGCCGCCATCAGTCCACTCGGCCACGACTGGCCGACCATCGAGGCACACCTGCGCAGCTGCCGCAACGCGGTGCGTGCGATGCCCGAGTGGGATGTCTATGCCGGGCTGAACACCAAGCTGGCCGCGCCGGCGCAGGACTTCGAGCTGCCGCCGAACTACAACCGCAAGACCACCCGCTCGATGGGCAAGGTCGCGATCATGTCGGTGCGCGCCACCGAGGTGGCGCTGCGCGAGGCCGGCCTGCATGAGCATCCGGTGCTGCGCAGTGGCCGTACCGGGGTGGCCTATGGCTCCTCGTCCGGCAGCCACGAGGCCACCGGCGAATTCGGGCGCATGCTCAACGAATTCACCACGGATGGCATCAGCGCCACCACCTACCTGAAGATGATGAGCCACACCGCGCCGGTCAACATCGGCGTGTTCTTCGGCCTGTCCGGGCGCGTGTACACCACCTCCAGCGCCTGCACGTCGGGCAGCCAGGGTGTGGGCGCGGCCTATGAAGCCATCCGCAGCGGCAAGCAGACGGTGATGGTGGCCGGCGGTGCCGAGCAGCTCGATGCCACCGCTGCAGCGGTGTTCGACACGCTGTTCGCCACCAGCGTGCGCAATGACGCGCCGCAGACCACGCCTCGCCCGTTCGATGCCGGCCGCGATGGCCTGGTGCTGGGCGAGGGCGCCTGCACGCTGATCCTGGAAGACCTGGAACACGCGCAGGCGCGCGGCGCCACCATCCTTGCCGAGGTGGTCGGCTACGGCACCAACAGCGATGGCCAGCACGTCACCCAGCCCAGTGCCGACACCATGGCCCAGGCCATGCGCCTGGCATTGGAGGACGCCGGCCTGGACGCGGCGCAGATCGACTACGTCAACGCCCATGGCACCGCCACCGACCACGGCGACATCGCCGAGACCCAGGCCACCGCACAGGTGTTCGGCAGCCGCGTGCCGATCAGCTCGCTGAAGAGCTACGTCGGCCACATGCTGGGTGCCTGTGGCGCGTTCGAGGCCTGGGTGAGCATCCAGATGATGCGTGCCGGCTGGTTCGCGCCCACCCTGAACCTGGCCGAGGTCGACCCGCGCTGTGGCCAGCTCGACTTCATCACCGGGCAGGGCCGCGAACTGCAGGCCGAGTACGTGATGAGCAACAACTTCGCCTTCGGCGGCATCAACACCTCGCTGGTGTTCCGCCGCTGGAGCGAGTGATCCACTGCGCCAACATACCGTTCCCGTTACCCCCGCACCCTCGACAAGGAGATGTTCCGATGCGCCGCACTCTCATGATCGCCACGGCTACCGCGCTGCTGGCCCTGACTTCCACCGCTTCCGCCCGCGACACGCGTGTCGAACAGTCCCTGCAGGAACTGGTCAATTCGCAGGCCGCCAAGGACGCCGGCATCGACGGCAGCGTGCGCTTCTATCTGGCCGGCCAGCCGGTCAGCGTGCAGCAGCGCCTGGGCGAAGACGTGACCAACAAGAAGACCAACGCCGCCAACAAGAGCGATGCCGAGGCCTGCCGCTGGGTTGCGCTGTCGGCACTGCGCGCGCTGCAGGACGGTGCCAAGTCGCGCGGCGCCAACGCCGTGGTCGACATCGTCAGCTATTACAAGAAGAACGAGTTCAAGAGCAGCACCAACTACGAGTGCTACGCCGGTGCCATCCTCGCGGGTGTCGCGCTGAAGGGCACCTACGCCAAGGTCAAGTAAGCGCCCGTGTGGCGGCGGCGCAGCCTGAACGTCGCCGCCACATTGCTGAACCCCGCAGGCGAAACGCCGCCGATCGCGCCGCCATCGTCGGCTGACGGCTTTCCCCGGTGTCGGCTTTCCGACACAATCATGGCTCTTCCCGGGTTATCGTCCCGCGGACATGCACGCCTACGTCTATAAAAGCCAACTCAAGCCGGACACCTACGTCTACGTTCCCCGACGCGATGATTTCAGCGCGCTGCCCGCGCCGCTGCTCACCTCGCTGGGGACGCTCGCCTTCGTGCTGGAGGTGGCCCTGGATGCCCAGCGCCGCCTGGCACAGGCTGACCCGGAAAAGGTCCGCAGCGAAATGAGCGAGCGCGGGTTCTACCTGCAGGTGCCGCCGTCGGTGGCCAGCCTGATGCCGCGCCACTATGACTGACGCCTCCCGTCCGCGCATTCTGTCAATTGCCTTCGCCGCGGGCGCCGTGCTGGCGCTGGGCGCCGCCGTGGGCGGCGTTCCGGGTGCGGTCCTTGCCGCACTGGCGCAGCCCGCGTTCGCGTTGGCGATATCGTGGTGGCGCCGCAGCCGCGCGCTGCTGCCGCTGAAGGTGGTCGCACGCCAGGACCTGCCGGCGCTGCTGGCCTTGTGGGCAGCCGCCCCGCTGTTGCTGGCGCTGCTGCTGGCCTGGCCGCTCGCAGCACTGCGTGACAGCGGCAGCCTGGCGGCAGTGCTTGGCCTGAGCGTACTGGTCAGTGCCGGCCTGTTGGCGGCCTGGCGCACCTGGCCATTGTGGAACGATGTCGAACGCCTGGATGGCAGCCTGGCCCAGCACTGGCAGGCGCTGGCGGGGCGCGACCTGACTGCCTGGCGTGGCCTCGGCGTGGCCGCGCTGGTCATTGCGCTGGCCGCGCTGGTGGTGCTGCCGGCCTGGCCGGGCCTGTTGCCGGAAAGCGCGCGCTGGCCCGCCGCACTGGCGGTCGTACTGCTGTCGCCGGTGCTGCACCTGCTGCTGCAGCGGGTCGCGCCTGCGCCGCTGGTGTCGCTGCGCTCCAGCCCGTTGGCGGCGTCCAGCGCTGAACCCGAACCGATGTTCGCAGCGGCGGCCGAAACCGTGCCGCTGGAGGCGATGGCGCCGCAGGAACTGACACCGGCGCTGTATGAAGCCGCCCGCCAGGGCCGCATCGACCGGGGCCTGCAGCTGCTGCAGGCCGGTGCCGATCCGTATGCGCTGCCGGACCCGAACTGGCGTGACCAGCGCAGCCTGGCGGTGCTGGCCGCGGTGCTGCCGGACCTGCGCCTGCTGCGCGAACTGATTGCCCGCGGCGTCGATGTGAATGCGCCGCACCGGGGCATGACCCCGCTGCTGGCGGCGACCCGCGACAGCTGGCATGGCCGCCCCGAAGCGGTGATGACCCTGCTCGCCAACGGCGCCGACTCGCGTGCCACCGACAGTGATGGCAACACCCCGCTGCACCATGCCGCACGCAGTTCCGACCCGGGGGTGGCCGCGCTGCTGCGCGATGCCGCTGCCGAAGTCGATGCGCTGAACCGTGATGGCTGGTCGCCGCTGGCGGTGGCCTGCCAGGTGGGCAACTGGCGTCTGGCCCGCTTCCTGCTCGAACGCGGTGCACGCTGCGAACCGGCCGATGGCACCCCGGTGCTGCTGGCCGCCGCCGCCACCGAGGATGATGATCCGGCGGGCGTGCAGCTGCTGCTCAAGCACAAGGCACGGGCCGACGCCCGCGATCGCCAGCGCCGCAGTGCGTTGCATGAGGCGGCCCTGGCCGGCCATGTCGAGATCATCGGCGTGCTGCTCGGCGCGGGCGCCAATCTGGAGGCGCGCGACGCACTGGGGCGTACGCCGTGGCTGGAAGCGGCCCGTGCCGGTCGTGCCGCCGTGATCGAGCACCTGCTGCCGCACAAGCCGGACCTGGTCGCGGTGGACGGCGAAGGCCGCAATGCGGTGCAGCTGGCGGCGATGGCCGAGGATGTCTCGCCGCTGCTGATCAAGCGCCTGGTCGAACTGGGCATCGCGGCCGATGCCACCGATCCGCTCGGCCGCCGTGCGGTGGACTACGCCGCCGAGGCCGGCCGCTGGGCGATCGTAGCCCTGCTGGACCCGTCCTATCCGTTGCCGGCCGCGGTCAGTGATGGCCTGGCCGATCGTGGCGAAGCGGCCAGTGCCAGCGGCCTGCTGCCGGACCGTCCGCCGCTGACCCTGCTGCGCGAGGCCCTGGGCTTCGGCAATACCGACGGCATGGCGGCGCTGGCCAGGCTGTGCCAGCCGGAGGAACTGGGCGGGCTGCTGCTCGATCCGGAGTTGGCGCTGGAACCGCGTGCGGTGGACTGGCTGCTGGGCCACGGCGCCGATCCCTATGTGCGTGATGCCTGCTCCGATACGCCGATGTTCGCGCTGTTGTCGCGCGGCATCGATGCGGTGCCGGCGTTGCAGGTGATGCTGCAGCGTGGCCTGTCGCCGGCCGGCCGCGGTGGCCTGGCGCGCTTCCTTGCTGCCTGCGCACAGCACGACCAGGCCGCGCGTGGCCTGGAACAGCTGGCACTGGAACTGCTTGAGCGTGGCGCCGATCCGTTCGCCGCCTCGCCGGCGGGTGATCCGCCGTTGTCGCTGGCGGTGCGCCTGGGCTGGCTGCGGCTGCAGCAGGCCCTGCTCAAGGCCGGCGTTGATCGCGAGGCACGCGACAGCCACGGCATGACCGCACTGCACCTGGCCACCGCATTGGCCCGCGAAGGCGCGCTTAAGCTGCTGGTGCAGCATGGTGCCTCGCCCGAAGCACGTGCCGCCGACGGCCAGACACCGCTGGGCGTGGCGCTGTCGATCGGTCGCCGCGATCTGGCCGACTGGCTCGATTGGCGGGTGTGGCCGTTGCCGCGCCGGACCCTGCGCGAGGCCGATCTGCCGGCCGCCGCAATGGCCGGTGACGTCGATGCAGTGCGCCGCCTCATCGATCTGGGCTTCGCCGTCGACGCGGTCGACGCACAGGGCTGCACCGCGCTGCTGCGTGCTGCCGGTGGCGGCCACCTGGCGGTAACCGACCTGCTGCTGGCGCGCGGCGCCGATCCGCAGCACGCGGCGGCCAGTGGCGCGACGCCGCTGTCGGCGGCGGTCAGCATGCGCCAGGTGGACATCGTTTCGGCCCTGCTCGACGCTGGCGCCAAGCTGGAACACCGCCTGCCGGGTGGCGTGACGGTGCTGATGCTGGCCTCCGCGCTGGGCCTTCCGGACATCGTCGCGCGCCTGCTCACGGCCGGTGCCGACGTGCATGCCGGTGACGCGCAGCAGCTGGGTCCGCTGCACTGTGCCGCGCTGTACGGTTTCAGTGCCCGCGACCGCTCGCGCCTGCTGGCCCTGCTCGACACCCTGCTGCTGGCCGGTGCCGAACCGGACCAGGCCGCCGCTGGTGCTGTCACGCCGCTGCTGCTGCTGCTGGGCGCGCGCGCCGAGCCGGGTACCGCCTGCGACGAGCAGGTGGTGATGGCCGCAGTGGAGCGCCTGCTGGACGAGGACGTAAGCCTGGACGTACGCGACCCGCGCGGCTTCGGCCCGCTGCACCTGGCCGCGCTGCATGGCCTGCCGTTGCTGGTGCAGCGCCTGCTGCGCGCCGGCGCCGATCCTGAAGCGCGCGACAGCCTCAACCGCAGTCCGCGCGAGATCGCAGTGATGCGCGGCTTCATCGACGTGGCTGGCGAGTTCGAGCCGCGCGTGCCGGGCGTCTCCTCGATGGCCCGGTTCCTGCGCGACAACGGCTGATCCCTGGAAAAGGGTAGTGCCGGCCGCTGGCCGGCTACCTCATGACATCTCCGGGATCAAGGGATTGCCGGCCAGCGGCCGGCACTACCGCAATCCGTTGGCCAGCACACCTACTCGCCGTCGCTTTCCGCGTCAGCTTCGAACAGGTGCATCAGGTCGTTGCGTGCATCACGCGAGGTCTGGATCACCGCGGCCTCGTCGTCGTACACCAGGTACTGGTCGCGCAGCAGCTGCTCATCATGCTCACGGAAGCGCTGCACATGGCGCTCGGCCACGTCCGGTGCCACGCCCAATGCAGTCAGCACGCGCCCGCTCATTTCCAGGCTGGTGCCGAACACTTCGCGGAACGGCTCGGCCGACATGTCCATCAGTCGCCAGGCATGCTGGCGGTTGCGTGCACGCGCCAGCACCTTCGCGTCCGGGTACAGCCGGCGCACCATGCGCACCGCGCGCAGGTTGGTCTCCGGGTCGTCCACGGTGATGACGAACACATCGATGTGTTCGCCACCCGCTGCACGCAGCATCTCCGGGCGGGTCGGGTCGCCGTAGTACAGCTGGTTGCCGAAGCGGCGCAGGTCGGCCACCGTGTCCGGGTTCGCCTCCAGCGCCACGAACGGCACCTTCTGTGCGGTCAGCAGGCGTGCGATCACCTGGCCGAAGCGGCCCATGCCGGCGATCAGCACCTTGGGCCGGTTGTCCGGTGCCACCTTGTCGGCCTCGGCGGTCCCGCGCGGTGGAGCCTTCTCCTGGCCGAGCAGCTTGAGCAGCGCGATCATCAGCAGTGGCGTGATCGCCATCGACAGGCCGACGATCGCCACCAGCCGATCGTGATTGGCGTTGCCCAGCAGGTGCGCGCGCTGCGCTTCGTTGAACACCACGAAGGCGAACTCGCCCCCCAGCCACAGCACGCTGCCCAGCAGCAGCGACTGCCGCGGACTGAGCTTTGCAATACGGCCAATCACATACAGCAGGCTGAACTTGACCACCAGCAGGATCGCCACGCCGGCGGCGATCAGCCACGGCTCTGCGGCGATGCGGTCGAGATCGATGCCCATGCCCACGGCGATGAAGAACAGCCCCAGCAGCAGGCCCTTGAACGGCTCGATCTGCGCTTCCAGTTCGTGCCGGAACTCCGAATCGGACAGCAGCACCCCGGCCAGGAACGCGCCCAGGCTGGGGCTGAGACCCGCTTCCTGCATGAACCAGGCAGTGCCCAGCACCACCAGCAGGGCGGTGGCGGTGAACACTTCCGGGCTGCGGGTGCGGGCGATGATGCTGAACACCTTGCGCAGCACCGGTCGCCCGCACAGGATCACCACGGCCAGCGCGCCGAGGGCCACGGCGGCGTCTTCCCAGCGCAGGGTCTCGTTCTTCGCCCCGCCCAGCAGCGGGATGGCCGCCAGCAGCGGGATCGCGATCAGGTCCTGGAACAGCAGGATGGCAAAACCCAGCCGGCCATGGTCGCTGTTGATCGCCTTGTGCTCGGACAGCAGCTGCAGGCCTACCGCGGTGGATGACAGCGCCAGCGCAACACCGACCACCAGCGCGCTCTTCCACTGGAAGTGGTCGAGCAGCAGCAGGCCGCCCAGCACCAGCCCGGACATCGCCACCTGCGCCGCGCCCGCGCCGAACACCGAGCGCCGCATCACCTTCAGACGTGCCGGCGACAGCTCCAGGCCGATCACGAACAGCAGCATCACCACGCCGATCTCGGCCGCGCCGAGGATGCGGTCGGCGTCCTGCACGAAGCCCAGCCCGTCCGGGCCCAGCACCACGCCGGCCGCCAGGTAGCCCAGCACCGCGCCGAAGCCGAACTTCTTGAACACCGGCACGGCAATGACCGCCGCCAGCAGCAGCACCAGGGCCAGTTCCAGACCGCCGCTATGCATGGGAATACCTGGTCATCGGGGAAGCCCGCAGTGCGTCCGTTCGGGTGGGGAAAGCGTGGCGAGCGCCACCCGGCCATTATGCGCGCCGGTCGGTGTATGCACGAGAACAACCGGCCGGCCGGCGCCCGGCGCAGGGATGCCGGGTTGACCTGCATGGCCCGCGGGTCCAGACTGCCCGCCGCTGGCGGCGCACCGCCGGCACGCGCATTCCGGAGTCCCCAACCCATGTCCAGCGACAGTAGAAGTCGACCTCGTTCGACGCCAGCGATGGCCACCGCCTGACATCGGGACGGTTTGCCTGCGTTGGCGTTGCGCGAGGTCGCACCCCCACAAGGCAAAACCGATGAACCAGAAGCAATTGCTGCGCCCGGTGGCCGATGCCGCCGCATTGGCCGCACCGCTGGCGAACTACAACACCGCCGATGCGGTGGAATTCCTCAACACACTGGAACTGGCCCGCGCTGCGGAAACGCTGGCCGCGCTGCCGTTGCCGCGTGCAGTGAAGATGCTGGAAGCGCCGGAACTGCACCGCAGCGGTGAGCTGGTGGCCGCGCTGCCGCCGGCACGCGCCGCTGCCCTGCTCGGGTTGATGGCTGACGATCGCGCCACCGACATCGTCCACGAGCTGGATGAGGAAGAACGCGCGCGGCTGATCCCGCTGCTGGGCACCGACGCCCGCCAGGCCATCCAGAAGCTGCTGAGCTATCCGCCGAACACCGCCGGCGCGCTGATGACCACCGAGTACGTGGCGGTACCCGCCAGCTGGACCGTGGCGCAGACCCTGCAGCACATCCGCCAGGTCGAGCGTACCCGCGAGACGGTGTACGCGATCTACGTGCTGGAGCCGGCCACCCAGCAGTTGCAGCAGGTGGTGACCATGCGCCGGCTGATCACCGGCCTGCCCGAGGAATCGATCCTGGACGTGGCCCAGGTCAATCCGCCGGTGACGGTGGACGCGCTGATGGACCAGGAAGAAGTGGCGCGGCTGATCCGCCGCCACGACCTGCTGGCGATCCCGGTGGTCGACGCGCAGCAGCAGATGCTCGGCATCGTCACCGTGGACGACGTGCTCGATGCGCTGATCGAGGAATCCACCGAGGACGCGCACAAGTTCGGCGGCATGGAAGCGCTGGACAAGCCGTACATGCAGATCGGCTTCTTCGAGATGCTGCGCAAGCGCGCCGGCTGGCTGAGCGTGCTGTTCCTGGGCGAGATGCTGACCGCCAGCGCGATGCAGCACTACGAAGACGAACTGGCGCGCGCGGTGGTGCTGACCCTGTTCATCCCGTTGATCATGAGCTCGGGCGGCAATTCCGGCTCGCAGGCCACCTCGCTGCTGATCCGCAGCCTGGCGCTGCGCGAACTGCGCCTGCGCGACTGGTGGAAGGTGGCCATCCGCGAGATCCCGACCGGCATGGTGCTGGGTGCCATCCTCGGCTGCCTGGCGATCGTGCGCATCGTGATCTGGCAGCTGGGTGGCCTGCATGACTACGGCGAGCACTGGATCCTGTTGGCGATCACCATCGGTGCCGCGCTGGTCGGCATCGTCACCTTCGGTTCGCTGTCCGGCTCGATGCTGCCCTTCATCCTGAAGCGGCTCGGCTTCGACCCGGCCAGCGCCTCGGCCCCGTTCGTGGCCACCCTGGTGGATGTGACCGGCCTGGTGATCTACTTCAGCATCGCCGCGCTGATCCTGCACGGCACGCTGCTGTAACAGAAAAAGGGGACGGAGGG
>NZ_LXXZ01000043.1 GCF_003244875.1 Stenotrophomonas sepilia
CCGCCCCACCTCTGACAGATCGTCGCGGCTGTTGGTAGGTGTCGACCTTGGTCGACACATCTGTCAGACATCAAAATCGATCTGACCCCAAGAGAATTTCCAACAGATCGCGGAAAACTGTCGAAGGCGGTGTGGGTCCTGTTGCGGGAGTGTCCGCGGCATGGATGCCGCGGCCAAGCCCCCATGGATGGGTTTACGGCGCCTCCCGCAACCGGACCCACCCCGCCATCCCACGGATAGCCCGCTGTTGCTGTTGCTGTTGCTGTTGCTGTTGCTTCGGCCGTTGCTCTGGCTCGTAGCGGGTGCAGGGCGCAGCCCTGCAGACAACACCCCCTTCCCTGAGCATTCCACGCAGTGGTTTGAGCGCCGTGCGCACGCCAGTCACGGCACGCTAGGCCAACGGAACCCCCGTCATCCACCGAGAACCCTCATGACCCTGCGCCACCTTCCCCTGCGCTCCGCCCTGCTGCTGGCCCTGTCCGCCCTGCCACTGGCCGCGCTGGCCGAAGCCACCTCGCCCGCGCCCACCCAGCAGGTGCCCGGCGTCTACCACCAGCGCGTCGGTGCGCTGCAGGTCACCGCCCTGTTCGACGGCGTGGTCGCGCTGGGCCGGCAGGAAGTGGTCGACGTGCCGCCGACACTGGTCAGCCGCCTGTTGGAAGGCCGCTACGTGCCCGAAGACAAGAAGGGCCTGCAGACCGCGATCAACGCCTTCCTCGTGCGCCAGGGCAACCACCTGACCCTGGTCGATACCGGCACCGCGCAGTGCTTCGGCCCCGGCCTGGGCCAGGTGCTGGGCAACCTGCGCGCCTCCGGCGTGGACCCGGCCGAGGTGGACGAGGTGCTGCTGACCCACGCCCATCCGGACCACCTGTGCGGGGTGCTCGATGCTCAGGGCAAGCCGGCCTACCCGAATGCCACCGTGTGGCTGTCCAGGGCCGATGCCGACTACTGGCTCAATCCGGCCAGCGATGCTTCTGCGCCGAAGGGTGTGCGCTTCGCCTTCCCGCTGGCACGCAACGCGGTGGCGCCGTACCAGGCCAGTGGCCACCTGCGCACGTTCAACCCCGGCGATGCCCTGCCCGGCGGCGCGGTGGCAATGGACACCCATGGCCACACCCCCGGTCACGTCTCCTACCGGTTCGACAGCCAGGGCCAGTCACTGCTGGTGTGGGGCGACGTGCTGCACTTCCATGCGGTGCAGTTCGCGCACCCGGAGGCCGCGTTCGAGGCCGATTCGGACCGCAAGGCGGCCATCGCCAGCCGTCGCGGGCTGCTGCAGCAGGCCACCGCCAACGGCTGGTGGGTGGCCGGTGCGCACCTGCCGTTCCCCGGCCTGGGCCACGTCCGCAGTGAAGGCCAGGCCTATGCGTGGGTCCCGGCGGAGTATTCGCCGTTGAAATGACCTCGTGTAGCGCCGAGCCCATGCTCGGCTACCACGCGCAGCGTGCCGGGATTCCGCCGCCGAGCGTAGGCTCGGCTCTACAGGAAGGCAGGGAAGGCCTTATTCCAGCCCCAGCCAGCCGCCGATCACGGCGCGGGCTTCGTCCACGCCGGTACGGTCTTCGCCGGAGAACACCTGCACGCTGACGCTGTCACCGTAGGCCGATTGCAGCTCCTTGCGCACCTTCTGCAGGGACTGCATCTGCTGGCTGCGGCTGAGCTTGTCGGCCTTGGTCAGCAGGGCGTGCGCCGGCAGGCCGCGCTGCACGGCATAGGACAGCATCTGCCGGTCGTAGTCCTTCAGCGGATGACGGATGTCCATCACCACCACCAGCCCCTTCAGGGCCTCGCGGGTGCGGAAGTACTTGTCGATGAAGGCCTGCCAGTGCGCCTGCAGGTCCAGCGGCACCTTGGCGTAGCCGTAACCGGGCAGGTCGACCAGATGCGCCTCCGGGGTGACCTGGAAGAACACCAGCTGCTGGGTACGGCCGGGGGTCTTGGAGACACGCGCCAGGGCGTTCTGGCGGGTCAGCGCGTTGAGCGCACTGGACTTGCCGGCGTTGGAGCGGCCGGCGAAGGCCACTTCGGCCCCTTCGTCGGGCGGCAGCTGCCGCACGTTATGGGCCGAAAGGTGGTAACGGGCACGTTCGATGAGCAATGACATGTGCCTAGGATCGCATGTTGCGGCGCCGCGCGCCCGTGCCGGCGGCCTTTGCGGGCATTTTGCTGCACTGCTGCGTTGACCGTGCGCGGAAACGGCGTTGATAATCCGAACGATGCCGGCGGCCACCGCCCGGCCCGGTCCATACGGAGCTTCAGCATGCGCCACGCTCGCGTTCTTGCCGTATCCGCCCTTGCCACTGCTGTAGTCGTTGCCGCTGCTGCGTTCGCGCAGACCACGTTGACCCCGCTGCCCGACAATGGGCCGATCAACACCGCCTCGCTGGAGGTGGATTTCAGCAAGACCCACTGGGGCGATGCCAAGGCCGGCCAGGCCAAGGCCTCGGCCTGCGCGGCCTGTCATGGCGTCGACGGCAATTCCACGGTGGACATGTATCCGTCCATTGCCGGCCAGAGCGAGCGCTACGTGGCCCAGCAGATGGCCCTGATCGCCAATGGCCAGCGCAGTTCCGGCGCGGCAGTGGCGATGGTGCCGTTCGTGCAGAACCTCACCCCGCAGGACATGCGTGATATCGGCGCCTACTTCGCCACGCAGAAAGCCAACGCCGGCATCGCCGATGACACGGCGGTGACCGAGGGCCCGTACAAAGGCATGAAGTTCTACGAGATCGGCCAGCAGCTGTACCGCGGCGGCGATGCCAAGCGTGGCCTGCCGGCCTGCATGGCCTGCCATGGCCCCAGCGGTGCCGGCAATCCCGGTCCGGCCTATCCGCACCTCGGTGGGCAGCACGCCAGCTATGTCGCGCGCCGCCTGCAGGAGTACCAGGCCGGCCAGACCAACGAGACCGACAAGGCGCACTTCCAGATCATGGCCACGGTCGCGCAGAAGCTCAGCGAGCAGGAGGTGCAGGCGCTGTCGAGCTACCTGCAGGGCCTGCACAACAAGGCCGACGATGTGGCCGGCGCGGCCACGCCAACACAACCGGCTGCCGCCCCCTGACCACCACTGGTCGGCCCGGGCCGCGACGACGGCCCACGGCTGCGGTATGTTTCCTTCACGCCGGCGGCTGCGCCGGCGTTGCTTTTTTCAACGGAGATGCGTGTCGATGAGGTTGATTTCCCGCCTGCTGTTGTCCGTGCTGGTGCTGCTGCCGCTGGCAGCCTGCGCCGCCACCCCCGCCAATGCCCCGCTGGTCGAGGGCAAAGACTACGAGCGCATCGCCCAGCCGGGCCCGTTCCAGCCGCTGGCCGGCAAGATCGAGGTGGTCGAAGTCTTCGGCTACACCTGCCCGCACTGCGCCCATTTCGAACCGCAGCTGGAAGCCTGGGCGGCCAAGCTGCCGGCCGACGTGCGCTTCACCCCGGTCCCGGCGGCCTTCGGCGGTGCCTGGGATGCCTGGGCCCTGGCCTACTACGCCGCCGATGAAGTCGGCGTGGCCAAGCGCAGCCATGCCGCCGTGTTCAAGGCCCTGCACGAGCAGGGGTCGCTGCCGATGCAGAACGTCTCGGCCGATGAGCTCGCCACCTTCTACAAGGCCTACGGCGTGACCCCGGACCGCTACATCCAGGCCCTGCGCGGCGATGCCGTGCAGAAGAAGGTCGACGCCGCGCGCGCGTTCGCCCAGCGCACCAAGATCCCGGGCACACCGGCCCTGATCATCAACGGCCAATACCTGGTGCGCGGCGAGAGCTTCGACGACCAGCTGCGCATTGCCTCGGCGCTGATCGCGCAGGCGCGCGCCGCCCGCGGCCGCTGAACCAACACCCACCACCGACACGGCGTTGTCGCCGCCGCATGTCATCATTTCCCCTTGGCCGGCGCTTGCCGCCGGCCCCACCTTTCCAGATGCTGGAGACGTTTCCATGAAGATCCGTTACGCCCTCGCCCTCGCAGCGCTGCTGCCGATCCTGGCCGCCTGCAAGGCCGACGACGGCAGCACCAACACCACCGCGGCCCCGGCCGAACCGGCTGCTGCGCCGGCAGCGGGCAGCGAAGGCGCCGCGCCGGCTGCCGCTGAAGGCGAGAAGGCCCCGGCCGAAGCGGCGCCGGCCGCCGCACCGGCCCCGACCACCGCCGCACTGACCGGCCCGGCTCCGGTGGAAGGTGCCGACTACCAGGTGATCCCGAACGGCCAGCCGTTCCAGCCGGCCGCCGGCAAGATCGAAGTGACCGAGATCTTCGGCTACGTCTGCCCGGCCTGCGCCGCGTTCCAGCCGCTGGTCGGCCCATGGAAGGCCGGCCTGCCCAGCGACGTGAACTTCGTCTACGTGCCGGCCATGTTCGGCGGCACCTGGGATGACTACGCCCGTGCCTTCTACGCCGCGCAGACCCTGGGCGTGCAGGAGAAGACCCACGAAGCGCTGTACGCCGCCATCCACTCGCAGAAGACCCTGAAGGGCGAGCGCGGCCGTGACTCGGTAGAAGACATCGCCAAGTTCTACGCCGCCTACGGCGTTGATCCGAAGCAGTTCGCGGCCACCATGGGCAGCTTCGCGGTGAATGCCAAGACCAACTCGGCCAAGCAGTTCGCCCAGCGCAGCCAGATCAGCGGCACCCCGTCGATCATCGTCAACGGCAAGTACCTGGTGAAGGGCAAGAGCTTCCCGGACATGCTGCGCATCGCCGACCACCTGATCGCCCGCGAACGCGGTGCGGCCCAGGCTCACTGATCCAAGAGAAGCATTTCCCGGCCGTGAATTCCCCCCGTACACGGACCCTGCGCTTGCTGACGGCCAACATCCAGGCCGGCTCAAGTACCCGCCGTTACAGCGACTATGTGACCCGCAGCTGGTCACATGCGTTGCCGGCGGGTCGCAAGCGCAGCAGCCTGGACGCGATCGCCACCCTGGCGCGCGAACATGACATCGTCGGCCTGCAGGAGGCCGACCCGGGCAGCCTGCGCTCGGGCTTCACCAACCAGACCCATTACCTGGCCCAGCGCGCCGGCTTCAACTACTGGAGCCACCAGCCGAACCGGCGCATGGGCGGGGTCGCGTCCAGCGCCAATGGCCTGCTGAGCAAGCTCGAACCGGTGGAAGTGCAGGACCACGCCCTGCCCGGCCGCATCGGCGGGCGCGGCGTGCTGCTGGCCAAGTTCGGCGACGGTACCGACGGCCTGGCGGTGGCGGTGGCGCATCTGTCATTGGGCGCGGGATCGCGGATGTCGCAGCTGGGCTTCATCGCCGAGCTGCTGTCCGACCACCCCAACGCGGTGCTGATGGGCGACTTCAACTGCCTGGCAGAACGCCCGGAAATGCAGGTGCTGTACCAGAAGACCCGGCTGCAGCCGCCCGGCTGCATCGTGCCGACCTTCCCCAGCTGGCGCCCCGACCGCGCCATCGACCACATCCTGGTCAGCAGTGGCCTGCAGACCCGCACCGTGGAAGCCATACCGGCCGCGTTTTCCGATCACCTCGCCCTGGCGATGCAGATCGACGTCCCGGCCGACGCCCTGCGCTGAACGCTCCCGGTAGGTGCCAACCTTGGTTGGCACGCCGCTCTGGTGGGTGCGGACCGTAGGTCCGCACGCTCTCCGGCGCTACCCTGCCTGCACCACCGGCACCTTCAATCGCCGCGCCGTCATCGTGCTGCCCACCGAGGCCAGCACCGTGCAACCGATCGCCAGCCACTGCAATCCATGCAGGTGCTCGTGCAGCAGCAGCATCGCCCACAGCGCGGCCACCGCCGGCTCCATGCTGATCAGGATGCCGAAGGTTTCCTTTGGCAGGCGCTTGAGCGCCATCATCTCCAGCGACATCGGGATCGCACTGGACACCAGCGCCACCAGCAGGCCGGCCGCCAGGATCTTCGGATCGAGCAGCGCGGCACCGGCATGCGCCACGCCCACCGGCACCACCACCAGCGAAGCCGCCAGCAGCCCCAGCGACACCGAATGCCCAGCGTGCAGGTGGCCGGCACGCTTGCCGAACACGATGTACAGGCCCCAGCACGCCGCTGCGCCCATCGCATACAGCACGCCTGCCGGATCCAGTGCCGGCCCGCCGCCGATCGGCAGCAGCAGCAACAGCCCCACCGCCGCGCACCCCACCCAGACGAAATCGATGGGGCGTCGTGATGACAGCATCGCTACCGTCAGCGGCCCGGTAAATTCGATGGCCACCGCAATGCCGAAGGGAATCGTGCGCAGGGCCATGTAGAACAGCAGGTTCATCAGGCCCAGGGTGAGCCCGTAGCGCAGGAGGGTGATGGCATCCACGCGGCGGGTCTTCCAGCGCCAAGGCCGCCAGAACAGCAGCAGCAACAGCGCCGAGAAGCCCACGCGCAGCGCACTGGTGCCCTGTGCGCCGATCAGCGGGAACAGGTGTTTGGCGTAGGAGGTGCCGATGGCCAACGAGGTGACCGAGCCGAGCACCGCCAGCGCCGGCAACATCGGCGCAAGTCGTGAGGTCTGCATGGGCAAAGTCTATTGCGCCGGCGCCGAGCACTTGGCTCAATTGACAGCCTGTTCGTGCAACTTCTGCTCGCCATGGCCACCGCCCCCGTGCTCGACAGCTTCGACCGCGCCATCCTCGACCTGCTGCAGCGGGACAACACCCTGCCGCAGCGCGAGATCGCCGAGGCCGTGCACCTGTCCACCCCGGCCGTGCAGCGACGCATCAAGCGGCTGCAGGACAGCGGCGTGATCGCGGCCAATGTGGCGGTGATCGATGCCGCAAAGATCGGCCGGCCGCTGACCATCATCGTCGAGGTGCGCGTGGTCAGCGAGCTGCGTGAACGCGTGGCGCCGTTCAAGCGCCGCGTGCAGGACGACCCGGCCGTGCAGCAGTGCTACTCGATCACCGGCGACGGCGATTTCCTGCTGCTGCTTTCGGCCGCGTCGATGGAGGAGTACGAAGCGATCACCGAGCGCCTGTTCGGTGGCGATGACAACATCGAGCGCTTCCGCACCTCGGTGGCACTGGGAACGTTGAAGCGCAGTTTCGAAGTGCCGCTGGCCCCGGTTCTGTAGCGCTGAGCCATGCTCGACTGCGCTTTGACCACAAAGTAACAGCCGCCGAGCATGGCTCGGCGCTACAGTCGGAGACCATGAACACACCGCACTCCCCCGCCCGTCGCCTGCGCCGCTGGCTGCTGCGCGGCCTGTGGCTGGTCATCGCGATCGTTGCCGCGATGGCGCTGTGGAACAGCCCATGGGCTGCTGCACCGAAACTGCTGTGGACACTGTCGCGGATGCCTCCGGCCACCGAGCTTCCGGTGCCGGTGGAAGGCGTGCGGCCCCGCCAGATCGCCGATACGTTCGGCGCTCCGCGCGGCCGTGACCGCTCCCACGCCGGCATCGACATCTTCGCCAGGCGCGGCACCCCGGTGCGCAGTGCCACCGCCGGCGTCGTCGTGGATGTCAGCGACCGCGGCCTCGGTGGCCGCCAAGTGTGGGTAATTGGGCCCGGGCGCGAGCGCTACTACTACGCCCATCTGGACGACTGGGCCGAGGGCCTGGCGCGCGGCCAGGTGGTCCAGGCCGGCGACCTTCTCGGCCACGTCGGCGACAGCGGCAACGCCAAGGGTACGCCGCCGCACCTGCACTGGGGCATCTACGGCGCCGACGGCGCCCGCGATCCACTGCCGCTGCTGCGCTGAACGCCGTGTGCTGCGTCGAGTCCTGCGCGAGCGCCTTCCGCGTTCATGATTTGTAAATAGTAATAGTTCGTATTACCATTTCTTTCGTTTCCGGTGTGCCAGGACGGCCTGCCCGCCCGTTTCCCACCCGTAGCGCCTCGCCTTCTGGATGCTGGCCGAGCGCGCGTGCTCGTCCAGGACCCCCATGAACCGTTCCGCTTTCCGTATCCCGCAGCCGCAACGGCTGTCCGTTGCCGTGCTCGCTGCACTCTGCGCCGTGGCCCCGGCCGCCTTCGCCGACACCGCCGCCGACCCGACCACGCTCGACAAAGTGGTGGTCAAGGGCGAACGCGCCGAAGGCTATTCGGTGCGCCGCACCTCGGCCGGTACCCGCTTCGACCTGGCACCGCGCGAGATCCCGCAGTCGCTCAGCATCATCAGCCACCAGCGCATCGAAGATCAGAACCTGGACGACATCATCGACGTGCTGGCCAACACCACCGGCGTCAGCAGCACCCAGTCCGACAGCGAGCGCACCGAGTTCTATTCGCGTGGCTTCTACATCGACAGCTACCAGTTCGATGGCCTGCCGACGCAGATGGTGCAGAACTGGAGCTACGGCGATTCCGGCCTGGACCTGGCGCTGTATGACCGCGTGGAAGTGGTGCGTGGCGCCACCGGCCTGCTGACCGGTGCCGGCAACCCGTCGGCGTCGGTGAACCTGGTGCGCAAGCACGCCGACAGCGCCGAACTGACCGGCAGCGTCTCGGTGAACGTCGGCAGCTGGGGCCGCACCCGCAGCACCGTGGACGTGACCACCCCGCTGAACAAGAGCGGTTCGGTGCGCGCCCGCGTGATCGGCAGCTACCTGGACACCGACGCGCAGATGGACCGCTACAACCAGCACAAGACGCTGGGCTACGCCGTCATCGACGCCGACCTGACCCCGGACACCCAGCTGAGCGTGGGCTACGACTACCAGCAGAAGCGCGCCAACGGCGCCACCTGGGGTGGTTTCCCGATGCTGTTCTCCGATGGAACCAGCACCGGCTACGACGAATCGTTCAATCCGAACCCGAGCTGGACCTACTGGGACACCACCAGCAAGCGCGCGTTCGCCACGTTGGAACACGCCTTCAACGATGACTGGAAAGTCCGCATCGGCGCCACCCACGACGAAACCAGGGCCGACGACAAGCTGTTCTACCCGGCCTACAACGACTGGGTCACCGGCGCTTCGTTCTTCGACAAGAACACCGGTGCCGGCATTTCGCCGTCGGCCGGCTTCTACAACACCGAACGCAAGGTCAATGCGGTGGACGGCTACTTCAGTGGCACGTTCGAGCTGTTTGGCCTGAAGCACGAAGTGATGGGCGGCCTGAGCTACAACAGGCGCGAGTACGCCAACTACGGCGACTACCAGATCGGCGGCGCCGGCCTCGCCTGGGACCCCTTCTCCAGCTACCTGAACTGGAACGGCAGCATCAGCGAACCGAACTGGAATCCGCTGGCCCTGGCCAGCGAAGGCACCATCACCCAGAAGGCCGCCTATGCTGCAGCACGCCTGTCGCTGGCTGATCCGCTGAAGTTGATCGTGGGCGCGCGCTACACCGACTGGAAGAGCGAAGGCGAAGGCGCCGACCGTTCGCACAAAGTCACCACCCCGTATGCGGGCCTGGTGTTCGACATCAACGACACCTACTCCACCTATGCCTCGTACACCGAGATCTTCCAGCCGCAGATGCTGAAGGACCGCAACGGCAGCTACCTGGACCCGGTGGACGGCAAGAGCTACGAAGTGGGCGTGAAGGGTGCCTGGTTCGACAACCGACTGAATGCCTCGGTGGCGGTGTTCCGCATCGAGCAGGACAACGTCGGCCAGTCCACCGGCGAGCCGGTCATCGGCGGCACCGGCGGCGAAACGGCCTACGTGGCCGCGCGTGGCACCGTCAGCCGTGGCTTCGAGTTCGAACTGAACGGCGAACTGGCACCCGGCTGGAACGCGACCTTCGGTGCTTCGCGCTACGTGGCCAAGGACATCAACGGCGCCGACATCAACACCAACCTGCCGCAGACCGCGCTGAAACTGTTCACCAGCTACACCCCGCAGTCGCTGCAGGCACTGACCGTCGGCGGCGGCGCCAACTGGCAGAACCGCATCTACTACGCGGTGCCGGCTTACGGCCGCATCGAACAGAGCGGCTACGCCCTGGTCAGCGCCTTCGTGCGTTACCGCCTGTCGCCGGAATGGAGCGTGCAGGCCAACCTGAACAATCTGCTGGACAAGAAGTACTTCTCGCAGATCAACGGCTACGGTGCGTACGGCGATGGCCGCAATGGCTCGCTGACGTTCACCTGGGCGTTCTGATCAGACGCGGGGTACGACCGCCCCGCACCTGTAGAGCCGAGCCCATGCTCGGCTCAGAGAATCAGCCGAGTGCGGGCTCGGCGCTACATCCGCAAGGCAGCGCCGGAACTGACCGGCGCTGCCCCCCTCACATCAGAACCGCAGGTCCGCGCGCAGGTACCAGTAACGGCCACGCGGGATGTCGTAGGTCGAGGCGTCATACCCGTTCAACGAGCACGACAGGCAGATCGGCGGATCCTTGTCGAACACATTGTTCAGGCCCGCGGTCAGCTGCAGCCCCTTCATCCAGTCGATCTTGTAGCCCACCTGCATGTCGTGGAAGGTGGTGGCCGAGAGCGTGTTGGTGCCGTCGGCCTGGTTGCTGCACACCGGGAATGCCACGGCATCGCCGCAGTTCTCGGTCAGCTCGGAAATGTGCCGCACCGTCCAGTTCGCACTCCAGCGGTCCATCGTCCAGGCGATGCTGGCGTTGCTGGTCCACTCCGGAATGGAGCTGTCGGCCACTTCCACGCCCGGCTTCTGCGGCTGCTTCTGCCCGGCCGCGCCGGTGGCTTCGTAACGACCGACGAACGTGTTCTTCCACGCCAGCTTGAACTGGCCGAAGGAGGTCTGCGGCAACGTCCAGAACAGGTCCACGTCCCAGCCGTCGGTCTTGATCGAGCCCAGATTGGTCAGGCGGTTGTTGAAGCTGCTGACCGCACCGGTGCTGGCGCGGGTGATGCCATCGCAGTACAGCGGGTCGAGCGTGTCCACGCACAGGTCCAGCTGGGTCTGCGCGTTGATGGCCTGGATCGCACCATCGATGGCGTGGCGGTAGAAGGTCACCTCCACATCGAAGCGCTCCGACCACGACGCGTTGTTGCCGAACCACGGGCTCCACACGAAGCCGGTGCTGAAGCTGCGCGAGCGCTCCGGTTCCAGATCACGATTGCCGCCGGTGGTCACCGAGATCTGCGAGTTGGCCTGCTGGAAGCCGGCCGGCACGCCCAGCGCGGCACAATTGGCGGCACTGCCACGTGGCGGCGTACCGCCCAGGCCCACCGAGCACGGATCGAACAGCTGCAGGTCGGCACGTGCGGCCGAGCCGTACAGTTCGCCGATGGACGGTGCGCGGAAACCCTCGGCGTACGTGGTGCGCAGCACGAAGTCATCGGTCACCTGCCAGCGCAGGCCGTACTTGGGCGTGAACTCGCCACCGAAAGTGGAGTAATCCGAATAGCGGCCGGCCAGGCTCAGGTCCAGCTTCTTGCCGAACGAGGAGTCGGCGAAGATCGGCACGCTCAACTCCAGGTAGGCCTCGTTGACGTCGTAGGAACCGGAGGTCGGCTGCGACGGCACGCCGTTGTAGTGGCCGATCACCGTCAGCGGATCCGGCTGGTACCAGCCCTCGTACTTGCGGTACTCGAAACCGGTGGCGAAGGACACCGGGCCGGCCGGCAGCGAGAACAGCTCGCTGGACAGGTTGGCGGTGAACAGGCTCAGCTCGTTCTGGCTGCGGTCGCGCACCACCGGCTGGATCCACTTCAGCATGTCCGGGGTGATCGAACCGACGCCACCGAAGATGTTCAACGGCACGCAGCCCGGGGTAGCCGCGCACACCGCCGGGTCACCCAGCGCCATGTTGACGTTGTAGATGTTGTAGCTGCCGTAGTTGGTCTGTTCGGCCTTGTTCTTGCTGTACATGCCGTTGACGTCCCAGTACCAGCTGCGGTCGGCCGCCTGGAAGTTGCCGACCAGGCCGGTGGCCACGTAGGTCGTGTTGACCTCCTGCTTGAACACGCGCGCACCGCCTTCCACCGGGCGACGGCCGATCAGGCTCATGTTGCCCGAGGACACCAGGTCGAAGCCGAACGGGTTGTACGGATTCAGGCGCGAGACCACGATGTTGTCGGCCAACGGATTACCGGTGGCGCCATCGGGACCAAAGAACAGCGGCTCGGGGCCGGCCTGGTTGGTCGACTCGCGGCGGTTGCCCAGTGCCTTGATGTACCACTGCACGTTGTCAGTGATGTCGAAGCGGAACTGACCGAACAGGCCCTTGCGCTCGGACGGCGTGAGCACCATGTTGTATTCGGCGAAGTTGAAGCGGTCGGCGCTGGTGAAGCAGTGGTAGTCATCGCTGCGGTTGCAGCCGGCGCTGCCGTCGTAACGCGGGTTGGGCACGCCGCTGTTGGGCACGATGTCCTGCTCGGCACCGGTGTTGGGGTCGACGAAGGCGAAGCGGCCCTGTGGAATGCCGCCGCTGCCGAAGGCCAGGCCGGTGCCCGGAATCGGGAAACGTGACTGCTCGCGATCCTTGGCGAATACCGGGTCCTGCTTGGTCCAGCTGGCGCCCAGGAACAGGCTGAAGCGATCACCGCTCTTGCCCCACGCCAGGTCCACGCCCTTCTGGGTGCCGTCGCCCTTGCTGTACTCACCATAGTTCAGCGTCACCTGCCCGCCATCGAAGTCGCGGCGGGTGATGATGTTGACCACGCCGGCGATGGCATCGGAGCCGTACAGCGACGACGCGCCGTCTTCCAGCACCTCGATGCGTTCGACGATGGCCAGCGGAATGGTGTTGAGGTCGGTGGCCGCACCGACGCCCGATGCGGACGACTCGTTGACCCAGCGGATGCCGTCAACCAGCACCAGCACGCGCTTGGCACCCAGGTGGCGCAGATCGACCTGCGCCGAGCCGGCACCCACGCCACTGCCATCGGGCGGGAAACCGAAGTTGCCGGACGAGTTGAACTTGGCGTTGAGCGCAGAGCCGGAACCCGTGAGCTGCTGCAGCACTTCACCGATCGAGGTCAGGCCGGTGCGTTCGATATCACCGCGGGTCAGCGTCTGGATCGGCACCTGGCCTTCGACTTCAGCGCGCTTGATGCGGGTACCGGTCACTTCCACCGCGTCGAGGTTGGTGGTGGATTGTGCAGCGGCACCCAATGGGGCCAGGGCCATCACGCACAGCGTGACGGCAACCGCCAACGGGCGGTGGTGCAGGTGATTCATTCGCTCTCTCTCCAAAGGAATGTCGGGACATGGACTGCCGCGCTCCCCCTGCATGGCGGCAGCGTCTCCTTTGTAAACAAGCGGTAAAAATCACGGCGTGACGATCGACACTCTTTCACGCGGAATTGACGCAATTGCATGACATTTGCGTCAGATGAATGCCGTTTAGAACCGGACGGTAATGTTCCGCCGCTTCGCTTTGATGCTGGCCGCGACAGCGCGCGCCGGAAACTACCGCGCGCATGAAAGTGCCTTTGCCGAACCATTTCAGGAATAGTCTGAAATTCCTTCATTCAGAAGGCCCGCTTGATCGACCCGGTGCAGACTCGCACCTCCAGCCATTCGCGGGCGGATCGATCATGAAAGCACTAACTGCCGTGCCGAGCGTCATGATGGTGATCACGCTGCTTCTTCCTCTGGCAGGCGAATCGAGGGCAGGCGGCGTGATCGAGTGCAACAACTGCCTCTCTCCCAGCGATGCGGCCTCGGCCTCAGGAGAGGGGTGGACGGTTGTGGTGGATTTCGAGAGAGCCGAGTTGACCGCTTTCGACGTTGAACATGACCCTGAGACCAGAAGGTGGCGAGCACATCCGACCCCGGTTCCGGCGCAGATTGAAATGGCTTTTCTGCGGATTCTGGATGCGACGCTGTCAGCAGGGCAAGCGCCGCTCATGCTGCAATCACCGCATGAGCGGCAGTGAGACAACGCTCTATCGCACGAAGGCAATCCGCTCCATGCCGGTCGCCTCGGCCGCAGCCAATATCCGCGCCATGCCTTCGTACTCGGCCGCCGGATCGGTGGCGATGCGCAGCTCCGGCAGGTTGCCGGCATGTTCGCCCACCTGTGCCTGCAGGCGCGCCTGCAGCTCACTGATCGCCATCGGCTGGCCATTCCAGCTGAGCTGGTTGCCAGCGTCCAGGCGCAGCTCGATCGGCGGGGGCGGTTCGGGACGGTCAACCACGCGATCGGTGGCCTGCGGCAACTGCACGGCAATCGGCCGGGCCACGATCGGCGCGGTCACAATGAAGATGATCAACAGCACCAGCATCACATCCACCAGTGGCGTGACATTGATGTCCGCCAGCGGGCCGCTTCCTCCTGCGCTACTGAACGCCATGTGCCGCTCCCTGCAGCCGGGCCGTTCGCCCAGGGCCGACGTTACGACGCCTGCGACCCCGTGCGGCAGGGGCCTGCGCGGATTCATTCAGCTGTCGTTGCCGACGCCGGGCGTGCACGCAATGCGAAACTGAATTCAGCCATCGCCCGCTATGCTGGTCGCCATGACCCGACGCACTTCGACCGCCCTGTCCCTGCTGCCCTTGGCCACCACGCTGCTGATCGGCTGCGCCAATGCCCAGTCCCTCGATGCCCAGAACGCGCAGCTGAAAGCCGCGATCGCAGCCGCCGAACGCGGCCAGTACGATCCTGGCCAGGCCGCTGCGCTCAGCCGCCATCCGGCCTATGGCTGGCTGGAGTACGCCGACCTGCGGCGCAACATCGACACCGTCGATACCGCGCAGGCGCAGGCCTTCCTCAAGCGCTATGACGGCCAGGCCGTGGCCAGCACCTTCCGCAGCGTGTGGCTGCCCTCGCTCGCACGCCGCCAGGACTGGCCGACCCTGCTGGCCAACTGGGCGCCCACCGACAACCCCGGCCTGCGCTGTGCGCAGCTGACCGCGCGCCAGGTGACGGGCAGGGTCGATCCGCAGTGGATCAGTGAAGCGCAGGATCTGTGGCGCAAGAACGGCAAGTCGCTGCCGGACGGCTGTGATGCCGTTTTTGCCGTACTGCAGGCACAGGGTGGCCTGAGCGACGCCCTGCGCTGGGAACGCATCGATGCCGCCGCCGATGCCCAGCAACCGGCGGTGATGCGCAGCGCCGCACGCGGCCTGCCCGCCGCCGACCTGGCGCTGGCGAACAATTACGCAGCCTTTGTCGACAAGCCCAATGCCAGCGCGTTGAACTGGCCGCGCAACGAGCGCAGCCGGCGCATCGCCACCGATGGCCTGGCCAAGCTGGCCAAGGCCGACCCCGGCGCCACCGAGCAGCAGCTGCCGCAGTACGCCCAGGCGCTCGGCCTGAGTGCCGACCAGCAGGGCCAGGTGCTGTACCAGATCGCGCTGTGGACGGTGGCCTCCTACCTGCCCGATTCGGCACGCCGCCTCAACGCGGTACCCGAATCGGCCTACGACGAGCGCCTGCACGAATGGCGCGTGCGCGAAGCGATGTCGCGCGGCGACTGGCCGGCAGCGCTGGCCGCGATCCGCAAGATGGGCAGCAAGCAGCGCAGCGACCCGCGCTGGCGCTACTTCGAAGGCCGCATGCTGGAAAAAACCGGCCAGGCCCAGCAGGCGCAGCCGCTGTTCCGCGAAGCCGCACGCGCACCGACCTTCCACGGTTTCCTGGCCGCCGACAAGCTGCAGCAGGGCTACACCCTGTGCCCGTGGAAGCCGAACGACAGCGCACAGGCACAGGCGGTGATCGCGCGCGACCCGGCCATCCAGCGCGCGATGGCGCTGTACCAGATCGACCGCGCCGGTTGGGCCGTGGCCGAATGGAACAGCGCGCTGTCGCGCTTCGATGACACCCAGCGCCGCCTCGCCGTGCGCGTGGCGCAGGACAACGGCTGGTTCGACCGCGCCGTGTTCGCGCTCGGCAAGCAGCCGCAGGAACAGCGCCTGTACGACCTGCGCTTCCCGCTGCATCACGACGCCACCATCCGCCGCGAATCGGCACGCAACGCGATCGACCCGGCCTGGGTGGCCGCGGAGATCCGCGCCGAGAGTACCTTCACTCCGCGTGCGCGCTCGCCTGCCAATGCCATGGGCCTGATGCAGGTGCTGCCGGCCACCGGTGCCAGCGTGGCCAAGTCGATCGGCCTGACCGGCTACGGCGGCGCCGACAGCCTGTACGACCCGGACACCAACATTGCCATCGGCACCGCCTACCTGCGCCAGCTGATGAACAAGTACGACGGTCTGCCGTACGTGACCATCGCCGCCTACAACGCCGGCCCGACCCCGACCGCACGCTGGCAGGGCCAGCGCCCGGACTTCGATCCGGACCTGTGGATCGAGACCATCAGCTACAAGGAAACCCGCGAGTACGTTGCCCGCGTTCTGGCCTTCAGCGTGATCTACGACTGGCGCCTCAATGGTGATGCCCTGCCGCTGAGCGACCGCCTGATGGGGCGCCTGGTGGACAAGCGCAAGAAATTCAGCTGCGCGGCCGACGCCGAGCAGGGTGGCGATTGACCGCAACACGGTACTGCCGGCTGCTGGCCGGCATTCCCCGGTATCCATTCCGTGGGGAGGGAAACGATGAGCCTGCTGGCCTGGCTCGGGCTGGCCGCTGCATCGGTAGTGCCGGCCGCTGGCCGGCAGCTTCGGGGTGACTGCGGTTGCCGGCCAGCGGCCGGCACTACCGGAACATCTGCGCCTACCGTGCGATCATTCCCCCATGAAGATCTATCTTGTCGGCGGCGCCGTGCGCGACCGCCTGCTGCAGCGCCCTGCCGGCGACCGCGACTGGGTGGTGGTTGGCGCCACGCCTGCGCAGATGGAAGCGCAGGGCTACACAGCGGTTGGCCGCGATTTCCCGGTGTTCCTGCACCCGAAGACCGGCGAGGAATACGCACTGGCGCGCACCGAGCGCAAATCCGGCCGCGGCTATCGCGGCTTCGTGGTCGATGCTGATCCGGCGGTGACGCTGGACGAAGACCTGCAGCGCCGCGACTTCACCATCAACGCGATTGCCTTTGACGAAGACACCGGCACGCTGGTGGATCCCTATGGCGGTGTGCGCGATATCGAGCAACGCGTGCTGCGCCACGTTGGCCCGGCCTTCGTTGAGGATCCGCTACGCGTGCTGCGCGCGGCCCGGTTCATGGCGCGCTTTGCGCCGCTGGGCTTTACCGTCGCCGAAGAGACCATGGCGCTGATGCGCGAGGTCGCCGCCAGTGGCGAGCTGGACGCGCTGGTGCCCGAGCGCGTCTGGCAGGAACTGCGCAAGGCGCTGGTCAGTGAGCGGCCCTCCGCCTTCCTGCGCACACTGCACGATGCGCATGCCCTGGGCCCGATCCTGCCCGAACTGGAAGCGCTGTACGGCGTGCCGCAGCGTGCTGAATTCCACCCGGAAGTCGATACCGGCATCCACCAGGAAATGGTCAGCGACATGGCCGCGAAGCTGGCCCCCGGCGATGACCTGGTCGGCTTCGCCGCGCTCACCCACGACCTCGGCAAGGGCCTGACCCCGCCGGAGGAATGGCCGCGCCACATCATGCACGAGCAGCGCGGCATCAAGCCGCTGAAGGCACTGTGTGCGCGGTTGAAGATTCCAGCCGAGCACCAGCAGCTGGCTGAAGCGGTGTGTCGCGAGCACTTGAACGTGCACCGCATCGACGAACTGCGCGATGCCACCGTGCTGGAACTGCTGGGCCGCTGTGATGCGCTGCGCCGGCCGGAGCGCGTGGCGCGCATCGCACTGTGCTGCGAAGCCGACAAGCGTGGCCGTCTCGGCTTCGAGGACGCCGACTACCCGCAGGGCGAAACGCTCAAGCGACTGCACCAGGCGGCGTTGTCAGTGCAGGCGCGGGATCTGGATACCACCCATCTGAAGGGCCCGGCCATCGGTGAAGCGCTGGCCAAGGCGCGGGTGAAGGCGATTGCCGCCGCCCGCTGAAGCACCTGGTAGTGCCGGCCGCTGGCCGGCACCCCTATATCACTGGCTTCAATGCGCCATCCCACGGGTAATCGCCGCCGCACGCTGCTTCAGCTGGGCCACGGCATCGGGAATCATCTCCATGCCCACGTCCAGGCCCGGGTTCAGCACCAGGCCGACGCCCTCGCCGATGCCGGCCAGCAGCGCGTGCACCGCGATCGGCATGGCATGCGCGAACTGCGGCAGCTGCTCGTGCCACAGGCCCGCGCGCTCGGGGGCAGTGAACACCGCGAACATCGGCTCACCGCTCTCGCTGGTCAGCACCAGCGGCGAGATGCTCTCGTCCCAGGCGCCATCTTCGCCGATGGCCTTGTCCAGCAGCACGAACGCCGTCGAGGTCAGCAGGCCGTCGAGGAACTGCGCTGCGGTCAGCGTACCGTCCTGGGCCTGCAGCAGGCGCACCTCGAGGTCGTTGAGGGGTTCGAACGGGGTGTCGTGGTCCATGGTCGGTTCCGGTACGTGGTTGCAGGGCAGACTTTAACAGGCCTAGGGTGAGGCACGACAGCGCATTGGCAGGGACACGCAGGGCGTCGGCGACCGTTATTCCAAAGCGCCCAGCGCTCACCGGTCTGGATCCAGCCAAAGGGAATCGGGGCCGCGGAAATCTTGATGGCCTTGGGAGGAAAGCACGGCGGGCAGGATACGGCCGGCCGCTGATTCTGCGAACGCTGCTCCCCCCTGAGCCGTTCGACGAGGTAATTGTTAAGACCCTGCTCCAACAGTTTGACGAAATCGTCAATGTGTCCGATTCGCTTCTGACCCTGTGCCGGCGTCGCTTCACTCAATCCTGGAAGGACGTTGAGACTGGCATGACCGAGAGCTTTGAGCACGGCTGGAGCGGATCGTATAGTCGGATGACGTAGAGCAACGGAACGCCGATGAACGCTACCTCGCAAGGCCTCGCGCCACAGGCATGCATGGATGAAGGCCAAGGAAGCTGGCAGCACGAGCAGCGCAACCTGTCAGATGTGCACCGTAGCGCGGTACATGGCGCCGTCTTCCTCGGCCTTCCCTCCTGTCCAGCCGATCAAGGATCAGGGCAATCCTGCCGGTATCGTCACGCGCAGAGAACCGTGCCCCGTAGTAACCCTGAAGAGGCGCCTACCTCAATCAGCGACATGGACCGCTCATGCTGAAACCCTCCCCCCCCCTCACTCACGTGGCGTTGATCGCCTTGATCACACTGGCCGTTACTGGATGCAACAAGGAACGCTCATACCCGGTCTATCGCGAGAATCCTGCACCCAAGGATGCACTACCGATTGTGATCCGGGTCCACGATGCGCCTGTGGAGCTCACCCTCCCGAAGGTTTTCGTCTCCTACGAGATAGATCCGCTCTGCCTCCCACCGATCAACAACTACGAGGGTGTGCAGTACGCCCCCCAACGGCAGTCAGTAGAGTTCCCAGTACAACGCGTCAGTGCAACCGAGTTCAGCAGCACCGTGTTCGAGGACGGCATGGCAGTCGCTGACTATTACGGGCGTGGGCCATGCGAATGGAAACCCAGCATCATTCGAGCTTCATTCCCAGTCATTTCCGAGGGACGCGAAGGCTTCATATCAGTTGCCGTCCACCATCTCGAACTGAAGAAACTACTCACATCGATTTCGTACGCAGACAGTCAAATGACCCTGCAAACAAAGAGTTCGACGCCTGGGTGGGTGCGAACGCAGTCCCAGTATAGCTACAACAGATTGTCTGATATCGAGAAGCAGAAGTACTTTGCCATAGAGATATCGTCTCCTTCGAAAGGAATCGTCCCATGAGACCTCTAACCAATGCAGCCCTGGCCAATGCAGCCTACTCCCCACCGTCACATCCAGCTCCAGGCGATAAGGAATCGCTGCGCGTTGATGGTGAAGACTTCGAAGTTCTAGGGCGACGTGACGCAGTCAGCGGCTATCAAGGCGTTGTGTACCGGAACATCAAGACCAACGAGATCATCATCGCCCACCGAGGCACCGAGTTTGATCGCCAGGCCATACTTGATGGCGGCGTCGACGCAGCGATGGTCAGCGCCAGAGTCAACGCACAGATTAATGATGCCCTCGTACTGACCAAGCAGGCAATCAAGCAAGCTGAGGAAAACGGATATGGCCCGGTGTACGTCACTGGACATTCCCTAGGCGGCGCACTCGCGCAGATCACTGCCCACCACTACAATCTTCCTGGCGACGCCTTCAACCCCTACGGCGCTGCCGGGCTGGCGTATCGCCTGCCTGAAGGCCAGCCGGCCAATGCGGCGCCCTTCACCAACCATGTGATGGCGGGCGACCTGGTTAGTGCGGCCGGCCCTCATTACGGCAAGGTTGAGATGTACGCACTCCCCAAGGAACTGGGAGTCTTGCGCGATGCCGAGCAGGGCCAGCGCATCGCCTCGCTCGTATCGCTTGGGATGAAAAGCGGCCATGTCATGTCCGCTGCGGTTGCGGTCCAGTTGGGTGATTCCCATCGAATGGTTCACTTCATTGACCGTATGACCGACAAGGGCCCAGTGCAGTCCGTACTGGACGACCCCGAGGCGCGGATCACTGATGCCGAGGACCTACGCCGGATAGCGGAGTATCGCAAAGACATCCACCAGTTGCGGCTGGGGGCGACCGTACTTGTCGGCGGTGGCCCTGGACTCCTGCGCGACGGGGTCAATCACCTTCGCGGCACTGAGGAAGCCGGAGCGTACGCCCGTCGCGAAGCCGAAGCCGTGCAGCGCGCAGAAAGTGCATTGAAACCTGGGGAGCGTCTGGTCCATGAGACAACCGAAAAGGGCTCGCCCTCTCTAAGCCACCCAGGCTTTGCTCCCAAGAGTCCATTGCAGGAAAGCATCGAATCAACCTTGGACAAGGCAGGCCTGGATCCCCGAACGGACGGCCACCCCGACCATGCGCTCTACCGGCAGATTCGCGACGGTGTATCTGCCGTGGATGCCAAGCACGGGCGCAGCTTCGATGAAACCAGCGAGCGAATGACGGCCAGCCTGCTTGCAAAGGCCAAGCACAGCGGCCTGGAACGCGTCGATCATGTTGTCTTGGGCGATCCTCCCAGCGATGGTTCAGGCCCTCGCATGTTCGTCGTGCAGGGAGCGCTCGACAATCC
>NZ_LXXZ01000044.1:0-2500 GCF_003244875.1 Stenotrophomonas sepilia
ACGTAGGAGCAGGACAGACCTACTCGCGCATGGCTTGAGCCACACTACCATCGGCGCAGCTGCGTTTCACTTCCGAGTTCGGGATGGGATCGGGTGGTTCCACAGCGCTAATTTCACCAGGGAGGCTTTTGGAGCGTCGCACTCGTCCCTGTGGGACAAGGCGCCAGCCTCGCATAGTTCTTGTGACGTAGCGTGCACTTGGATGCTCTTACGACGCTGTCGTAAAGCCAAGGCAACTTGAGGTTATATGGTCAAGCCGCACGGATCATTAGTATCAGTTAGCTCAATACATTGCTGTACTTACACACCTGACCTATCAACCACGTAGTCTACATGGTTCCTTCAGGGGGCTTGTGCCCCGGGAGATCTCATCTTGAGGCGCGCTTCCCGCTTAGATGCTTTCAGCGGTTATCGCTTCCGAACATAGCTACCCGGCAATGCCACTGGCGTGACAACCGGAACACCAGAGGTTCGTCCACTCCGGTCCTCTCGTACTAGGAGCAGCCCCTCTCAAATCTCCAACGCCCATGGCAGATAGGGACCGAACTGTCTCACGACGTTCTGAACCCAGCTCGCGTACCACTTTAAATGGCGAACAGCCATACCCTTGGGACCGACTACAGCCCCAGGATGTGATGAGCCGACATCGAGGTGCCAAACACCGCCGTCGATATGAACTCTTGGGCGGTATCAGCCTGTTATCCCCGGAGTACCTTTTATCCGTTGAGCGATGGCCCTTCCATACAGAACCACCGGATCACTAAGTCCTAGTTTCCTACCTGCTTGATCCGTCGATCTTGCAGTCAAGCACGCTTATGCCTTTGCACACAGTGCGCGATGTCCGACCGCGCTGAGCGTACCTTCGAGCTCCTCCGTTACTCTTTAGGAGGAGACCGCCCCAGTCAAACTACCCACCATACACGGTCCCCGACCCAGATAATGGGCCCAGGTTAGAACGTCAAGCACGACAGGGTGGTATTTCAAGGATGGCTCCACCACAGCTAGCGCCATGGTTTCATAGCCTCCCACCTATCCTACACAGACGAACTCAACGTTCAGTGTAAAGCTATAGTAAAGGTTCACGGGGTCTTTCCGTCTTGCCACGGGAACGCTGCATCTTCACAGCGATTTCAATTTCACTGAGTCTCGGGTGGAGACAGCGCCGCTGTCGTTACGCCATTCGTGCAGGTCGGAACTTACCCGACAAGGAATTTCGCTACCTTAGGACCGTTATAGTTACGGCCGCCGTTTACTGGGGCTTCGATCAAGAGCTTCGCCTTGCGGCTGACCCCATCAATTAACCTTCCAGCACCGGGCAGGCGTCACACCCTATACGTCCACTTTCGTGTTTGCAGAGTGCTGTGTTTTTGATAAACAGTCGCAGCGGCCTGGTTACTGCGACCCTCTTCAGCTATAGCTCGCACGAGCCACCAAAAAGGGTGCACCTTCTCCCGAAGTTACGGTGCCATGTTGCCTAGTTCCTTCACCCGAGTTCTCTCAAGCGCCTGAGAATTCTCATCCTACCCACCTGTGTCGGTTTACGGTACGGTCTGCGTAAGCTGAAGCTTAGGAGCTTTTCCTGGAAGCGTGGTATCAGTGACTTTGCCATAAAGGCTCGTCTCGGTGCTCGGTCTTAGAGGATCCCGGATTTGCCAAAGATCCAAACCTACCGCCTTTCCCCAGGACAACCAACGCCTGGTACACCTAACCTTCTCCGTCCCTCCATCGCACTTACGCGAGGTGCAGGAATATTAACCTGCTTCCCATCGACTACGACTTTCGTCCTCGCCTTAGGGGCCGACTCACCCTGCGCCGATTAACGTTGCGCAAGGAAACCTTGGGCTTTCGGCGTGCGGGTTTTTCACCCGCATTATCGTTACTCATGTCAGCATTCGCACTTCCGATACCTCCAGCAGACTTCTCAATCCACCTTCAACGGCTTACGGAACGCTCCTCTACCGCGCATAACAAAGTTATGCACCCCAAGCTTCGGTTCTGTGCTTAGCCCCGTTAAATCTTCCCCGCAGACCGACTCGACCAGTGAGCTATTACGCTTTCTTTAAAGGGTGGCTGCTTCTAAGCCAACCTCCTGGCTGTCTGTGCCTTTCCACATGGTTTTCCACTTAGCACAAAATTTGGGACCTTAGCTGTGGGTCTGGGTTGTTTCCCTTTTCACGACGGACGTTAGCACCCGCCGTGTGTCTCCCATACAGTCCGTCTCGGTATTCGGAGTTTGCAATGGTTTGGTAAGTCGCGATGACCCCCTAGCCATAACAGTGCTCTACCCCCGAGAGGATACATATGAGGCGCTACCTAAATAGCTTTCGAGGAGAACCAGCTATCTCCGGGTTCGATTAGCTTTTCACTCCTAATCACACCTCATCCCCTACCTTTGCAACGGGAGTGGGTTCGGGCCTCCAGTGCGTGTTACCGCACCTTCACCCTGGGCATGACTAGATCACCCGGTTTCGGGTCTACTGCCCGCGACTATGCGCCCTTA
>NZ_LXXZ01000045.1 GCF_003244875.1 Stenotrophomonas sepilia
CAGCACGGCGGCGGCCTGCTGAAGCCGGATGTGGTGTTCTTCGGCGAGAACGTGCCGCGTGAACGGGTGGCGGCGGTGCACGATCACCTGCAGCAGGCCGACGCCGTGCTGGTGGTGGGCTCGTCACTGATGGTCTATTCCGGCTTCCGCTTCGTGCAGGCGGCCGCGAAGGCAGGGTTGCCGGTAGCGGCGCTGAACCGAGGCCGCACCCGAGCCGACGACCTGCTGTTGTTCAAGGATGAGCGGGACTGCGCTGAAGCGCTGGCCACGTGGGCTGCGCGCTGAGCCGAGCACGGGCTCGGCTCTACAAGGGGCGAGGGCTTCTGTAGAGCCGGGCGCACGCTCGGCTGCTGCAGGTCACGCGAAACAGCGATCCATCCAGATGGTTGATCCGCGAGCCGCGCAGCGGTGCAATACGCACCCCCTACGTCGTTCATCACCGTCTTGAGCCAGCTGTTCTCGCCGATTTCGTTCGGCCCCCTGACCCTGTCCAACCGCATCGTCATCGCGCCGATGTGCCAGTACTCCGCCGAGGACGGCCGCGCCAGCGACTGGCACGCCATGCACCTGGGCAACCTGGCGCAGTCCGGTGCCGGCCTGCTGATCCTGGAAGCCACCGCCGTCGAACCGCGCGGCCGCATCAGCTGGGCCGACCTGGGCCTGTGGGACGATGGCACCGAGGCCGCGCTGGCACAGGTGCTGGCCAGCGTCCGCCGCTGGTCGCCGATGCCATTGGGCATCCAGCTCGGCCACGCCGGTCGCAAGGCCTCGGTGAAGCGCCCGTGGGACGGCGGCGGCCAGCTGCCGGCCGATGATGCGCGTGGCTGGGCCACGGTGGCGCCGTCGCCGCTGCCGTTCCATGCCGCCGATCCGGCACCGCAGGAACTGGACGAGGCCGGCATCGCCGAGGTGATCGCCGCCTTCGCCGCCAGTGCGGTGCGCGCCGAGCGCCTGGGCTTCGAGCTGATCGAGCTGCATGCCGCGCACGGCTACCTGCTGCACCAGTTCCTGTCGCCGCTGAGCAACCGCCGCACCGATGGCTATGGCGGCTCGCTGCCGAACCGCCTGCGCCTGCTCGTGGAAGTGTTCGACGCGGTGCGTGCGGCGGTATCGGACAGGATCGCCGTGGGCGTGCGCATTTCCGCCAGCGACTGGGTCGAGGGTGGCTGGGATCTGGTGCAGAGCGAAGCGCTGGCCCAGGTGCTGGATGCGCGCGGCTGCAACTTCCTGCACGTTTCCAGCGGTGGCCTGGACGAGCGCCAGAAGATCACCGTCGGTCCCGGCTACCAGGTGCCGTTCGCCGCGGCGATCAAGGCCAAGGTACGCATGCCGGTGATCGCGGTGGGCATGATCACCGAACCGGAGCAGGCCGAATCGATCCTGCGCCATCGCCACGCCGATGCGGTAGCGCTGGCACGCGGCATCCTCTACGACCCGCGCTGGCCGTGGCACGCTGCTGCCGCATTGCGCGACAGCGTGGAACCGGCGCCGCAGTACCTGCGCTGCGAGCCGCGCGAGGCGCGTGGCGTGTTCAAGGCGCGCTGAGGTTCACACCCGCCAGGCCGGCGCCATGCCGGCCTGCAGGTGCTCGAACAGCGCGCGGATCTTGGCGGTGAAATCGCGGCGGTCGCTGACGCAGAAGTAGACCTCCATCGGTTCCGGGCGCCACGCGGTGTCGGCGCCGAACACCGCCTGCAGGCGGCCATCGCGCAGGTACGGCTCGGCCACGAATGCGGCGAGCCGGGTGATGCCGGCACCGGTCGCCGCCAGCGTCGCCAGCGCATCGATGTCATCGCAGACCATGCTCGGTGGCAGCGCGGCGTCCACGCGCTGGCCGTCCTTCAGCAGACCCCAGCGCAGCGGTCGGCCATCGGTGGGGAAGCGGTGCAGCAGCCCGCGATGGCGACCCAGTTCGGCGGGTTCCTGCGGCGTGCCATGGGCCTGCAGGTAGGCTGGCGCGGCACAGAACACGAACGGCACGCGCGCCAGCTGCCGTGCGACGACGCCGTCTTCCAGCTGCGCGCCGATGCGGATGCTGGCATCCACCGCCTCTGGACCATGCTGCACGGCGCGGTCGGTCAGGCGCAGCTCCAGCTGCAGTTGCGGGTAGCGCTGCTGCAGTGACGGCAGCAGCGGTGCCAGCACGTGGCGGCCGAAGGCGCTGCTGCTGGCGATGCGCAGGGGCCCGGCCGGTTCGATATCACCGGCAGTGACCCTCGCCTGCGCGCGCGCCAGGTCGCCCTCGATATGGCGCACCTGCGCCAGGTACAGCGCGCCGGCCTCGCTGAGGGCGAGTTGGCGCGTACTCCGGTTCAGCAGCCTTACGCCCAGATGCGCCTCCAGCCGGTGGATGTTCTGGCCGACTGCGGTGGCGCTGATGCCAAGGATGCGGGCCGCAGCGGCAATGCTGCCGGTCTCTGCGGTGCGGGTGAAGCTGCGGATCAATTGCAACAGGTTCATGACCGGCCAGCTTGCCACGGGATCGGCCAAGTATCGCTTGGGACAGAACCAAGCCCTTCGCTTGCATCGGTGACCATCGCTCCGATCGACACCCTGCTGCCCTACACTGTGGCGATGCGCCCCGACTCCATCCTCACCCTGTCCTGCCCCGACCGTACCGGCATCGTCTACCGTGTGTCCGGCCTGTTGTTCGACCACGGCTGCAACATCCTCGACGCCCAGCAGTTCGGTGACGAGGAGAGCGGCCGCTTCTTCCTGCGCGTGCATTTCGACCGCGACGCCGGCCTGCCGCTGGAGACCGTGCATGCCGCGATGGCCAAACTTGCCGAAGGCTTCGGCATGGACTGGCAGCTGCATGACGGCCGCCGCCGGGCACGCCTGCTGGTGCTGGTCAGCAAGCAGGGGCATTGCCTCAACGACCTGCTGTTCCGCGCCCACAGCGGCCAGCTGAAGGTCGACATCGCGGCAGTGGCGTCCAACCACGCCGACTTCGCGCCATTGGCCGCGTCCTACCAGGTACCGTTCCACCACCTGCCAGTGACCGCCGATACGCGTGCGGTGCAGGAGCAGCAGATCATCGACCTGGTCGAGCGTGAGCGCATCGACCTGGTGGTGCTGGCGCGCTACATGCAGATCCTGTCACCCACGCTGTGCCGTGCGCTGGCCGGCCGTGCGATCAACATCCACCACAGCTTCCTGCCCAGCTTCAAGGGCGCGCAGCCCTATCACCAGGCGCACGCGCGCGGGGTCAAGATCATCGGTGCCACCGCGCACTACGTCACCGAGGATCTGGACGAAGGCCCGATCATCGAACAGGACGTGGCCCGCGTTGACCACGCCATGGCGCCGCGCGAGCTGGTGCGGCTGGGCAGCGACACCGAATCGCTGGTGCTGGCACGCGCGGTTCGCCGCCATGTGGAGCACCGCATCCTGCTCAATGGGCACCGCACGGTGGTGTTCCGGTAATCGCCCATCCCGCGTCCGCCGGGCATGGCCCGGCGCTACCACGGGTGCTATCCGGTAGTGCCGGCCGCTGGCCGGCAACTGCAGAGATCCCGAGGTTGCCGGCCAGCGGCCGGCACTACCGAATCCTGATTTCATCCAATGAAAAGCCCCCGGTTCGGCCGTCCCGCGATCTGTAGGGGGGGCGTAGTTAGGGGGCTGGATGAATCGATTGTGTTGTTGTGGGCAGGAGCGCGCAAGCGGCATAAGCGACGTGCGCGGTAGCGCCGGGCCATGCCCGGCGGTCACGCCTCAGGCGATCGCGATCCCTGCCTTGCCCAGCGCTTCGCGCACCATCGCGTCGTTGGCCTCGGTCACCGGCCGGGTCAGGTCCCACAGGAACTTCACCCGGAAGCCGGATTTCACCGCGTCCTGCGCGCTCCACAGCACGCAGTAGTCGCGGGCCAGACCGCACACGTGCACCTCGCGGATGCGGCGCTCATGCAGCCAGCCGGCCAGGCCGGTGGCCGGGCGCTCGCCATCGGGGCCGTGGTTCTCGCGGAAGGCGCTGTACGAGTCCACCTGTGGGCGGGTGCCCTTGCGCAGGATCAGGTCGGCCACGGTCCAGTCCACGCCCAGGTGCAGGTCGGCACCCGCGCTGCCCTGCACGCAGTGGTCCGGCCACAGGGTCTGCGGCTGCGCGTGCAGCAGGATGGTTTCGAACGGTCGCTTGCCGGGGTGCTGGCTGGCGAACGAGGCGTGGTCGGCCGGGTGCCAGTCCTGAGTCGCCACCACGGTGCGGTAGCGACGCTGTGCCAACAGATCGCCAATCGGTGTTACCAGCGCATCGCCCTGGTCGCAGGCCAGCGCACCGCCGGGCATGAAGTCCGGCTGCAGGTCGATCACCAGCAGGGCGACATCGGCGGGCAGGGCGGTCATGGCAGTTCCGGTACAACAGAAGGGGCGACCAGCGTGGCCGCCCCATGCCTGCACGTCAATCGCTCTGCGGCGTCTCAGCGTCCTGCCCGTAGTACAGCAGGCCGATCTTGATCCGTTCGCGCCCGTTCTCGCGGCGGTGGCGGTTGGCATCGCGCAGCGAGTACACGCAGCCGCAGTACTCCTGCTGGTAGAACTGCTCGCGCTTGCTGATCTCGATCATGCGGCTGGCACCGCCGCCCTTGCGCCAGTTGTAGTCCCAGTACTGCAGGCCTTCATAGCGCGACGCCGCGCGGATGCCGCAGTCGTTGATCTGCGCCATGTTCTTCCAGCGCGAAATGCCCAGCGACGAACTGATGGTGTCGTAGCCGTGCTCGTGCGCGTACAGCGCGGTGCGTTCGAAACGCATGTCGAAGCACATCGTGCAGCGGATGCCGCGCTCGGGCTCGTTCTCCATGCCACGCGCACGGCTGAACCAGTTGTCGGTGTCGTAGTCGCAGTCGATGAACGGAATGCCGTGCTGCTCGGCGAAGCGGATGTTCTCCTGCTTGCGCAGCTCGTACTCCTTCACCGGGTGGATGTTGGGGTTGTAGAAGAAGATCGCGTAGTCGATCCCGGAAGCGGTGATCGCCTCCATCACTTCGCCCGAGCACGGCGCGCAGCACGAATGCAGCAGCAGGCGTTTGCCATCGGCGGGCAGGGTCAGGGTGGGGCGTTGGAACTCGGTCATCGTGGCGTGCGTCAGGGCGTGGGAGCGGTCTGGCCGGTTACCGTGAACAGGACGCGCGCGGCCACGCCGCCTGCACATGCAGGCTGGTGATGGCCCCGGCACCCTCCCCGCGGAGAGTCCAGGTCGAATCAGGGGACGGTCGTGTCCCCCGGCCGTGGCCGGTATTCGGGCTGATGGACACGGGCCGCAGCCCACCTACTCCCTGCCGCTTCCCAGGCGCGAGCCCAGTGCTGTTGGCAGGATTCGTTTCCATTCACCGCTGCGGGGCAGCTCCGGAATGGGCGCACGAAGCGCCTTCACCGGATTCCCGTTTAACTCCCTGCCGCCATCCAGCCACGGCAGGGATACCTTCGGCGTGTGCAAGGTGGACCTGTTGGCTGCAGGGGTCAAGGCCCGGGGTCGGATCCCCGTTGCCCCGCAACGGGCCCTGCCCCCCGCAAATGCCTTCAGCGCCCCGCTGCGGCCCGGGCCCGGATGTCGTCCAGCCGCTGGTCGTGCAGCAGGCGCCCGTTCTCCCACACGGTCACCATTGCATCCTCGAAGCCGGTCGGCAGCGCCTCGTCACCGCTGGGAGGCAACGCCACCGTGTGCAGGCTGCCGTCATCCAGGCGCCGCAGCAGGCGCATGCGGCCACGCTTGCTGGTCTTGCCGGCATCGGTGACCGGATCCTTGTAGACGTCGATCCACGCACCCTCGACCCGTGCTGCCGAGCACTTCAGCGCGAACTTCTGGGTGTCGCGGTCCAGCCGCTGCAACAGCGCGCCGCCCATGCCGAAGGCCACGTTGTCGGCCGAATAGCCGTCGCCGGTGATGCGCTGCAGGATGGCGCGGATCGTATCCGGGTTGATGCCATCGCCCTGGATCACCCGCACGTGGTTGAGTACGCGGTAGCCCTTGCCGTTGAGGGTGTGGCCGAACGCTTCATCCAGCCGGCGCAGGCTTTCGGCCACCACGTCCACCGGGTCACCCGAGTCGGGGCGGATGACCAGGGTGGCGCCCGAAGCGATCACTTCATCACGCAGCGTCGTGCCCCAGTGCTCACTGATCGCGCGGTAGATGTCATAGCTGTCCGACACCACTGCCACGATCGCGCCCGGCTTGCCGAACTGGCGCAGCATGTTGCGGTAGGCGTCCACTTCGCGCTCGCGGCCCCAGCTGGTGATGGTGCTGTGCTCGGCGGCAGGAATCGAATAACCGGCCATTGGCGCGTGATAGTGCGCGCGGGCCAGGCACAGGGCCGATACAGTGTCGGTGCCGAGGAAGTTGACCAGGTGTGCGGCACCGCCCAGCGCGGCCGATTCCAGGCTCGATACACCGCGGGCGCCGAAGTCGTGCAGCTTGAACGGCAGCTGCCCCTGCGGATCGTCGCTGGTCTGCTGCAGGAACGCAGCAATGGTCTGCCGTGCATGCCAGCTGATGGTGGCCACGGTGACCGGGTACCACACGCGCAGCAGCAGCGTTTCCAGGTACGACGGCACCCAGAATGCAGCCGGGTCGGTCGACTCGACGGTCATCAGTGCCTGGTGGGTGGGTACCACGCTGCCCTCGGGCACGGCACGGATGCGCACCGGCAGGTGGCCGCCGAGCCGATCGACGATATCGCGCCAGCCGGCTTCGTTGAACGGCTCGCCATGGGCGGCGAATACCGCAGCAGCGTCGTCGATGTCAGCGTGGGTGACCGGTCGTGCCAGGGCGTCCTTGAGGATCGCCTGCAGGCCGAAGAACACCGTGCGATCGTGCAGGCCGCCACGTGATTCCACGTAGAAGAACGTGGCATCGGTACCCGGCGGGTACTGCAGCCAATGGCTGGCCTTGTAGCTGTCGGTGTTGAGGAGAAGGTTATCGAGGTAGTGCATGACGGAAGCTCCTTCGCGTCGAGTGACACCAGCGGTCTATCCGCCGGTGGGGAGAGCCGGGCAGGTCAGCCGCGGCCGAGGAAATACTCCAGGATGTGCAGGTGGTCTTCGAACAATTGCGGGCCCATGTCCAACGCCTCACTCACCGGTATCCAGCGCGCCTTGTCGGCGTCGTCGCCACCGCGCACCGGCGGCAGGTCACCGGCCGGGAATTCGAAGTGGAAACCGTGGGTGATGGTGCGGCCGCGCTGGCTGCGGTCGGGGTGGTCGAATACCTGCTGGCCCTTCAGCGAACCCTTCAGCACCGGCAGCGGAATCTTAAGGCGGGTTTCCTCGCGCAGTTCGCGCAGGCAACTGTCCAGCAGGCTCTGCTCCTGGCCAACGAAACCGCCGGGCAGCGCCCACAGGCCCTTGCCGGGCTCCGAACGGCGCCGTACCAGCAGCACGTGGCCCGAATGCACCACCACCGCATCGGTGGTGACGAAGGTGGGCGCGTAGGGCGCATCCTTCCAGGCGGCCTTGTACTGTTCGATGAAGCGGTACTCGGCCACCAGCTGGGCATACGCAGGCGCGCTTTTGCGGAACGCTTCGAGCATGTCGTACACCGGCGCCGGCACATTGCCACGCAGCATCAGCAGCGCGCCGTGGAAGTCGACGTCGCCGGCTTCGAACAGGTAGCGCCGCAGCTCGGTGGCCGACAGGGTGGCGGTGTGCTGCACGTCCACCAGCGGCCATTGCGGGAACTCCCGCAGGTAGTAGCTGGAGGCATCCTTGTCCATGCCGATCAGGCCCACCTTTGCATCGGCGGCGGCACCGTCGTTGCGCAGGGCGTCGGCCACCTGGCGCTGCACATTGGCGATCCACTGTGCTTCGTTGTACAGGTGGTCACGCAGCGGGCGGATCAGCAGGCGGTCGGTGTGGCCATCGAGGGCGGCCTGGATCATCACGGCGCGTTCGGCCACGGTCCAGGGATTGCGGAGGCTGCGGGGGGTATCGGCAGAGCCGACCAGGAAGATCAGCTTGCGGGCCCGGCTCAGGGCCAAGCGGGCAACGGCGGCGTGGCCGTTGTGGAAGGGCTCGAATCGCCCGATGAAGACGAGATAGTCGAATTCCATGAGAATCCCTCATGTCGTTGTGGCAGCCGCGGGTCTGTCCCTTGGCTTGCTGCAGATGCTACGCCGATGGTGTAGCCGGTCAAGCCTGCAGGCCTGCCATCTGCTGAACGCCGCAGATTCCTGCCCGGACTGCGGTGGTGTTCTCAGGCCCTGAGAAGCCGCTGCGCCATACTGGCATCCACGCGGCGGACGGTAGGCTCGGGGGCAAGACGGTGGCGGACAAGTACTGCGATCTGGTCATGAAAGGCGGCATCACCAGCGGCATCGTGTACCCCAACGCGGTACTGGCGCTGGCACGCGAGTATCGGTTCAAGAGCATCGGCGGCACCTCTGCCGGCGCCATCGCTGCGGCGGTGGCGGCTGCGGCGGCATACGGTGATCGGCGCCAGCAGGCCGGCGAGCACCTGCCCGGTGATGCCGGTTATGGCGGGCTGTCGGCGGTGTCGGCGCAGTTGTCGCGGCGGGGGTTCATCTACAGCCTGTTCCAACCGGCGCGGGGCGCGCGTGCGGCCTATCGGCTGCTGGTGGTGCTGACCGGCAATGCCAGCTTGCCGCACAAACTGCTGTGCCTGGCGGTGGCGGTATTCGAGATCGCGCCGCTGGAAGTGCTGGTGTCGCTGGCGCTGCTGCTCGGTCTGGGCGGGTGGGGCGGTGGTTGGAGCGGCGTGGCCGCGACGCTGCTGCCGTCGCTGCTCTGCGCCTACGGTGCAGGCGTGGCCGGAGCCGCGCTGCGCGTGGCGCGCGTGGCCCGGCGCAACCTGCTGGGCCTGTGCAGTGGCCTCGGTCGCGATGCACGTAAACCGGCATTGACCGAGTGGCTGCATGAATGCCTGCAGCAGTTGTCCGGCAAGCCGCTGGATGCACCGCTGACCTTTGCCGACCTGCATGACGCGCCGCGCTATGCCGGCGAGCCGGACAGCCCGCATGCGATCAGCCTGCAGATGATCACCACCTGCGTATCGCACAACGAACCACGCACACTGCCGCTGGGCGGCGCGCAGTTCTGGTTCCTGCGCGAGGAGTTCGAGCAGTTGTTCCCCGCCAGCGTGGTGCAGTGGCTGGTGACGCAGGCCGGCCCGCCGCTGGAGGTGGAAGGGCGCCGGTACTACCACCTGCCGCAGGGTCCGAAGCTGCCGGTGCTGGTGGCCACGCGCATGAGCCTGAGCTTCCCGTTGCTGATCAGCGCGGTGCCGCTGCATGAGCCCTCGCGCCGCGAACGCCGCTGCGAACCCACTGCACCTGCCGCCGATCAGGAACACAACGTGGCCGACAGCATGGAAGGGCTGACCAGCGCCGGGCAGACCTGCGGCCCGGTGATTACCGCGTTCCGCATCTGCTGGTTCTCCGATGGTGGCATCAGCAGCAACTTCCCGATCCATCTGTTTGATGCCGCGCTACCGCGCTGGCCGACCTTCGCCATCAACCTGGTCTACCCGCAGCATGCCGAGGACGTGGGCCGTGGCAGTGATGGCCGACAGGCGCTGGAACGTGCCGTGTTCCTGCCCACCGAAAACCGCCACGGTTGGCAACGGCATTACCAGTCCATTGCCACGCCGCTCGCCGCAGCCGAGCTGGGGCGCTTCCTGTTCGCAGTCGTGGCGACCATGCAGAACTGGCGTGACCTGCTGCAGGCACGCGCGCCGGGTTACCGCGACCGTATCGTGCACGTCAGCCTGCAGGGCGACGAAGGCGGCATGAACCTGGACATGCCGCAGGAGGTGCTGACCCGCATCGCCGACAAGGGCAGCCTGGCGGGCGCGCGCTTCTGTTCGTTCTCGTTCGGGAACCACTACTGGATCCGCTGGCGCAACCTGGCCTCGGCCTATCAGCGCTACACGCTGGAAGTGGCGCGTACCGACGACCCGGCGCAGCAGGTGCTGGCCTATCGCGCGGCGTACTCGATGGTTGCCCGTGGCGAGCCGGCACCGCCGTCGTACAAGCTCGGCTCGGAAGACAAACGTCGCGGCTCGCAGCAGCTGTGGGCGCAGATGGTCGAGCAGGGCCGCACGTGGGAAGACCTTGGCCCGGACCTGACCGACGGCGCACCGCGCCCGCTGCCGCAGATGAAGGTGACGCCGATCTACTGACTGCCTCAACGAAGATGCAAGCATTGCGAAGTGGCCCACTGGCATTTCCGCCCAGGGAGCTTCTATTCAGAGACAGGACCGGGAACACTCAAATGACATCACTGAAGGTTGACATTGAAGCCAGCGTGGAAAAGGACATCCGCAACTGTCTCCACGTTTGGCCGAAACTCTTGTTTATCGGTGCTGGACTGGTCGTGTCCGGCGGGCTATTGCCTGCGCTGTATGGACCGGTCATTGCGATGTTCAAGGAGCTGTTCTCACCGAACTTCATCAGTGCAGCGATCGGCTCGGTTTTTTTCATGGCGGGTCTTGCTGCCTTCACATTTGGGCGCGGCGGAGGCGTGCTTGAGCCCGTCAGGAGCTGGATGATGAACATTGCCCAGCAGATTGCGTCCTACATTTGGTCCGCTTGTTCTTTTGCTGCGCCTATATTCATTGGCGCCGCTGGAGCTCTGTTTGCGGTAGGTCAATGGAGAAGCGCCATGATTCTGGCCTACTTCTGTCTTGTACTTGTCGTGTTGGGAGCGGTCCCGCGAATCTGCATCTACTCGTTGGAGATCGTACCTCCTGCCAACGCTGGGTCATTGTTGCGGAATGGACGCTTGCAGGGCTTGTTCCTGCTGAGCGCGTCGTTGTTGATTCTCAGGGAATTGGTGATTAATCCTGCATAGATAGGATGTGTAGCTCCCCACGCATAGAGGAATGCCCGTGTCTCTCCGTCAGCAACTGCTGGACCTGCTTGAACGCCTCGACGCCCGTGATCCGGAGCACTTGCCGGTGGTACCGCTGGCCTCGTATTTCGAAGGCAACGACTTCGAAGAATGCATCGCGCCCAACCAATGGGGTTTCGGTCGCCCGCCGATTGCCGAGCTGTACGCGCGCCTGGCCATGATTGCAGCGAAGCCTGAAGTGGAAGGCGTGTACGTCGGCCTGCACCAGGACTGGGGCAGTGCATTGGAAGACGACAGCGAATGGCCTGCTGCCGAGAACGTGCATGTGCTGACCAGTGCCGACGTCGAGACCGTGGAAGGCTGGCTGCAGGGTCTGGAATGCGACGGTGTGGGCGAAGGCTGGCCGTACGGCCAACACATCGACGCACCCGTGCCCTCGGAAGGCCACCGCGTGCTGACCGTGTTCTGGGACTAAAACGCGCCAACCAGGGTTGGCACCTACCAGTAGAGCCACGCCACGCGTGGATGCATTCCAAAATGAGAATTCATCCGGATGGGGTGGGTCCGGTGGCAGGGGCGTGAGCCGCATGGGCCCGAGGCGTGCCTCGGGCCCATGCGGCTCAAGCCCCTGCCACCGGACCCAACCCATCCGGATGAATTCTAATTTTGGAATGCATCAAAGCGTGGCGTGGCTCCACTGGTAGGGTCCAACCCTGGTTGGCGCGTTTTTGTCCCAGAAAACGGTCAGCACGCGGGGGCCTTCCGAGGGCAAGGGTGCGTCGATGTGTTGGCCGTACGGCCAGCCCTCGCCCC
>NZ_LXXZ01000046.1 GCF_003244875.1 Stenotrophomonas sepilia
CCCCCGCCTCTCCCGACAGTGCGCAGGATGCAAACGCTGCACCGGCCGGGAACGCCGCTTCCTCCCCCTCTCCCCCGCGTCGGCTGCACAGCTCCCTGTCCATGCCGTATTTCTCGTTCGCCCAGCCGCTGACCCCACGGAGCTGAATATGAGCGACATCCAGTGGAGCGACGGCGCTCCCATCTACCGTCAATTGAAGGAGCGCGTGATCGCCATGATGCTCGACGGAATCCTGAAGCCGGGCGATGCCCTGCCTTCGGTGCGCCAGGTGGCCGCCGACTATCAACTCAACCCCATCACCGTTTCGCGCGCCTACCAGGAACTGGCCGATGAAGGCCTGGTCGAGAAGCGCCGCGGCCTGGGCATGTTCATGACCGAGCAGGCGGCCACGCAGCTGCGCAGCAGCGAGCGCGAGCGCTTCCTCAACGAAGAATGGCCCGCGGTGCTGGAGCGCATCCAGCGCCTGGGCCTGAGCCTCGACGAATTGCTGCCCCAGGGGAACGTCTGATGAACAGCACTGCAAGCGAACCCGTCATCACCGCGCGAGGCCTGCGCAAGGCCTACAGGACCACGGTAGCCCTCGACAACGCCAGCTTCAGCATTCCGAGCGGGCGCATCGTCGGCCTGATCGGTCCCAACGGCGCCGGCAAGACCACCGCACTGAAGGCCATCCTCGGCCTCACCTCGGTGGAAGGCGACCTGAGCGTGCTCGGCCGCGATCCGCGACTGCATCGCGACGAGCTGATGAATGACATCTGCTTCATCGCCGACGTCGCCGTGCTGCCGCGCTGGCTGAAGGTGCGCGAGGCGATCGACTTCGTCGCCGGCGTCCACCCGCGCTTCGACCGCGCCCGCTGCGAGCGCTTCCTGGCCAATACCAAGCTGCAACCGAAGCAGCGCGTGCGCGAACTGTCCAAGGGCATGATCGTGCAGCTGCACCTGGCGCTGGTGATGGCCATCGACGCCCGCATCCTGGTCCTGGACGAGCCCACTCTCGGCCTGGACATCCTCTATCGCAAGGAGTTCTACCAGCGCCTGCTGGAGGACTATTTCGACGAACAGAAGACCATCATCGTCACCACCCATCAGGTGGAAGAGATCGAGCACATCCTCAGCGACGTCATGTTCATCCGTGATGGCCGCATCGTGCTCGACGCGGACATGGACGATGTCGGCCAGCGCTACACCGAGCTGCTGGTCAACGCCGACCAGCTGGAGACCGCGCGTGCGCTGAAGCCGATCGACGAGCGCAGCCTGGCGTTCGGCAAGACCGTGATGCTGTTCGATGGCGTGCCGCGCACCCAGCTCTCCACCCTTGGCGAGACCCGCAGCCCGGGCCTGGCCGATCTGTTCGTCGCCATCATGAAGGGGACCTACGCATGAATGCCGTCAACCACCCCGTCAGCCCGATGGGCACCCTGCGCTGGCTGCTCAAGCGCGAGTACTGGGAGAACCGTGGCGGTTTCCTGTACGCACCGCTGATCGCCGGCCTGATCTCGCTGGTGATGAGCACCATCGGCATCGCCTTCGGCCTGTTCGCCCTGCACCGGGCCGCACGTGATGGTGGCCTGCACATCGACGGCGAAGACGTGAACATCAACGGCCTGGACCTGGCCCTGCTGACCCGCGACATCAGTGCCAAGGACCTGGCTGACCTTGGCAACGGCCTCGACCTGACCCTGGTGCTCAGCTCGGCCTGGCCGTTCCTGGTACTGGCCTTCGTGGTGTTTTTCTACTGCCTGGGTGCCCTGTACGACGACCGCCGCGACCGCAGCATCCTGTTCTGGAAGTCACTGCCGCTGTCGGATACCCAGACCGTGTTGTCCAAGGTGATCAGCGCACTGATCGTGGCCCCACTGATCGCGGTGATCGCCGGCATCATCACCATGTTCGGCTTCATGCTGGTGATCAGCATCGTCGCGCTGATGCACGGCGGCAGCCCGATGACCCTGATCTGGGGCCCGGCCAGCCCGCTGACCCTGGCCGCCGGCCACCTGGCCTGGATCCCGGTCTACGCCCTGTGGGCCCTGCCCACCGCCGGCTGGTTGCTGCTGTGCTCGGCCTGGGCCCGCAGCAAGCCGTTCCTGTGGGCGGTGATGCTGCCGCTGTTCGCCGGCGTCATCGTCAGCACCACCAAGGTGATGCCGCTGATCGGCCTGACCACGGGCTGGTTCTGGCAGAACATCGTTGGCCGGCTGCTGCTGGGCGGCGTACCGGGCACGGACCTGGTGTATCGCCTCAGCGCCGAGGAAGGCACGCGCCGCGACCTCGAATCGGTGGTCAGCCTGATGTCGCCGGCCTCGCAGCTGAAGTCACTGGCGATGCCGGAACTGTGGATCGGTGCTGCCGTCGGCGCCGTGTTCATTGTCCTTGCCATCCGTCTGCGCAAGCGCGCCGGCGAGATCTGATTCCATCCACCCGGAGGCACCACCCATGCGTTCCCTGCTCGCCTGTTCTGCATTGTTGCTGTTGCCGCTGTCGGCGCTGGCCGCCGATGCTCCGAACTGCAAGTTCGCCGCTGCCCGCGCGCTGAAGCTGGACGTGGCCGGTGCCAAAGCGGTGGTGTTCGAGGTCAACCAGCATGACCTGAAGGTGGTCGCCAGCCCCGGCGGTGGCCAGTTGGATGGCCGTGCCTGTGCGTCCAGCCAGGAATGGCTGGAGCAGCTGGTACTGGACCAGCGCAAGGTGGGCGACAAGCTGGTGGTGAGTCTGCGCCGCGAGGGCCGTGACAGCGGCATCAGCCTGGGCAGCAGTTATGCCTGGCTGGACATCCGTGGCAGCGTGCCGGACAACCTTCCGCTGCAGTTCAAGGTCGGCTCCGGCGATGCCAGCGTGGACAACGCGCAGTCGCTGAGCGTGGATGTCGGCTCCGGTGATGCCATCGTGCGTGGCACCCGCGGCAGCATCCATGCAGCGGTGGGTTCGGGCGACCTGGACATTGACGGCGGCAGTTCGCTGAACCTGCTCTCGCTGGGTTCCGGCGACGTCAAGGTGCGCAACATCGGTGGCGATGCGGTCACCGGCACTGTCGGTTCGGGTGACCTGAAGATCAGCGATGTCCGCGGCAACGCACGACTGGACACGGTCGGTTCCGGCGACATCGGGTTCAAGCGCGTGCAAGGCAACGTCGAGGTCGGTGTGGTCGGCTCGGGCGATGTTGATCTGTCCGACATCGGCGGCAATGTGCATGTGCGCAGTCACGGCTCGGGGGACATCCAGGTCGATGGCGTGCGCGGCAGCCTGACCGTCGACCACAGCGGCAGCGGCGATGTCGGCCACCGCAACGTCAGCGGCACCGTCACCCTGCCCCGTAAAAAGTAACCGCTACGGACCGATCGAGGAAACTGCCATGAATCTGCTGCGCGTGCTGCCTGCCACCCTGCTGTGCCTGCCGCTGATCGCCTGCGGCGGCACGTCCTCCACGCCTGATACCACCGTCGGCAAAAGCGTGGCCGACGCGACCAGCGGGGTCGGCCAGACTGTCAAGGAGGCCATGGACGATGCCCGCAAGGACATCACTCAGGGCAACATCAAGATCTCGGCCGACAAGCAGCCGCGTGCCGAGATCACCCCGGATGGCCACCTGCTGATCGACGGCAAGGACGTGCCGGCCAACGAAACCCAGCGCCAACGGCTGCTGGAATATCGCGGCCACGTCGTCGCCATTGCAATGGACGGCATGGATGTCGGCCTGGCTGGCGCCAAGCTCGGTGCCAGCGCTGCCGGCGAAGCGCTGAAGGGCATTTTCAGCGGCGACAGCGAAGGCATCGAGAAGCGGATCAACGCCGAGGCCGAGAAGATCGAGGCCCAGGCCAAGCGCATCTGCAACCGCATGCCGGCGATGCTGGCCAGCCAGCAAGCACTGGCGCGCGAGCTGCCGGCGTTCAAGCCCTACGCAACGATGGACCAGAGTGACGTCGACGACTGCGGCAAGGACACCGTGGTCCGGCGCTAGGCCTGTGACAGATCAGCGCGCCCGGCCGGCAGCGGCGCCCCGCTGCCGGCCGTAGCGTGCCGACCGGCTTACAATGGCGGCCCCGGACGCCCCCGAACCGAATGCCATGAAGAAGTTGTTCCTGCTGCTGGCCGCCCTGCTCTGCCTGGGCCTGGTCGGCTGTGACAAGGATTACCGCAACCACCGCGCCGAGCGCGGCAAGCCCAAGATTTCTGTCAGCGAAGGCATGGTGACCGTGCGTCGCCCGCCGGCACCGAACATCATCATCCTCGGCGATGGCACGATGAAGGTGGACGAGATCCAGATCCCGCTGGACCAAGGGCAGAAGCAGATGCTGCAGACGATGTTCGGCAGGCTGCAGGTGCTGCGCCAGAACACCCTGGTCGCCGCCCCGGCCGATCCCAACATGCAACCGGTGAAGATCCAGCCGCCGGAGAGCATGGAAGTGATTCCGGCGGACCTGATCCAGCGCATCCCCGAGTTCAAGGATTACACCGACACGTTCGGCAACATCGTCGCCGACCGTCGCTGAAGCAGAAACGCCGCCCCAGGGCGGCGTTCCTGCGTGTGGTGGGTGCGGACCTTGGTCCGCACGCCGTTCGATCAACCGCCCCCGCCACCGCCCCCCGCCTGGATGCCACCGGCAGTCAGCGCGGCCGGGTCCAGCAGGCGGCGCAGCTCGGCTTCGTCCAGGCCGCTGTCCTCCAGCGCGACGTCCAACACCGGGCGCTGTTCCTTGTAGGCACGCTTGGCAATGGCCGCGGCCTTCTCGTAGCCGATGATCGGGTTCAGTGCAGTAACCAGGATCGGATTGCGCGCCAGCGCTTCGGCCACGCGGTCCCCGCGCACCTTCAGCCCGGCGATCGCGCTGTCGGCCAGCAGCCGCGACACATTCGCGAGCAGGCCGATGCCATCGAGCAGGTTCACCGCGATCAGTGGCAGGGTGACGTTGAGCTGGAAGTTGCCGGTCTGTCCGGCCACGGTGATTGCCGTGTGGTGGCCGATCACCTGCGCGCAGGCCATCACGGTCGCTTCCGGAATCACCGGGTTGACCTTGCCCGGCATGATCGAGCTGCCCGGCTGCAGTGCCGGCAGTTCGATCTCGCCCAGCCCGGCCAGCGGACCGGCATTCATCCAGCGAAGATCATTGGCGATCTTGATCAGCGCCACCGCCAGTGCATTGAGCTGGCCGGACAACTCCACTGCATCGTCCTGCGCGGCCAGGCCTTCGAACTTGTTCTCGGCGCTGTCGAACTTGAAACCGGTCTGTTGCTTCAGTGCCTTGGCTACCTGCGCGCCAAAACGCGGGTCGGCGTTGATGCCGGTGCCGATGGCGGTGCCACCCAGCGGCAGGCGGCGCACGCGCTTGAGGCTGTCTTCGATGCGCTCCTGCGCCGAGGCCAGCTGCGCCGACCATGCGCCGAACTCCTGCTCGAAGGTCAGTGGCATCGCGTCCATCAGGTGGGTACGGCCGGTCTTGACCACCTTGCGCAGGCTGCGGCCCTTCTTGTCGAGGGTCTTGCGCAGGTGCACCAGCGCCGGCAGCAGCTGTTCGTGCGTCGCCAGCACCGCCGACACGCGCAGCGCGGTCGGGATCACGTCGTTGGAGCTCTGCCCCTGGTTCACGTGGTCATTGGGATGCACGCTGGTCTTGCCCGCCTTGCCGGCACGGTTGGCCAGGGTGGCGATGACCTCATTGGCATTCATGTTCGACGACGTGCCCGAACCGGTCTGGTAGACGTCGATCGGGAAGTGCGCGTCCCAGTTGCCGGCGGCCACTTCGGCAGCAGCGGTCTGGATGGCCTTGGCCACGTTCTTCGGCAGGTGGCCCAGCTCGGCGTTGACGCCGGCGGCAGCGCCCTTGACCAGGCCCAGGGCACGGATGAAACCGCGCGGCATGCGCTGGCCCGACACCGGGAAATTCTGCACGGCACGCTGGGTCTGGGCGCCCCACAGGGCGTCGGCAGGCACCTGCAGCTCGCCCATGCTGTCGTGTTCGATTCTGAAACCCTTGCTTGCAGCTTTGCTCATTGCTTCAACTCCGCACTACTTCAGTTGGGGAAAGGGAAGCGGCGGCTGGCAGGGTGTCGCTTCCCGGGCTGGCGGCTGCGCCAACGATACTCCCTTGCCCGCAGCGTGGGATGATGAGGACGGGCCAGAACGTTCCGTCCGCAGGGCCGTGTTGTAGAGCCGAGCCCATGCTCGGCTTCCCGCAGGGCGCCGGATTCTCCGAAGCAGCCGAGCGTGGGCTCGGCTCTACAGGGCACGCCCCGCCGGCACGTCGTAGAATATCGGCCCCGCCGCTCGTCCCAGCCCTGCCGACATGTCCGATTCCGCCCTGCTCGCCCTGTCCCCGCTCGATGGCCGCTATGCCGGCAAGGTCGACGCGCTGCGCCCGATCTTCTCCGAATACGGCCTGATCAAGGCCCGCATCACGGTCGAGGTGGAATGGCTGCTGGCGCTGGCCGCCGAACCGGGCATCGTCGAACTGGCGCCGTTCTCCGACGCCGCCGTCGCCCGCCTGCGCGACCTGGCCGCCCGCTTCAGCCCGGCCCAGGCCGCGCGCGTGAAGGAGATCGAGCGCACCACCAACCATGACGTCAAGGCGGTGGAGTACTTCATCAAGGAACAGCTGAAGGACGACGCCGAGCTGGCGCCGGCGCTGGAATTCGTGCATTTCGCCTGCACCAGCGAAGACATCAACAACCTCAGCTACGGACTGATGCTGGAACAGGCCCGCCGCGAGGTGCTGCTGCCGACCCTGGACGGCATCGCCAGCACCCTGCGCACCCTGGCCCACGCCCAGGCCGGCCAGCCGATGCTGTCGCGCACCCACGGCCAGACCGCCTCGCCGACCACGCTGGGCAAGGAGCTGGCCAACGTGGTCGCACGCCTGGAGCGCCAGCGCCGGCAGATCGCCGCGGTCGAACTGACCGGCAAGATCAACGGTGCGGTCGGCAACTACAACGCCCACATCGCCAGCTACCCGGACGTGGACTGGCCGGCCTTCGCCGAGCGCTTCGTGACCGGCCTGGGCCTGGTATTCAACCCGTACACCACGCAGATCGAGCCGCACGACAACATCGCCGAGATCGGCGATGCGGCGCGTCGCGCCAATATCATCCTGATCGACCTGGCCCGCGACATCTGGGGCTACATCTCGCTGGGCTACTTCAAGCAGCGCCTGAAGGAAGGCGAAGTCGGCTCGTCGACGATGCCGCACAAGGTCAATCCGATCGATTTCGAGAACGCGGAAGGCAACTTCGGTATCGCCAACGCGCTGTTCGAGCACTTCAGCGCGAAGCTGCCGATCAGCCGCTGGCAGCGTGACCTGACCGATTCCACCGTGCTGCGTGCACTGGGCACCGCGTTCGGCCACAGCCAGGTGGCGCTGGATTCGCTGGCCAAGGGCCTGGGCAAGCTGGAAGTGAACCCGCAGCGCTTGGATGCCGATCTGGACGCGGCCTGGGAAGTGCTGGCCGAGGCCGTGCAGACGGTGATGCGCCGCCATGGCCTGCCGAACCCGTACGAGCAGCTGAAGGCGCTGACCCGCGGCCAGGGCATCACGGCCGAGTCGATGCGTGCGTTCGTGCAGGGGCTGGAGCTGCCGGCGGATGCGAAGCAGCGTCTGCTGGACATGACCCCGGGCAGCTACACCGGTCTGGCCGAGGCGCTGGCGAAGAAGATCTAAGGGGTTTGCTTGCGGCGGCGGCCGCGTGCGCTGCCTGCGGCAGGCAACATCAACGTCAAGAGCGGCTCTGGATTGCTGCTGGCTGGGCGGGGCAGGTTGGGTTCGCGGGGGACGCCGTGGATCCGTCCGTGGAGGCTTAGCCGCGCCATCCATGGCGCGGATACCCCCCTCGAACCCAACCCGCCCCACCTCTGACAGATTCCCGGTGACGGATCGAAGAGCATTGGGTTATCGGGACGGAATTTGAGAGAGGGACGCGGCTTCGCCGCGTCCCTCCTTGTTTGTGGGGGTTTTGTAGAGCCGAGCCCATGCTCGGCTGATTTTCGCGTGGGCAAAAGCAAGCCGAGCGTGGGCTCGGCTCTACAAGGGCATGAGCAAGCGCAGCGCGCGACCCGCTCTTGCCTTTGATTTTCTTCTTCCATTCCGTGGCGGGCCCCGCAGGAAACTGTCAGGGGCCGGGCGGGTGGACCGTGCAGGGGCGTTGGCGCCATG
>NZ_LXXZ01000047.1 GCF_003244875.1 Stenotrophomonas sepilia
GGACGTACTTGCAGCGCCCCCTGCGCAGTCCACCCGCCCGGCCAATCCCATGACCGACAAACGCCGCCCACCACGAGGGGCTGCGCCGTTGGCTGGAATCCTAGATCGGTGCCAGCGCCGTGAACGGTGCCCACGGCAGGTTACGCAGCAGCGCATACCCGGGCAGTACCCAGAGCCAGAACGTGGGATTGGCCAGCACCCGCATCAGCGGGTCCAGCAGGCGCGGACGGATGCCGGCGACGTTCAGCAGCATCAGCAGGAGGAAGGGCAGGCTGATGACCAGCAGCGGGTTCATCGCCATCGCGCCGGGCAGGTCGAAATGGACCAACGAATACAGGCAGCGGGTGCTGCCACAGCCCGGGCAGTACAGGCCGGTCAGCGCGTACAGCGGGCAGCTCGGCAAGGGATTGCCGGCGACATACGGATTGACGTTGCGCAGCACCAGCGCGGCACCGGCGGCCAGGCCGGTGGCGGCCAGCAGTGGTGCCCAGCGGGCCAGTCGGGATCGGGTGGGCAGTGCGGACATGCAGCAACGGATCCGGCGCAGGCGCCGGATCCGTCCACGCGGATCAGTAGCCGCTGTTGCTCATCGCACCCATGCCGCCGAGAGCGACGATCAGGATGCCGTACAGCACGCCGACCACGACGGCGGCAATGGCCGACCAGATGGCCCACTTCTTGGCCTTGGCCGAGGATTCCTGGGCACCGGCGATGTCGCCAGCGGCCAGCTTGCCGTTGACCTGGGCGGCGTAGACGATCGACACGATGCCGGCCGGCAGGCAGCAGAACAGGGTGCTCAGGATGGCCCAGACCAGATTGTTCGGGACCTGCGGAGTGGCGGTATTCATGGGTTCAAGCTCCTTGATGGGTGGTGGTGGTGAATCATTGGTCGGAAAGAGCGCCCAGTACGGCCAAGCCGCCGAACAGCCCGAACCACAACAGCAACAGGACCGGCAGGGCCACGGCCGAAGCCACCGCCCACCAGCCCGCCTTGCGCGACGCGCTGTAGGCCCCCGGCAGGTCGCCGGCCGCGCGGCGGCCATCGACCTGGGAGGCATAGACGATCGACACCACGCCCAACGGCAGGCAGCAGAACAGCGTCGTCAGGATCGCCCAGACCAGATGGTTGGGGATGTAGACCGGACGGCTGAGCGGTGGCGGTTGATTCAAAGCAAGACTCCATTCCTTGGTGGCCGGCCTTGGTGCATTGGCCGAACCTCCCCCCTGTGGGTGCGTAATCTACCTCAACCTGCGCTGCATGTATGCGTTTACAGTCAGATGCTGGCGTGCATGGCCCTTGACTGGGCGCTATTTGACGGGCCTCTGTCATGAGACAGAGGCCGTCATTCCGGGGATTGGGGCTATCGCCTGGAAGCGCTACCGACGGCCGCCGGGCCGATCAGGCGTGATCGCCACGCAGGGCCCGCACCTGCGCCTCCAGCACCGGGGCGCGGGTGGCGTGGCCATCGACGGCCGGTGCCGCCACGACCTCGACGGTAGCGCGGAAACGGCGCGGCACCCGCATGCGGCCGAGGCGGCTGTCGCGGCGACTCCACATGCTCGACCACATGCCGCGCAGCGCCATCGGCACCACCGGCACCGGCCGGCGCTCGAGGATCTTCTCGACGCCGGACTTGAACGGCGCCATCTCCCCGTCGCGGGTCAGCGCACCCTCGGGGAAGATGCAGACCAGTTCGCCTTCGGCCAGCGCAGCGTCGATCTCGTCGAACGCCCGCTGCATCAGTGCCGGGTCTTCGCGCGCACCGGCGATCGGGATTGCCTTGGCGGTCCGGAAGATCCAGCGCATTACCGGGATGTTGAAGATCCTGTAGTACATGACGAAGCGCACCGGGCGCGGAATCGTCGCCGACAGGATCAGCGCGTCCATGTAGCTGACGTGGTTGCAGACCAGCAGCGCGGCGCCTTCGTCGGGCACGTTGGCCTCGATGCCGTGCGGGCGCAGCCGGTACAGGGTGCGCACCATCAGCCAGCTGAGGAAGCGCATCAGGAATTCGGGGACGATGGTGAAGATGTAGATCGCCACCAGCGCGTTGGCGATGGCCAGCGCCAGGAACTGCTGCGGAATGGTCCAGTGCAGCAGCGTGTGCGCGGCCAGCGACAGCAACGCTGCAGCGACGATGAAGCCCGAGTTCTGGATGTTCAGTGCGGCGAACACGCGCGACATCTGCGCCTTCGGCGTGCGGCTCTGGATCAGCGCGAAAAGCGGCACCACGAAGATGCCGGTGAACAGGCCGATGCCGACCAGGTCGATGACGATGCGGATGCTGCCGGGCTGCTGCAGGAACGGCGCGATGGTCAGTCCGTGCACGGTCGCTTCGCCGCTGCGGGCGAAGTACAGGTCGAGCAGGAATGCGGTCATGCCGAACGCGCCCAGCGGTACCAGGCCGATTTCCACCGTGCGTGCCGACAGCTTCTCGCACAGCAGCGAGCCGACGCCGGTGCCGACCGAGAACAGGGCCAGCGCAAAGATGTACAGGGTCGGCTCGCCGCCCAGGTTGGTCACCGCGTAGGCCGGTAGCTGCGAGGTCAGCACGGTGCCAACGAACCAGAACCAGGACACGCCCAGGATCGAGTTGCGCACGGCCTTCTGCTGGCGCGCCATGCGCAGTACCGCCAGCGATTCCGGCAACGGGTTCCAGTTGATCTTCAGGGTCGGGTCGCCTGCATCGACCCTGGGAATCAGGCGCGCGGCGATGTTGCCGCAGATCGCCAGGGCGATGATCGCGCACGCAGCCACCACCGTGCCGTGGCTCCCGGCCACGGTGAACACCAGGCCGCCGACGATCATGCCGGAGAGGATCGACATCGAGGTCCCCATCTCGACCAGGCCGTTGCCGCCGGTCAGTTCCTCGGGCCTGAGCACCGACGGCAGCACCGAATACTTCACCGGGCCGAACAGGGTCGATTGCATGCCGGTGCAGAACAGGGCGACCAGCAACACCGGCAGGCTCTGGGTGAGGAAGCCGGCCGCCGCCAGCGACATGATCACGATCTCCATGGTGGTGGTGATCACGATCAACCGCGATTTTTCCAGTTTGTCGGCGATCTGCCCGGCCAGCGCCGAGAACAGGAAATACGGCAGGATGAAGATGGCCGGTGCCAACGTGGCGTACAGCCCGAGTTCCTCTTCTGGCACGGCCATGAACAGCAACATGCTGATGATCGCTTGCCGGTACACGTTGTCGTTGAAAGCACCGAGCGCCTGTACCACGAAGAACGGCAGGAAACGGCGCTGGCGGAGCAGGGCAAACTGGTTGTGACCGGACATGGAACCTCCTTGACCGGCGCAGCCTAGCATTCCTGCCCATCCGCTGTGGGTGCGGACCTGTGGGTGCGGACCGTTGGTCCGCACACCTGCCGTCGGACTCAGACGATATCGTCGACCACGCCACCATCCACGCGCAGTGCCGCACCGGACGTGGCCGAAGCCTGCGGCGACGCCAGGTACACCACCATGTTGGCCACTTCCTCGACCGTGGCAGTGCGCTGGATCACCGAGGACGGCCGGTGTGCCATCACGAACTCGCGGCCGATCTGCTCCAGCGGCTTGCCGCTGCGCCGGCGTTCATCCTCGAACATCGCCGCGAAGCCATCGGACAGGGTCGGGCCGGGCAGCACCGCGTTGACGGTGACGCCGCTGCCGGCCACGCGCTTGGCCAGGCCGCGCGACAGTGACAGCTGCGCGGTCTTGCTGACCCCGTAATGGATCATGTCGACCGGGATGTTGCGCGCCGATTCGGACGAAATGAACAGCACGCGGCCCCAGCCGGCATCGACCATCGCTGGCAGCAGCGCACGCGACAGGCGTACGCCGGACATCACGTTGGTCTGCCAGTAGCGCTCCCAGGTGGCGTCATCGGTCTGGAAGAAATCCTCTGGGCCGAAGATGCCAGCGTTGTTGACCAGGATGTCGACCCTCGGCAGCCCAGCCAGCAGCGTATCGACACCGGCCGCATCGGAGAGGTCGGCGGCGACATCCAATACGTCGGCTCCCGGCACGGCCGCGAGCAGATGCTGGCGGGCGCGCTCGACGCTGCTGGTGCTGCGGCCATTGACAATGACCCGCGCACCAGCGCTGGCCAGGCCTTGGGCGATGGCCAGGCCGATGCCGGCGGTGGAGGCGGTGACCAGCGCGGTGCGGCCGCTGAGTTCGATTTTCATGGTGATGATCCGGAGCGGGAGCTGCCCAGTATCCGCGCGGGAACGTGATCGGGATGCATCGCAAGGCGCAACACACGGTTGCACACGGTGCAGTAGATCCACGCCACGCGCGGATGGGATGTCCGACCAGCGACAAGGAATCAGGTCAGGTTGGTCACCGCCTCATTGGCCGCGGCACGCACCTTCGGCAGCATGCGCAGTACCAGCGCCATCTGGGTACGGATCAACTGAAGTTTCGGTGGCATCGCCTCGTCGATCTGCTCCAGCTCGGCAGCCACCGCGCGGTCGGCGTCGTTGTCATCGTCCGCGACGGGTTGCCGCGCGGTCAGCGCCGTCGCCAGCTCCTGAAGTGCCTTGCGCACGCGATCGCCCGCGGCCAGCGCCAGTGGATCGCCTGCGTAGCTGTCCACCTGGTCGCGGTGCGCACCCAGCGCCGACAGATGCCCCAGCAGCGTGTTGGACAGCGCCAGGAAGCGGAAGCCGGCATCCAGGTTGCGGCGCACGTGGCCGGGTTCGCGCAGCATGTTCGACAGTGCGGTGGACAGCGCGGCGTCGGCGTTGTGCATGTCGCGGCGGGCGATGCGGTAGGCCAGGTCGTCGCGCATGCCGCTGCGGTACTGGCCCAGCACCGAATCCAGGTAGCGAGCGGCAGTGTCCAGCACGCGTGCCAGGACGAGATGCAACTGGCGGCCCTGCCAGTCGGGCAGGATCAGGAACGCTGCCGCCGCTGCGATCGCGCAGCCCAACAGCGTATCGACCATGCGCGGTACGATCAGCACGAAGCCATCGCCGATCAGGTTGAAGCAGGTCAGCGCCATCACGGTGATCGCGGCTGATGCCACCAGGTAGCGGTCGGTGCGGGTGAAGAAGAACAACAGTGCCGACAGCAGTGCGATCAGCAGCTGTACGTGCAGCTGCGGGAACAGCTGCAGCAGTGCCCAGGTCAGCACCAGTCCGGCGACGGTGCCGACGATGCGCTGTGCCAGGCGCTGGCGGGTGGCGCCGAAGTTGGGCCGGCACACGAACACGATGGTCAGCAGTACCCATGAACCGTTCTGCGCATTGAACAGCCGGATCGCTGCAAAGCCGGCGATCAGTGCCAGTGCCATGCGCAGGTCATGGCGGAACAGCACCGAGCCGGGCGTGAGCTGCTGGCGGATGCGCACGCCCATCTCGCGCAGGGTATGCGGGTTGCTGTCGCGCAGGCGGGTGTCGACGTTGTCCAGGCTGGCTTCGGAACGTTCGGCATCCAGCAGGCGGCGCTCGATGCTGCGCAGGTTGTGAACCAGCAGGTCCAGCGAGCCGAGCAGGCGCTGCCACTGCGGGCGCTGCTGGTCACGCAGGTAGGCGAGCGCGTCGGCCAGGTCGCGCCCGGCCTGCTGGTTGCTTTCGCCGTATACGAACGGACGACGCAGCCGGATCGCCTCGCCCAGGCGGGCACAGGCCTGGCCCTGCAGGTCGAGCAGGCGCTGGCAGCGGTAAAGCACATCGCTGTGGAAGAAGGCGTCCACCAGCGCGCCATACGGGTAGTGCGAGGAACTGGCGCGCTCGTGGAAATCCTGTGCCATGTAATACAGGCGCAGGTACAGGCCGGAGTTCACGCCCGGCCGCCCGGAACGGCCGAAGCGGGCCAGGATCGCGGTCTTGGCCTCGTTCAACGCACCGACCACGCGCCGGTTCTGTTCCGCCAGGTCGAGCTGGCGACGTTGCAGGTCGGCTTCGCGCACTGGCTCGAACAGCGCAGCCTTCAGCTGCAGGTAGCGGCCCAGCTCAACGTACAGCCGCGCCACGCGTTCGCGCACCGGCCGGTTGGCGAACAGCGCAGTCCACAGGATCGACAGCAGCCCGTACCAGGCTGCACCGGCCAGCAGATGGCTGACCGCGTCCAGCGCGCTGTGCAGGTCGCTGGCGCCATGCTGCTCCAAGCCGATCATGGTGTAGATCGCCAGCGTCACCGTGGCCTGGGCAATGGATGCGTAGCGCTCACCGAGCGCGCCAAGCAGGGTCAGGCCGAAGGTGGACAGTGCCAGCGCGCCGATGAAGATCCACGGCCACGGGAACAGCCAGATCACCGAGGCTGCCGCAATGCAGAAGCACAACAGTGACAACACCACGGCCTTGATCCGGCCCCACCAGTTGTCGTCCGTTTCTGCGATGGCGCTTGCGATGATGCCGAGGAATACGCCGGGCAGGGCGGTCAGCGCGTCGAACTGCCAGCACACGGCCACGGCCGCGGTCAGCGCGATGAACACGCGCAGGCCGTAGCTGGCCTTTTCGTGGGCCCACAGGCGGCTGAGGCGGGATTGGCGGGCGGACATGCAGGCTCGGTGGAAGGGTCTTCCACCATTATTGCGGGCTGCGCGTGAAATATGGAGGGCGGACCAACGGTCCGCACCCACGGTGCTGCCGGGCCCTACATGTCGAACCGCACGCTCACAGCGAACGTGCGTGGCAGGCCTGTGCCGGCGTTGGACCAGTACCTCCGGTTGGCCAGGTTCTCGACGCTGGCGCGCACGGTCACCGGATGACCGGAGGCGAGCAGGCGGTAGCCGATGCCTGCATTGACCAGCGTGTAATCGGGCAGCTTCAGGGTGTTGTCGGCGTCGTACCAGACATCGCCGTAGTAGCGCACCGCGGCGTATGTTTCCAGGCCATCCACCCACGGCAGCTGGTAGGTGGCGTGCACGACCCCGCTCCAGCGTGCCGCACCGGCGGTACGGTTGCCCTCCTGTGCAGCGCTGGCCGGGGACAGCCTGTCGTAGGTCGGGTCCAGCCAGGTGACGCCTCCGCCAATCGTGAGGACATCGCTGAGGTGCAGGTCGGCACTGGCCTCGATGCCTTCGTACAGCGTGATGCCGTCCTGCACCAGGCGCTTGCCGGCCGGTGTGAATTCATCGATGTTGGCGCCACGCTCCAGCCGGAACACCGCCACGTTCGCGTTCCAGCGCGCGGCCTCGGCCTTCGCGCCGATCTCGTACTGCTTGCTGAGGGTCGGGTCGAGCACATCACCGGCGTTGATGTAGTTGTTGCCTACGCGGCTGCCCGCTTCCAGCGATTCGATGTAGCTGGCGTAGAGGGTGACCGCCTCGCTGGGCTTGAACATCACGGCATAGGTCGGTGTGACCGGATAGGTGTGGTAGCGGCCCTTGGTCTCGTAATCGTTGTAGCGCCAGCCCGCCAGCACCGACCAGCCGCTGCCGAGATCGACGGTATCGCTTGCGAACACGGCCTGCTGCACGGTCTCGTCGCCGCGGGTCATCACCCGTGAACCGACGGCGTCATGGCGGATGGCATGGCGCTGGTACAGGTTGGCGCGGCCGATCAGGCTCCATTCGTAGGGACGGTCCCAGCCCAGCCCGGTCTGGTGACTGATGCCTGCCACCACCTGATGCTGCAGCGGACCGGTGTGGAAGCTGCCCTGCAGCATCGCCTGCGCCAGCTTCCACTCGCTCTTGCCACCCAGTTCATAGACGTTGACGTCATAGTCGCCATTGGGCGAATCGATGTAGGCGAAGATCTTGTTGACGTCATTCCACGAGGTGGTGACGCCGTAACTCAGGCTGGTTTTCCAGTCGCTGTTGATCTGCCAGTCCAAGCGGGTCGACAACAGGCTGGAACGAGTGTCGTAGTAGGTGCCGGGGACACTGTTGCCGGTATTCCCGGCGATCGGTCGCGGCAACGAGGTCAGTCCGCGGAAGTAGTACTGCGGCGATTCCTCGCGCAGGTCGCGTGACTGGAACACGCCGTCGAAGGTCCAGATCAGTGCGTCGCTCAGGCGCGCGTCCAGCGACAGTGCGCCCACCTTGCGATCGACGTGGCCACCATTGAAGGTCTCACCCTTTTCCTCGAAAGCATTGAAGCGATAACCGAACATCTGCTCGTTGCCGAAGCGGCCGCCGACGTCCATCCCGGCACTGACGATGCCCTGCTCGCGCCAGCCCAGCTGGGTGGAGAAGGTGGGCGTATCGGTCGGCTTCTTGGTGATGTAGTTGACGATGCCACCGGGGGCACCGAAACCATAAAGGAATCCACCCGGGCCTTTCAGCAGATCGACCTGTTCCATCACTTCCAGCGGCCACTCGGTACCCCACGAGGAAACCTGCAGGCCATTGACGCGATAGCTGTCGAAGTTCAGGTCGATGCCACGGTTGCGGATCGGCGAACTCCAGCCACTGGCATAGGCGCTGACCTGGGTGGTGACCGAAGGGTCGAGCAGGAACGCTTCGCCCAGCGAGACCACTTGGCGCTGCTCGATCTGCTCGCGGCCCACGGCGGTGATCGCGAACGGGGTATCACGCGGCACGCGATCACCAAGAGCGCCGGTATCGGCGTGGGTGCGTTCGGCGGTGACCTTCACCGCATCCAGATCGGTGGCACTGCGGTTCCGATGGGTGCGCTCGGGTACGGACTGGGCATGCGCGGCACAGGCCAGTGACAGGGAAACGGCAAGCAGGGCCGGGCGGCAGAGTGGGTGCAGGAACATGGTTCAGTCATCCTCGGCGAACGGCCACGCGCCATCCGCCCGCATGGGGGAAAAGGTTGATGGCTGGGATCACGCAGGCTTGCCGGAGAGGGCAGCGGGGCGCCGCGAAGGGGCGCAGGACCATGGCTGGAGGGGAATTGTTCTCTTTTCGTTACAGCACGTCAAACCGGGAGGCGTGCGGACCAACGGTCCGCACCCACCCTCCGCGCCGGTGGTAGTGCCGGCCGCTGGCCGGCAGATTCGCAGTATCGAGAACTAGATCCACGCCATGCGTGGATGGGCTCTACTACGCCCGCTGCGCGCGCTTGAGCAGCTTCGCTTCGCGCCTGCGCGCGCGACGGGCGCGCCAGCGCTCGGCCAGGCAGGAGAAGATCACGTACAGTGCCGGCGTACTGAGCAGGGTCAGGCTCTGCGAGAACAGCAGGCCGCCGATCATCGCGATGCCCAGCGGGCGGCGCAGCTCGGACCCTTCACCCAGGCCGATCGCCAGCGGCACTGCGGCCAGGATCGCGACCATCGTGGTCATCATGATCGGGCGGAAGCGCACGATGCTGGCCTCGCGTGCGGCATCGCGCGGCGCCAGCCCATGCTCGCGCTGCGCCACCAGTGCGAAGTCGATCATCATGATCGCGTTCTTCTTGACGATGCCGATCAGCAGCACCAGCGCGATCATCGAGATCACCGACAGCTCGGTGTTGGTGCCGAACAGGGCCAGCAGCGCACCGACACCGGCCGCCGGCAGCGTGGACAGGATGGTGACCGGATGGATCAGGCTCTCGTAGAGCATGCCCAGTACCAGGTACACGGTCAGGATTGCGGCGAACACCAGGATCAGCATGTCGCTGGGATCGGAGTTGAAGCCGAAGCCCGCATCGTCGGCCAGGCGGATGTCGCCGGGCATGCGCATGCCGGCCACGGTCGCGTCGATGATCGCCTTGGCCTCGCCCATGCTCACGTTGGGAGCCAGGTTGTAGCTGAGGTCCATCGTCGTGTACTGGTTCTCGTGGGTGATCTGCGATGGGGCCAGGCCAGGCATCTGCGTGGCCACCGCGGTGATCGGCACCATGTCGCCGTTGCGCGCACGCACGTACACCTCATCCAGCGCCGCCGGGGTGGCGGTCTGCGAGGGCAGGGCATTGACCACCACGCTGTACTGGTTGATGTCCGAATAGATGGTGGAGATCTGGCGCTGGCCGAACGCACCATACAGCGCGCCGTCGATGGCGCCCACCGTGATGCCCAGGCGCGCGGCCTTTGCGCGGTCGATCTGGATGTTCTGGCGCAGGCCGGCATTGTCCACGTCGGTCCCGACGTCGCGCAGCTTCGGGTTCTTCTTCAGTTCCGCCTGCAGCTTGGGCAGCCATTCCTGCAGTGCGGCCAGGTCGTTGCCCTGCAGCGAGATGCGGTACTGCGCGCCCTGGCTGGAACCGCCGCCATCGTTGCTGGGCAGGTCCTGGATCGCGCGCAGGCGCAGCTGCAGGTCGGGATAGCGATCGGCCTTGGCGCTGAGGCGCGCCAACGCATGCGCGGTGGTTTCGCGGCGGCCGTCGCTGCGTGATTTCAGCTCGATGTTGAACTGTGCACTGGAGCCCTGGCGGCCGCTGCCCAGGCGTACACCCACCGTCTTCACCGCCGGGTCGGCCATCAGCATGTCGGTGATGCGGCGCTGGCGCGCGACCATGTCCTCGAACGACACGGTGGCACTGGAGTTGGCGCGGCCCCAGATCAGGCCGGTGTCCTGCGGCGGGAACGCGCCCTTCTTCACCGCGCCGAACAGGAAGATGGTGACGCCGATCAGGATCAGTGGCGTCAGCGACAGCAGCAGCGCGTGGCGCAGCGAGAAATCGAGGAACACGGTGTAGATGCGCAGCATCCGCTCGTGGCCGGCGTCCAGCCAGCGGCCGAAACGCGACGGCGGCGCGCTGTGGTCGTGCGCGCTGAGGAAGCGGCTGCACAGCGCCGGGGTCAATGTCAGCGAGACGATCATCGAAACCACGATGGCCGCCACCAGGGTGACGGTGAACTCGCGGAAGAACGCGCCCATCATGCCACTGGCGAACAGCAGCGGGATGAACACCGCCACCAGCGAGGCGGTGATCGAGACGATGGTGAAGCCGATCTCGCGCGCACCGGTCAACGCCGCCTGCATGCGCGGCATGCCTTCGTCGAGGTGGCGCATGATGTTCTCGATCACCACGATCGCATCGTCGACCACGAAGCCGATCGCGATCACCAGCGCCAGCAGGCTCAGATTGTTCAGGGTGAAGCCCATCACGTACATCACCAGCGCGGCGCCGGCCAGCGACAGCGGCACGGTCACCGCCGCGATCAGGGTGGGGGCCAGCCGGCGCAGGAACAGCGCCATGGTCAGCACCACCATCGCCAGGCTGATCAGCAGGGTGACCTGCACTTCATGCAGCGACGAACGGATGGTCGGCGTACGGTCGAAGTACGGCGTCATCGTGGTGCCCGGCTGCAGGTAGTCGCGCAGGGTCGGGATCTGCGCCTTGACCCGGTCTACGGTCTCCACGATGTTGGCGCCGGCGCGGGTGAACACGTACATCACCACCGCCGGCTTGTGGTCGAACCACGCCGCCTGGTAGGCATCCTGCTGGCCGTCGTAGACGTTGGCGATGTCCTTCAGCCGGATCACCCGGCCGTCGCCCTGGGTCTTGACCACCAGGTCGGCGAAGTCGGCGGCGCGCGCCACCGAGTCGTTGGCGATGATCGCCGTGGTGGTGTTGCCATCGCTGAGGAAGCCGGTGGGCGAGGTCACGTTGGCCGCGCGCACTGCGTTGCGCAGGTCATCGGCGGTCAGGCCCAACGCGTTCATCAGGCGCAGGTTGACATCCACGCGCACCGCAGGCGTCGACGCGCCAGCGATGTCGACCGAGGCGACGCCGCTGATCTGGCGGATGCGCTGCGCCAGCAGCGAGTCGGCCACGTTGTAGAGCTCGTCGGCCGACTGCGTCTGCGAGGTCAGCGCGATGGCGATCACCGGGTCGTCGTTCGGGTTCGCCTTCTGGTACATCGGCGAGCCCATGCCCGAGGGCAGGTCGGCCTGAGCCGAGTTGATCGCCGTTTGTACATCCAGTGCCGCCGAATCGATGTTGTGGCCGCTCTGGAAGATCATGAACACCAGCGAGCTGCCTTCCGAGCTCGACGAGCGCATGCGATCGATGCCCGGCAGCTGGCCGAGATGGCGTTCCAGCGGCGCGGTGACCGTCGAGGCCATGGTCGCCGCGTCGGCGCCGGACTGGCTGGCATGCACGAAGATCACCGGGATCTCGATGTTCGGCAGCGCCGATACGCCCAGGCGCAGGTAGCAGATCAGGCCGACCATGAACAAGCCGATGGCCAGCAGTGCGGTGCCGATCGGGCGGCGGATGAAGGGGCCGGACAGGTTCATCGTGCGGCCCCCCACGGCAGCGGGGCGTGGATCATGCCTGCGGCTCCTGCAGCGAACCGTCGCGCAGCGCACGCTGTTCGCGGCGGCGCGCCAGCCACTCGGAGAAGCGCTCCATGTACAGGTAGATCACCGGCGTGGTGTACAGGGTCACCAACTGCGACAGCAGCAGGCCGCCAACGATGGCGATACCCAGCGGGCGGCGCAGCTCCGAACCGATGCCGGTGCCCAGCGCCAGCGGCAGCGCGCCAAGCATGGCCGCGGCGGTGGTCATCATGATCGGGCGGAAGCGCAGCAGGCAGGCGCGGCGGATCGCCTCGTGCGCGTTGGCGCCGGCGCGGCGGGCTTCGATGGCGAAGTCGACCATCATGATGCCGTTCTTCTTGACGATGCCGATAAGCAGCACGATGCCGACGATGCCATCCACCGACAGGCTCAGCCCGCACAGCATCAGCGCCAGCAGCGCGCCGACACCGGCCGGCGGCAGGGTGGAGATGATCGTGATCGGGTGGATGTAGCTCTCGTAGAGCACGCCCAGCACGATGTAGATCACCACCAGCGAGGCCAGCAGCAGCCACACCACATCGGTCTGGCTGCCGGTGAATTCAGCGGCCTTGCCGATGAATTCGGCATGCAGGTGTGCCGGCATGTCCAGGCTGTCCTTGGTCTCCTGGATCGCTCGCACCGCTTCGGACAGCGAATAGCCCGGCGCCACGTTGAACGACACCGTCACCGCCGGCAGCTGCTGCTGGTGGCTGACCACCAGCGGTGCGCTGCTCACCTTGCCTTCGGCCAGCGCCGACAGCGGAATGATGTTGCCGGCGCCGACGGTGATGCCGGTGTTCTGCGCGCCGATGCCGGTGGCGGTGGACGAGTTGGAGGAGGTGACCTGGCCGAAGCTGGTGGCATTGGTGCCGGTCAATGCGCCGGCGCCGTTGGAGGCGACCGCCAGCTGTTCCATCAGCGCGGTGCTGGTGCGGAACTCCGGTGCCACTTCCAGCACCACGCGATACTGGTTGAGCTCGGTGAAGATGGTCGAGATCTGGCGCTGGCCGAACGCATCGTAGAGCGTGTCGTCGATGGTCTGCATCGGCACGCCCAGCACGCTGGCCTTGTCGCGGTCGATGTTCAGCTCCAGGGCGCGGCCCTGGTTGGACAGGTTGTTGTCGACGTCGGCCAGTTCCGGGCGCTTGCGCAGCGCTTCGGTCAGGCGCGTGGCCTGGGTCGCCACCGTCGCCGAATCCACGTCCGACAGCGAGTACTGGTACTCGGTGGCGGCCACGCGGGTATCCAGGGTCACGTCCTGTACCGGCTTCAGGTACAGCGCCACGCCCGGAATGCCCGCCACCGCCTTCTGCAGGCGCGGCAGGATCTCATCCAGGCCATCGCGCTCGCCGCGTTCCTTCAGCACGATCGACAGCTGGCCCTGGTTGAGCGTGGGATTCATGCTGCCCGCGCCAATGAAGGCCGACACGCCGGTCACATCCGGGTCCTGGCGCAGCGCTTCGGCCACCTGCCTGGTGCGCTGCTCCATCTGCGGGAAGGCGATGTTCTGGTCGGCCTGCACCACGCCGGTGATCAGGCCGGTGTCCTGTTCGGGCAGCAGGCCCTTGGGGATCAGCACGTACAGCAGCACGGTCAGCACCAGCGCGCCACCGGCCACGGCCAGGGTCAGGCGCTGGTGGCCCAGCACCCAGTCCAGGCTGTGCTCGTAGAGGCCGACGGTGCGCGTCCACAGGTTCTGCTTGCCGGCCGCTGCCGCGCGCTCATGCGCGTCCTCGCCCTCGGGCAGGGCGTCGGGCTTGAGCAGGTAGGCGCACATCATCGGGGTGAGCGTCAGCGAGATCAGCATCGACAGCACCACGGCGATGCTCAGCACCCACGCGAACTCGTGGAACAGGCGGCCGGTGACGCCGGGCATCAGCAGCAGCGGCAGGAACACCGCCACCAGCGAGACCGTCAGCGACAGCACGGTGAAGCCGATCTGGCGTGCGCCGATCTCGGCCGCTTCCTTGCCGCTCTTGCCCTGCTCGATGTAGCGCACGATGTTCTCGATCATCACGATCGCATCGTCGACCACGAAGCCGGTGGCCACCACCAGCGCCATCAGCGACAGGTTGTCCAGCGACATGCCGGCGAAGGCCATCACCGCGAAGGTACCGGCCAGCGAGAGCGGTACTGCCACCGACGGGATGATCGTGGCCCACAGGCGGCGCAGGAACACGAAGATCACCGCCACCACCAGGCCGATGGTGAGGATCAGGGTGAACTGCACCTCATGCACCGAGGCGCGGATGGTCTCGGTGCGATCGTTGAAGATTTCCAGGTGCACGTCGGCCGGCAGCACGCCCTGCAGCTGCGGCAGGATCGCGCGGATGCGCTCGACGGTCTGCACGATGTTGGCGCCCGGCTGGCGGCGCACTTCCAGCAGCACCGCCGGCTTGCCATCGGCCCAGGCGGCCAACTGGTCGTTCTCCACGCCATCGATCACCTCGGCCACGTCCGACAGCCGCACCGGGCGGCCGTTCTTGTAGCTGATGATGGTGTCGCGGTACTCGGCGGCGCTGGCCAGCTGGTCGTTGGTGCCGATGCTGTAGGACTGGGTCTTGCCGTTCAACGAACCCTTCGGCGCGTTGACGTTGGCCTGGGTCAGCGCGCTGCGCAGCTGTTCCAGGGTCAGCCCCATGTTCGACAGCTGCGCCGGATTGACCTGGATGCGCACGGCGGGCCGCACGTTGCCGGCAATCGAGACCAGGCCCACGCCCTGCACCTGCGACAGGCGCTGGGCCAGGATCGAGTCGGCGTAGTTGTTGACGTCGCGCAGCGGGCGCGTGTCAGAGGTCAGCTTCAGGGTGACGATGGCCGCGTCGGCCGGATTCACCCGGTTGTAGACCGGCTGGTAGGGCAGCGATGAGGGCAGGGTGGCTTGACGGATTGCCGCCTGCACGTCCTGCGCGGCGATGTCGATGTCGCGGTCCATCGAGAACTGCAGGATGATCGTCGACAACCCGGCCGACGAGTCCGACGTCATCAGTTCCAGCCCGGAGATCTGCCCGAACTGGCGCTCCAGCGGGGTGGTGACCAGCGAGGCCATGGTGGTGGCATTGGCGCCGGGGTACTGGGTGGTGACCACCAGGCTGGGCGCATCGATTTCCGGCAGCGCCGACACCGGCAGCTTGCGGTAACCGAGGATGCCCAGCAGCAACAGGCCCGCCATCAACAGCGAGGTAGCGATCGGGCGGCGGATGAAGATCGTCGAAAAGCCCACGGACTGATCCTTGCTGGCACTTCAATGTCGGCGCCGGCAGGTCCGCCGGCGCGAGGGAGAACCGTGGCCTGCGCTCAGCGCGGGCCACCACCGCGACGGCCACCGCCGCCCGCGTTCTTCTGTTCGGCCGCCTTCAGTTCGGCCTCGGTCGGCGCGGCCGGGGTCTCGCCCGGCTTCAGCGCGGTGACCTTGCTGCCCGGCTTCAGGCGGAACTGGCCTTCGCTGACCACCCGCTCGCCACCCTTGAGGCCTTCGGCGATCTGCACCTGGCTGTCGCCCACTTCCACGCCGCTGCGCACGGTCTGCATCTTCACCGTGTTGTCGCCCTGCACGACATAGACGTACTCGCCGTCCGGGCCACGCAGCACCGCCTGGGTCGGAATGACCACGCCGCCGCCGATGGTGCGCAGCTGCATGCGCACGTTGACGAACTGGCCCGGCCACAGGCCGTTGTCGGTGTTGTCGAATACGGCGCGCGCCTTGAACGTGCCGCTGTCGGCACTGATCAGGTTGTCGACCACATCGAGCTTGCCGTCGCCGGACAGCACGTGCGAATCGGCGCGGTCCAGCGCCGCCACCGGTACCGTGCCGGCGGCCTGCGCCTGGCGCACATCGCCGAGCTGGCGCTCGGGCAGGTTGAACAGCACGTGGATCGGATGGATCTGGGTCAGCGTGACCAGAGCGGTACCGGCGCTGACCACGTTGCCGGCGTCGACCGCACGGATGCCGGCGATGCCTGAGATCGGCGCGGTGACCCGGGTGTACTGCAGCTGCACCTGCGCCGAGCGCATGCTGGCCTCGTTGGCGGCCACGGCGCTTTCGTACTGTGCCACTTGGTTTCGCTGTGTATCCAGATCGGTCTTGGCGACGTACTGGCGATACTCCGGCGCGTTCGAGCGCTGGTAGTTGGAGCGCGCGGTGGCCAGCAGGGCCTCGTTCTGGCGCTTGGCTGCAGCGGCCTGGTCGTAGCTGGCCTGGGCGGTGCGCGGGTCGATCACCGCCAGCACATCACCCTGCTTCACTTCCTGGCCTTCACGGAAATTCAGGCTCATCAGCTGGCCGCCGACCTGCGGGCTGACGGTGACGGTGTTCATCGCGGTCACCGTACCCAGCGCGCTGGCATACACCGGCACGTCCTGGCGCGTGGCCTCCACCACGGTCACCGGCACTGGACCGGCATTCGGATCTTCGCCGCCCTGGCGCGCGCCCGCAGCAGGTTTTCCAGCCTTGTCCTTGCCCCCGCCGATGACGCGCAGGCCGACCACGGCCAGCACCAGGATCGCCACGACCAGCAGCACGATCTTCCAAACACGTGACATTACGAGGACTCCGAGAGGGCTGGACCGGACGGGACGCCGGGACAATGCGCAAAGCATACCTGTGCCACATCACGTTTCCTGCATGACGGATGGGACGGGCGCTAAGACCGGATGCGGCGCCGGAGGTTCCCGTGGCGCCGGTGTTGCCCTACATTCAGCTGGAACCCTCTTGCTGTGGAGATTGCGATGCGCCGTTCGCTGCTGCTGTCCGCCCTGCTGCTGGCCCTGCCGGCGCTTGCCCATGCCCAGGACGGGCAACGCCCGGAAGTGACCGCCGCCGCGCAGCGGCTGCAGGCCCGGGTGGTCGAATGGCGCCGTGATTTCCACCAGCACCCGGAGCTGTCCAACCGCGAGGCGCGCACCTCGGCCGAGGTCGCCAAGCGCCTGCGTGCGATGGGCCTGAAGCCGAAGACCGGCATCGCCCACCATGGCGTGGTGGCGATCATCGAAGGCGGCAAGCCGGGTCCGAAGATCGCATTGCGTGCAGACATGGACGCGTTGCCGGTGACCGAGCAGACCGGCCTGCCGTTCGCCTCCAAGGCCACCGACCAGTACCGCGGGCAGACCGTGGGCGTGATGCATGCCTGTGGCCACGACGCGCATACCGCCACCCTGCTCGGCGTGGCCGAAGCGCTGGTATCAATGAAGAAGGACCTGCCGGGCCAGGTGATGCTGATCTTCCAGCCGGCCGAGGAAGGCGCGCCGCCGCCGGAAGAGGGCGGTGCGGCACTGATGCTGAAGGAAGGGCTGTTTGCCGACTTCAAGCCGGAGGCAGTGTTCGGCCTGCATGTGTTCTCCAGCGTGCAGGCCGGCCAGATCGCGGTGCGCGGCGGCCCATTGATGGCCGCCTCGGATCGCTTCGGGATCAAGGTGATCGGTCGCCAGACGCACGGCTCGGCACCGTGGAACGGTGTTGACCCGATCGTCGCCACCGCTGATCTGGTCGGCACCGCGCAGACCATCGTCAGCCGCCGCGCCAACCTGTCCAAGCAACCGGCGGTGCTGACCTTCGGCGCGATCAACGGCGGCATCCGCTACAACATCATTCCTGATGAAGTGGAGATGGTCGGCACCATCCGCACCTTCGACGAAGGCATGCGCCAGCAGATCTTTGCCGACCTGCGCAACGTGGCCGAGCACACGGCCGCCGCGCACGGTGCGAAGGCGGTGACCGACATCTACGAGTCGGAGGGCAACCCGGCCACGGTGAACGACCCGGCGCTGACCGCGAAGATGCTGCCGAGCCTGCAGGCGGTCGTGGGCAAGGACAACGTGTACGAGCCGCCGTTGCAGATGGGCGCGGAGGATTTCTCGCTGTACGCGAAGGAAGTGCCGGGCATGTTCTTCTTCGTTGGATCCACCAGCGTGGGCATCGACCCGGCGACGGCGCCGGCCAACCATTCGCCGAAGTTCCTGCTGGATGAGAAGGCGCTGGATGTGGGACTGCGGGCGTTGCTGCAGGTGAGCCTGGATTACCTGCACGGTGCCGGCTCGCCTGCGGGGTGAGGGTTGCCGGCAGGGCTTGCAGCCCTGGGTACGCGACATCGCATGCGCGCTGTCGCTCCCACGGTTCGCTGCGCGAACGGTGGGCCCCCCTTACCAGCTTCCAGACCCCTGCCGCTTCGCGGCCGCCCCCTGACTCAGGGGGCT
>NZ_LXXZ01000048.1 GCF_003244875.1 Stenotrophomonas sepilia
CCCCCGCAACCGGCCCCACCCCGCCTTCGACAGTTTTCCGCGATCTGTTGGAACGATCTTGGGGTCAGATCCGTTTTCCGGAAGAAAACGGATCTGACCCCATTTTGATTGTCGATACCTGACAGATGTGTCGACCAAGGTCGACACCTACCAACAGCCGCCACGATCTGTCAGACGTGGGGCGGTGTGGGCTTGCAGGACCGTTGGCGCCATGGATGGCGCCATCGAGCCCCCATGGATGGGTTTACAGCGTGTCCTGCAAGCCCACACCGCCGCGCCATCCCACGGATACCCCGCTGTTGCGGTTGCTTCGGCGGTTGCTGTTGCTTGTGCTCTGGCCTCTGCGGGTGCCGGGCGCCGCCCGGCCGACTTCCGCCACTTGCGGTGGCAGCGACGGCCCACTAGCCTTCGGCCGTCGTTCACCACCCAAGGACCGCCCGTGAAACACCGTCATCTCCTGCTGGCCTCGGCAATCGCCGCCGCCACGCTGGCCCTGGCCGCCTGCAAGAAGGAAGCTGCCCCAGGCACCGATACCGCCAGCAGCAGCGCTCCGGCCGGTGAAACCGCCGACCAGTTCGTGGCCCGCATCAATGCCGAATTCAAGGCCGCTTACCCGGAGATGACCTCGGCGCAGTGGCTGTCCTCCACCTACATCAACGGTGATTCGGAACGCATTGCGGCCAAGGCCAACGAGCGTTCGCTGACGCAGCTCAACAGCTGGATCGAACAGGCCGCCAAGTTCGACGGCAAGCCGATGAGCGAGGACAGCAAGCGCGCGATCCACCTGCTGAAGCTGATGTCCTCGATGCCTGCACCGCGCGACCCGGCCAAGCTGGCCGAGCTGACCCAGATCGCCACGCGCATGGAAGGCAGCTACGGTGCCGGCAAGTACTGCACCGATGCCAATGATCCGAACTCCTGCCGCCAGCTGGGCGAGCTGGAACAGGTGCTGGCGCGCAGCCGCGACTATGACAAGCAGCTCGACGCCTGGCAGGGCTGGCACAGCACCACCAAGAGCATGCGCGGCGACTACCAGAAGTTCGTCGGCCTGGTGAACGAAGGCGCCAAGGGCATGGGCTTTGCCGACGCCGGCCAGATGTGGCGCAGCGGCTACGACATGCCGCCGGAGCAGATCGGCCCGGAAACCGACCGGCTCTGGGAACAGGTCAAGCCGATGTACGAGCAGCTGCACTGCTATGCACGCGGCAAGCTGGACAAGACCTACGGCAAGGACAAGGCCGAAGTGGGCAACGGCCTGATTGCCGCGCACCTGCTGGGCAACATGTGGCAGCAGGACTGGTCGAACCTGTGGGACCAGCTGGAACCGTACCCGGGTGCCGGCAGCCTGGACATCACCGCTGCACTGGAAAAGCAGTACCAGGCCAACCTGAGCGCGGCGCTGGCCAAGGCCGGCAAGGACGCCAACGTGGCGGCCCAGTACAAGGCCCAGCGCGAAGCCGAACTGCGTACCGCCAAGCAGATGACCGAACGCGCACAGGACTTCTATGTGTCGCTGGGCATGCCGTCGCTGCCGCAGTCGTACTGGGAACGCACCCAGTTCATCAAGCCCGACGACCGCGATGTGGTCTGCCACGCCAGCGCCTGGGACATGAACATGGAAGGCGATGTGCGCACCAAGATGTGCATCAAGCCGAACGAAGAGAACTTCACCACCATCTACCACGAGCTGGGCCATATCTATTACGACCTGGCCTACAACCCGCTGCCGCCGCTGTTCCAGGGCGGTGCCAACGATGGCTTCCATGAGGCGATCGGCGACACCATCGTGCTGGCGATGACGCCCAAGTACCTCAGCTCGATCGGCCTGGTCGATGCACCGACCGAGAGCCGCGAAGCGGTCATCAACAACCAGATGCGCATGGCGCTGTCGGGCGTGTCGTTCCTGCCGTTCGGGCTGATGATCGACCGCTGGCGCTGGGGCGTGTTCGATGGTTCGATCACCGCCGACAACTACAACAAGGCGTGGTGGGACCTGAAGGCCAAGTACCAGGGCGTGGCCCCGGCCAGCCCCCGTGGCGAGGAATTCTTCGATCCGGGCGCGAAGTACCACGTGCCGGGCAACACCCCCTACACCCGCTACTTCCTGGCCCGCATCCTGCAGTTCCAGTTCTACAAGGGCCTGTGCGATGCAGCCGGCTACAAGGGCCCGCTGCACGAGTGCACCTTCTACGGCAACAAGGAAGCCGGCCAGAAATACTGGGCGATGCTGAGCAAGGGTGCCAGCCAGCCGTGGCAGGCCACGCTGAAGGAGCTGACCGGCACCGACAAGCTCGATGCCGGCCCGATGATCGAGTACTTCACTCCGGTCAACGAGTGGCTGAAGCAGCAGAACGAAGGCCAGATGTGTGGCTGGCAGGCCAACGCGGCCCCGGCGGCGAAATGAGAAAAGGGGCGGATCCGCAAGGATCCGCCCCTTCTCCGTGTTGTAGAGCCGAGCCATGCTCGGCTCTACAGATTCGGCGCGATCAGCTGTCCTTCTTCGCCGCCATCGCCGCGGCCAGTTCCGCCTTGAATTCCTCGAAGGTCTGGCCCTTCTCTTTCGCTTCGGCGTGCGCGGCGTCGCGCAGCGCATCGGAGTACATCAGGCGCACCGGCGTGCCGTTGCGCTCGTGCAGTTCACCGGCCTGCATGATCAGCGCCAGTACCTGTGCGGCGGAGTCACTGTGGCCGGCGATACGGCCGTCCATGCCCAGCACCCATTCGCCGTCGCGGCGCACGACACCGGCCAGCAGGGTGCGCTGCGCGTCGCGCAGTTCGGCATGCGGCTCCACCGGCGAGGCCTGGGCAGCGGCCTTGTTGGCGGCCTGCTTTTCCTGGCGACGGCGCTGGTCGCGGCGGGTCTTGGAGCTGGTGGACATGGTGCAATACCGCTGCGAGGGGGGCGCAAGGATAGCGCACCCCACCCGCCACGCCGCTTCACACCCCCTCAATCCAGCACTTTGCCGTGCCGCCAGTAGCCCATGAAGCTGATCGCGCGGCGATCCAGCCCGCAGTCGCGGACCAGATGACGACGGATCGCCATCACCGCCGCTGCCTCGCCTGCCACCCAGGCATACAGCGGCCCGACCACGCGGGTATCGGCCTGTTCCCAGAGGATCTGCGTATCGACGTCGATCTCCTCCGGCGCATCGCCGGCAGCCACGCCCGAGGCCGCTGCCAGCCGCGCCTGCACCGCCTGCAACAGAGGCGCCCCGTACGCCGCGCGCCCGCGCGGCAGCCAGACCAGCTCGGCGGAAGCCGGTGCCTTCAGCGGCACCGCGTCGCCGGCCTGCGCCACTTCCAGCAGCGCCAGCGTACGCGGCGGATCCACCATGGCCGCCAGTTCCTCAAGAATGCCGGCCACCGCCGGTAACGCGGTTTCATCGGCCACCAGCAGCACCTGGCCGACGCCGGCCGGCGGCTTCCATTCCCAACCTTCGCTGCTGTCGGCACAGTCGGCATCGGGAGCCAGCAACACCACACGGTCGCCGGGGCGTGCATGGATGGCCCAGCGCGAGGCCGGCCCGGTCTCGCCATGCAGCACGAAATCAACATCGACTTCGCCCAGCTCTGCACGCAGCTGGCGGATGGTATAGGTGCGCATCGGCGGGCGCTGATCGTCCGGCAGCGCCCGGTAGCGGGGATACCAGTCCTCGCCGCTGGGCACCTGTGGCAGGTCCTGCCCGGGCAAGGGGAAGAATACCTTGATGCGCTGGTCCGGGCCTTCGGTCTTCATCCGCGCCACGTCGGCGCCGGTGAACACCATGCGGTCCAGGGAAGGGGAAAGAACGCGGCGCTCCTTCAGCGCCACCTCGAACAGGCGGTAGGTCTGCTGCGCAGCCATGGCGAAACCTCATGCAACGACATTGGGTCGGCTGGCTGTCGTGCACCCACGCACCGGCTGGCTGGAATGCCCAGCCTAGTCCGGCCGTTCCCTGCCGCAAGTGTTTCGGGCATCGCGGCCCACCCTACCCCTGCGCGCTGCTCAGTGACCCGTGCAGGCTGCCTGCGCCGCGCGCTCGCGCTGGTGTTCCCAGTACCAGAACACGAAACCGGCGCCGAAGAACGCCGCCTGGCCCAGTGCCAGGTGCAGCGGGCTGCCGCTCAGCAGTGGTGACACCACGCCGGCCACCACGGTGCTGATCATCAGCTGCACGAAGGCCTGCAGCGACGAGGCCAGGCCGCGCTGATGCGGGTACATGTCCAGCACCGCCAGCGCCAGGATCGGGAAGATCAGCGCCATGCCCATGCCACCCAGGAAGATCGGCAGTACCGCCCATGGCAGCACGAACTGTGGCGACAGCACCACGTAGCCAACGTTCAACAGCACTGACAATGCGCACAGGCCGAAACCAATGGAGACCTGGCGGGTGGGCGTGGTGTGCCCGGCCATGCGCCCGGACAGGAATGAGCCGGTGGTCATGCCGCCGATGGTCGGGATGAACAACCAGGCGAAACCGCCCTCGCCCAGGTGCAGGTGCTGCATCACGAACACCGGCGCCGAGGAGATGTACAGGAAGATTCCACCAAAGCCGATGCTGCCGGCCAGCGCCAAGCGCAGGAAGCGTGGATTGAAACCGATGCGCACGTAATCACGCAGCAGCACGCGCGGCGACAACGGCACGCGCGCTTCGACGGGATGGGTCTCGGGCAGGTAGCGTGCAGTGGCCGCCAGCAGGACCAGCCCGAACACCACCAGGAACCAGAAGATCAGCGGCCACCCCGCGCCACTGAGCAGGATCCAGCCACCGATGATCGGCGCGATGGCCGGGGCGATGCCGAACAGCATGGACACCTGGCTCATCAGCCGCTGCGCGTCATGGCCGTGGTACAGATCGCGGATCACCGCGCGGCCGACGATCATGCCGACACCCGCCGACAGGCCCTGCAGCGCACGGAACGCCAGCAGCGTGGTCAGGTCGGTGGACAGTGCGCAGCCCACCGAGGCGCCGACGAACACCACCAGGCCACCGAGGATCACCCGCTTGCGGCCCCAGGCGTCGGACAGCGGACCGTGCGCCAGGCTCATCAGGCCGTAGAACAGCAGGTAGACGCTGATGGTCTGCTGCACCGCCACCTCGTCCACCGCCAGGCGCTGGGCCAGCTGCGGGAAGGCCGGGAAGATGGTGTCGATCGAGAACGGGCCGAACATGGCCAGGCCGGCAAGCAGCAGGGCCATGCGGCGGGTGGAGGGAGCAACAGCGGCGGTCATGGGAAAGGCGTCCGGCAGGGCCATGCGCGGCACGCACGGCGGGCGCCGGTCCCTGTCTGCAGGGAGGGCGCCAGATGAATTCGGGTATCTGGCCATCATAGGTGGGGATTGCGCCTGATGCCATGCAGCGATGCACAAAACGCACGTCCGGGCCATCGGCCATTCAGGCGCAGCGGCCAGGCCCGTAGACGGCCAGCGGGCCCGCAACGGGCTATAATCGGCGGGCAACACGGTGGGAGAAGCGGAACACCGCTGCCGAAGGCGCAACGCCCGTAATCGCTCAGGCCCGATACCACCCGTAACAGAACTCTGGAGAGACCGGTTCGATCCGGCGCCGAAGGGGCACGAAGCTGCGGTTTTCCGCGCTTCCAAACTCTCAGGCAAAAGGACAGAGGGGCGCCCCGCAGACCGCCGACCGGCGGCTTGTGCCCGTGCGTGTGCCCTTTCCTGACGGATCCTTCGCCATGTCCCAGAACACCCCTTCCCTGCGTGAGCTCGAGCACCACAATGCGTTCGTCGAGCGCCACATCGGCCCCAACGATGCCGAGATCGCGCAGATGCTCGACGTCGTCGGCCACGCGTCGCTGGATGCGATGACCGATGCCATCGTGCCGGCCAAGATCAAGTCGCCGGCGCCGCTGGCGCTGCCGGAGTCGATGACCGAAGTGCAGGCACTGGCGAAGATCCGCGCGATCGCCGACAAGAACACCGTGCTGCGCAGCTTCATCGGCCAGGGCTACTACGGTACCCACACCCCGAACGTGATCCTGCGCAACATCCTGGAAAACCCGGCCTGGTACACCGCTTACACCCCGTACCAGGCCGAGATCTCGCAGGGCCGCATGGAAGCGCTGATCAACTTCCAGACCCTGTGCGCCGACCTCACCGGCATGGAGATCGCCAACGCCTCGCTGCTGGACGAAGCCACTGCCGCCGCCGAAGCGATGACCCTGGCCAAGCGTTCGGCCAAGTCGAAGTCGGACACCTTCTTCGTGCACGACGCCGTGCACCCGCAGACCCTGGAACTGCTGCGCACCCGCGCAGAACCGATGGGCATCGTGCTGCGCGTCGGCACCCCCGCCGAAGCACTGGAAGCGGAAGCCTTCGGCCTGCTGCTGCAGTACCCGGACACCTTCGGCCAGATCGGCGATTACAAGGCCCTGGTCGAGGCCGTGCACGCACGCGGCGGCTTGGTGGCCGTGGCCACCGACCTGCTGGCGCTGACCCTGCTGGCCGCACCGGGCGAATGGGGCGCGGACATCGTGGTCGGCAACAGCCAGCGTTTCGGCGTGCCGTTCGGCTTCGGCGGCCCGCACGCCGCGTTCATGGCCTGCCGTGACGCCTACAAGCGCTCGATACCGGGCCGCCTGATCGGTGTCTCCATCGATGCCCAGGGCAACCCGGCCTATCGCCTGACCCTGCAGACCCGTGAGCAGCACATCCGCCGCGAGAAGGCGACGTCGAACATCTGTACCGCACAGGTGCTGCTGGCGGTGATGGCCTCGATGTATGCGGTCTACCACGGTCCGGAAGGCCTGACCCGCATCGCCCGGCGCACCCACCGCCTGGCTTCGATCCTGGCTGCGGCACTGCGCAACGCCGGCGTGCAGGTCGGTGGCGACTTCTTCGACACCCTGCACATCACCGGCGTGCATGCCGATGAGATCCACGCCAAGGCACGCGCCGCCGGTTACAACCTGCGCGCGATCGACAGCGACTCGGTCGGCATCAGCCTGGACGAGACCGCCACCCGCGCCGACGTGGTCGCGCTGGCCACCGTGTTCGGCGCGCAGGCTGACGTCGAGGCGCTGGACGCCAGCACCGCCGACGCGCTGCCGGCCGGCCTGCTGCGCCAGTCCGCGTTCCTGACCCACCCGGTGTTCAACACCCACCACAGCGAGCACGAACTGCTGCGCTACCTGCGTTCGCTGGCCGACAAGGACCTGGCGATGGACCGCACGATGATCCCGCTGGGCTCGTGCACCATGAAGCTCAACGCCACCGCCGAGATGATCCCGGTGACCTGGCCGGAGTTCTCGCAGATCCACCCGCTGGTGCCGGCCGACCAGGCGCTGGGCTACAAGGAACTGATCGACACGCTGGAAGCGATGCTGGTCGAATGCACCGGCTACGACGCGGTCAGCCTGCAGCCGAACTCCGGCGCGCAGGGCGAGTACGCCGGCCTGCTGGCGATCCGTGCCTACCACCGCTCGCGCGGCGAAGGCCACCGCGACATCTGCCTGATCCCGGACTCGGCACACGGCACCAACCCGGCCTCGGCGCAGATGTGCGGCATGAAGGTCGTGGTGACCAAGACCGATGCCAACGGCAACGTCGACGTCGAGGACATCCGCCTCAACGCCGAGAAGTACAGCGACCGCCTGGCCGCGATCATGATGACCTACCCGTCCACGCACGGCGTGTTCGAGGAAGAGGTGGTCGAGATCTGCGAGATCATCCACAAGCACGGCGGCCAGGTGTACACCGACGGCGCCAACATGAACGCCCTGGTCGGCGTGGCCAAGCCGGGCAAGTGGGGTTCGGACGTTTCGCACCTGAACCTGCACAAGACCTTCTGCATCCCGCACGGCGGTGGTGGCCCGGGCGTGGGCCCGTGCGCGGTCAAGGAGCACCTGGCCCCGTTCCTGCCGGGCAAGCTGGGTGACAACGGCCCGGTCGGCATGGTCAGCGCGGCCAGCTTCGGCAGTGCTTCGATCCTGCCGATCAGCTGGATGTACATCGCGATGATGGGCCGTGAAGGCCTGCGCAAGGCCACCCAGGTCGCGCAGCTCAACGCCAACTACATTGCCAAGCGCCTGGCTCCGCACTTCAAGACCCTGTACACCGGCCGTAACGGCCTGGTGGCGCACGAGTGCATCCTGGACGTGCGCCCGCTGGAGAAGACCAGCGGCATCGGTGCCGAGGACGTCGCCAAGCGCCTGATCGACTTCGGCTTCCACGCCCCGACCCTGAGCTTCCCGGTCGCGGGCACGCTGATGGTCGAGCCAACCGAGAGCGAGTCGCTGCACGAGCTGGATCGCTTCATCAACGCGATGATCCAGATCCGAGAGGAAATCAGCGCGATCGAAGACGGCCGCCTGGACCGCGAGGACAACCCGCTGAAGAACGCGCCGCACACCGCCACCGCGGTGACCGCCAGCGAGTGGACCCACGCCTACCCGCGCGAACTGGCCGCCTTCCCGCTAGCCAGCCTGAAGCAGAGCAAGTACTGGCCGCCGGTGGCACGCGTCGACAACGTGTACGGTGACAAGAACGTGATGTGCGCCTGCATCCCGGTCGATGCCTACAAGGATGATGAAGTCGAGGCTTGATTCCTCACTGCATCGATAAAGAAAAACGGCCCGCGCAAGCGGGCCGTTTTCATGAGGGCGTGTGAACCAGGGTCCACACCCACAGTTACCCGATCACGGGTCCGGCATCTGTCCCAGGCTCAACTGCCACGATACGCCGAAGCGGTCCTGCACCCAGCCATAGCGGTTGCTGAAGTCGTAATCACCCACCGGCATCAACCAATGGCCGCCCTCGCCCAGCACGCGTGCCGCACGCTCGAACTGCTCGGCACCGGAACACTCGACGAACAGCGAGATCGACGGGCTGAAGGTGAAGTCGTGCACATCCAGGCTGTCGAAGCACAGGTAATGGGTGCCACCGAGCAGGAAGATGGCCTGGCGGACCTGTCCGGGTACGCCGGCGCCGGCCCCCTCGGGGTGGCGTTGCAGGGCCAGCAGGCGGAAATCGGCAAAGGCTTCGGCGTACAGGGCCAGCGCGGCCTCGGCCTGGCCGGTGAACATCAGGAAGGGACGGCTGCGCAGCATGCGGTACTCCTGGTCGACGGGCCGCTGGCGGCCCACACGATCAGGATGGCACGGCGGATGTATGCCGGCTGTAGAGCCGAGCCCGCGCTCGGCTGGCGACTACGCGAACAGCAGCCGACCACAGGGTCGGCTCTACAGAAACTACAGCAACCGCAGCCGACCGTAGGGTCGGCTCTACAGCTTCAGTCACGCCTCGCGCATGCGCCGGGCGATGGCGCTGCCGGCGGCGATGGTGGCGGTCAGCGCCACCATCGACAGGAACTGCAGGCGGGTGTGCGCCTCGCTCAGCAGCAGGCCGAAGATCAGCGCCAGGATCGCCAGCGCGCAGCAGGTCAGCCACGGGAAACCGGCCATGCGGAACGGCAGCCGGGTACCCAGGCGATCGGCGCGGCGGCGCAGTACCAGCTGCGAAACCAGCGACAGCGTCCACACCAGCAGGCAGGTGGAACCGACGATGTTCAGCAGCACCGGCAGCACCCGGTCCGGGAACAGCAGTTCCATCACCGTGGCCGCAAAGCCGAACAGCACGCTGGCCAGCACGGCGATGACCGGCACCTGCCGCGGATCGGTCCAGCCCAGCACGGCCGGTGCTTCGCGGCGCTGCGCGAGCGAATACATCATGCGCGAGGCGCCGTAGAGGTTGGCATTGAGTGCCGACAGCAGCGCGATCACCGCGATCAGGGTGATCGCAGTGCCGGCGCCCGGAATGCGCGCTATGTCCAGCACGGCGGCGAACGGCGACTTCAGTGCTTCGCTGGTCCAGGGCACCACGGCGATGATCACGCTCAGCGAGCCGATGTAGAACACCAGGATGCGCCAGGCCACGGTACGGATGGCACGGGCGATGCTGCGTTCGGGATCTTCGGTTTCGGCCGCCGCAACGGCGACGATTTCGGTGCCGCCGAAGGCAAAAACGACAACCAGCAGCGCCGCACCGATCCCGGCCAGGCCCTTCGGTGCGAAACCGCCGTGTCCGGTGAAGTTGCTCAGGCCAGGTGAGGTGACCTGCGGCAGCCAGCCCATCAGCAGTGCCACGCCGATGGCAATGAAGGCCAGGATCGCCGCCACTTTCAGGATGGCGAACCAGAATTCGAACTCGCCGAAGTTCTTCACCCCGAGCAGGTTGATCGCAGTGAAGAACAGCATGAAGGCCAACGCAGCCATCGGCACCGGCACCACCGGCCAGACCGTGGCAAGCAACCCGGCCGCACCGACCGCCTCGGCGGCGATCACGATCACCAGCTGCACCCACCACAACCAGCCGACCGTGGCGCCAGCGGTGGCGCCCATGGCATCGGCGGCGTACACCGAGAACGCGCCGCTGGTCGGTTTGGCCGCCGCCATCTCGCCCAGTGCGTTCATCACGATGATCACCAGCGCGCCAGCGACCAGATACGAGACCAGAACGGCCGGACCGGCCGCCTGCACACCCACGCCCGAGCCGAGGAACAGGCCGGCGCCGATGGCACTGCCCAGGCCCATCATGATCAGCTGGCGGGGCTTGAGCGAATGTCCGAGGCGGGACGACGAAGCGGTCGGAATCGAATTGGGCATCGGCGGGGCTGGCGGCGGGCTACAGGGGCGACACCTTACCCTGTCCCAGGCCCGCGGGGATAGGCACAGCGCAGCAGGGGGCTCAGGCCAGTGCGGGCTCGCCGACGTTGCCGCCGATCCGGGCGCGATAGGCGCGCGGCGAGAAACCGGTTTCAGCCTTGAACTTGCGGGTGAAGGCGCTCTGGTCGCTGAAACCGCAGGCCTGCCCGATGCAGGCAATGCTGTCGTCGCCATGCAGCAAGTGCATGGCCATCTGGATCCGCAGCCGGGTCAGCACCTGCTGCGGGGTCATCTGGAACACCTTGCGGAAACTGCGCTCCAGCTTGGACAGCGAAAAGCCGGTGATGTCCAGCAGGGTCTGCATGCGCACGTTCTCGGCGTAGTGCGCGTTGAGGTGGGCCAGGGCCAGCCGCAGCTGCTCGTACTGGGCGCCCAGGCTGTCCTTCTGGCCCAGGTCGCGGGAAATGCCGATCAGGCCCTCGATGGCGCCATCGACCAGCAACGGGCGCTTGCAGGTCAGGCACCAGCCCGGTTCGCGGTTGGCGAACAGGTGCAGCTCCATCAGGTTCTCGATCACCTCGCCGGACAGCACGCGGGCGTCCTGGTCGACATAGTCCGCGCTGAGGCCGGTCGGGTAGATCTCGGCCGCTGTGCGCCCGATCACGTCCTTGCGCGCGCGCAGGCCCAGCCGTCGCAGCATGGTCTGGTTGACGTGGGTGTACCGCCCCTGGCGGTCCTTGATGAAGAACAGCACGTCCGGGATGGCGTCGAACAGGGCTTCGATGTCGGCGGGCTCGACTCGCATGGGGCAAGCATACCCGAGCCTGCTTTTGCCCGTACGTTCACCTTTGCCGGACCTGGGTTTAACGGGTTCGGTTCCAGTGTCGTGGTTCCCTTGATGATCCGGAGCCTCCCCCCCATGGCCGCCAGCAAGCCGACCGGCAAGCGCGCAACCGAAAACCACCCCCGCGGCAACGGCGATGAACTGCACCCGCGCGCCGGCGGCAGCCACCCGGCGATGACCACCGATCAGGGCATCCCGGTGGCAGACAACCAGAACTCCCTGCGGCAGGGACCTCGAGGACCCACGCTGCTGGAAGACTTCATCCTTCGCGAGAAGATCACCCACTTCGATCACGAACGCATTCCCGAGCGCATCGTGCACGCACGTGGCAGCGCGGCACATGGCTACTTCGAGTTGACCCGGTCTCTGGCCACCCACACCCGGGCGCGCATCCTGACCGAGGTAGGCGTGAAGACGCCCGTGTTCACCCGCTTCTCGACCGTGGCCGGTGGCGCAGGGTCGGTGGACACTCCGCGCGACGTGCGCGGCTTCGCGGTCAAGTTCTATACCAAGGAAGGCAACTGGGATCTGGTCGGCAACAACATCCCGGTGTTCTTCATCCAGGACGCCATGAAATTCCCGGACCTGGTGCATGCGGTGAAGATGGAACCGGACCGTGCGTTCCCGCAGGCGGCTTCGGCCCATGACACCTTCTGGGACTTCATTTCGCTGATGCCCGAGTCGATGCACATGATCATGTGGGCGATGAGCGACCGCGCCATTCCGCGTTCGCTGCGCATGATCGAAGGCTTCGGGGTGCACAGCTTCCGCCTGCTGAACGAGGCGGGCGAGTCGACGTTCGTCAAATTCCACTGGCGACCCAAGCTGGGCATCCAGTCAACGGTCTGGGACGAAGCGTTGAAACTGCAATCGGCTGACAATGACTTCCATCGCCGTGACCTGTTCGAGGCCATCCAGCGCGGTGATTTCCCCGAGTGGGAACTGGCGGTGCAGCTGTTCACCGAAGAAGAAGCCGACGCGTTCCCGTTCGATCACCTGGACCCGACCAAGATCATTCCCGAATCGCTTGTGCCGCTGCAGGTGATCGGGCGGATGGTGCTGGACCGCTGGCCCGACAACTTCTTCGCCGAGACCGAACAGGTGGCGTTCTGCCCGGCCAACGTGCCGCCGGGTATCGACTTCAGCAACGATCCACTGCTGCAGGGCCGCCTGTTCTCCTACCTGGACACCCAGCTGCTGCGGCTTGGCGGCCCGAACTTCCATCAGATCCCGGTGAATGCCCCGAAGTGCCCGTTCGCCAATCACCAGCGCGACGGCCACATGCAGATGCAGGTGCCCAAGGGCCGCGTCGCCTATGATCCCAGCTCGCTGCAGGAGGACTCGCCGCGCGAGACGCCCGCAGGTTTCCGCAGCCATGCCAGCGCCGACGATGGCCGCAAGGGCCGCACCCGCGCGGAGAGCTTCGCCGACCACTACAGCCAGGCCCGCATGTTCTTCCGTAGCCTTGAGAAGCCGGAACAGGCGCATCTGGCATCGGCACTCGTGTTCGAATTGTCCAAGGTGGAAACACTCAAGGTGCGGGTGCGTACCGTCAGCCACCTGCGCAACATCGACGAATCACTGGCGCAGCGCGTAGCCGATGGGCTCGCACTGCCTGCACTGCCCGACCCCGCGCCGACCGCCACGCCGGCGCAGGACATGCCTGCCGCTCCCGAGGTGCGCGTGATCGGGCGCAACAAGCCCACCCTGCAAGGACGCAGCATCGGCATCCTGTTTGATGAGGGCTCCGACGCGCGCGTGATGGCCAGCCTGAGCAAAGCGGCGCGGAAGGCAGGTGCAGACGTGAAGCTGGTCGCGCCCAAAGTAGGCGGCGCCACGCTGAGTGATGGGGCGATGCAGGCGGCAGATGGGCAACTGGCGGGCACACCATCGGCCGTGTTCGATGCGGTAGCCGTGGTGCTCAGTCCGGAAGCCGCGAAGGCCTTGTCGAAAGAGAGTGCAGCCATCGAGTTCGTCAGCCAGGCGTGGGCGCACCTGAAGGCCATCGCCAGCGACGCAGGCGGCCAGGCGCTGCTGAAGGCGGCGCGCGTCGGCAACGATGCCGGCATCGTCGAAGCGGAAGACGCCAAGGCCTTCCTGGCGGCGGCCGCCACCCGCCAGTGGGCGCGTGAACCCAAGCTGCGCCTGCTGGCCTGACTACTACAACAGGAGAACCGTCATGCCCCGTGGTGACAAATCCGCATATACCGAGAAACAGAAGCGCCAGGCCGAGCACATCGAGGACAGCGAGCGCGAGCGTGGCGCAAGTGAAGGGACTGCCGAGCGCATCGCCTGGGCCACCGTGAACAAGCAGGACGGTGGCGGCAAACGTAGCGGCAGCGCACGCAAGGGTACGAAGAAGGCGGCGAGCAAGAAGGCGGCCAGCAAGGCGCCTGCCAGGAAGTCAGCCGCAAAGAAGGCCACGACCAAGGCGACGGCCGCGAAGAAGGCGCCTGCGAAGAAGGCGGCGGCAAAGAAGGCACCGGCTCGTAAGACCGCCACCAAGAAGGCCGCAAAGAAGACAGCGGTCAAGAAGGCCGGTACAGCCGCCTCGCGCAGTGCTGCAGCGAAGAAGGCGGCCAAGACCCGTGCGGCGAAGAAGACCGTGCGCAAGGTGGCGGCCAGGAAGGCGGCACGTACCCGCGCCCGCAGCTGAGCGCATCGTTCAACGCGGCAACGTCCTCATCCACGCGGCCACTTCGGCTGCAGCTGCGTCGGCACGCGCCTGCAGCAGCAGATGTGGCCCCTCCAACGACACATGGCGGGCATCGGGCAACAGGGCCTGCAGCTCGGCCACGCTGGGCGGCCACAGCAGGCGGTCGTGGCACGCGTGCAAGCACAGCGTCGGCACCTGGATTGCCGGCAGCAATGCACGCACGTCGACCCGCAGGGTCGCTGCGGCGCGTTGCCGCAACGTGCTCGTCGGAGTCCTGGCCAACGCTTCGCGCAGCATCGACGTGTGCCCGCGGGTGTACCACGGCCCCAGCAACAGGCGCGCCAGCAATGCCACGGGAGGCAGCGGCCAGGCCGGCGACAGCAGGGCTGCGCTGGCTGCCGGCAGTAGCACCGGCCGACGCGCAAAGGTCGCTGCAAGCACCAGTCCGCGCAGCCCGGTGGGATGGCGCGTGGCCAGTTCAACAGCCAACGGGCCCGAGAAAGACTCGGCGAGCAGGATGAAGGGACGACTGGGCAGCTGCGACCACAGCCGTTGGGCAAGCGTGGCGTGATCCTGCGGTCCCTGCGCGGGCAGCGTGATCGCCTGCGTTGACAGACCGTAAGCCTGGAGTGCCGACAGGAACGGGGGCGACAGCCTGCTGGAGCCATCCAGACCGGGCAGCATCAGCACGTGCTGCGGCGCGGCCGATGCAGGGAAACAGATCGGCGTTTCCTCGCTCCCGATTCCCATGCCACCTCCTTTGCTGGCAAGCATCACCCACATCGGCAGGCAACGGAACCCCTGCTCCGGCTGTCCTGCTGCTTTGCCGGCCAATGTTGGGCAATACTACCCGCTCTGCCGCGGGACGCGGCTACCCGGGAGAGCCGTTGATGCGATGGACCTGCGCGCTGACCATGATGGCCATGATGGCCATGATGCTGCCACTGAACAGCTCCGCCAGCGATGGTTGGATAAATGGGGATGGCAAGGCGTTGACGGAGACCGATGCCATGAAATCCAGCGGCGGCTTCGCGGCATCGCTGCTGGTCACTTCCGATGCCGACTGGCGGGCCAAGTGGGCGACCCCGCCGGAGACCACTCCCCGCTTCAACGAGGCCGACGAAGTCCACCCGGGCGGTGAGTTGTTCCTGCTGACGTTCCTCTCCAACCCGCAACTGGACGAAAACCGCGTACCCAAGGTGCACTGCGATCTGCGCATGCTGCGCCCGGACGGCAGCACCAGTATCGACGAACGCGATGTTCCCTGTTTCACCGCCGCCCTGACCGGCCCGCCAAACCTGCTGTACATGACCAACCTGCACCTGAAGTTCGTCGCCGAGGCCGGTGATCCCAAAGGCACGTGGACTGCGCAGGTGGTGGTCCGGGATCTGCTGCGGAAGGTGAGCCTGCCGCTGCAGGCCCGCTTCGACGTCCGTTGAACCGGGGCATGCGGATGAAGATGCGGCGACTCCTGAGCTGGACCGGTCTTGCGCTTTGCGTGGTCTACCTGCTGTCGACCGCATGGCTGGTTCACGGCGCGCAGTCGGAGGGGGACCCGAAGGGTACCTATATCCTGATGGCGCTCCCCATCACCCTGCAGTCTGCCGCACTCGATGCCATCGGCGCAGGCGGCCTGCTGCGTGGCAAGCCTTGGTCGACCGCATATGCAGTGCTGGTTCCGCCAACACTGCTGTTGCTGTACGCAGCCGGCTGGCTGATCGAACGCTCAGCCCGCGGGCGCTAGCCCGCGGCATCGTTCCGGTGGGTGCATCGACGCCCTGCATGCGGGACATCGCAGGCAGGGCGCCATCCAGTATCCAGTTACAGGTCGCTTACGCCGCCCGCGCCGGCATGACCGGCATGCGCGGCCCCTGCTCCAGCTGGAATACCGCCACTGACGTGGTCAGTGCATGCGCCTGTTCTTCCAGCGCGCGGCTCGCGGCAGTGGCTTCTTCCACAAGCGCGGCGTTCTGCTGGGTCACCTGGTCCATCTGCACCACCACCTGGTTGACCTGCTCGATGCCGGCGGCCTGCTCCTTGCTGGCCGCTGCGATGTCGCTCATCAGCTGGGTGGTGCGCGAACTGGCCTGCGCCACGCGTGCGATCGCGGCTTCCGATTCAACGGTCACCGCCAGGCCACTCTTCACCTTGGAAGCGGCGTCCTCGATCAGTTCCTTGATCTCCTTGGCGGCGACACCGGCACGCTGTGCGAGCGTGCGCACTTCGCTGGCGACCACGGCAAAGCCACGGCCCTGCTCGCCTGCGCGCGCAGCTTCCACTGCCGCATTCAGCGCCAGGATGTTGGTCTGAAACGCGATGCCGTCGATCACCGTGGAGATTTCCGAGATGCGTGCCGAGGACTGATCGATTTCGCCCATCACCGATGCCATCTGTGCCATCGCCTGCTCGGTCTCGCGCACGGCGGCACCGGCGGCATGCGCTTCGCTGTCGGCCTGACGCGCCAGTTCGGCGTTCTGGCGTACGGTGGAGGTCAGCTCCTCCATCGACGCGGCCGCTTCTTCCAGATTCGCAGCCTGCTGCTCGGTGCGGCGCGACAGGTCGTTGTTGCCGGCGGCCAGTTCCTGGGCCGCGTTGTTGATGCTGTCGGCAGCCACTTGGATGCCGCGGACAATGCCGGTCAGCTGCGCGGTGGTGGTGTTGGCATCGTCGCGCATGCGCGCAAACACGCCGTCGTACTCGCCCTCCATGCGTGCGGTCAGGTCGCCATGCGAGATCGCGCGCAGCACGTCGGAAACATCGGCGATGCTGGCCTGCGAACTGGCCATCATGCCGTTGAGGTGCTCGACCATCGTCTTGAACTGGTACTGGAACGCAGCGGCATCGCCACGCATGCTGAAATCGCCGGCGCGTGCGGCGCGGGCCAGTTCATCGATCTGCGCGTTGATCGCCATCAGGCTCTGCTTCACCGCTGCCAGGGTGCGGGTCAGCGTGCCCTTCTCGCCCGGGTAGTCCGGCAGGTCGCGGCTGAGGTCACCCATGGCGTAACGCTGCATCACCTCGGCCATCAGCAGTTCCACCTGCACGTGTGACTCCACCAGGCTGTTGGTGGCCTGCACCATGCGGCCGAAATCACCGGGGAACGCACTGGCGTCCATGCGATAGCGGATTGCACCGGCCTCGTGCTGCTCGGCCATCTGCAACTGCGCGCCGATCGCCGCCTGCACACTCTGGCGCACGCTGGCCATCGCCTCGCCCAGCTGGGTCAGCTCGTCGCGGCCACCGAGGCGGAACTCCTGGTCCAGCTGTCCCTTGGACAGGCGCTCGGCCAGGTTCACCGCGCGCGCCAGCGGACCGGTCAGGCTGCGGCCGATCATCACCGAGGCACCGATGCCCACCAGCAGCGCGACGCCGCCCAGCACCAGCAGCTGCAGCAGGCTGCGCTCGCCCAGGCGGATGGCCTCGGCGGCTGCCTCACGGCTTTCCTTCTCTTCGAAATCCACGCCATCGGACAGTGCCTTGTTCCAGCCGTTGGCCGCTTCCTGCACCGGGCCCAGGGTCAGTGCCACGGCACCCGGGTAGTCGCCCTGCTCCATCAGTTCGCTGGTCTGCTTGTTGAGCGGGCGCGCGATGGCACGCTTGGCCGCGATGGTTTCCGCGATGGCCTTGCCCTCCGCATCGCCTGGCAGCGCCTGGTAGGCGGCCCAGCTGGCCTCATAGCGCTTGACCAGATCGGCAATGCGCTTCTCATCGCTGCCGCGGTCTTCGCCCTGGCGGATCAGCATTTCGCGCCGCACCACCATCATCTGGTTGTTGGCGTCGAGCATCTGCGACAACAGGCGCACCTTGGCCACGCTGACGTCGACCACCTGCTGCATCGCGCGCTTCTGCACGACGCTGGCGGTGGCGCCGGTGGCCACTACGGCGGCAACCAGCAGCAGCAACAGGCCAAAGCCCAGCCCAAGACGCCAGGCAACCCTGACGTTCCTCAAGTAGTTCATGGGGGTATCCAAAACGGGGGGATGTGGGCTTATCGGCGGCACGGCAGGCAATCTTGATCGCCGCCCATCGACGGCGTCGGCCACCGTTCACCTTGGTGAGTCCCCGTCCCAGCGGCACCTGCCGGTGCCAGCCGGCCGCAATGACATGCCTGCTCATGCGGGTATCAGATCCCTTTCACGGCGGTTCCGCACCGTCTGCGGGCAAGGTGGCGGCGTACCTGCTGGAGATCCCAATGCGCTCATCTGTGTCCCGATCCACCCTGCTCGCAATCTCGCTGCTGGCGTCGCCGGCCTTCGCGCAGGTGCCGCCGCCCAACCTGCCCGCCCCCATTGCCGAGAAGGCTGGCCCGGACACCGCAGTGCGCTCCGCACTGCATGCCCAGGTGCTGCTGGATCGTGCGAACTTCTCTCCGGGCCAGATTGATGGTGAGGTAGGCAGCAACCAGCGGCGGGCGGTGTCAGGCTTCCAGGCGGCGCACGGGCTGACCGTAACGGGTGAGCTGGACGACGCCACCTGGAAGGCTCTGCAGGCCGATACGATCACGCCGCTGGCCAGCTACACGCTGACTGCTGAGGATGTCGTCGGCCCGTTCCAGCCGATACCGAAAGGACCCGCCGCCCAGGCCAAGCTGAAATCGCTGGGCTACGGTAGTGTGGAAGAAGCCCTGGGCGAGCGCTTCCACGCGTCGCCAGAGCTGATGAAGATGCTCAATCCCGGCGTGGATCTGACCAGGGCTGGCAACCGTATCCAGGTCCCCAACATCGCCCCGGCCGCATTGCCGAAGGCCGCCAGGATCGTGGTCGACAAATCCGACTCCACGCTGCAGCTACTGGACGCACAGGGCAAGCTGATCGCGCAGGTGCCGGTGTCGTCCGGCAGCCAGCACGACCCGTTGCCGATCGGCGAATGGAAGATCCTGGGTGTATACCGCGACCCGCCGTTCCACTACAACCCGAAGCTGTTCTGGGATGCCCGAAAAGGTGAAAAGAAGGCCACGCTGCCGCCCGGCCCGAACAATCCGGTCGGCCGGGTCTGGATCGATCTGTCCAAGCCGCATTACGGCCTGCATGGCACGCCTGAACCCGGCCACGTGGGCAAGACCGAGTCGCATGGCTGCGTACGCATGACCAACTGGGATGCGCTGCGCGTGGCCGACGCAGTAGACACCTCGGTGCCTGTCGTGATGCAGGAGTGAGTCGATGCGTCTTCCGCAACTGATTGTGCTCGGTGTTCTGCTGGGATTGGGTGCAGGTTGGCGGCTGCACCGCGATATGGATGAGCCGGTGGCCGAAGCGCTGCCGGAAGCGCCATCGACGGTGGCCGCCGCGCCGGTGACGGAACCGGTAGCGCCAGGTGCAACAGCCCCACCCGCCTCCACTGCGCCGCCGGCCGCGCAGGCTCCGGATGCCCCGTCCGGCCTGCTGCTGCCGGTGCAGGGCATCCTGTTCTCGCAGCTGCGCGATACCTTCACCGATGCACGCAGCGAGGGCCGCGTACACGATGCCATCGACATCATGGCCGATGCAGGTACGCCGGTGCTGGCGGTGGCCGATGGCACGGTGGAGAAACTGTTCGACAGTGAGCGCGGCGGGCTGACGATCTACCAGTTCGAGCCCAGCAGGCGCTGGTGCTACTACTACGCGCACCTGCAACGCTACGCCGATGGCCTGGCCGAGAAGCAGGTGATCAGGCGCGGCGAGGTGATCGGCTACGTCGGCAGCACGGGCAACGCCAGCGCCGAGGCCCCACACCTGCATTTCGAGGTGCATGTGCTGGGGCCGGAGAAGCAGTGGTGGAAGGGAGAGTCGATCAATCCCTATCCGCTGCTGAAGTCGGCAGCGATGATGCCCGGCGCTGCCAGCGTCGCAATGCCACAGTAAAGACGGCCAACGCAGCTCCTGGAATCATCAGCAACAGCGCCGCCATCTTCCAGAAGAAGAACGGCCACAGCCAGAGGTAGTCGAGGTCGGTCAGCTTCAGCACGTCCATCGGCGGCAGCAGGTCCACCGAGGCCGCACGGCCGGCCAACGCCGGATCGACCTCCAGCACGGTCAGCCGCAGCGAGGAACGGCCTCGCCGCAGTGCGTCACTGCGGCCGTAGCCGAAGTACGAGGCGGCGAACCGGTCTCGCTCGACCGATTCCAGTGCGCGGTGGATCTCCGGATCGGTCACCGCCGAGCGGCTGTCCGCGCGGAACTCGGTGCGATCGGTTGGGGTTTCCGCGCGCAGGCGCAGCTCGGGATCGACCGCCGGATCGGCGCCGTCATCCGCATAACGCAGACGCAGTCGCAGCGGGTCGTCGATGAAGCGGTACACCGTGATCTCGGCGGTCGCGCCCGGCTGCAGCACCAGCGGCAGGGTCTGCGTGCGCGAAGCCAGGTAATTGGCGAGCGCGCCCAGCACCAGCACGATGCCGGCCAGCGTCCACAGGCTCCACAGCAGCCACAGAGTCACCCGTGCGACCGTCTCGCCCTTCATGCCGAAGTCTCCGTCATCGCTGCGCTGCCCTGCCGGCTGTGCCGCCACAGTACCGAAAACGAAAAAGCCCCGCTTGCGCGGGGCTTTTCCTTCAGCAACACCAGGCAGGGCCCAGCGCTACCGGTCTCTCACTCAGGCAAACGGATCCTGCAGGACCATGGTGTGGTCGCGGTCCGGGCCGGTCGAAACGATGCTGATCGGGCAGCCGGCCAGTTCTTCCAACGAACGCAGGTAGGCGCGTGCCGCCGGCGGCAGTTCGTCCCACTGGGTGATGCCGTGGGTGTTCTCGCTCCAGCCCGGGAACTCCAGGTATACCGGGGTGCACTCTTCCCAGCCCTGCGCATCCAGCGGAGCATATTCAGTGCGCTTGCCGTTGTATTCGTAGGCGATGCAGACCTTCAGCTTTTCCATGCCATCGAGCACGTCCAGCTTGGTGATGCACAGGCCGCTGATGCCGTTGATGGCCACGGCGCGCTTCAGCGCGACGATGTCCATCCAGCCGCAACGACGCGGGCGGCCGGTCGATGCGCCGTATTCGGCGCCGCGGTCACGGATGCCCTGGCCGACTTCGTCGTCCAGTTCGGTCGGGAACGGGCCGCCGCCGACGCGGGTGGCGTAGGCCTTGGCGATGCCCAGCACGTAGTCGATCGAATCGGCGCCGACGCCGGAACCGGCCAGCGCACCACCGACGGTGGTGTTGGAGCTGGTGACATACGGGTAGGTGCCGTGGTCGATGTCCAGCAGCGCACCCTGCGCGCCTTCGAACAGCACGCGCTTACCCTGCTTGCGCAGGTCGTGCAGGATGCCCGCCACGTCGGACTTCATCGGCTGCACGTATTCGCCGAAGGCCAGCGCCTCGTCGAAGGTCTTCTGGAAGTCGACCGCATCGGTGTTCAGATACTTGGTCAGCACGAAGTTGTGGTAATCCAGCGCGGTGCGCAGCAGTTCTTCCAGCTGCTTCGGGTAATGCAGGTCGGCGATGCGGATGCCGCGACGCGCCACCTTGTCTTCGTAGGCCGGGCCGATGCCACGGCCGGTGGTGCCGATCGCCTTGCCACCGGCAGCGCGCTCGCGCGCCTGGTCCAGGGCGATGTGGTACGGCATGATCAGCGGCGCGGCCGGGGAAATCTTCAGGCGCGAACGCACTTCCACGCCGGAGGCTTCCAGCTCGGCGATTTCCTTCTGCAGCGCGGCCGGCGAGATCACCACGCCGTTGCCGATCAGGCACAGCGCGTCGTCACGCAGGATGCCCGACGGGATCAGGTGCAGGACGGTCTTCTTGCCGTTGATGACCAGGGTGTGGCCGGCATTGTGGCCACCCTGGAAGCGCACGACGGCGCCGATTTCCTCAGTGAGCAGATCGACGATCTTGCCCTTGCCTTCATCGCCCCACTGGGCACCCAACACTACGACAGACTGACCCATGACGGGCTCCTCGATTTGTTGCGGCCATCGGGGCCGCGGACGGGTAAACCGTGGCGGGGCTGGCCAGCACCTGGAGGGCGGCTCCAGACGGGGAGCGGCCGGCGATGGAAGGCCCAGACACGGAAAAAGCCGAACGGGGAGGCCCGTCCGGCTTTTGTGCATTATCCGGGTTTCCGGGGTCCGCTGCCACCTTTCCGACCGGCGGCTTCACCCACCGGTCAGGCCGGCGTCTCATGTAGAGCCGAGCCCATGCTCGGCTGCCTTCCCGCCGCTGCGCGGCGCCGCCCGAGCATGGTCTCGGACGCTACAGGGCGGGGTCAGTGCCGTGCCCACCACAGCAGGCTCAGGCCGGCCAGCAGCACCAGCCCGCCGAAGCTGCGCAGGGCCGGGCTGGGCAGGTCCAGCAGGCGCTCGGCCATGCGCTTCCAGGCGAACGGCGCCACGAACAGGAAGAGGCCTTCCAGCACCGCGACCAGGCAGACGGCGGCGAACAGATCTTTCATGGGGAACTCCGGAAAAAGCACGGGGCCCGGCGTCTGGCCGGGCCCCGTGGGGTAGTGCCCTGCGACCTCAGCGGTCGTTCTTCAGGTACTGCAGGAACGGGTCGTTCTTGTCGAGCACAATCACGCCATTGCCGTCGGTCATGGAGCCACGGTAAGCCTCCAGGCTGCGGTAGAACGCATAGAACGACGGATCAGCCGAGCCAGCCTTGCCGTAGATGCGGGCCGCCTCGGCATCGCCTTCACCGCGCAGGCGCTGTGCATCGCGCTCGGCCTCGGCGATCAGCACGGTGCTGTCGCGGTCGGCCTGGGCACGGATGGTCAGCGACTGCTCCTCGCCCTCCGCACGCAGCTTGGCCGCTTCCTGCTTGCGCTGGGCGCGCATGCGCTCGTACACGTCGTTGATCACCTGGCTGTCAGTCGGCAGGTCCACCTGCTTGATGCGCAGGTCGATCATCTGCATGCCGAGGCCGGCCACCGCCTCGTTGATCCCCTTCAGCTGCTCGGCGATCAGCTCGCTGCGGTCGCCGGACACCAGCTGCTGCAGGGTGCGCGAGTTGATCTGGTTGCGCAGCGAGTCGGTGATGATCGGCGCCAGGCGGGCGTTGGCCACACGCGGGTCGCCGCCGGTGGCACGGAAGTAGTCACCTACGTTGGAGATGTAGCCGATGGCGAAGAAGTCGACGCTGACATCCTTCTGCTCGGCGGTGAAGTAGCGCGCAGGCGCAGTGTCGAGCACCTGGAAGCGGCGGTCGAAGACCTTCACCGTTTCCACCACCGGCACCTTGAAGTGCAGGCCCGGCTTGATGTCCGAACGCACCACCTTGCCCAGGTTCAGCACCATGGCGGTCTGGTCCTCACGAACCACGTACACCGAGCCGAGCAGGCCCAGCACCACCGCCACGATCACGGCGATCCAGATAGGACTCTTCATCGGCTGCCCTCCTCACGGCCGCTCGGTCGCCCGGTCGGGCGGCCCACCGGCCGGCCCGGATCACGGGAAGCTTCCACCGCTGCACCCGGCAGCGACGGCATCACCACGTCCGGGTTCGCCACTGCGGCCGGGGCCGAGGTGGTGGGACGGGTATCGCCGGTCATCGGCACGTAGATCAGCTGGCGGCCATCGCCGCCGATCACCTTGCGGTTCTCGCTCAGCACCTGCTGCACGGTTTCCAGCCACAGGCGCTTGCGGGTCACTTCCGGGGCGTCCTTGTACTGGGCCTGCAACAGGCTGAAGCGCTGCGCGTCACCCTCGGCCTTGGACACCACGGCCTGCTTGTAGCCTTCGGCGGTGGTACGGGCGCGCGAGGCCTGGCCCCGGGCTTCCGGCACGACCTTGGCAGCGTAGGCCTGGGCCTCGTTGATCAGGCGTTCCTTGACCTGCTGGGCACCGTTGACTTCGTCGAAGGCCGGCTTCACTTCTTCCGGCGGACGGGCGTCCTGCAGGGTCAGGCCGGTCACGGTCAGGCCGGTCTTGAACGCCTTCAGCAGTGCCTGCAGGCGCTCCTCGGCAGCCACGGCCAGCGGGCCACGGTTGTTCAGTACCGCGTTGAGGTCGGCACGGCCGACTTCCTCGCGCACCGCGCTCTGCGCCGACTGCTCCAACACCTGGTTGGCATCGACGGTGCCGAACAGGTACTGCTGCGGGTCGTCGATGCGGTACTGGACGTTCAGCGAGACGTTGACGATGTTCTCGTCCCGGGTCAGCACCGGCACCTGGATCGAGAACGTCTTGATCTCGGTGGCGTTGACCTTGGTGACCGATTCGATCGGCCACGGCAACTTGAAGTTCGGGCCGGGCTGCAGGATGCGCGAGAACTGGCCGAAGCGCAGGACCACGCCACGCTGCTGTTCACCGATCAGCTGGAAGCTGGAGAACAGCACCAGCAGCACCACGGCCGCCACCACCCAACGCACGATGCCGCCGTCGAACAGGTCCTTCAGCGGCCCGGGCAATCCGCCCCAGCCACCACCATTGCCACCGCCGCGCGACCCGAACGGCCCGCGTCGATTGTCCTCGGGGCCTTGTCCGCCCTTGTTGCCGCCGGGTGTATTCCAGGCCATGCACGCTCCATCAAGATGTGGGCTGCGGCGCGGGCCCTTCCCGCGGCGCCAGCCGTGAAACCATTACTGATCATACAAGATGGGGCGGATTGGCAGGATCGAAAGGGGGGCAACGGGGTAAGGTGGCGTTTTCCTCGAAGTCAGGCAATGCCGATGGCCCCCACCACCCCGTTCACCGCCTTCCGCATCGAAAACGACGACGCCGGTTACCGCAGCGGCCTGGCCCAGCTCAAGGTCGAAGACCTCAGCCCCGGCCAGGTTCTGATCCGCGCCAGCTGGTCCTCGGTCAACTACAAGGACGCTCTGGCCGGCACCGGCAAGGGAAAGATCCTGCGCCGCTTCCCGCTGGTGGGGGGCATGGACGTAGCCGGCACCGTGGTCGCCAGCACCGATCCGGAATGGCGTGAAGGCGACGCGGTGCTGGCCACCGGCTGCGGCCTCAGCGAGACCCGCGACGGCGGCTACAGCCAGTATGTGCGGCTGGAATCGCGTGCGGTGATCGCCCAACCGGCCGGGCTGAGCCCACGCGAGGCGATGGTGCTGGGCACCGCCGGCTTCACCGCGGCGTTGGCGCTGCTGCGCATGCAGGACAACCGGCAGAGCCCGGAACTTGGACCGCTGGCGGTCACCGGCGCCAGTGGCGGCGTCGGCGCGCTGGCACTGTCGATCTTCAGCCGCGCCGGCTACACGGTGCATGCGATCAGCGGCAAACCCGACCAGACCGGTTTCCTGCACGCCATCGGCGCCACCGAGGTGCTGCCGCGTGAGGCCCTGGCCGACACCGGCCCACTGCAATCGGCGCGTTTCGGTGGGGGCCTGGACAATGCCGGCGGCGCCATGCTCGCCAGCCTGCTGGCGCAGACCGCGCCCTACGGCAGCGTGGTCAGTGCCGGCCTGGCGGCCAGCCCGACCCTGGAGATGACGGTGATGCCGTTCATCCTGCGTGGTGTGTCGCTGCTGGGCGTGTCGTCGGCCAATGCGCCACGCGGGCTGCGCGAGGACGTCTGGGCGCGGCTGGGCAACGAATGGAAACCGCAGCACCTGGACCGCATCTGTACCGCCGAGGTCGGCCTTGATGGCCTGCCGGCCGTGTTCGAGCGGATGCTGGCGGGCGGATCGCTGGGCCGCACCGTGGTGCGGATCGACTGAACGTCGCAGGCAGGCGACAGACGGCAGATGCGCCCCTCCCGCCGGTAATGAGCCCGCACTACACTGCGGGCATTACATGGGGAACAACATGGCACGCATTCTGATCGTCGACGACTCACCGTCGCAGCTGTTGGGGATACAGCGCATCGTCGAGAAGCTCGGGCACCAGATCCTGACCGCCACCGATGGCGCGGCCGGGGTCGAAACCGCCAAGGCCGAGCTGCCCGACCTGGTCCTGATGGACGTGGTGATGCCCAATCTCAACGGCTTCCAGGCCACCCGCACCCTCGCCCGCGACGAGGCGACCCGGCATATCCCGGTGATCCTGGTGACCACCAAGGACCAGGACACCGACCGCATGTGGGGCATGCGCCAGGGCGCCAAGGCCTACATCACCAAGCCGTTCTCGGAAGACGAGCTGTCCGAAGTGCTGGAGCGCGTGTTCGCCGGGCAGGGTTGAGACGCGCGCGGTAGTGCCGGCCGCTGGCCGGCAATCACAGCTCATTGCCGGCCAGCGGCCGGCACTACCGGAAGGCGTGCTCAGATCGTCTCGCCAAACGCCTTGGCCAGGTTCCGGTAGGCCTTCTTCTGCGCCTCGTCGGTCGCGGCCGGGGCCACGATCTCGATCTCGACGATCTGGTCGCCCTCCGGGTTGCCCGGCAGGCCCCGCCCGCGCAGGCGCAGCTTGCGCCCGGCATCGGAGTCGGCCGGGATCTTCAGTTCCACCGCGCCGCCCAGGGTCGGCACGCTGATGCTGGTACCCAGCGCGGCCTGCCACGGCGTGACCGGCAAGGTGTAGAGGATGTTGCGGCCATCGACCTCGAACTGCGGGTGTGCGGCGTACTCCACTTCCAGCAGCAGGTTGCCACCATGGTTGCCCTGCCCCGCCAGGCGGATCACCTGCCCCGGACGGATGCCCTTGGGCACGCGCACGTCCAGCTGCTTGCCGTTGACGGTGATGCGCAGGCTGTCGCCGCTGTAGGCCGCTTCCAGCGGGACCGACAGCTTGGCACGGGTGTCGCGGTTGGGGGCATGGCCCTGGCTGCTGAACCCCGGGCCAGGACCGGCACCGCCGCGCTGGCGCGCGAACAGGCTTTCGAAGAAGTCGCTGAAGCCGCCGTTGGCGCCACCACCCCCGAACACTTCCTCGAAGTTGAAACCACCGGCGCCGCCGTAGTTCGGCGGCACGTTGAACTCCTCGCCCGGGCGATAGCCCTGCGCGCGCAGCTGGTCGTAGGCTGCACGCTTTTCCGGATCGCGCAGCGCCTCGTAGGCCTCGTTGACCGCCTTGAACTTGTCCTCCGCCCCGGCTTCCTTGCTGACGTCCGGGTGGTACTTGCGTGCCAGCCGCCGGTAGGCGGTCTTGATCTCCGCCTCGCCCGCGCTCGGTTCCACCCCCAGGGTGGCGTAGTAATCCTTGAATTCCATCCAGCTACCTCGATCTGCTTCGGCCGCGCCGGTGGCGCCGCCCCGGGTTCATTCTACGCGCCGGCGATGCTACGCCGCCCCTCGTGCGGCGCCGGTGAGGCCGACTGATCCTGCGCAATGCGGTTGCCATCGCCCTGCCCCAGGCTATGGCTGGAAGCCCGCTCCGCAAAGCCTGAAGATGGGGCCTGCACGCCGGTTTTCCAATGTCTTGACGTCCCTGTCCCATCCGGCCCACTACGCTGCCCCAGCAAGGAGTTCCCCCATGACCATCCATGTCGGCGACCGCATTCCGGAAGTGACCCTCAAGCGCATCCGCGAGGGCATTGAAACGCTCGATACGCATTCGCTGTTCGACGCGCGCAAGGTGGTGCTGTTCGCCGTGCCCGGCGCGTTCACGCCGACGTGCTCGGCCCGCCACCTGCCCGGCTACGTCGAGAAATTCGAGGCCTTCCGCCAGCGCGGCATCGATGTCTACTGCATGGCCGTCAACGACCCGTTCGTGATGAAGGCCTGGGCCACCGATCAGCACGTGCCCGACGGCCTGCTGATGCTGTCCGACGGCAATGCCGAACTGACCCGCGCGCTCGGCCTGGAGCTCGACGCCAGTGCCTCGGGCATGGGCATCCGCTCGCGCCGTTTCGCCCTGTACGTGGTCGACGGCGTGGTCCGCGCCGCCTGGGTTGAACAGCCCGGTCAATTCGAAGTGTCTTCGGCCGACTACGTGCTGGAGCACCTGCCCACCTGATCTCCCACCGCAAGAGGAAACGGCCAGCCATGTCCAGCAAGCCAGCCAAAGCCCCCAGGCCCGCCGCGCAGATTCCCGGCATCAGCGAGCGCACGGCCCTGCGCGAGCGCGCCCGGCGCAACATCGAGGATGGTGCGATCACCGACAGCTACAGCGCCGACCGCAAGGTGGTGATCAAGCTGCTCAACGACGCACTGGCCACCGAGTACGTGTGCGTGTTGCGCTACTACCGGCACTACTTCATGGCCAAGGGCATGCTGGCCGACGCGGTGAAAGCCGAATTCCTTGAACATGCACAGCAGGAACAGGCGCATGCCGGCAAGCTGGCCGAGCGCATCGTGCAGCTCGGCGGCGAGCCCGACTTCAACCCGGATACGCTGACCGCGCGCTCGCATGCCGAATACAAGGAAGGCAGCGACCTGCGCGACATGGTCCGCGAGAACCTGGTGGCCGAACGCATCGCCATCGACAGCTACCGCGAGATGATCAACTTCATCGGCGACCGCGATACCACCACCAAGCGCATCCTCGAAGAGATCCTGGCGCAGGAAGAGGAACACGCCGACGAGTTCGCCGATCTGCTGGATGGGTGGATCGGGGAATGATTGCGCTGCGGATGCTCTGGTAGATGCCCACCTTGGTGGGCGCTTTGCCGTTCGCGTGCCAACCAAGGTTGGCACCCACCAAAGCGGAGCAATGCCATCCCGCCGCGCATGGCCCGGCACCTACCGGAGGACAGTGAACCGTACCTGCGTCCACGCGCCGTCCGCGGCCAAGGCGGTCAGGGTATGCGCCCCGGGATCGGCGAACTCACGCTGCATCAACTGTGCGCCGCGGGTCTGCGCGATCCAGCGTCCATCCAGCAACCAGTCCACCGCCTGCTCGCTGCCCAGCGCGCGCAGCTGCAGGCGTACGCCATGTTCGGCGTTGGGCGCACGCGCCAGTGCGGCGCCATCATTGAGGCCATCGATGTGCAGCGCGACGCTGGCCTCCCGGCCATCATCACGGCAGTCCGGCGACAGCGCCGGCAGCTGCGAGGCGTCGCGTGTGGCCTTGGGCAGCCACGGCGACAACAGCGCCGGCCAGCGCGCGATCTCACGCGCGACTTCTTCGTGCGGCAAGCGGCAATCGGCGGATACACGCAAGCCGGTGCGCGCGTCGGCAAGGTAGCGCTGCCGCCCCGGCTGCCAGCGCCGCGCCTCGCGCTCCGGGAAGGTCGGCGGTGCGGCGCCATCGAGCAGGTAGGCTGGCATCCTGCGCTGGCACAGTGCCGCCGGCAGCCCCTCGGCACGTTCGCCAGTGGGCCAGCAGATGTCTTCCTGGCTGACACTGGCCGGCATCGGCGCGGCCGCCGAATCACCACGCTGGCGCGGCAGGCTGTCCACCACTTCGAACATCAGCGGCAGCGCGGTGACCGCGCCGTACTGGCCCGGCAACGGAGTACCGTCCGGCCGGCCCACCCACACGCCCACCGTGTAGTGGCGGGTACTGCCGATCGCCCACGCATCGCGGTACCCGTAACTGGTGCCGGTCTTCCACGCCACGCGCGGGCGGCCACCGACATCGAACGTCCCGGCGCTGTATCCCGGGCGCGGGTTTGATTCGAGCATCTCGCGCACGATCCAGCTGGCGCCCGGCGAGGCCAGGCGCCGCTCGATCATCGGCTCGTCGTCGGTGTAACGCACGCGGCCGGCGATACCGCTCCGGTTGAGCGCGGCGAAGGCGCCGACCAGGTCTTCCAGGCGCGCGCCGGTGCCGCCCAGGATCAGCGACAGGTTGGGCGTACTGCCCGGCGGGAAGCGCAGCTGGATGCCCGCGTGCGACAGCCGGGCAGCGAAGCGCGCGGCGCCGACCCGCTGCAGCAGGTCCACCGACGGTACGTTGAGCGACAGCCGCAATGCGGCAGAGGCACCGATGGGCCCATTGAAGGCCATGTCGAAGTTGCCGGGGCGGTAGCTGCCGAAACTCTGCGGTGCATCGACCAGCAGGCTTTCCGAATGGATCAGGCCATCGTCCAGCGCCATCGCGTACAGGAACGGCTTGAGCGTGGAGCCTGGCGAACGCCAGGCCTGCACCATGTCCACGTGACCCAGCCGCTGGCGGTCACCGAAGGACAATGTGCCGACATAAGCGCGTGCCTGCAGGGTCCGGTTGTCGACCACCAGCAGGGCCGCCGAGGTACGCTCGGGCAGCGTCGAGAAATAGCTGGCCACGCGCTCTTCCAGCGTGCGCTGCAGGCCGATGTCGATGCTGCTCTGGATGCGTGCCTGGCCCGGATGCGCCGAGTGCAGGCGCTGCGCCAGCAGCGCGGCGTGCAAGGGAGGGCGCAGCGAACGCGCCACCACGTTCTCGATGCGCGCATCCTCCACTTCTTCCGGTGTCCACGCGCCCAGCTCGGCCATGCGTGACAGCACCTTGTCGCGCGCTTTCTGCGCAGCTTCCGGATGGCGGTCCGGGCGCAGCCGGCTGGGCGCCTGTGGCAGCACCGCCAGCAGCGCAGCCTCGGCATGCGACAGCTGCGCCGCCGGCTTGCCCAGATAGGCCCAGCTGGCCGCTTCCACGCCTTCGATGGTGCCGCCGTAGGGTGCACGCTCCAGGTACAGGGCCAGGATCTGCTGCTTGCTCAGGTGCACCTCAAGCTGCACTGCACGCAGCATCTGCTTCAGCTTGCCCCACGGGGTGCGTGAGTGCGGATCGAGAATGCGCGCGACCTGCATGGTCAGGGTCGAGCCACCGGACACGATGCGGCCGCCGCGCAGCAGCTGGCCGCTGGCCCGCAGGATCGCCAGCGGGTTGATGCCCGGATGGCGCCAGAACCAGCGGTCTTCGTAGGTCAGCAACGCTTGCAGGTACAGCGGCGAGACGCTGTCGACCGAGGCCGGATACCGCCACACGCCCTCGGCATCGGCAAACGCCCGCAATGGCGTGCCGTCGGCAGCCACCACCAGGGTGCTGGTATCACGCTGCTTCGGCAGCGGCGGCGGGAAGGCGAAATCCAGCACCAGCAGCAGCGCCAGCGCAGCGGCCATGCCCCAGCGCAGCCACGGCCACAGCGGCCGCCACCGGCGGCGCAGGGTCGCCAGCCGGGTCGTCATCGTGTTCTTCATTGCGGGTTGCCAGCAGGACGGGCCGCGCCGTCGCGGCCCGTCCGCGCGGTCACGGCTGTACCACCGTGATCGTGGTCGGGTTGCTGCGGCCGACACCGCGCAGCTGCGGCCGGTACATGTCCTCCACCAGCGGCGGCGGCACCGAGTAGGTACCCGGGGTCACCGCGCGCACCAGGTAGAACACGTTGGCCTTGCTGCCACGCGAGAGCTTCAGCGCAGCCACGTAGCGGTCGTCGCGGAACTCCTCGTGCTTGGTATCGGCGGCCTCACCCCGGTCGCTGATGGTGATGCCATCGACCACCACGTCGGCCCACTGCTTGGCATCGCCCAGGTTGAAGTTCTCGATCTCCAGACCCGCCGGCAGCAGGTCGGTCAGCAGTGCATCGGGCATCGTGGTGTCGGCGGTGACGGTGACGCGCACGATCAGCGCTTCGCCTTCCTTCAGCGGGCGCGGCGACCAAGGCTTGCCATCGGTACCGAAGTAGCTGCGTTCAATACCCACTACGCTGTTGTCTGGTGCGGGTGCACTGCGCGGGATACCGGCCACGTCGATGCTGGCGAACATCGGCGGTTGCCCCTGCGGGGTGAAGCGCACGCCACTGGCCAGCTCGCTGGCGCTGAAGTTGCGTCCGAACAGCTTGCGCTCGCCAATCGCTTCGGTGCTGCCACCGATCACCAGCTCACCCGCTACCAGTGCCTTCTGGTTGGCGGCGAGCGCCTTGCCGAGGCGGGCAATCGCCACCTGCTCCTGCGTGCTCAGCCACATCCAGCCGGCATTGCGGCGCGCATCCAGGCCACGGCCAAGATCCACCGCACGCGCATCCCAGGCGGGCTTGGCCAGCTTGTTCTCGTGGGTCAGCGCGATCATCAGTGCATCATCGCGGATCGCGCTGCCGTAGTCGCCGAAGTACGACGGGCGCTCGCTGCTGGACTTGGCGAAGGCCGCCGCCAGCGCGGCCTGGCCACGCTTGGCATCACCCTGCAGCGACAGCGCCACGCCCAGGTGGACCAGCGACAGGCCACCGACCGCCTTGCTGCGTTCGTTGTCGTACAGCGTGCGCAGGGTACCCAGCGGTGCACGATTGACCCGAGCCAGCACGTAGCCCGAATACGCCTGGTTGGCGAACTTCAGCTTCTCGCGATCCTCCTGGCCATAGAACTGATTGCCGCCGGACAGCAGATCCTCGCTGAGCCGGTTGAGCGCCTTCTGCAGCACGTTGTCGGGCACTGCAAAACCGGCGTCCTTGGCATCAAGCAGGAACTCGGTGATGTACGGGGTCAGCCATGGGTTCACGTAGCCATCGTCACCCCACATCGAGAAGTTGCCATTGGCCACCTGCATCGACGCCAGGCGACCGAACGCACCTTCCATGCGCTCGCGACGGGTCTTGGCATCCAGGCCATCGGCGCCGAGCATCGACGAGGTGGCCTGGTCCAGGATCAGCGCGGCGTAACCCTTGCTGGTGGTCTGCTCGGCGCAGCCATATGGATAGTTCAGCGCGCCCTGCAGTGCACTGGCGAACGGGATCGGCGGCAGCGGGCTGACCAGCAGGCGGGCATTGACCGACTCGGACATCAGGCCATCGGTCAGGCTGTTGTCGAGGCTGACTGCGGCCAGCGGATCGAGCGTGCGCACCTGCGAACGCAGCACCTGCGGCCACGCCGCACGCACCGGCAGGTCGTAGCGGCGATCAGCCTTGAAGCCGTTGCCGTCCACCCGCACCCGCACCTTGGCCACGCTGTGGCCCTCGCGAGCCGACAACGGGAAGCTCAGCGTGGTCTTGGCATCGGCATTCAACTGCACGCTGCGGCTGCCCTCACCCAGGTTCAGCGGGCCTTCGCTCTCCACCTTCACGTTGAACTGCCCCGGCTTGCCGGTGAAGTTCTGCACGTCCAGAGTCACCGTGCTGCGGTCGCCCGGGGCCAGCACGCGCGGCATGCTGGCTTCGGCCAGGATCGGGGCGCGCACAATGGTTTCCACGTCACGCTTGCCGTACTGGTCATCGCTGTAGACCAGCGCCGACACGCGCAGGGTGCCGTTGAAGTCCGGCACCTTCAGGCGGATGCGGGCATTGCCCTTGGCATCGAGCTGCACCGGGCCGGAGAACAGGTCCACGGTCTGCACGCGCGCGGTCGGGCGCTTGGCCTGCGGCAATGCCTGCAGCGCCATGTCGCCGCCGAACTTCAGCTTGCCGCTGCCGCCATCGAAGCTCTCGATCACCCGGCTGTAGATGTCGTAGGCATCGATACCGAGGCGACGCTGGGCGAAGAAGTGTGCACCGGCGTCGGGCACCGGGAAACGGGTGATGTTGAGGATGCCCACGTCCACCGCCGAAACGGTGACGTGCGCGGTCTTGCCGGCCAGCTGCGGCGCACTGACGGTTACCGGCAGGTCCTGCTCGGGCCGCATCTGCTTGGGCGCGACCAGGCCGACGGCCACGGTGCGGCCCTTGCGGTCCATCGGCACATGCACCACGCCCACGGCACGGGCCGGGGTGATCTTGCTCGGCGCACTGCCGCCACGGAACACCAGCGCAGTGATATAGACGTCGTGGCGTTCCCAGTCGGCGGTGACCGGGATCTTGAAGGTCGAACCCGGCTTGGCCTCGATGTCCTGCACATACAGCATGCGGTCGGTCTCGACCATCAGGATGCCCTTGCCGGCGTGCGGCGGGGTCACCGTCACTTCCAGGGTGTCACCGGCCTTGTAGCCGGTCTTGTCCAGCCCCAGCTTGACCTTGTCCGGGCGTGCATCCAGGCCACGGTTGTCATCGCCCCAGCTCCAGCCGGCACGGAACGGGTAGCGGCTGGTCAGGCCGGTGGACGGATCGAACACGTCCACCCGGTACTCGCCCCACTCCACCGGGAAATCAAAGGCGACCGCGCTGTTGCCGGCATCGACGGTGCGGGTTTCCTTGTTCTCGAAACGGCGGGTGAAATCGTAATCCCAGCGGTTGTCGTTGAAGGTCCAGTGATAGTCGCGCAGCTCGCGCACCAGGGTGATCTTCAGGCCCTTGGCCGGCTGTGGCGTACCAGCGGCATCCACGCGCATCAGCTCGAAGCGTGCGTTGCCGTTGGCATCGGCACCATCGTCCTGGTTGAACAGCGGGCGCACGCCGACCAGCGCGTTGGCCGGCCACATCACCCGCTTCAGGGTGCGGGTGACCGTGCGGCCACCGGTTTCATACAGGCTGCCGGACAGCACCACGGCGATCGGCGCCTTGGCCTTGGCCGCCTCTTCCGGCAGCGCCACATCCTCACGCATCTGGCCATTGGCCGGCAGCGTGGTATCGATCACGTCCTTGGCCTCGCGCGGCAGCTGCAGGGTCGGGTCACCGAAGAAATAGCCCGGCAGGCCTTCCACGGGCTTCTGTTCGGCGGCAACCGCCATGCGTGCGGTGAAGCGGTTGCCATCGGCCGGTGCGCCATACAGGTAGGCACCATTGGCCTGCAGGCGCAGGTCCTCACCCGGCTTCAGCGTCTTCTGCGCGCTGTCCAGGTCCAGCTTCATGCGTTCGGGCAGGAACTCCTCGATGCGCAGGGTCATGCCCTGGATCGCTTCCTTGCTGGCCGGGTCGGTGCGGAACTCGACCTGCCAGCGGCCGGTCGGCGCCTCGGCGGGGATCACCTGCTCGAAATTGATGTAGCCCTGGTCGCCCGGCTGCAGGCGGGTCTCGCGGAAGGTCTTGCCGTCGGGCTGCTTCAGGCGCAGGAACACCGGTTGTGCCTTGACCGGCTTGCCGTCGTTGTCGCGCAGCAGCGCGGACAGGCGCACGGTCTCGCCCGGGCGGTACAGGTCGCGGCCGGACCAGGCGTAGACGTCGAACCACGCGTTGTCGCGGCCGACCACAGCGAACTCGCTCAGGTCCAGCGCCGGCTGGTTGAACGGCAGGAAGCTGGTGTCCTTGCCACTGCTGGCGACCAGCACGTGGGTGGCATCCAGGGTGTAGTTCAGCAGCGCATTGCCGTTGCCGTCGGTGCTGCCCTTCAGCACCACCTCACCCTTGGCGTCGAGCACGCGCAGGTCGATGCCCTTCAGCGGCGCGCCGTCCTTGAGGCCGGCGGTATGGACGAACAGCTTGTCCTTGTAGGCGCGGGTATGCAGGCCGATGTCGCTGACCGAGAAGAACGCGGTGTCGAACTCGCCCTCGTAGTCACCGGTGCGCTTGAGCAGGGCGAAGTACAGGCCCGGCTCCTGCAGTTCCTTGATGTCCTGGGTCGGCAGGTAGGTCAGCACCCGCTCGTTCTTCTTGCCCCCCAGGATGAAACGGTTGACGTACACCGGCTCGGCCAGCTTGTTGATCGGGCTGCGCTCGTAGTCGCTGCTCAGCTCCCAGCTGCCACGGCGGCCGCCGCGCTGGTACTGGCTGAAGAAGGTCGGAAGATCCTTCTCGCGCACGCGCAGGAATTCGACGTCGACTTCCGGCACGTTCACCGAGACCACCGGCAGGCCACGGCTGTCCTTGGCAGGCAGCACGCTGCCCTGCGAGGCGAAGCCAACCACCGGCTTCAGCTCGCCGCTGAACACCTTCTGCTTCAGTTCCTTGCCCAGGCGGCTGCCATCGGCGGCCAGCAGGTCCGGCGAGACCACCAGGCTGAACTCCTTGCCGGCCTCGACGAACGGGTAGCGCAGGGTCAGGCCGTCATCGGACAGCGTCCAGCTGCTGTCCTCGGTGCCGACCTTCTCCTCGAAGCGCACCAGCGTGTCGAAATCCTGGGTGCCGACCAGCGGGCGCGAGAACTCCAGCGCCAGCGACAGGCCGTCATTCTTCTGGTCCGGGTAGGCGCGCAGCAGGGTGAATTCCTTCACCTGCTCGGCCTTGGTGGTGATCGCCTCGCCACTGGCCTTGGGCAACTGCCCGCTGTCGTTGCGGCAGCCGGCCAGGCCCAGCAACAGGCCTCCTGCCAGTACCGCCGCCGCCCATCCCCACCGCTTCCGCCGTGCCGGACCGCTCATGTCGTCACTCCTTGATCGAGGTGGTCATTATAGGCAGGCCGCGTCAAGGCGTTGGCGCCCCGGCGGTCGGAAACCCGGTCCCGCCCGGGACCCGGTAGCCGCCAACCTTGGTTGGCGCCCCCCCACTTGCCAACCAAGGTTGGCCTCTACCAGAGCGGCCCTACCCCGGCAGGTACAGGTCCACATAGTCGGTCACCGGCATTGCCGCCAGCGCCACCGGGTCCAGCGAGGCCGCCAGGATGCGCTGCTGCTGGACGGTCGGGAAGCGGTGGGCCAGGTGCCGGCGGAACTTGTCCATCAGCAGCGGAATGCCTTCCGCCCGGCGCCGGGCATGGCCGAGCGGGTACTCCACCAGTACCTCGGGCAGCTCAGTACCGTCGCTGAAGCGCACGCCCAGGCCATTGGCGATGCTGCGCTTGTCCGGGTCCAGGTAGTCGGCGCTGAGTTGCGGATCCTCATGGCAGGCCATCTTCGCCCGCAGGGCATCGATGCGCGGATCAGCTGCAACGTCGTCCTCGTAATCCTCGGCCACCAGCCGCCCGTGCAGCAGCGCGATGGCGACCATGTACTGCACGCAGTGGTCGCGGTCGGCCGGGTTATGCAGCGGGCCCTGCTTGTCGATGATGCGGATGCAGGCTTCCTGGGTCCGGATCGCGATATGCGCGATGTCCTCGACCCGCCGCCCCATCGCGCGCAACTGCTGGTGCAGCGTGATGGCCGCCTCCACCGCGGTCTGGCCATGGAACTCGGCCGGGTAGCTGATCTTGAACAGCACGTTCTCCATCACGTAGCTGCCCAGCGGTCGCCCCAGCGTCAGTGCCTTGCCATGCATCGACACCGCTTCAAAGCCCCAGGTCGGCGCGCTGAGCACGCTGGGGTAGCCCATCTCGCCACTGGCCGCCATCAGCGCCAGGCGCACGCCACGGCTGGTCGCGTCGCCGGCGGCCCAGCTCTTGCGCGAGCCGGTGTTGGGTGCGTGCCGGTAGGTGCGCAGGGACTGGCCATCGACCCAGGCCAGCGACAACGCATTGAGCATGCGCTCGCGATCCAGGCCGAGCAGCTGCGCAACCACGGCGGTGGTGGCCACTTTGACCAGCAACACGTGGTCCAGCCCGACCCGGTTGAAGGAATTCTCCAGCGCCAGCACGCCCTGGATCTCGTGCGCCTTGATCATCGCCAGCAGCACGTCGCGCACGGTCGGCGGTGGGCGTCGCAGAGCCTGCGCGTTGCGCCCCAGCCAATCGCAGACGGCAAGGATGCCACCCAGGTTGTCCGAAGGGTGCCCCCATTCGGCCGCCAGCCAGGTATCGTTGAAATCCAGCCAGCGCACCATCGCGCCGATGTTGAAGGCGGCCTGCACCGGGTCCAGGACGTAATGCGTACCCGGAACGCGGGCGCCGTTGACCACGCTGATGCCCGGCACCAGGGGACCAAGCAGCTTGCTGCAGGCCGGGAAGGACAGCGCTTCCAGGCCGCAGCCCAGCGTGTCGAGCAGGCAGTGGTGCGCGGTCTGGAACGCCAGCGGTGAGTCGATGCGCGCGTCGCGCACGTAGTCGACGATGCCCACCAGCAGCGCATCCCACGCTGCAGGCTCGTTGGATGGGGTGTGGCTGTCGGACATCGTCGATCTCCTCGCCGGAAAGCAGGTCAGGCCGCGTGTCCCGGTAGTCGCCAACCTTGGTTGGCGCTTGCATGCCAACCAAGGTTGGCATCTACCAGAGCACTATTCGGCCGGCACCCGCACCTTGCCTTCCATCAGCACACGGGCGCTGCGGCTCATGATGGCCTTGGTAACCGTCCACTGTCCGTCAACGAGACCGGCCTGCGCACCCACGCGCAACGTGCCGGAGGGATGGCCGAAGGTCACCGCTTCGCGTTCGCCGCCTCCAGCAGCGCGATTGACCAGCGTGCCCGGAATCGCTGCCGCGGTGCCGATCGCCACGGCAGCGGTACCCATCATCGCGTGGTGCAGCTTTCCCATCGACAACGCACGCGCATGCAGGTCGATCGCCGAGGCCGGAATGGCCTTGCCACTGGACGACACGTAGTCCTGCGCCGGTGCCACGAAGGCCACCTTCGGCGTGTGCTGGCGGGTCGCCGCATCTTCCAGGTTCTTGATCAGCCCCATGCGCAAGGCGCCGTAGGCGCGGATCTTCTCGAAGCGCTCCAGCGCCCCCTTGTCCTCGTTGATCGCAGGCTGCAGTTCGGTGCCGGTGTAGCCCAGGTCGGCCGCATTGAGGAAGATGGTCGGAATGCCGGCGGTGATCATGGTCACCTCGAAACTGCCCACGCCCGGCACGTCCAGGGTGTCGACCAGGTTGCCGGTCGGGAACATCGCGCCCGCATCGCCGTCATCGGACGGATCGATGAATTCCAGTTGGATCTCGGCCGCCGGGAAGGTCACGCCGTCCAGCTCGAAATCGCCGATCTCCTGCACTTCGCCATCGCGCATCGGCACATGGGCGATGATGGTCTTGCCGATGTTGGCCTGCCAGATGCGCACGGTGCACAGGCCATCGCGCGGCACGCGGGCCGGATCGATCAATCCATTGGCGATCGCAAACGGACCCACCGCGGTGCTGAGGTTGCCGCAGTTGCCGCTCCAGTCGACGAAGGCGGTGTCGATCGAGACCTGGCCGTACAGGTAGTCCACATCGTGGTCCGGCACCGAGGCGGCGGAGATGATCACGCACTTGCTGGTGCTGGACGTTGCACCGCCCATGCCGTCGGTCTGCTTGCCATACGGATCGGGCGAGCCGATCACGCGCATCAAAAGCGCGTCGCGTGCGGCGCCCGGCACTTGCGCGGCGTCGGGCAGGTCCTGCAGGCGGAAGAACACGCCCTTGCTGGTGCCACCGCGCATGTAGGTGGCGGGAATACGGAGTTGCGGGAGGAAGGTCATGGTCGAATCCACGCGTTTGAATTTCAGGAAATGTCTTGCATCAGTGCGTCAAGACCACGATCAACGCACCACACGCGCATGATGTCCACGCGGTCCGGTAGATCGAGGTAATAGACGAGGTAGCGTTCGAAGCCCGGAACCAGCATGAACCGCAACGGCACCGGTAGCTGTGCTGCGAGGTCGGCGTGCCGGGTGGAACCCGAGCCTGGAAATACCGCGATGCGTTGAAGCGTGGCCTCCAACTCGGCGAGAAAGCGCCGACCCAGTATCAGCCCACCCTGCCGTGCGAACCACAGTGCGGCATCGGCTGCGTCGGCTTCGGCCCTGGGTCGCCATTCAATCGCCCTCACGCTCCATCCTTTCGGTCAGTTCACGACGCATGCGCTCGAATGTGTCGGCCGTCACCGGGACGCCAGGCCCAGAAGCCAGACCCTCGGCAATCAGCTGCTTGAGCAGTTCTTCGGCCTTGCTGCGCTGGCGCTGGCGGATCAGGTCACGCACGTAGTCCGACGTACTGGAATAGCCGCCTTCACGCACTTCCTCGTCCACGAACTGCTTGAGCGGGTCGGTCAGCGAAATGTTCATGGTGGCCATGAGACTCTCCAATGGCAGTTTTTGCCAAGTCAGTGTGCGCCCTGCCCAGGTGTCGGACAAGCCCGCCCCCGGCCTCCGGGGGCAGGCATTCAGGCCGGTATCACGCCACCTTGGCGCCTTCCAGGAAGTCCTGGGCGAAGCGCTGCAACACGCCACCGGCTTCGTAGATCGCCACTTCCTCGTCGCTGTCCAGGCGGCAGGTGACCGGCACGATCACGTCCTGGCCGTCGCGGCGGTGGATGACCAGGGTCAGCTCGGCGCGCGGGGTGCGCTCGCCGACCACATCGAAGGTTTCGGTGCCATCAATGCCCAGGGTCAGGCGGGTGGTGCCCGGCTTGAACTCCAGCGGCAGCACGCCCATGCCGATCAGGTTGGTACGGTGAATCCGTTCGAAGCCCTCGGCCACGATCGCCTCCACACCAGCCAGGCGCACGCCCTTGGCGGCCCAGTCACGCGAGCTGCCCTGGCCGTAGTCGGCACCGGCAATGATGATCAGTGGCTGCTTGCGCTCCATGTAAGTCTCGATGGCTTCCCACATGCGCATCACCTTGCCTTCCGGCTCCACGCGCGCCAGCGAACCCTGCTTCACGCTGCCGTCGTCGTTGCGCACCATCTCGTTGAACAGCTTCGGGTTGGCGAAGGTGGCGCGCTGCGCGGTCAGGTGGTCGCCGCGGTGGGTCGCGTAGGAATTGAAGTCCTCTTCGGGCAGGCCCATTTTCGCCAGGTATTCACCGGCGGCACTGGAGGCCAGGATCGCGTTGGACGGCGACAGGTGGTCGGTGGTGATGTTGTCCGGCAGCACCGCCAGCGCGCGCATGCCCGACAGCGTGCGCTCACCGGCCAGTGCGCCCTCCCAGTACGGCGGACGGCGGATGTAGGTGCTCTGCGGGCGCCAGTCGTACAGGGGGCTGACCGCGGCGCCGTGCTCCACGCGCACATTGAACATCGGGTTGTAGACGCGGCGGAACTGCTCCGGCTTCACCGATGCCTTGACCACGGCGTCGATCTCGGCGTCGCTCGGCCAGATGTCCTTCAGGCGCACCTCGTTGCCGTCGGCGTCCACGCCCAGCACGTCCTTCTCGATGTCAAAGCGCACGGTGCCGGCGATGGCATAGGCGATCACCAGCGGCGGCGACGCCAGGAACGCCTGCTTCGCATACGGGTGGATGCGGCCATCGAAGTTGCGGTTGCCCGACAGCACGGCCGTGGCGTACAGGTCCCGGTCGATGATCTCCTGCTGGATGGCCGGATCGAGCGCGCCGCTCATGCCGTTGCAGGTGGTGCAGGCGAAGGCGACGATGCCGAAGCCCAGCTTCTCCAGGTCCGGCAGCAGGCCGGCCTCTTCCAGGTACAGCTGCACCGCCTTCGAGCCGGGCGCCAGCGAGGACTTCACCCACGGCTTGCGCAGCAGGCCGCGCTCGTTGGCCTTGCGTGCCAGCAGGCCGGCAGCGATCACGTTGCGCGGGTTGGAGGTGTTGGTGCAGCTGGTGATGGCGGCGATGATCACCGCGCCATCCGGCATCAGGCCCTGCGCCTGCTCGGCCTTGCCCGCTGCCAGCTTGGCCTCGTCGGCGATGCCGCGCTCGGCCAGCTCGGAAGTGGCCACGCGCTTGTGCGGGTTGGACGGGCCGGCCATGTTGCGCACCACGCTGGACAGGTCGAAGCGCAGCACGCGCTCGTACTGCGCGGTGGCCAGGTCGTCAGCCCACAGGCCAGTGGTGCGGGCGTAGTTCTCCACCAGCGCCACCTGCGATTCCTCGCGGCCGGTCAGGCGCAGGTAATCGATGGTCTGCCCGTCGATGTAGAACATCGCGGCGGTCGCGCCGTATTCGGGGCACATGTTGGAGATGGTGGCGCGGTCACCGATGGTCAGTGCCGCCGCCCCCTCGCCGAAGAATTCAAGGTACGCGCCGACCACGCGCTCCTTGCGCAGGAATTCGGTCAGCGCCAGCACCACGTCGGTGGCGGTGATGCCCGGCTGCGGCCTGCCGGTCAGCTCGACGCCGATGATGTCCGGCAGCCGCATCCACGAGGCACGACCGAGCATCACGTTCTCGGCTTCCAGGCCGCCCACACCGATCGCGATCACGCCCAGCGCATCCACGTGCGGGGTGTGGCTGTCGGTGCCCACGCAGGTATCCGGGAAGGCCACGCCGTCCTGCACGTAGACCACCGGCGACATCTTCTCCAGGTTGATCTGGTGCATGATGCCGTTGCCCGGCGGAATCACGTCCACGTTCTGGAACGCCTGCTTGGTCCAGTCGATGAAGTGGAAACGGTCTTCGTTGCGGCGATCCTCGATCGCGCGGTTTTTCTCGAACGCCTGCGGGTCGAAACCACCGCACTCCACCGCCAGCGAGTGGTCGACGATCAGCTGCACCGGCACCACCGGATTGACCTTGGCCGGGTCACCGCCCTTGTCGGCGATCGCATCGCGCAGGCCGGCCAGGTCAACCAGTGCGGTCTGGCCGAGGATGTCGTGGCAGACCACACGCGCGGGGAACCATGGGAAATCGAGGTCGCGGCGGCGCTCGATCAGCTGCTTCAGCGAGTCGCCAAGCGTGGCCGGATCGCAGCGGCGCACCAGGTTCTCGGCCAGCACGCGCGAGGTGTACGGCAGAGTGGCGTAGGCGCCGGGCTGGATTGCATCGACGGCGGCGCGCGCGTCGAAATAGTCCAGCGCGCTGCCGGGGAGGTTCTTGCGGTAATCGGTATTCATGGGCTGGCGGAATGCTTGGGGCGGGCCGGGTGCCGGCGGTGCGGCGGCGAAAGCATCCGGCCGGCACGCGGCCGGCCGGATGGGGACAGCAGGTGGATCAGACGCGCTTGTCGATGGCGACGAAGTCGCGGTCTTCCGGACCGATGTAGTTGGCGCTCGGGCGGATGATCTTGCCGTCGATGCGCTGCTCGATGATGTGCGCGCTCCAGCCGGCGGTACGCGCGATCACGAACAGCGGGGTGAACATCGCGGTCGGCACGCCCATCATGTGGTAGCTGACGGCGCTGAACCAGTCCAGGTTCGGGAACATCTTCTTGATGTCCCACATCACCGATTCCAGGCGCTCGGCGATGTCGTACATCTTCATGCTCGACTGTTCTTCGGACAGCTCGCGGGCCACGTCCTTGATCACCTTGTTGCGCGGATCGGACACGGTGTAGACCGGATGGCCGAAGCCGATCACCACTTCCTTGCGCTCGACGCGGGCCTTGATGTCTTCCTCGGCCTCATCCGGATTGTCGTAGCGCTTCTGCACTTCGAACGCCACTTCATTGGCGCCGCCGTGCTTCGGGCCACGCAGTGCGCCGATGCCACCGCAGATCGCGCTGTACATGTCGCTGCCGGTACCGGCGATGACACGACAGGTGAAGGTCGAGGCGTTGAACTCGTGCTCGGCGTACAGGATCAGCGAGGTGTGCATCGCCTTCACCCACGAGTCCTGCGGCTTCTCGCCGTGCAGCAGGTGCAGGAAGTGGCCACCGATCGAGTCATCGTCGGTTTCCACGTCGATGGCACGGCCGTTGTGGCTCCAGTGGTACCAGTACAGCAGCATCGAGCCGAGGCAGGCCATCAGCTTGTCGGCAATGTCGCGCGCGCCCGGATGGTTGTGGTCATCCTTCTCCGGCGCCACGCAGCCGAGCACGGACACACCGGTGCGCATCACGTCCATCGGGTGTGCCGACGGCGGCAGTTCTTCCAGCGCGGCCTTCACCGCGGCCGGGATGCCACGCAGCGACTTCAGCTTGGCCTTGTACGAAACCAGCTCGGCGCGGGTCGGCAGCTTGCCGTGCACCAGCAGGTAGGCGATTTCCTCGAACTCGCTGGTGTTGGCCAGGTCCAGGATGTCGTAGCCACGGTAATGCAGGTCGTTGCCACTGCGGCCCACGCTGCACAGCGCGGTGTTGCCGGCGGCGGTGCCGGACAGGGCGACGGACTTCTTCGGCTTGAAGGTCGGGGTTGCGGTCGTATCGTTCATGTTTCCCTCCGAAACTTGATGGTGCAGGGTACTGCTTATTTCTTGGCGGCGAACAGCGCATCGAGCTGCTGCTCGAAGGCGTGGTAGCCGATGCGGTCGTAGAGTTCTTCGCGGGTCTGCATGGTTTCCACCACGTTGCGCTGGTGGCCATCGCGGCGCACCGCCTGGTAGACGTTCTCGGCCGCCTTGTTGGCCGCGCGGAACGCCGACAGCGGGAACAGCTGGATCGCAACTCCGGCCGAAGCCAGTTCATCGCGGCTGAACAGCGGGGTGGCACCGAATTCGGTGATGTTGGCCAGCACCGGCACCTTCACCGCGTCGACGAAGCGGCGGTAGGTATCCAGATCGTAGGCGGCCTCGGCGAAGATGCCGTCGGCACCGGCCTCGACACAGGCGATGGCGCGCTCGATGGCCTTGTCCACGCCGTCCACCTGGATGGCGTCGGTACGCGCGATCAGGAAGAAGTCCGGATCGGTCCTGGCATCGGCGGCCGCCTTCACCCGGTCCACCATTTCACCCTGCGAGACGATTTCCTTGCCCGGACGGTGACCGCAGCGCTTGGCGCCGACCTGGTCTTCGATGTGGCAGGCGGCCGCGCCGGCCTTGATCAGCGACTTCACGGTGCGCGCGATGTTGAACGCGCTCGGACCGAAGCCGGTGTCGATGTCAACCATCAGCGGCAGGTCGCAGACATCGGTGATGCGGCGCACGTCCACCAGCACGTCTTCCAGGGTGTTGATGCCCAGATCCGGCAGGCCCAGCGAGCCCGCGGCAACACCGCCGCCGGACAGATAGATGGCGCGGAAGCCGGCGCGCTTGGCCAGCAGGGCGTGGTTGGCGTTGATGGCGCCGATCACCTGCAGCGGCGATTCGGCAGCCAGCGCCTCACGGAAGCGGGCACCGGCGGAGAAAGGGGCGGAAGCGGTCATGCGGCAATCCAGGTTGGAGAACGGATAGGTAGCCGCAAGCACCATGCCAAGCTGCAAGCCGTTGATTTCACGGGGATGACCGCCACGCGATAGTGAAACATATGAAACATTGAAACGGATGTATCATGAAACATCCCGTCGACCTCGCGCCGCCATGTACCTGCCCCGCTCCCTCCTGCGCCACGCCGACGCCGACCCCGGTCGCCCGGTGATCTGGACCGTCAGCGTTTCGCGCCTGACCGGCCTGCTCGGCGACGTCATTCCCGAGTTCGACCGCCGTGCGCGCATCGAGCAGATCAACCTCGGCTTCGAGGAAGCGGTGGACGTGATCGGCCAACGGCTGCGCCGCGAGCACTGCGACGTGGTGATCGCCGGCGGCTCCAACGCGGCCTGGCTGCGCGGTCGGCTGGAGCTGCCACTGGTGCCGATCCAGGCCAATGGCTTCGACCTGATGGAAGCGTTGGCCCGTGCCCGCCGCATCGCCAGCCGCATCGGCCTGGTCACCCACGCCAGCGACGTACCGGCGTTCAGCAACTTCCAGCAGAGTTTCGGCCTGGATATCGAGCACCGCCGCTTCGTCACCCGCGAGGATGCGCGCGACTGCATCGCCGACCTGCGCGCCAACGGCATCGAGGTCATCGTCGGCACCGGCATGGCCATCGACCATGCCGAGCAGGCCGGCCTGCCCGGCGTGCTGCTCTATTCGGCTGACTCGGTGCGGCAGGCGTTCGAACATGCGCTGGAGCTGACCCAGGCCCTGGCCCGCTCCGGCGGCAACCACGCCGCCCCGCGCCGGCGCCCGGCAGCGCGTGCCGATGCGCATGAACTGCTCGGCGACAGCCAAGCGATGGCCCAGGTGCGCGCACAGATCGCGCTCTATGCACCGCATGACAGCACCGTACTGGTGACCGGCGAAACCGGCACCGGCAAGGAGCTGGTGGCGCGGCAGCTGCACGCAGCCAGTGGCCGTCGCGGACGCTTCGTGGCGCTGAACTGCGGCGCCATCAGCGAATCACTGCTGGAAGCGGAACTGTTCGGCTACAGCGATGGCGCCTTCACGGGTGCACGGCGCGGTGGTCGCGTCGGCCTGGTCGAGGCCGCCGATGGCGGTACGTTGTTCCTGGATGAAATCGGCGAACTGCCGCTGCCGTTGCAGACCCGCCTGCTGCGCGTGCTGGAAGAACGCGAGGTGCTGCGTGTCGGCGCTACCGAACCGACCGCAGTCGACCTGCGCGTGGTGGCCGCCACCCTGCAGTCGCTGGAGCAGCGCGCGGCGACCGGCAGCTTCCGTCGCGACCTGTATTACCGGCTGGCCGCACTACGCATCGCCCTGCCCCCGCTGCGTGCGCGGCGCAGTGACATCCCGCTGCTGGCACAGCACTTCTTCCGCAAGCTGCGTGGCATCGACGCGCCATTGGATGCGGAGGCACTGGCGGTACTGAGCGCGGCCGAGTGGCCGGGAAACGTGCGCGAACTGCGCAATCTGGTGGATCGACTACGCATCCACTGGCAGCCTGGGGAAGGATTGATCGATGCAGCGCGTCTGCTGCAGCTCGCGCCCGAACTGGTGAAAGAAAGCGCCACCATGTTGCCGCTGGAAAGCAACGGCAAGCGTCCGCCGCGCGCGCAGTTGGAAACGCTGTTGCAGGATCACCGCAATGACCGTGAGGGCATGGCACAGGCGTTAGGGGTATCCCGCACCACGCTGTGGCGCTGGCTGCGCGCGGAGGGGCTGTAGAGCCGGGCCCATGCTCGGCTGCGCGTGCGGAAACATCAGCCGAGCATGGGCTCGGCTCTACAACGGCTGCCCACCCGTCAGCAGCAGCTCGACTTCCTCCACCTGCACCACCGGCACCCGCCACGGATGATGCGGCACGATGCCCTGCTCGAAGATGCGCTGCAACCGCTGCGGATCCCGAGGCAGGCAGAACTCCAGGCGCACGCTGTCAACCACTTCCGTGCGCCCCTCCTGCCCCTGGACGGGCGATGCACCCACCCGCGGGCGGAACTGCTCGAACCCCGGCGCCGACCACCACATGCCGTGCTCGTAGTCACCCGCCGCCAGGGCATCCACCGCAAGGATGCCCTGCTTCACTGCGTCCAGTGCTGCCGACGGCACGAACACCACCACGCGGTACAGCGGCAGGCGTTGCATCAGTCAGCCTTACGGGTACAGCAGTCGCTTGCTCCAGCGCCCTTCAGCACCGGCTTCATAGCACCAGCGCTCGTGCAGGCGGAACTGCGCGCCGTACCAGAACTCGATGCGGTCAGGCACCACGCGCAGGCCGCTCCAGCCGTCCGGGCGCGGAACGTCCTGGCCCTCGAAGCGGGCTTCGACCTCGGCCACGCGCGCGTCGAACTCCTCGCGCGTGGCCAGCGTCTTCGACTGCTGCGAGGCCCAGGCACCGATCTGGCTCATGCGCGGGCGGCTGGCGAAATAGGCATCGGCCTCTGCATCGGCCACCTGCTCGACACGACCTTCGATGCGCACCTGGATGCCGGCCTCGCGCAGGCTGCGCCACAGGAACAGCAGTGCAGCCTGCGGATTGGCCTGCAGCTCCCGGCCCTTGTGGCTGCCCAGGTGGGTGTAGAACACGAAGCCACGCTCATCGAACGCCTTCAGCAGCACGGTGCGCGCCGAGGGACGGCCGTGCGTATCGGCGGTCGCCACGGTCATGGCGTTCGGCTCGACCTCGCGGCTCTGCCTGGCCTCTTCGAACAGGCTGGCAAACGTGGACAGGGCTTCGGCGTACAGGTCGCTCATGATTGCGTTCTTCTCACACGGATTGGGCTATTGTGGCTGCATGGTCGCTGCTGCGTATATGCCCCAGGTGAAAGGATTCCCCGAAACATTGGCCGAACAGGTGCTGGACGACGCACTGGGCAGTGGCGCAGCGGTTCCAGTATTGGCGATCAGCGGCCTGCAGGGGAGCGGCAAATCGACGCTGGCCGCGCAGGTCGTGGCCCGCGCCCAGGCGCGCGGCCTGAACGCGGCCACGCTGTCAATCGATGATGTCTACCTGACCCGCGCACAGCGCCAACGGCTTGCCCGCCAGGTGCATCCACTGCTGATCACCCGGGGCCCGCCGGCCACCCATGACCTGCCGCTGGCCCACGCAGTGCTGGATGCGGTGGCCGCACGCCAGCCCTTCGCGATGCCGCGTTTCGACAAGCTGGCCGACGAACGCCTGCCAGAAGCGCAATGGCCGCGCCTGCAACAACCGCTGGACCTGCTGGTGTTCGAAGGCTGGTTCCTGGGCACGCCCGCGCAGGATGACGACGCGCTGGACAGCCCGTTGAACGCACTGGAACGCGAGGCCGACGCCGATGGCCGCTGGCGGCGCTGGTGCAACCAGGCGCTGGCCCGCGACTACCCGGCGCTGTGGCAGCGCTGCGACCGGCTATGGTTCCTTCAGCCGCCGGATTTCTCGGTGGTACCGCGCTGGCGCTGGCAGCAGGAACAGAACCTGCAGGCCGCGCAGCCGGGCCGGCACGGCATGAGCCGGCCACAGCTGGAGCGCTTCGTGCAGTACTACGAGCGGGTCAGTCGACAGGCACTGCACACCCTGCCCGCCCTCGCCGACCACGTGGTGGTACTGGATGGCCAGCGCCAGGTGCAAGACGTGCGCTGAGCGCGCCTATTCCACCAGGAAGGTCACCCGCAGGTTGACCCGCCACTCGGTGATCTCGCCGCTGCCATTGGTGACCACCTTGGTCTCGTTCACCCAGGCGCCCTGGATGCCCTTGACCGTCTCGGAGACCTTCTTCAGCCCACTGCGCACGGCGTCCTCCACGCTTTTCGGCGAGGAGGCGGTGATTTCGATGACCTTGGCGACCGTCATGGCCTGTACTCCGGCTGGCGCGGGAGACCCCGCAGGAACACCTACCCTGACGTGAAGGACGTAAAGGCCAGGGCACGGAGGTGTTAGCATCACAGGGCATGAATCCTGCTCCGAACCTGATCCTGATCGGCCCGATGGGCGCCGGCAAAACCTGCATCGGCCGCCGCCTGGCCGAGCGCTTCACGCTGGACTTCGTGGACGTCGACCAGGCCATCGTCGATGCCGCCGGCGCCAGCATCCCGACCATTTTCGAGCACACCGGCGAAGCCGGCTTCCGCAGCCATGAGCGGCAGGCCCTGGCCCGCGTGCTGGAAGGCCGCGGCCAATTGGTCTCCACCGGCGGCGGCGCGGTGCTGGACCCCGGCAACCGCGCATTGATTGCCCGGCGCGGCTTCGTGGTCTACCTGCGGGTCGGCGTGGCCGCGCAGCTGGAGCGCCTGGCCCGCGACAAGGGCAGGCCGCTGCTGCAGCGCCCGGACCGCGAGCAGGTACTGCATGATCTGGCCGCACAGCGCGACCCGCTGTACCGAGAACTGGCCGACCTCACCCTCGATACCGACCCGTATACCGCTGCCGACGCGACTGCCCAACTGGTAGTCAAGCTGGCCACGCAATGGCAGCGCCAGGACATGACCGCATGACTTCCCCCGCCCTGCTGCAGGTCGCCGTTGGCGGCGATCGCCCGTACTCCATTACCGTCGGCGCCGGTGCCCTGGCCGATGGCGCTGCACTGGTTTCACACGTGCGCGGCCGCCATGTGCTGCTGCTCAGCGACAGCGAAGTCGCCCCGCGCTATCTGGCGCCGGTGAAGCAGACGCTGCTCGCCGCACGCCCCGACCTGATCGTCGGCGAGCACGTGCTGGCCGCCGGCGAAGCGTCCAAGACCCTGGCCGAATTCGGCCGTGCCATCGAAGCGCTGGCCGCGCTCGGCGCCACCCGCGACGCCTGCGTGTTCGCCCTCGGCGGCGGCGTGGTCGGTGATCTCGCCGGTTTTGCCGCCGCCTGCTGGATGCGCGGCGTGGACTGCGTGCAGCTGCCGACCACCCTGTTGGCGATGGTCGATTCGTCGGTGGGCGGCAAGACCGCGGTCGACATCCCTGCCGGCAAGAACCTGGTCGGCGCGTTCCATCCACCGCGTGCGGTGATCGCTGATACCCGCGTGCTGGCTACCCTGCCGCCGCGCGAACTGCGCGCGGGCCTGGCCGAAGTGGTGAAGTACGGCGCGCTGGGCGATGCGGTGTTCTTCGAATGGCTGCAGCAGCATGCCGATGCGCTGCTGGCCGGCGAGGATACCACGCTGGCCGAAGCCATCGCGCGCAGCTGCCGGCACAAGGCCGCCATCGTCGAGCGCGATCCGTTCGAGAAGGGCGAGCGTGCCCTGCTCAATCTCGGCCACACCTTCGGCCATGCCATCGAGACCGAGCAGGGCTACTCGGCTCCGGGCCGCGATGCGCTGAACCATGGCGAAGCCGTGGCGGTCGGTATGGTGCTGGCGGCAAAGCTGTCCACCGACCTGGGCCTGGCCGACGACGCCGACCGCGCTCGCCTGCAGGCACTGTTGGAACGCCTCGGCCTGCCGGTGGCGATCCCGGCCGGGCTGGACCCGCAGGCCCTGCTCGGCCGCATGCGCCTGGACAAGAAGAATGTGGCCGGCCGCCTGCGCCTGGTGCTGTGGCGCGGCATGGGCCGCGCCGAAGTGGTGCCGGACGTGGATGAGGCGGCGGTGCTGAAGGTGCTGTCAGCCAGGTAGAGCCGGCCGCTGGCCGGCTTGTCCACGCATGAAGTTGCCGGCCAGCGGCCGGCACTGCCACGTTGCGGCAGGGGTCACCCCTGCCCCGCTACAATCGGCGCCATGCACGTCTACCTGCAACATCCCGACGCCGGTGCGCAGGCACCGCGTTTCCTGCGCCTGAGCCTGCAGCCGGACCTGTTCGGCGGTTGGGAGCTGCTGCGCGAGAGCGACCGCGTCGGCAGCCGCTCGCAGCTGCGGCGCGAGCTGTTCCTGCAGGCCGACGACGCCCGCCACGCCTTCGAGAAGGCCCGCGATGCCGAACTGCATCGCGGCTTCCAGATCCTTTCGCACGGCGACTGACGCCGCTGCTCCTCCCGTCCAAGGAATGCCCATCGTGACCAGCCCTCTCCGCAACGATCGCCTGCTGCGCGCCCTGCGCCGCGAACCGGTGGACTGCACCCCCGTCTGGCTGATGCGCCAGGCCGGCCGCTACCTGCCGGAATACCGCGCGACCCGGACCAAGGCCGGTAGCTTCCTGGCCATGGCCAAGACCCCGGAGATCGCCTGCGAAGTCACCCTGCAGCCGCTGCGCCGCTTCCCGCTGGACGCAGCCATCCTGTTCTCGGACATCCTCACCATTCCCGATGCGATGGGCCTGGAGCTGTACTTCGTCGAAGGCGAAGGCCCGAAGTTCCGCCACCCGGTACGTGATGAAGCGGCCATCGCCAAGCTGGCGGTGCCGGACATGGAGCAGGACCTGGGCTACGTGATGGATGCGGTACGCCTGATCCGCCGCGAGCTGGACGGCCAGGTGCCGCTGATCGGCTTCTCCGGCAGCCCCTGGACGCTGGCCTGCTACATGGTGGAAGGCGGCGGCAGCAAGGATTTCGCACGCATCAAGGCGATGGCGCTGAACCATCCGCAGGCGCTGCACCGCCTGCTGGAGGTCACCACCGAAGCGGTGATCGCCTACCTCGGTGCGCAACGCGCGGCCGGTGCGCAGGCGCTGCAGGTGTTCGACACCTGGGGTGGCGTGCTGTCCCCGGCGATGTACCGCGAGTTCTCGCTGCGTTACCTGCAGCGGATTGCACAGGGCCTGGATCGCGGCGAAGGCAGCGAGCGCACGCCGCTGATCCTGTTCGGCAAGGGTACCGGCCTGCACCTGGAAGCACTGTCGCAGACAGGCGCCGATGCACTTGGCCTGGACTGGACGCTGGACCTGGACGAAGCAATGCGCCGCACCGGTGGTCGCGTCGCCCTGCAGGGCAACCTCGACCCGACCACGCTGTACGCCTCGCCGGATGCGATCGCCACGGCCGCAGCGCGCGTGCTCGACATCTATGCCGCCGGCAACGGCGGCTCGCGCGAAGGCCATGTGTTCAACCTCGGCCACGGCATGTCGCCGGACATGGACCCGGCGCACGTGCAGGTCCTGGTCGACGCGGTGCACGCGCACAGCCAACGCTGAGCATTCCGCATGCCATCACGGCGCGATGTTGATCGCGCCGTGACCCGCAGTGCGCGATCATGGCCGCCCCCACGTTGCACCGGCCGCACCCCATGTCCACATCGCCATCGACCTACAACCGCCAGCGTCCCCTGCTGTGGCTGGTGTCCCTGGCGATTTTCATGCAGATGCTGGACTCGACCATCGTCAACACGGCGTTGCCGGCGATGGCGGCCAGCCTGGGCGAGAGCCCGCTGCAGATGCAGTCGGTGGTGTTCAGCTATGCGCTGGCGGTCGCCACGTTCATTCCCGCCTCGGGCTGGATCGCCGACCGCTATGGCACCCGGCGCACCTTCCTGGTGGCGATCATTCTGTTCACCCTCGGCTCGCTGGCCTGCGCGTTGGCCCAGCACCTGCACCAGCTGGTTGGCGCGCGCGTGCTGCAGGGCATCGGCGGTGCGATGCTGCTGCCGGTCGGCCGGCTGGCGGTGATGCGCTCGGTGCCGCGCGAGGATTTCCTGCGCGCGATGAGCTTCATCGCCATCCCCGCGCTGGTCGGCCCGCTGATCGGCCCGACGCTGGGCGGCTGGCTGGTCGAGATCGCCTCATGGCACTGGGTGTTCCTGATCAACCTGCCGATCGGCGTGATCGGTTTCATCGCCGCGATGAAGATCATGCCCGACCACTACGCCAGCCATCGCACCCGTTTCGACCTGCGCGGCTACATCATGCTGGCCTTTGCGATGGTGGTGCTGTCGCTGGCATTGGACGGCATCTCCGGACTCGGCACCCCGCACGCGCTGGTGATGCTGATGACGGTCGCGGGCCTGGCTGCGCTGGTGGGCTACTGGCTGCATGCAGCCAATTCCACCGCGCCCTTGTTCTCGCTGGCCCTGTTCCGCGTACCCAGCTACCGCATCGGAATCCTCGGCAACCTGTTCTCGCGCATCGGCAGCAGCGCCATGCCGATGCTGATCCCGCTGCTGCTGCAGGTCGGCCTCGGTCTGGGCCCGATGAACGCCGGCCTGATGATGGTACCGGTGGCGGCCGCCGGCATGGTCTCAAAGAAACTGGCAGTGAAGCTGGTCGAACGTTACGGCTACCGCCGCGTGCTGATGACCAACACCGTGCTGGTGGGGCTGGCAATGGCCAGCTTCATCCTGATGACACCCGGCCAGCACCTGGCCTGGCGCCTGGTGCAGCTTGCATTCTTCGGCGCGGTCAATTCACTGCAGTTCACCGTGATGAACACCGTGACGCTGCGCGACCTTGACCGCGAATTCGCCAGTTCCGGCAACAGCCTGCTGTCGATGGTGATGATGCTGGCCGCCGGTTTCGGCGCCGCGGCGGCCGGCAGCCTGCTGGCCGCGTTCGGCAATCACCTGGACAGCAACAGCGCGACCGCCGCGCTGCATGCCACATTCCTGTGCGTGGGCGCCATCACCCTGACCTCGACGATGATCTTCTGGCAGCTGCCTGACACCAAGCCCGAACCGCGGCAGGTCGAGCACGTCGCGGAGTGAGGGTGGTTCGGCAGGGCCTGCGGCCCTGCACCCGCGGTAGTGCCGGCTGCTGGCCGGCAACAGCAACAGCCAAAGCGGCATTCCGTGGGTTGGCGGGGCGGTGTCGCAGTGCGGGGACGCCGCAAGTACGTCCCTGTAGGCTTGGCAGCCGCATCCATGCGGCTGACACCCCGCACTGCGACACCGCCCCACCTCTGACGGATTCCGGCGGCTCTTGGTAGGTGTCGACCTTGGTCGACACATCTGTCAGATATCGAAATCGATCTGACCCCACGCCATTTCAACAGCTCGCAGAATTCTGTCGAAGGCGGGGTGGGTCCACAGGCCCTGCAGAACCTACCTACCCGTGACCCTGGCGATCGCTTCCACCAACAGCTCACCAGTCACCGGCTTGCGCAGGAAGCCGCCGATGCCGGCTGCTTCCACCTGCTGCTGCAGGTCCGGATCGATGCGTGCGGTCACCGCCAGCAACGGCAGCATGTAGCCCTGGTTGCGCAGGTGCTGGGCCAGTTCGAAACCGCTCAGGCCCGGCAGGTCCAGATCCAGCAGGCCGACGTCGAAATCGCCGGCACTGACCTCGCGCAGCGCCGCCAGCGCATGGCCGGCATGCACCACCTCGTGGCCGCGTGCGCTCAACAGGCCACGCACCACGTCGGCCACGGTGGCATCGTCCTCGACCAGCAGCACCCGCAGCGGCGGCATGTTCGCCGCTTCGTCGCGGTTCGCCTCGGCCGATGCCTCGACATCGCAGTTCACCACCAGCGGCAACGGCAAGGTCACGCCGAAACAGGTGCCCCGGCCCAGCTGGCTCTCCACCTGGATCCGCCCCTGCATCGCATGCGCCAGCTCGCGGCAGATCGCCAGGCCGAGGCCACTGCCACCGTACTGCGCGGCGGTACGGGCACCATCGGCCTGCTCGAAGCGACGGAACAGGCGCTGCTGCTGTTCCTGGCTGATGCCTGGGCCGGTATCGCGCACCTCGAAGTGCAGCGCGCGCAGCTCGCCATCGCAACGTGCGTGCAGGGTGATAGTGCCGCGGCTGGTGAATTTCACTGCGTTCGACAGCAGGTTGAGCAGGATCTGCCGCACGCGCATGGCATCACCGGTCGCCTGCAGGCCCGGCGGCAGCTGATTGTCGAGGACGAAGCGCAGGCCCTTCTGTGCAGCCAGCGGGCCCATCAGCGCCGCCAGATCCTGCAACAGGCCATTCAACGCAAACGACTGCGACTGCAGTTCCAGGCGCCCGGACTCGATTCGCGCCAGGTCCAGCGCATCGTTGACCAGGTGCAGCAGGTGCTCGCCCGCATGCCGGATCGACTGCGTGTAGCCACGCTGCTGCGGGTCCAGTGGCGAGGCCAGCAGCAGCTCGCTCATGCCCAGCACGCCGGTCATCGGCGTGCGGATCTCATGGCCAAGGTTGGCCAGGAAGCGGGTCTTGGCCGCCGAGGCCTGCTCGGCAAGCTCCTGCTTGTGCAGCGCCAGCTGGTAGGCATGGCGCCGCTGCAGGCGGCGTCGGTACAACCAGGCGAACCAGCTGGTCAGCAGCAACCCGACCGACGCCAGCACCAGCAGGCCGGACAGGCTGCGCCACCACGGCGGCTGCACGCGGAATTCCAGGCTCTGCACCCGCGACCACACATGGTCGGCCGAGCGTGCCTGCACTTCCAGCCGGTAGCTGCCCGGCGCCAGGCGCGAGAACAGGCGCTCGCCGGCCGGGCCGACTTCGACCCAATCGGGGTCGTAGCCGGCCAGGCGGTAGCGGTACGTATTGGACGCCGAGTCGGCGAAGGACAGCAATCGCGCGACGATGCGCAGGTCGCGGTCGCCATCGGCGATCTGCAACGGCGCATCGTGGGTCATGTCCAGCACCTGCTCGTTGCGGCGCACTTCCACCCGCTCGATCACCAGCGGGGCGCGACGGACCGAAGGCCGTACCTGCTCCGGGTCGAACACCACCGCGCCCGCTGCCGTTCCGGCCACCAGGTGGCCATCGGCCGCTGCGATCAAGGTGTGCTCGCGGAATTCCTGGCTGGGCAGCCCATCATGCACGCCGTACAGGCGCACGCTCTGCCCATCGGCACTGACGCGTACCAGGCCGCGTGCGCTGGTCGCCCAAGCCACGCCCTGCGCATCCACCACCAGGCCGGAGGCGGAGATCGCCGGATAGCCCTGTTCGGCACCGACCACCGCCTGCCGTTCCAGGCGTCCCTGGCTCCAGCGGTAACGGGACAGGCGACCATCCTCGGACAACCAGACCTGGCCGTCACGGCCCACATGCAACGCATGGATCGCCGTTGCCGGCGCACCCGGCACCGGCTGGAAGCGCTCGCTTTCCGGCAGCCACTGCAGCAGGCCACGGCTGCTGGCCAGCCAGATGTGGTCCTGCGGCCCGCATTCCACATCAAGGTTGAGCTGGCCCTGCTGCAGGCCGCGCTGGCCATTGTCCAGCTGGCGCCGCACGTGGCCGTCGAGGTCGCGCTGCTGCAGGCCTGCGGGCAGCATCAACCAGAGGCTGTCGCCGTCGCAGGTCATCATCGCTTCGACGACCCCTTCCATCGCCGCATCTGCACCGGCATCACGGCCCCAACGACGCAGTTCGCGCCGCTGCGGGTCGTAGCGCACCAGCGCATCGGTTGATCCAATCCAGACCTGCCCACGCCGGTCCTCACGCACCGAGGTCAACCAGTGCATGCCGTTGACCCAGGTGCGATGCTGCTCGATCCTGCCGGTCTTCGGATCGAAGCGGTCCAGCGCGCCATGGCTGCCCACCGTCCAGACGCCGCCGTTGCTGGAGGGGCTGGTACCCAGCACGAGCGCATTGCGCAGCGAGCTGGGGTCGTCCTCCAGGCGCGACAGCACCGAGAACTGCCACCAGCGTGGCAGCAGGTGCCACAGCCCGGCATTGGTGCTGGCCAACCAGATGCCACCTTCGCGGTCCTCGTAGGCACCGGTCCAGTTCGGCCGTACCGGACCGCGCGCGATCACGCTGTACAGCGGCACGGTCTGGTACTGGCCATCGACCGCACGCCCCAGCCCGGTGCGTGTATCCAGCCAGTGCCCGCCCTGCTCGTCGCGCAGCATCATGCCCAGCACCTGCTCGCCCGGCGGCAGCTTCCACGGGGGGGCTTCGAAGCGGCCATCCGGGCGGCGCACGGTGGCGCCGGCCATCGTGCTGATCCACAGGCTGCCATCCGGTTCGGCGGTCAGCCCGTTGATCAGCAGGCTGGGGATGATGTCCGTACCGACACGCTCGAAGTCGGTCCCGGTCCAGCGCGCCACGCCATGCTTGGTGCCGATCCACAGGCTGCCATCGGCCAGCGTGGCCAGGTAGGGCACCGACGACGAAGGCAGGCTGCGCGGATTGTTCGGCTCGGGCAGGAAGCGCTGCAGGCGATCCTGGCTGTCCAGGCGGTACAGGCCGCCTTCGTGGGTACCGAACCAGATCGAGCCATCAGGCGTGCTGGCCAGGCTCCAGACCGTGTTGGTACCCATCAACGGCTGGCTGCTGCGGTCGTAGAAGTGCAGCTGGCGGCGGTCGGCCGACATGCGCACCAGGCCGGCGTTCTCGGTGCCTATCCACAACTGGTTGCGGGCATCGACCAGCACCGTCCAGATGCGGTTGTCACGCAGTCCATCCTCGGAACGCCACACGCGGTAGGTGCGGCCGTCATAGCGGGCCAGGCCATCGTTGGTGGCGATCCACAGGTAGCCGTAACGGTCCTCGGCCATGCGGTTGACGGTATTGGACGGCAGGCCATCGAACACCGTCACCTGCCGCGGGCTCGGAGGCACCGGCTGTGCCGCAGCGGGCAACGCGCAGCACAGGAGGACCAGCAGCAGCATCGCCGCCCGCAGATACACCACCGATTGCCTCCTCACGCTGGTCCTGATGATTCCCGCGCAGCGGGCGTCGGCATGGTAAACCGAAAGTCGCGCCGTTCACGCCCGGCGTCGGCGTCGTCACGCGGTCGCCTGTCGTTTCGCACGCGCCTGGGCGATGGCCGTCACCAGCAGGTCGCCGGTCACCGGCTTGCGCAGGAAGCCATCGAAGCCTGCGGCCAGCACCTGGGTTTCGGCATAGGCATCGGAACGGGCGGTCACCGCCACCAGCGGCAGTTCATAGCCCATGGTGCGCAGCTGGCGGGCGATGGCCGTACCATCCAGCGCGGGCAGATCGAGATCGAGCAGGCCGACGTCGAAACCATCGGTGGCGATCTCCGACAGCGCGCCCAGGCCATGCAGCACGTGGACCACCTCATGCCCGCGCACGCGCAGCAGGCCGGCGATGACCTCGGCCACCGTGGCATCGTCCTCGACCAGCAGGATGCGCAGCGGCGGCAGTTCCGGCAGGGCCGCCACGTCGCCCGCACTGTTGGCGGCCTGGCGCGTCCAGGGCAGGGGCAGGCGCACGCGGAACCGCGCGCCCTTGCCAGGCTGGCTGTCCACTTCGATGCGCCCCCCCATCGCCACCGCCAGTTCCTGGCAGATCGCCAACCCCAGGCCACTGCCGCCGTAGCGCGACGCGGTACGCGGGCCGTCGGCCTGTTCGAAACGATGGAACAGGCGCTGCTGCTGCTCGGCGTTGATGCCCGGGCCGCTGTCATGGACTTCGAAACACAGGCCGCCCTTTTCTTCCAGGCGTACGGCCAGGCCGACGTGGCCGCGCTCGGTGAATTTGATCGCGTTGCCGAGCAGGTTCAGCAGGATCTGGCGCACGCGCATCTCGTCGCCACTGACACTGATCGGCCCGGGCGGGTCTTCGCCGCGCTGGAACACCAGCTGGCGTTGCTGCGCCATCGGCTGCATCAGGCCCTGCACCTGGTCCAGCAGCTCCCCCAGATCGAACGGGCGCAGGTCCAGCTCCAGCCGCCCGGCTTCGATCCGGGCCAGGTCCAGGGCATCGTTGACCAGCCGCAGCAGATGGCTGCCGGCCTGCTGGATGGACCCGGCGTAGCCGCGCTGCACCGGATCCAGCGGGGTCGCCAGCAGCAGTTCGCTCATGCCCAGCACGCCGGTCATCGGCGTGCGGACTTCGTGGCCCAGCGTGGCCAGGAAACGGCTCTTGGCCTGCGAGGCCTGCTCGGCCAGCTGCTGCTTGTGCACCGTCAGCTGCCATTGCTGGCGGCGGCGCAACCGCGCGCGGATCGACCAGACCAGAACCACCAGCAGCAACGACCCCAGCAGGATGTAGCCGAATATCGCCATGCCGCTGCGCCACCACGGCGGCAGCACCTTCACCTGCAACTGCTGCGAAGGCGTCCACGTGCCCCGGGCAGTCGCAGCCTGCACCTCGATGACATAGCGGCCGGTCGGCAGCCGCGACAGGGTGCGCTGGCCATCGCCCCCCTGCTCCACCCAGTCCTGGTCGTAACCCTGCACGCGGAAGCGGTACCGGTTGCCCTGCGGGCTGGCATAGGACAGCAGCCGCGCATCGATCTGCAGATCGCGGTCGTCCGGTCCCAGCAGCAGGGTGCCAGTAAGCGGCAACGGTTGCCAGCCGCGTGCGTCGTCGCGCCGCACACGCACTTCGGCGATCACCAGCGATGAAGGCGGCAGCACGGTGTCGTCGGCATTCACATCAAAGGCGACCAGGCCGGTCTGGGTAACCGCCAACACGCGGCCATCGGCATTCACCGCAGGTGGCCGACCGGTGAACTCGGCATCGGACAGGCCATCGCGTTCGTTGAACTGTTGCAGGCGCCGCGTCTTCGGGTCCCACCGCAGCAGGCCGCGCGGCGTCGTGGCCCAGAGCTGGCCATTGTCGGCCAGCGCCAGCCCCCCCATGGTCACCGGCGGCACGCCCGCACTGCCGTCGATGCGCTGGATCAGGCGCAGGCTCATGCCATCCCACTGGTAGCGCTCGAAGGCGCCTTGGCGCGCCAGCCACAACTGCTGCGGATCGATCCATACCAGATCGTAGATCGGGCCGCGCGACACGCCGGGCACTGCCTCGAAGCGTCCGGCCTGCTCACGCCAGATGCCCGTGTCGCCCATCACCCAGGGCCGGCCTTGGGCGTCGAAGCGAATCTGCTCGATCGGCGCATCGGCCGTCCCGCGGAAATGTTCCAGCGGATGACTGTGCAGCAGCCGGCCCTCTGCATCGCGCTGCTGCAGGTCCAGGCCCATCACCGACACCCACACCGTGCCATCAGGGGCCTGCCGCATCAGGTCGATGCGCTGGCGCAGGTCGGCACTGCCATCGATCCGCAGGTCACGCAATGCGCCGGTGGCCGGATCGTAGACGGTGATGCGGCCGCCGCGTCCCAGCCACAGGCGACCATCCGGGCGCGGCAGCACCGACCACACCACGCCGTTGCCGAGCTGCCGGTCGCTGGCCAGCAGACGCAGGGTGCCCTGCGCATCGAGCTGGTACACCCCTCGCGCCGAGCCGACGTAGTAGTTCTTCCCATCGCTGGCCGCGCTCAACAGGTACTGGCTGTCCAGGGGCTTGCCGTCGAGCTGGTTCCAGATCGAGAAGCGCCGCCAGTCCGGTGGCAGATAGGCCAGGCCCTGGGTCAGCAACGCCACCCACAGTCCGCCCTCGTGGTCCTGCAGCAGGTCAAGCACACCGCTGTGCGCGGTCAGGAAGCCGCTGCCGCGGTCCCCCTCCAGGCGGCGCAACGCCGCCGCATCCCCTCGCAACAGGCCATCGGAGGTACCCGCCCAGTAGCCCCCCTGGCGATCGGCCAGGACCAGGGCCGACCGCAGCTGGGCACTGTCGGCCCATCGCGGGCGACTGACCCGGTCCTGCCCATCGATGCGGTAGAGGCCATCGTTCTGGCTGCCTACCCAGATCGAACCGTCTGCATCACGGCTCAACCGGAGCACGCTCAGCCTACCCAGTTCCCGCGCGGCCACCGGCTCGAAGCCGCTGCCGTTCCAACGCGCCACACCGGCTTCGGTGCCGACCCACAGGCGGCCCCGCGCGTCGACCAGGCTGGTGAAGATGCTGTTGCTGGGCAGGCCACCCGGGTGCGCCGGATCATGGGTGTAGAGGCGCACGCTGCCGTCTTCGCCGAAACGGCAGACGCCATGGTTGTTGGTCCCGATCCACAAGGCGTCGTCGACATAGGCCAGTGCCCAGAACTGCCCCTGGCAGGTGGAATTGACCGTATCGAAGGTCTGGAAGCGTTCGCGGTCGGCATCCAGGCGTGCCACGCCCTTGCCATTGATGCCCACCCAGACCCGGTCCAGCGGGTCGATCAGCAGGGTCTCGATCTCGTTGCCTGGCAACGAGCCCGGCTGTTCCGGGTCGTGCTCCCAGACCCGCAGGCTGTTGCCGTCATAGCGGGCGAGTCCACCATCGGTGGCGGCCCATACGTGGCCCTGGCGATCCTCGGCCAGCGCCACCACCATGCGAGACGGCAAGCCTTCGGCGGCACCGAAGCGGCGCAGGCGTGGTGTTTCTGCCATGTGCAGGGTCGCAGCCGCCGTGGCCATCGCCACCAGCAGCAGTCCCATACCTGCGATGCCACGGCACCACAGGCGCCAGCCGCTCGTCATCCTGAACCCCCTGTCCTGCGCCGATTGTCACACAGGGCCGGGGTCATGGCTGCAACAGCCTGTTTCCAGCGGCGGCACCACCACGAACTGTTGCACCCATGCACGCAACGTTGGCAGGGGGCTGTGCGTATGATCGCAGCGTCCCCTTCCGGAGCCCGCCATCGATGCGTCCCTGTCTGGCCCTGCTGCCGATGCTGCTCGCCACCGCCCCTGCCTGGGCGGCCGCTGACACCTATCGCCTCGATCCGGTGCACACGCGGGTGCTGTTCTCGATCGACCACGCAGGCTACTCGCAGGCCATGGGCACGGTATCGGGCAGCGAGGGGCGCGTGCGGTTCGATCCCGACAACTGGCGCGACGCCACCGTGGAAGTGGATGTCCCGGTGTCGCGACTGGACCTTGGTGATGCCAAGTGGAACCAGGCCACGTTGGCCCGCAGCCTGCTCGACGGCGAGCGTTTCCCGACCGCGCGATTCGTCTCCACCAAGGTCGAGCCGATCGATGCCAGGCGCGCGCACGTGTCCGGCACGCTGACCCTGCGCGGGGTCAGCCAGGAAGTCACGCTGGATGTGACCCTCAACGCCATCAAGCGCTACCCGCTTCCCCCGTTCCGACGCACCGCCGGTTTTTCCGCCAGCACCACGCTGAGCCGGCGCGCGTTCGGCATCACCGCCTGGCCGGGCGTCATCGGTGATGCAGTACAACTGAGGATCGAGGCTGAAGCCACCCTCGACCGCAGCGACGCCCCGGGAACTCCCGCTCCCGTTCCGCACTCCGACCCCAAGACGGCCCCCTAGAGGACCCCTCATGACCGCCAAGAACACCCCCGCCGCCTGGGGGAGTGTCAGCCAGATCCTGCATTGGTTGATCGCACTGCTGATCCTCGCCCTGGGCGTGGTCGGCCTGACCATGGGTGAACTGCCCAAGACCCCGAAGTACTTCTGGGTCTACACCGCGCACAAGTCGATCGGCATCACCGTGCTGGCGCTGGTGCTGTTCCGCCTGGGCTGGCGCCTGTACGCCGGTGCACCGAAGCCGGTGCCGGGCGTGCCCAGCTGGCAGGAGCGCATCGCCGGCGCCACCCACGTGCTGCTGTACGTGCTGATGTTCGCCATCCCGCTGTCGGGCTGGCTGTACGACTCGGCCAGCGGCCTGCGCCCGTTCCGCTGGTTCGGCCTGGTCGACGTGCCCAAGCTGAGCGGACCCGACCCGCAGGTTGTCGCGGTATCGCATGCCATCCACGAATACGGCTTCTGGCTGTTGATCGCGGTGGTGCTGGCCCATGCCGGCGCTGCCTTCTACCACCACCTGTTCCAACGCGATGCAACGCTGTCCCGCATGTTGCCGCGCGGCTGGCTCGCCTCCCCTCAGAAGGACTGACCGATGAACCTGAAACTGACCACTCCGGCCGCCGTGGCCGCCGCCCTGGCCGGCATGCTGGCCACCGCTCCGGCACTCGCTGCCGATTACGCGCAGGCTCCCGGCGCCGGTTCGATCCTGGTGTTCGCCACCAAGTACGACGGCGAAGTGTTCACCGGCAGCTTCCCGGGCTTCGCGACCAAGCTCAGCTTCGACCCGGCCAACCCGGCCGCCGGCTCGCTGGACGTGGTGATCCCGCTGGCCGGTGCCAAGAGCGGCAACAGCGACCGCGATTCGACCCTGCAGGGTGCCGACTTCTTCAATGTTGGCAAGTTCGCCACCGCACGCTACACCGCCAAGGGCTTCCGCGCGGTGGGCAACGACCAGTTCGCCGCCGATGGCACACTGGAGCTGCGCGGCGTCAGCAAGCCGGTCACGCTGACCTTCACCTGGAAGCCGGGCACCCAACCGGTGCTGACCGGCAAGGCCACGGTCAAGCGCCTGGACTTCGGCGTCGGCGGCGGTGACTGGGCCGACACCAAGACCATCCCGGACGAAACCGCGATCAGCACGATCGTGAAGTTCGACGCGAAATAAACCGCATCGGGTAGTGCCCGCCGCTGGCTGGCATCACCGGGAACAGAGGGGTTGCCGGCCAGCGGCCGGCACTACCGATCGACGGCCAACCACGCCCGAACCGTGGCGGCGTCGAACGGCCAGTCCAGCTCGCGGTCGCCGCGCTCGTCACGCAGCACAGGCACCCGCGTGCCATAGCGCGCTTCCAGCGCCGGCTGGTCGTCCAGGAACAGCGATTCGAACTCCGGCGCCCGTGCCCTCGCCAGCTCGGCCAGGGCCATGTCGCACAGGTGGCAATCGTCACGTTGGATAAGGGTCAACACCGGCCGGGCTCCCGTGGCGGAAATGCTGCGCCGCAGCCATGGAAGTGCGGCGTGAACCGCTAGAATAGCGATCTCTTCCGGTACCCGCAGTACGGCAATCATGGCTGTCAGCACGTTCGACGTTTTCAAGATCGGCATTGGCCCGAGTTCCTCGCACACCGTCGGGCCGATGAAGGCCGCCGAGCGATTCATCCATCGCTGGCTGCTCGACCCGGGCCGCCTGCACGAGGTCGCGCGCATCCGCGCCGATGTCTATGGCTCGCTGGCACTGACCGGCCGCGGCCACGGCACCGACAAGGCGATCCTGCTGGGCCTGGAAGGCCAGCGGCCGAACCTGATCGACCCGGACATCATTCCGGCCACGCTGGAGCGCATCCGCAGCAGCAAGCGCATCCAGCTGATGGGCCAGCACGAGATCGCCTTCGACGAGAAGCGCGACCTCGGCATGAACAAGCGCCAGAAGCTGCCCTACCACACCAACGGCATGCGCTTCACTGCCTACAACGCCGACGACGAAGTGATCGCCACCCGCGACTACTACTCGGTGGGCGGCGGCTTCGTGGTCAACCAGGACGACGCGGCCGATGATCGCATCGTGCCCGACGAGACCCCGCTGCCCTACCCCTTCAAGAGCGGCGATGAGCTGCTGGCGCAGACCGCGCGCAGCGGCCTGAGCATTGCCCAGCTGATGTTCGAGAACGAGAAGTGCTGGCGCAGCGAAGACGAGATCCGCGCGCAGCTGCGCGAGATCTGGAGTGCGATGCAGTCGTGCGTGGCGCGCGGCATCCGCGAGGAAGGCGTGCTGCCGGGTGGCCTGAAGGTGGGCCGTCGTGCACCGGCGCTGTACCGCGAACTGTCGTCGAAGCCGGAAGCGGCGATGCGCGACCCGCTGACCACGCTGGACTGGGTCAACCTGTACGCGCTGGCCGTGAACGAGGAGAACGCGGCCGGTGGCCGTGTGGTGACCGCGCCGACCAACGGTGCGGCCGGTGTGCTGCCGGCGGTGCTGCACTACTTCGACCGCTTCTGCCCGGGCGCGAACGAACAGCGCGTGTTCGACTTCCTGCTGACCTCGGCGGCGATCGGCATCCTCTACAAGGAAAACGCCTCGATTTCCGGCGCCGAAGTGGGCTGCCAGGGCGAGGTTGGCGTGGCCTGCTCGATGGCGGCCGGCGGCCTGGTCGCGGCACTGGGTGGCAACCCCAGCCAGATCGAGAACGCCGCAGAAATCGGCATGGAACACAACCTGGGCCTGACCTGCGACCCGATCGGTGGCCTGGTGCAGATCCCCTGCATCGAACGCAACGCGATGGGCGCGGTGAAGGCGATCAATGCCTCGCGCATGGCGATGCGTGGCGACGGCAAGCACAAGGTGTCGCTGGACAAGGTGATCAAGACCATGCGCGATACCGGCCGCGACATGCAGGACAAGTACAAGGAAACCAGCCGCGGTGGCCTGGCGGTGAACGTCATCGAGTGCTGAGTTGTAGAGCCGGGCACCTGCCCGGCTGATGGGGCAGGAGCAGCCGGGGGTGGCCCCGGCTCTACATCGGACGACACCATCACCGCGTTCCGGTTAGGCTCGGGGCTCCCCCATCCCGGATTGCCCCATGCGCGTGATCGCTGCTGCCCTGCTTGCCTGCCTTCCGCTGCCTGCCCTGGCCGCGCCCAGCTACGGGCCGCGCCTGGAGGGCTTCGACTACGGCTATCCGGTGAAGACCTTCGCGCTGGAATCGCAGCGGCAGCCGCTGGAGATGGCCTACCTGGACATCGCACCGAAGAAGACTCCGATCGGCGTGGTGGTGCTGCTGCATGGCAAGAACTTCTGTGCGGCCACCTGGAAGGAATCGATCAAGCCGCTGGTTGCCGCCGGCTACCGGGTGATCGCTCCGGACCAGGTCGGCTTCTGCAAATCCAGCAAGCCCGAGCGCTACCAGTACACGTTCGCACAGCTGGCAGCCAACACCCATGCCCTGCTGCAGCAGCTGCAACTGGGCGACGTGCCAGTGCACCTGGTCGGACATTCGATGGGCGGCATGCTGGCGGTGCGCTACGCGCTGATGTACCCGCAGGACCTGCGCAGCCTATCGCTGGTCAACCCGATCGGACTGGAAGACTGGAAGGCGCTGGGCGTGCCATGGCGCAGCGTGGACGCGTGGTATGCCGGTGAAATGAACATCAGCTACGACAGCATCCGCCGCTACCAGCTGGATGTGTACTACGACGGCAAATGGAAGCCGGCCTACGAACCCTGGGCGCGGATGCAGTCAGGCATGTACGAAGGGCCCGGCAAGCAGGCCGTCGCATGGAGCCAGGCGCTGGCCTCGGACATGGTGTTCAACCAGCCGGTGGTCTACGAACTGAAGAACCTGCAGGTGCCGACTACGTTGTTCATCGGCCAGAAGGACCGCACCGCGATCGGCCGCGACCTGGCGCCGCCTGCGGTGAAGGCGACGCTGGGCAACTATTCGGTGCTCGGCAAGTCCGCGGCCGCGACGATTCCCGGCGCCACGCTGGTCGAGTTCGCCGAACTGGGCCATTCGCCGCAGGTGCAGGACCCGAAGCAGTTCAACGCCGCGTTGCTGAAGTCCTTGAAGTCACGCTGACCGGCAGGGCGCCCCTGTAGAGCCGAGCCCATGCTCGGCTCATCCAGCAGGAGGGGATCTCGCCAGTAGCAGCCGAGCATGGGCTCGGCTCTACAAGAACTGTGCGATCAGCCGACGATCCGCAGCACGTCATCCAGCAACGCGGCGGCGGTGACTTCCGCGCCCGCACCCGGGCCTTGAATCAACAGCGGCTGGCGACGGTAGCGATCACTGTGGATGGCGACGCGGTTGTCGGTCCCCGCACCCTGCGCCAACGGGTGATCAGCCGGCAGCTCGCGCAGGCCCACCTGCGCACCCTCACCGTCAACACGGCCAACGAAACGCAACACGCGGCCGTTTTTGCGTGCCTGCTGCCAACGCGCCTGCAACGGCGCATCCAGCTGCTCCAGCGCAGCCACTGCGCCCTCCAGCGGCAACGCGGCCAGCGTTTCAGGTACCAGTGAATCCACCTGCACCTGCGAAGCATCCAGCGCCAGCCCGCTGCTGCGGGCCAGGATCAGCAGCTTGCGCCGCACGTCTTCGCCGGACAGATCCAGGCGCGGATCGGGCTCGGTGTAGCCGGCCGCCAACGCTTCGCGCACCGCCGCCGAGAACGGCGACTGGCCGTCGTAACGATGGAACAGCCACGCCAGCGAACCGGACAGCACACCCTCGATGGCATGGATGTGATCGCCACCGGCCACCAGCGCGCGCAGGCTGCTCAGCAGCGGCAGGCCCGCGCCGACGGTGGCGCTGTCGCCATAGCGCGCACCACTGTCTGCGCAGCTTTCGGCAATCGCCTGCGCGCGTGCGAGCTGCGCACCACGGCCCAGCTTGTTGGCGGTCACCACATGCACGCCGCGCGCCAGCCACTGCACGTGACGTGCGGCCACGTCTTCGCTGGCGGTGGCATCGACCACCACATCGCCACGCTCCAGCCCTTCGGTGCTGGCCCGCGCCGGCGAACTCTGGCCATCGCGTGGCGCACGTCGCGCCAGCTCCAGCGGCAGCACCAGGTCACGATCGATCTCCAGCGCAGTGCGTGAATTGGCCAGCCACTGCACGCTGGGCAGTTCCAGCCCACGCGCCCGCAATGCCTGGTAACGCTGCACGAAGGCCGAGCCGACCGTGCCAGTGCCCAGCAGCGCCAGGCGTCCCACGCCCAGCGCAGGAATGTCGGCGGCGAGCGCGCTCATGCATCCACCACCTGTTTGCGGCGTGCGGCCGCATCGATCACGACTTCGGCGCGCTGCAGCGCGGCACCGAGATCGGCCAGCAGGTCGCGCTCGGCCTCGATGCCGACCGACAGGCGCAGCAGCCCTTCGCTGATGCCAGCGGCGGCACGTGCTTCTGGGGTCATCGCCGCATGGGTCATGGTCGCCGGATGGGCGATCAGGCTTTCGACGCCGCCCAGCGATTCGGCCAGGGTGAAGCAGCGCAGGCCATCCACGAATGCGCGCACTGCCGCGTGCGGATCTTCACCGGCGCAGTGCGCAAGCTCGAACGACAGCATCGCACCGAAGCCGTTCTGCTGGCGTGCGGCGATGGCATGGCCGGGATGTTCGGCCAGGCCCGGGTAGTACACCGTGCCGACCGCCGGATGCTGGTCCAGCAGGGCGACGATCGAGGCGGTATTTTCCTGGTGCACGCGCAGGCGCGCATCCAGCGTGCGCAGGCCACGCAGCGTCAGGAAGGCATCGAACGGTGAACCCGTCAGGCCCAGCGCGTTGCCCCACCACACCAGTTGCTCGTGCAGTGCCGGATCACGCGCGACCACTGCCCCGCCTACCACATCGCTGTGGCCGTTGATGTACTTCGTGGTGGAATGCAGCACCAGGTCCGCACCGAACGACAGCGGTTGCTGCAGCGCTGGCGACAGGAACGTGTTGTCGACCACCACGAGAGCGCCGGCCTTGTGCGCGGCATCGATGACGAAGCGCAGGTCGGTGATGCGCAGCAGAGGGTTGGACGGCGTTTCCACCAGCACCAGCTTCGGCTGGGTGGCCAACGCCTGCGCCAGTGCACGCGGATCGGTCAGGTCGGCGGTGACCAGTTCAAAGTGGCCCTTCCTGGCCAGCGCATTGAACAGGCGCCAGCTGCCGCCGTACGCATCGTGCGGCACCACCAGGGTATCGCCCGGCTGCAGCAGTGCGTTCAGCACCAGGTTGATCGCGCCCATGCCGGTGGCGGTGACCACACCACCGACGCCGCCTTCCAGTTCCGCCAGCGCCTCACCCAGCAGGTCGCGGGTCGGGTTGCCACTGCGCGTGTAGTCGTACTGGCGCTTGTTGCCGAAGCCGTCGAAGCTGAAGTTCGACGACAGCACGATCGGCGGTGTGACCGCGCCATGCGCGGTGTCCCGATCGATGCCCGCACGGACGGCGGCAGTGGTGCGACTACAGGACGGCTCGTTGGCGTGCAGGCTCATGCGGACTCTCCAGAGGTGCGGAAGGCGGTGGCGAGGATCGCGTCGATGCGATCGGTTTCTTTGAGGAAGGCGTCGTGGCCATAGGGCGAACGCAGCACGCGCAGGCTGCCGCGCGGGCCCAGCCCTTCGACCAGGCCGACCAGGTCGGCCAGCGGCACCAGGCGGTCGCCCTCCACGGCGACCACCACGGTCGGTGGCAGGATCGCGGCGGGGTCGACACGGTGCAGGTCGATCGATTCGGACAGGCGCAGGTAGGCGGTCACCGGCGTGCGCGCGACGTACTGCGCGCCGGCGGCGTCGAGGTAGTCTTCGGCGGCCACGCGCACGCGGCCATTGATGACCTCCGGCGCGGCGTCGAAGCGCTCGCCGAATTCTTCCGGGGTGCGGTAGCTGAGCATGGCGAACTGCCTGGCCAGGGCCAGGCCGTGGTCTTCGCCGCACTGCAGCTGGCCCAGCGCAACCGCGCGGCGCTGCAGCGCGCGCCACGCGGCGGCATAGGGATGCGGGCGGTGCGCGCCGCTGGCCAGCACCAGCTGGCGCACGCGGGCGCGGTGACGGATCGCGAACTGCTGGCCGACCAGCGCGCCATACGAATAGCCGACGAAGGCCTTCAGCGTGCGGATGCCGAGATGGTCCAGCAACAGCGCCAGCGCATCGGCCTGGTCGGCAGTATCGATCGGCACATCCAGTGCACCGTCGGCACCGATGAAATCGAAGGCCAGCACGCGCAGCTGCTGCGGGTCGAGCGCGCGGCCGCTACCCACAAGCGCTTCGGCCCAGCCCTTCTCGCTGAACTGTGCATTGGACGCCACGTGGCGATGGGCGGAAATGCCACCGGCCAGCACCACCACCGGTGCGTTGGCCGGGCCCACCCACTCATAGCGCAGGCGCACCGGGCTGGGGCCTGCATGGCGCATCGACAGCACCGCGGCGAACTCACCGCGCTCCGCGTGCACGCGGTCTGCGACCGGCACGCTGACGGGGACAAAGGGTTCGGGGCGAATGGCGGTACTGGCAGCGAAGCTCATGGCGGGATCCGGTTGGGGAATCGGCCATCGAGCCTTCGCGGGCCCGCGTTCGATATGCACGTGGGGTGCATGGTTCGAACCATCTTTCGGTGGACGCCACGGTCCCCGCAGGATTTGGCACCTACGCAGACGCTTGCGCGCCTGCGGGCTGCCCCGGCTTCAAAGGGCCTGTCCCTCTGCCGGTCTCGATGGTGGAGCCACGATGCCAGCCCTTTCCGGCACTGTCAATCCCTTCATGCGGATAAAGCGATAGATATTTCCAGGATCACTCTGCGAGGGCCGTCCCGGTCGCCCCGTTCAGGATCGGGTACAGTCCCGGCGGTCCTCTTGCTGGAAACGCCGATGCCGCGCCTGCCCCTGTCCTGCCTGCTGTTGCCTCTGCTGGCGAGCGCGACCGCATACGCCGGCGACTGGCGCCAGGGCTGGGGACTGGCTCCCCCTTCCGCCCCTGCCACCCGCGCAGGCAGTGCCGAGGGCGCCGTCCCCATGGCCCGGTTGCGCCTGCAGCCGGTCGGTACGCAATGGCAGGCGCGGATCGACAACGGGCTGGCAGGGCCGCTGCAGATCCAGCTGCGCGCCGCCCCCGGACACCCGGTCGAAGGCCTCCCGGTCGAGTCGCTGATCCAGGGCGACAGCAGCCTGGTGGTCGGCCACCTGCCCGCCCCGATCGATGGCCGCATGCTGGATCTGCGCCTGCAGTCGGTGCCGGGCAACCCGGCCGCACAGGCCGAAGATGTCGGCTATCGCCTGCCGTTCGATGCGACCCGCCTGCGTGTGGACCAGGCACCGCAGGGGCGATTCAGCCATGACGACGAGGAGAACCGCGACGCGGTCGACTTCGCACTGCCGGAGGGCACCCTGGTGCTGGCCGCGCGCGAGGGCACGGTGATGCAGATCCAGGATGGCTTCCGTGGCAACGGCCAGGACCGCGAGCGCGATGGTGCCCGTGCCAATTTCATCCGCGTGCTGCACAGCGACGGCAGCATGGCCCTGTACGGCCACCTCCAGGCCGGCGGCATGCGCGTGCGCCGCGGCCAAGCGGTGGGAGCCGGGCAACCGATCGGCCTGTCCGGCAACAGCGGCTACAGCACTGCGCCGCACCTGCACTTCGTGGTGCAGGTCAACCGCGGCATGGGCCTGCGCTCGGTGCCGGTGCGCATCTTCGCCGGGCAGGGCCAGCTGCAGTTCGCCCGCCACAGCGAGGCCGACGGCGGTATCGGGCGCTGACCGGCCCCGGCCGGTATAATCGGGCGCTTATCTCTTTGAAAAGCGCCCCGGGCGGGCGCCACTGCCATGTCCGAAGTCGCCAACGAAGCGTCGCGTCGCCGCACCTTCGCCATCATTTCCCACCCTGACGCCGGCAAGACCACGCTGACCGAAAAGCTGCTGCTGTTCGGAGGCGCGATCCAGATGGCCGGTTCGGTCAAGGGCCGCAAGGCCGCCCGCCACGCCACCTCCGACTGGATGGCGCTGGAAAAGGAGCGCGGCATCTCCGTCACCTCCTCGGTGATGCAGTTCCCGTACGAAGGCAAGATCGTCAACCTGCTTGACACCCCTGGTCACGCCGACTTCGGCGAGGACACCTACCGCGTGCTGACCGCAGTGGACTCGGCGCTGATGGTGATCGACGTGGCCAAGGGCGTGGAAGAGCGCACCATCAAGCTGATGGAGGTGTGCCGCCTGCGCGACACCCCGATCATGACCTTCATCAACAAGCTCGACCGCGAGGGCAAGGACCCGATCGAGCTGCTGGATGAAGTGGAGACCGTGCTCGGCATCCAGTGCGCGCCGGTCACCTGGCCGATCGGCATGGGCCAGCGCCTGAAGGGCGTGGTTCACCTGCTGACCGGCGAAGTGCACCTGTACGAACCGGGTCGCAACTTCACCCGCCAGGACTCGACCATCTTCCCATCCATCGATGCGCCCGGCCTGGCCGAGAAGATCGGTGCGCAGATGCTGGCCGACCTGCGCGACGAACTGGAACTGGTGCAGGGCGCCAGCCATCCGTTCGATCTGGACGCTTACCGCGCCGGCAAGCAGACCCCGGTGTTCTTCGGCTCGGGCGTGAACAACTTCGGCGTGCAGCCGCTGCTGGACTTCTTCGTCGAGCATGCGCCGTCGCCGCAGGCGCGAACCACCACCGGCCGCGAAATCGCACCGGAAGAGAACAAGCTGACCGGCTTCGTGTTCAAGATCCAGGCCAACATGGACCCGCAGCACCGTGACCGCGTGGCATTCATGCGGGTCTGTTCGGGCCGTTTCAGCGCCGGCATGAAGACCTTCCACGTGCGCACCGGCAAGGAAATGAAGCTGGCCAACGCGCTGACCTTCATGGCCAGCGACCGCGAGATCGCGGCCGAAGCGTGGCCCGGCGACGTGATCGGCATCCACAACCACGGCACCATCTCCATCGGCGATACCTTCACCGAAGGCGAAGCGGTGACCTTCACCGGCATTCCCAACTTCGCCCCGGAACTGTTCCGCCGCGCACGCCTGCGTGATCCGCTCAAGCTCAAGCAGCTGCAGAAGGGCCTGGCCCAACTGTCCGAGGAAGGCGCGACCCAGTTCTTCCGCCCGCTGACCAGCAACGACCTGATCCTGGGTGCCGTCGGCGTGCTGCAGTTCGACGTGGCGGCCTACCGCCTGAAGGACGAGTACGGTGTGGAAGCCACCTTCGAGCCGGTCAGCGTGACCACTGCGCGCTGGGTCCACTGCAGCAACGAGAAGAAGCTGGAAGAGTTCCGCGAGAAGAATGCGCTCAACCTGGCGCTGGATGCGGCCGGTCACCTGGTCTACCTCGCTCCGACCCGGGTCAACCTGCAGCTGGCCCAGGAACGCTCGCCGGATGTGCGTTTCTCGGCCACACGCGAAGCGGCGCACACCGTTTCGGCAGGCTGATGCCACGGGGTCGGATCCCTTTCCGCAAGGAAAGGGCTCTGACCCCGCCGTCGCAACGCAGGGATTCACCCACCATACGGTGACGGGCGTGCACGTGCCGCCCATCGCGGCGATGATAGAGGGGTGCGGGTCCCCCTCCCCGCGAACGATGCCTACGCCATGTCCACGACTTCCGTTGCTTCGATCCGCGAAGAAATCGCCAGCGCCCTGACCCACGGCCTCGGTGCCGTGCTCGCCCTGGGCGCCGGTGCGGTGCTGATCACCCTGGCCGCGATCTACAGCGATGGCTGGCAGCTGGCCGGCGCCATCGTGTTCGGCATCGCGCTGCTGCTGCTGTACACCGCGTCCACCCTGTACCACGCCATCCAGCACCCGGTCGCCAAGGGCCGGCTCAAAGTGTTCGACCACTGTGCGATCTACGTACTGATCGCCGGCACCTATACCCCATTCACCCTGATCGGCCTGCGCGGCCCGTGGGGCTGGGGCCTGTTCGCCGCGATCTGGACCCTGGCCCTGGCCGGCGTGGTGTTCAAGCTGTTCTACACCGGTCGCTTCAAGCGCCTGTCCACTGCCATCTACGTGGCCATGGGCTGGCTGGTGATCGTGGCGGTCAAGCCGATGCTGGCCTCGATCGACGGCTGGACGCTGGGCTGGCTGCTGGCCGGCGGCCTGTCCTACACGCTGGGCACCTATTTCTACCACCGCGAATCGATTCCCTATTCGCATGCGATCTGGCACCTGTTCGTCATCGGTGGCAGCGTCTGCCACTTCGTCGCGGTCACCATGCAGGTGCTGTAGCACCGGCCCGTGCGTGGCGCGTGCACGCCGCGCACATGGACGCTTCGCGCCCCGTCCACGATGAGGGGGCAACCATGGCAGCGTGAATGCCGCCGCCTCCCCTGCCACAAAGCGCACGAACCGCTGGCGCCTGGGCCGCCCCGGCCCGCGAGGCCGGCGCTGGTTGACGCTGCTGATCTTCCTGCTCGCGGCGATCCTGGTACTGATCGCACTGTGGGACTGGAACTGGTTCAAAGGCCCTGTCGAGCGCGCCGTGCAGGCCCGTACCGGCCGTGCACTGCACATCGGCCATCTGGATGTCGACCTCGGCCGGACCAGCACCATCCGTGCCGATGCGATCACCTTCGCCAATGCCGGTTGGGCGAAGCAGCCGAACATGGCCACGGCCGACCGCGTCGAGATCGACGTGCGCGTGTGGCCCCTGCTGCGCGGCAGCGTGCAGCTGCCGGAAGTGCGCCTGACCCGACCGGACGTGCTGCTGGAAACCGCCCCACGCCAGGGCGAGCCGGGCAACTGGGACTTCCTCGGTGACAGCGCTGGCGGCACCAGCCCGCAGCTCAAGCGCCTGCGCGTCGACGACGGCCGGCTGCAGTTCCTCGACGCACCGGGCCGTACCGACATCCGCGTGGGCGTGCGCAGCGGCCAGCCGAAGCAGGCAGATGCCTCGCCGCCGCTGCTGGTGCAGGGCAAGGGCCACTGGCAGGGCAATGCGTTCACCCTGCAGGGCGGAACCGAATCGCCGCTGGAACTGACCAACAGCGACCACCCGTTCCGCATCCACCTCGACGGCCGCGCCGGCGCCACCCACGCGGTGGCCAGCGGCACGCTGACCAATCCGTTCCAGCTGCGCGTGTTCGACGTGGAGTTCGCACTCAGTGGCCAGGACCTGGCCGATCTCTACCCATTGCTCGGCATCGCCATTCCGCCGTCCCCGCCCTACGCGCTGAACGGACGCCTGGAGCGCGACCACGACGTCTGGCGTTACGACGGTTTCACCGGCAAGGTGGGCGACAGCGACCTCGGTGGCAGTCTTCAGTTCGAGGTGGGCCGCGACCGTCCGCGGCTGACCGCGGAGCTGGAATCCAAGCGCCTGGACTTCGATGACCTGGCCGGCTTCGTCGGCGCGCCGCCGAAGACCGGCGGCGGCGAAACCGCCAATGCGGAGCAGAAGGCCGAGGCCGCACGGGTGGCCGCGCGCGCGCGCGTGCTTCCGGACACGCCCTACAACCTCGGCAAGCTGCGTGCGATGGATGCCGATGTGCGCTGGAAGGCCCACCGCATCAACGCACCGTCATTGCCATTGGACGACATGGACGCCCATCTGCTGCTGGATGACGGGGTGCTGCGGCTGGCCCCGCTGAACTTCGGCGTCGCCGGCGGCGATATCCGCAGCACCATCCGCATGGACGCACGCCAGCCGCAGATCAGCACTGCGCTGAAGGCGAGCGTGCGCGGCGTTCAGCTGGGCCAGCTGTTCCCCGATGCCAAGCTGGCCGAACAGGCCAAGGGCGGCATCGGCGGTGAGGTGGACCTGAGTGGCCGCGGCAATTCGATCGCCGCGATGCTCGGCAGCAGCAGCGGCAAGGTCGGCCTGGCGATGGGTCCTGGCCACGTCGGCAACCTGGTGATGGAGCTGGCCGGCCTGGATATCACCGAATCGCTGAAGTTCCTGGTGACCGGCGACAAGCAGATTCCCCTGCGCTGCGCCTTCGCCGACTTCGGTGTGCGCGACGGCCTGATGACCAGCCAGGCACTGGCGGTGGACACCACCGACACGATCCTCATCGGCGAAGGCACCGTCAGCCTGCGCGACGAAACCCTGGACCTGCTGTTGAAGCCGCGCCCCAAGGACAGGAGCATCCTGGTACTGCGCTCGCCGCTGCACGTTGCCGGCACGTTCAAGGACCCGTCGTTCCGCCCCGACTTCAAAGCGCTGGGCATCCGCGGTGCGGTGGCCCTGGCACTGGGCAGCATCGCCCCGCCGGCGGCGCTGCTGGCGACGATCGAGCTGGGGCCGGGCAAGGATGCCGACTGCGGTGGGCAGTATGCGAAGTAGGTTTACAGCGTTGTTCGCGGCGCCTCTTTTCCCGCGCGTAGAGCCGGAGCAGGGCGACAGGCAGGACACGCCGTAAATACGTCCCTGTAGGCTCGGTCGGCGCATCCATGCGCCTCACGGTCCTGCCTGCCGCCTTGCTCCGGCTCCGGACAGTTTCCTGCGCGCGCGGAACGAGAGCGAAATTCAAAGTCGAAAGAAGAAAGCAAAGTCAAAAGCTGTTGCCAACCAAGGTTGGCGGCTACCAAAAGCGAGCCATCGCGCATGTGCGCACCGCACTCACAGGAACGTGTCCAGAGGCGGAGGGTGCGGCTGGGCAGGACCGTGAGGCGCATGGATGCGCCGATCGAGCCCCCATGGATGGGTTTACGGCGTGTCCTGCCCAGCCGCACCCTCCGCCTCCCAACGTATCAGGAAGGCGCTGCTTTGGCTTTGGCTGTGGCTTTGAGCTTCGAAAAGCGGGCCGGCGGGCCGCAGGCCCGCCAGCGACACCCTCACCCGGCAACGATGTACTGCTGCAGTTGATCCAGCTCCCGCCGCTGCGCATCGATCACCGACTTCACCAGGTCGCCGATGGAGATCACCCCCAGCACCTGCGCGCCCTCCACGACCGGCAGATGGCGGATGCGATAATCGGTCACCAACTGCAGGCAATGCTCCACCTGCTCGCCCGGCGACACCGTCACCACCTGCGACGTCATGATCTCTGCCACCGCCGTATCGCGCGAAGAGCGATCACGCAACACGATCTTGCGCGCGTAATCACGCTCGGACAGGATTCCCACCAGCCGCGGGCCGTCCATCACCAGCACCGCACCGATGCCCTTTTCCGCCATCAACCGGATCGCATCGATCACCGCCGCATCCGGCGCGACCGCATGTACTTCAGGAGACTTGCCGTCCAACAGTTGCCGTACCGTGGTCATCTGCCTGCCCTCCCAGGGTGGGTTGCGGGACCGAGTCTGCCACGGACGATGCTAGCCAGGCGTCAACCAGGTACAACGGCCGCTGCTTGGACTCCTCGTACAGCCGCCCCAGGTACTCGCCGATCAGGCCAAGCGCGATCAGCTGCACGCCGCCCAGAAACAGGATCACCGCCATCATCGTCGGCCAGCCCGCCACCCGGTCGCCATACAGCGCCGCCTTCACGATCACCCACAGGCCGAACACGAAAGCGACGGCCGCGGTTGCCAGCCCGAGGTAGGTCGCCGCCCGCAACGGCACGGTCGAGAACCCAGTGATGCCTTCGAGGGCGAAATTCCACAGCCGCCACAGGCTGAACTTGCTGGTGCCGGCCACACGCGCGTGGCGGTGGTAGGTCACGGCGATCCGCTTGAATCCCACCCAGCTGAAAAGTCCCTTCATGAAGCGGTGGCGCTCGCGCATCCCGCGCAGGGCGTTCAGCGCGCGCGGTGACAGCAGGCGGAAGTCCCCGGTATCGGCCGGAATCGGTGTCCGCGACAGGCGGCCCATCACCCGATAGAACATCGCTGCCGTGGCGCGCTTGATCCAGGCCTCGCCATCGCGGGCCATGCGCGTGCCGTAGACGTTGTCATGCCCTTCGCGCCAGCGCGCAACGAACTGCGGCACCAGCTCCGGCGGGTCCTGGCCATCGGCATCGAGGATCATCGCCGCACCCTCGTGCACCAGATCCAGGCCGGCGGTCAGCGCCGCTTCCTTGCCGAAGTTGCGCGACAGCTTCAGCGCCGATACGCGTGCATCGGCCTGGGCCAGCCCGGCGATCACGTCCCAGGTACCGTCATGGCTGCCGTCGTCCACATAGAGGATGTGACCGTCGATGTCGGGCATGCCGTCGAGCACCGCGCACAGCCGTGGATGCAGCAGCGGCAGTGCCAGGGCCTCGTTGTAGGCGGCGATGACGAAGGTAAGCCGTTCGCGGGTCATGCCCGGATTATACGTTGCCGGCACGCGCCCGGCCCGTCGCCTGCCAATTGCAGCGCCGGGCTCAGTCCTCCGACAGATAGGACGCACCACCCAGCTGGCGCGCCTGGCGTTGGATCCACGCGGCCCGCCGCTGCACATACGGCCCAGGTTTTGCCGCGTTGTAGCGACGCGGTGCCGGCAACACCGCGGCCAGGCGCGCGCTCTCGGCCGGACTCAGCCGGGCCGCGTCCTTGCCCCAGAATTTCTGCGCTGCCGCTTGCGCGCCATACACGCCATCACCGAATTCGGCAATGTTGGCGTACATCTCCAGGATCCGCTCCTTTGGCCACAGCGCCTCGATCAGCACCGTGTACCAGACTTCCAGGCCCTTGCGGATCCAGCTGCGGCCCTGCCACAGGAACAGGTTCTTGGCCACCTGCTGGCTGATCGTGCTGGCGCCGCGCAGGCGCCCGCCCCTGGCGTTGTGGTCGCGCGCCTTTTCGATGGCCTGCAGGTCGAAGCCGTTGTGGTCGGGGAAGCGCTGGTCCTCGGCCGCCACCAGCGAGATCGGCAGGCTTGGTGCCATCTGGCCGAGGTCGCGCCACTGGTAATGCAGCCGATAGGACCAGTCGGCCTCGCCCAGCGCCTCGCCATAGCGCCACAGCATCACCATGGACACCGGCGGGTCGATGAACCGCAGCACCAGCACCTGCAGGCAGCTGAAGGCGGCCAGCAGCACCGGCAGCCACAGCAGCCGCTTCCAGCGCCAGCGTCGCCGGCGCGGCGCGGCGACCACGGCCTCTATCTTGTGCTGCTCTCCCGCTGCCCCCATTACTGGTGCATCCTTCTTCTGTCTGGTTGTCGGCGCATTATCCGGCAACCGCCCCCGTTTACGCGCGATGTGAGCCGATGACCGCCAACCCCGATTCCCTGATCCGTTTCCTGCTCCCCGACGCCGGCGTGCGTGGCGTGCATGTGCACCTGCAGGCCACCTGGCAGGAAATCCTGTCCCATGCCGCCTACCCGGACGCCGCTGCCGAACTGCTTGGCGAGGCCTGCGTCGCCTCGGCGCTGTTCACCGGCCACACCAAGATCGACGGGCGCCTGTCGGTGCAGCTGCGCAGCAGCACCGCGCTGCGCACCCTGTTCGCCGAATGCACCGCCGTCGGCACCCTGCGCGGTATCGCCCAGCTCAGCGAGGGTGGCGACGCACCGCGTGACCTGTCCCGCCTCGGTGATGACGCAATCCTCGCCATCACCATCGAGAACCCCGGCCTGGACCCGCGCGAGCCGCAGCGCTACCAGAGCCTGGTCGCGCTGACTGCGCCGGAACTGGACGAGGCCTTCGAGGACTACTTCCGCCAGTCGGAGCAGCTGCCTACCCGCCTGCTGCTGGCCGCCGACCGCAACGGTGCCGCCGGTCTGCTGCTGCAGAAGCTGCCGGGCGACGAAGGCGACGAAGATGGCTGGGCCCGCGCCAGCGCCCTGTTCGAAACCCTGGGCAAGGCCGAACTGCTGGCGACCCCGGCCGAGCAGCTGCTGCACCGCCTGTTCCACGAGGAGCGGCCGGAACTGCTGGGCGACAAGCCGCTGTCCTTCGCCTGCTCATGCTCGCGCGAGCGGGTGGCTGGCATGCTGCAGTCATTGGGCGAGGACGAAGCCCGCGCGGCCGCCGAGGCCACCGGCGCCGTCGAGGTGCGTTGCGAATTCTGCGGGCGTGAGTATCACTTTCCATTGACGGAGTTCGGCATACTGTTCCACGGCGCCCAGGGGGCTGTGGCGGCGCCTGAACGACTTCAGTAAACGGCAGTCTTGTACCTGGGGAGGATCAAGGCTTGTTAAGAATTCATAAACACCCTAGGATCGAGTTCCCGTCCCCGCGGGAACTTCCGTTGTCCGTCCCTGTCTGAACTGGTCCGATGCGTACCTTCCTGCGTCTACCGCTGGCCCTGCTGATCGCCCTTGGCGCGATCACGGGCGTGCATGCGCAGAGCAAGGACACCCGCACCGTGTTGCCGGTATGGAACAAGGGCAGCGGCAAGGTCGAGGCGCTGCTGTACCTGGAGCCGACCGGCGAACAGGCAGCCGGCGCCCGCTGGCATTTCGGCCGCAATTCGCTGGACGCGGCCTTTGGCCTGTCCTCCGGCGATTCGCTGGGCCTGCTCTGCAACAGCAGCAGCGGCACCAGCATCAGCGGCCTGGCCAGCCATTGCATGCTGGCCAGCCTGGGCGACGAGGATGATCTGAACAGCCGTCGTTTCAGTGGTACCGCCGCGTTGAACCGGGGCAACAGCCGCTTGGGCATCACCGCCGGCACCGGCCGTGAAACCCTGCCCGCCTGGTTGTCGGGCCCGAACAAGACGCCCTCGCTTCGCGCCGAGCAGAACGATCTGACCGTGTTCGCGCAGAAGAACATTGGCCGCGAAGGCTTCGTCTCCATCGCCGGTACCTACGCCAAGGCACGCCTGGTACCGCTGGCCGACGCTTCGCCGGCCATCGTCGATCGCTGGGACAGCAAGAGCCTGAGCATCGGTGCCGGTTACGGCAACTTCACCGGCAGCATCATCGGCCGCGTGGTCGACGTGCCGGGGAAGCCCGGCAAGTTCGAAGGCCTGGGCATCGGCCTGACCTGGCGTACCCCGTGGTCTGGCCAGCTGACCGTCGGCGCCGAGAACGTGATCAGCCGCGGCAAGAATCCATTCTCCCCGCGCAACGAAAGCAACGACGACGGCACCGTGCCGTACGTGCGTTACGAACAGGATCTCTGATCCCCTCAATCAGGTTCAGCAACGATATTCCCGAAGGCGCCGAAAGGCGCCTTTTTGCATCTGCGTGCCTGCCTCGCACTCGCATGAGCAGTATCGACCGTAGAGCGTATCGACATAATGGGATACATATCAGTCGAAACTTTTTTCATCATTCTGTGTTAACAAACGAGGCAGATCAGCATGACCATACCGGCAACCCGTTGATTAGGCTGGGAAAAGCGCTTTTTTACCAAAATCACAGACTTCATTAACACAGCTTTAATTCTTGGCGAACGCCCGTTACTATCGGGTCAGCCTCGCGATTTGGGAGCGCTTTTTTCGCTCCCCCGCCGGGCATTAACCCCAGCCAAGATTTCTTGGAGAGAGAGAGCCAATGAAACTCAAGTCCAGCCAGCTGCGTGACGCAGTTGTGATCGCGCTTGTCGCCGGTGCCACCACCGCGACGGCCCACGCCCAGGAAGCCACCAACCTCGACCGTATCGAGGTCACCGGTTCGCGCATCCGTCAGGTCGATACCGAAACCGCCCAGCCCGTCCTGAGCATCAGCCGCGCTTCGATCGAGAAGAGCGGCTTCAAGACGGTTGCCGACGTCCTGCAGAACATCTCTGCCGCCGGCAGCCCGGCCATCAGCCGTTCCGAGCCGCTGTCCTCCGGCGAAGCCGTCGGTGGCTTCTACATCGACCTGCGCAACCTCGGTGCCGAGCGCACCCTGGTGCTGGTCGACGGCAAGCGCCTCGGCGCCAGCGTCAGCGGCCTGCAGGACGTGTCGCAGATTCCGTCGGCCATCGTCGAGCGCATCGACGTGCTGAAGGACGGCGCCTCGTCGATCTACGGCTCCGACGCGATCGCCGGCGTGATCAACATCATCACCCGCAAGAACTTCCAGGGCCTGGAAGCCAACGCCTACGTCGGCCAGTACGGCGAAGGCGACGGCCAGAAGAGCAGCTTCGACTTCGTGGCCGGCTTCACCGGTGATCGTGGTTCGGTCACCATCGGTGCGGAATACGCCGAAGAAAAGGCCGTCTGGGCCAAGAATCGCTGGTTCAGCAAGTCGCAGCGCACGGATCGCCACCCGGACCGCGGCTGGACCCCGGTCAGCCAGTGGGGCGCGGTCTATGACGTCAATGATCCGAATGCACCGTTGCTGACGCTGAACCGTGGTGGAAATCCGTTCGATCCGAACGCCTATCACGAGACCGACCTCACCCCGATCACCGGTGACGTCAGCAACTCCAACGAGCAGATGCACCTGCTGACGCCGACCAAGCGTCGTTCGGTGTTCGCCAACGTACAGTACGACCTGACCGACAACATCCGCTTCGTCTCCGACCTGCTGTACACCCGTCGCGAGTCGCAGGCCCAGGTCGCCGGTTATCCGCTGCAATCGGCCGACTATGAGCGTCAGCTGGGTACCGTGCTCTCTCAGGACAGCTACTACAACCCGTTCGGCACCGACATGGGCTTCATCCGTCGTGGCTGGGAAGTGCCGCGCCTGTCGACCAACAAGCTGACCACCTTCCGCTTCACTGGCGCCCTGCAGGGCAGCTTCCAGTTCAATGACAAGTACTTCGACTGGGAAGCCGGCTACATCTACCAGAACTCGGAGAACCTGCAGACCCAGACCGGCAACTACAACATGCTGGCGGTCACCCAGGCCACCGGAGCGTCGTTCCTCAATCCGGCCACCGGCCGCGTCGAGTGCGGCACGGCCGCCGGCCTGGCCGCGGGCACCAACCCGATCTATGGCCCGGGCCCCGGCGGCTGCATTCCGTGGAATCCGGCCATTCCGTACGGCCGTACCGGCGACGGCGGCCTGACCGGCAACCCTGCCCTGCAGCAGTTCCTGTTCCCGACCACCAAGAACACCGGTGAAGTCACCACCAAGACCTACTACGCGAACATCGCCGGCAGCCTGTTCACCCTGCCAGCCGGCGACCTGGGCTTCGCGCTGGGTTACGAGTACCGCGAAGACAAGGGCACCTACGTTCCGGATGCGCTGTCACAGTCGGGCTACTCGACCGATCTGGCGGCCGGCCCGACCGGTGGTGGCTACAACGTCAACGAAGTGTATCTGGAGCTGAACGTTCCGATCCTGGCCGACCTGCCGGGTGCCAAGGAACTGAGCTTCAACGCCGCATCGCGCTACTCGAAGTACAACACCTTCGGCAACACCACCAACAACAAGTTCGGCCTGAAGTGGAAGCCGATCGACCAGCTGCTGGTGCGTGCCACCTATGCCGAGGGCTTCCGCGCACCGACCATCGACAATCTGTACGGTGGCAGCTCGCAGACCTTCGCCTACTTCACCGATCCGTGCGATACCGATTTCGGCCTGGCTGCCAGCGATCCGGCCACCGCCCAGCGTTGCGCCGCCGCCCTGGGCGCGCTGGCCCCGAATTTCCGCCAGCTGAAGCAGGGTTACGTCCCGGCGGAAGGTCAGGATGAGCAGAGCCCGGTGCCGTTCAACGCCGTCTCCAACCCGAACCTGACTCCGGAAAAGTCCAAGTCCAAGACCGTCGGCCTGGTGTGGAGCCCGACCTTCGCCCAGGGCCTGAACATGAGCCTGGACTGGTGGAACATCAAGATCACCAACACCATCGTCACCGACGATCCGACCACCCAGCTCAACGACTGCTACGTACTCGGCATCGCCGACCGCTGCAACTCGTTCACCCGCGACGCAACCCGCGGCATCGTGACCAACCTGACCTACGCACCACGTAATGCCGGTTACCAGGAAACCGAAGGCTTCGACTTCGATGTGGCCTATCGCTTCGAAACCAGCAGCTGGGGCAGCTTCAACGCCAACCTGCAGAACACCTACGTCAGCAAGAACGTGCTGAAGACCACCAACGCGCAACAGGTGCCGGTGTCGATCCTCAACGGCTTCAGCAGCAACTTCCGCCTGCGTTCGAACCTGGTGCTTGGCTGGGAATACGGCGATTGGGGCATCACCTGGGGTACGCGCTACTTCTCCAGCGTGAAGGAACAGTGCTACTTCTCGACCGAGTGCAGCCTGCCGGACTTCGGTTCGCCGGATCCGGCACGCGACCAGCCGATGAACCGCCGTGGCGCCACCACCTTCCACGACGTCCAGGTCTCCTGGAACGCACCGTGGAATGCAACCATCGCCGTGGGCGCGCGTAACGTGTTCGACCATTACGGCCCGCAGATGTACTCGGCGCCGAACTCGCAGTACTCCTACTACGGTGGCTACGACATCGGTCGCTTCATGTACATGCAGTACAAGCAGAAGTTCTGATCGGGAACCTGATCAGCTGATGCAGCAACGGCCCCGAAAGGGGCCGTTGTTCTTTGTGCGCCATGGACGGGCGCTGGCCAGCGCACAACAAAAAAGGCCGCAGCATCGCTGCGGCCTTCCTTCGAGATCATTTCCGGGCGCTCATCCGTTCGGAATCAGCGTCTCGATCAGATGCTCGACGTACGCTTCGAAATCCTCGCGCGCCTGCTTGGGCTGCTGCAGCTGCAGCGACAACTGCAGGAAGCCGACATAAGCGGCGTACGCAAGGCGTGCGCGATGACGCGCATCGGTCGAGCTGAGGCCGGCCTGGCGGAACGAGGCGACCAGATAGTCGAGGCGACGCTGCGAGACCCGGTCGATCACCGGCCGCACCATCGGATGATCCAGCGCCTTCAGCAGCTCGCTGTAGATGATGTGCGGCTGCACTTCATGCGCCACCATCTGGAACAGCTGGCGCAGGCGCACGCGCGGATCCGGTACGTCTTCCAGGCTGCCGAACACCTGTTCCTGTTCGAACAGTTCCCAGCGTTCCAGCGCCGCCTGCAGCAATGCATCGCGCGAAGGGAAATGCCAGTAGAAACTGCCCTTGGTAACGCCGAGCCGCCGTGCCAGCGGCTCTACCGCGACGGCGCCGACACCTTGTTCAGCAATCAGATCGAGGGCCGCCTGGGCCCAGTCTTCGGCACTCAGGCGGCTGTTGCGGCCGGCGCGCGGTTCGCCGGCGGAAGCGTCAGGTTGATTCATGGACTGATTTAACCATACGCCGGGGTTCGTTGCAGTACGCGGTTGCGGTCGAAACCGTCGCAGGCCCGTCGGAAGGGTCCCTCCACGCGCGTTCTGCAACGCACCATACCGTGCAGTATTGACTTCCTCTCGAAGCTCTCCATACTAGCAAGTATGGTTATGTCCCCAACTCCAGCTGCGTTCCATGACCTGCGCCTGGACGCCGCCCATGGCGCCCGCCTGGCGGCGACCGTCAGCGACCATGGCCGGCGTGGCCGGGTCCTGTTTGCCCATGGCTTCGGCCAGACCCGCCACGCCTGGAATGCCACTGCCCGCGCATTGAACGCGGCCGGCCTGCAGACGCTGGCCTACGACGCCCGCGGCCATGGCGATTCCGACTGGAATGGCGCCGATCTGCCCTATCACGGCGAACAGTTCGCCGACGACCTGATCGTGTTGGCCGGCGAACAGCCGCGCCCGCCGGTGCTGGTTGCCGCTTCGATGGGTGGCCTGTTCGGCCTGCTTGCCGAATCGCGCTGGCCGGGCCTGTTCTCGGCCATGGTGCTGGTCGACATCACCCCGCGCTGGGATACCGCGGGTGTCGAGCGCATCCTCGCCTTCATGACCGCCCATCCCGACGGCTTCGCCTCGCTGACCCAGGCCGCCGACGTGATCTCGGCCTACATGCCGCACCGGCCGCGCAAATCCGAGCAGTCGCTGCGTGCGCTGCTGCGCGAGGACGGCCACGGGCGCTGGCGCTGGCATTGGGACCCACGCCTGGTGGCCGAGCTGGCCCGCGACAGCGAACAGCACCAGGACGCACTGGCCGAGGCCGCACGCCAGGTGAAGTGCCCGCTGCTGCTGGTCAGCGGCGGCCGCAGCGACCTGGTCACGCCGCAGACCGTGGCCGAATTCCTGGCGCTGGCGCCGCATGCGCGCCATGTACAGCTGCCGCAAGCGACCCACATGGTCGCCGGCGATGACAACGACGCCTTTACCGCTACTGTGTTGGACTATCTGGACGTGTTGCCCGCAGCGGACGCTGCGGCTTCGTCCGCCACAAACGAGCACGTCACCGGAGCACGCTCATGAGCATCGTTCTTCCCTTCCTCGCCTTGCTGCTGGCAGGCGCCTTCGTCGCCTACCACCGCATGCGGCTGGTTACCTGGACGCTGATCAGCGTGGCCCTGCTGGCCGCCTGCTGGTTCATTCCCTACGTCAACCAGACCGCCACCATCGTCGCTGCGGCGGTGCTGGCGGTGATCGCCGTGCCGCTGCTGCTGCCGTTCATCCGCAAGCCGCTGCTGACCAGCCCGATGATGAAGGTGTTCCGCAAGGTGCTGCCGCCGCTGTCGCAGACCGAGCGCATCGCGCTGGAAACCGGTTCGGTCGGTTTCGAGGGCGAACTGTTCACCGGTGATCCGGACTGGAACATCCTGCTCAACTACCCCAAGCCGCAGCTGACCGCTGAAGAACAGGCCTTCCTCGATGGCCCGGTGGAAGAGCTGTGCACGATGGTCAACGACTGGGAAATCACCCACGTCCACGCCGACCTGCCGCCGGAGCTGTGGGCCTTCATCAAGAAGAACAAGTTCTTCGGCATGATCATCCCGAAGGAGTACGGCGGCCTGGGCTTCTCCGCGCTGGCCCACCACAAGGTGATCCAGAAGCTGGCCTCGGTGTCCTCGGTGGTCAGCTCCACCGTCGGCGTGCCCAACTCGCTGGGCCCGGGTGAACTGCTGGTGCATTACGGCACCCAGGAACAGAAGGACCAGTACCTGCCGCGCCTGGCCGATGGCCGCGAAGTGCCCTGCTTCGGCCTGACCGGTCCGTTCGCCGGCTCCGACGCCACTTCGATCCCGGACTACGGCATCGTCTGCAAGGGCGAGTGGAACGGCGAGCAGGTGCTCGGCGTCAAGCTGACCTTCGACAAGCGCTACATCACCCTGGCCCCGGTCGCTTCGCTGATCGGCCTGGCCTTCCGCATGTACGACCCGGATGGCCTGATCGGCGATACCCGCGACATCGGCATCACCCTGGGCCTGCTGCCGCGTGACACCGCCGGCGTCGAAATCGGCCGTCGCCACTTCCCGCTGAACTCGACGTTCCAGAACGGTCCGATCCGCGGCAAGGACGTGTTCATTCCGCTGACCCAGCTGATCGGTGGCGCAGCCATGGCCGGCAAGGGCTGGAACATGCTCAACGAGTGCCTGGCCGTGGGCCGCTCGATCACCCTGCCGTCCACCGCCAGCGGCGGTGCCAAGGCTGGCGCCGCGGTGACCGGCGCCTATGCACGCATCCGCAAGCAGTTCGGCCTGTCGGTCGGCCGCTTCGAGGGCGTGGAAGAAGCGCTGGCCCGCATCGGCGGCAAGGCCTACAAGATCAGCGCGCTGTCGCAGGCCACTGCCGCCGCGGTCGATCGTGGTGACGTGCCGTCGGTGCCGTCGGCGATCGCCAAGTACCACTGCACCACCATGAGCCGCGAAGTGATCTCGGACATGATGGACGTGATCGGCGGCAAGGGCATCATCCTGGGGCCGCGCAACTTCGCCGGCCGCAGCTGGCAGGCCGCGCCGATCGCGATCACCGTGGAAGGCGCCAACATCATGACCCGCAGCCTGCTGATCTTCGGCCAGGGTGCGATCCTCTGCCACCCGTGGGTGCTCAAGGAAATGAAGGCCGCGCAGGATCCGGATACCCGTGCCGGCCTGCAGGAGTTCGACCGCAGCCTGTTCGGCCACATCCGCTTCGGCATCTCCAATGCCGTGCGTTCGTTCTGGTTCGGCCTGACCGGCGCGCGCTTCGGCGCCGCCCCCGGCGACGCCTACACCCGCCGCTACTTCCGCAAGCTGGACCGTTACTCGGCCAACCTGGCGCTGATGGCCGACATCTCGATGATGACCCTGGGCGGCAAGCTGAAGTTCAAGGAATCGCTGTCCGGCCGCCTGGGCGACGTGCTGAGCCATGTCTACATGACCAGCGCCATGCTCAAGCGCTACCACGACGAAGGTGCACCGCAGGCCGACCAGCCGCTGCTGGCCTGGGCCTTCCATGACAGCGTGCACAAGATCGAAGAGTCGCTGTCGGCCGCGCTGCGCAACTTCCCGATCCGTCCGATCGGCTGGCTGATGTGGGCGCTCATCTTCCCGTTGGGCCGTCGTGCCGAGGCTCCGGGTGATCGCTTGAGCCGCCGCGTCGCCGCCCTGCTGATGGCGCCGAATGAAGCCCGCGACCGTCTCGCCAATGGCGTGTTCCTGACCCCGTGCGAGAACAACCCGGGCGGCCGCATCAACAGTTACCTGAGCAAGGCGATCATGGCCGAGCCGGTGGAGCGCAAGTTCCTCAAGGCGCTGAAGAGCAAGGGCATCGAGGCGCTGGACTTCAAGGCGCAGCTGGACGAAGCCGTGGCCGAGGGCGTGATCACCCAGGACGAGCGCAGCCTGCTGGAAGAGCTGCGCACGCTGACCCTGGACACCATCACCGTGGACGACTTCGACACCCACGACCTGCGCGCGGCCAGCTACTACGACCGCCAGCGCAAGGATCCGCATTCGCAGGCGGCCTGATCGCCCGCGACACGCGTTGCCTTCGACGGCGGGCCTCGGCCCGCCGTCGCGTTATCCGCCGACCGGAATACCCCTCATGTCCACGCCCCTGCTCTCGCTTTACCAACGCCTGCAGCGCTGGCCCGCCGGCGCCTGGCTGTTCTCGCGCGCGGTGTGCCTCAAGGCCCCCTACTTCGCCAGCATCGCGCCACGCATCACCCGCTTGGAACACGGCCGCTGCGAAGGCACGCTGGCCGACCGCCGCAGAGTACGCAACCACATCGGCACGGTGCACGCGATCGCGATGTGCAACCTGGCCGAACTGACCGCCGGGCTGATGGTCGATGCATCGCTGCCGAAGGGCATGCGCTGGATCCCGAAGGGGATGCAGGTGCAGTACCTGGCCAAGGCGCGTGGCACGCTGCAGGCGGTGGCGTTGCCGGCACAACCGATTGTCGTTGCGGCCGAGGGCTATGCGCTGCCGGTGACGGTCAGCGTGCGCGACCGCGCGGGCACCGAGGTGTTCAGCGCGATCATCGACATGTGGATGTCGCCGGCCAAGTAAGTTCCCGCGAACGGCGCAGCCCCTCTTGGGTGGACGCGGAATGCGGTTTATCGGTGGGGCCGGAGGGGTGGGGCCGCAAGTACGTCCCTGTAGGCTTAGCCGCGCCATCCATGGCGCGGATACCCCGCCCGGCCAACCCCATGACAAGCTCTACGCGGCCAACCCACGAGGGGCCGCGCCGTTGGCTGGAATCTACGCTACCGCGCGAAACACCAACGCCAGGATCGCAGGCACCGCCTGGATCATGAAAATGCGGCGGCTGACGCTGTAGGCGCCATAGCACCCCGCCACCACCACGCAGGCCAGCGAGAACGTCACCAGCACTGGCTGATCGATCACCAGCCCCACCACGATGCCTGCTGCCAGGAAGCCGTTGTACAGGCCCTGGTTGGCCGCCAGGACGCGCGTGGTCGCCGCCTTCTCCGGCGTGTTGCGGAACGTCTTCAGGCCCAGCGGGCGGGTCCACAGGAACATCTCAAGCGCCAGGAAATAGACGTGCAGCAGTGCGACCAGCAAGGTCAGGGCGAGTGCGATCCAGTACATGGGCGGTTCCTTGGACAGGGATGGGGCTCGGAGCCCGGGAAATCATCGGTCGCGCGGCAGTTTCTTTTCTTCGCGCAGTACACCGAACGCGGCTGCGGTCATGCACGCGGCCACCAGCATGCCGCCGATGAACACTACGTGCGAGCCGAACAATGACAGGCCCTTGTGCACCCAGGCAAAGCTCAGGTCCGCACCGCGGTAGACCACGGTGTCGATCGCTGCGCCGGCCTTGTAGCGCCACTGCCGGTCCACGCGCGTGTAGATTGTCTCGCGCGCCGGCTTGGCCAGTGCGAATTCGCTGGCCCGGGTCATCACCTGCACTACCGCGACCATCAGCGGCATCGGCGAGGCCGCCAGCACCGAGAAGCCGATCAGGATCGCGAAACCGGGAATCAGCAGCGCCGGGGCGATGCCGTGCCGGGACAGCAACCAGCGGGTCAGGCCCAGCTGCATCAACAGCGCCAGCGCATTCACTGCCAAGTCGATGCGCGAGAAAAACGCGGTGCTGGCTGCGGGGTCAGTGAACGCCGCACGCACGATCGCAGCCTGCTCGTTGTAGAGCAGCGTCCCCACGCCCACCCCGAACACCACCATGATCGCCAGCCAGCGCAGCAGCGGCTCGCGCACGATCAACTTCAGGCCGTCCAGCACGCTGCCGCCCATCGGCTGCTCGCCGGACACCAGCTGCTGCTCGCGTTCGCGCAGCACCGCCCAGTGCCGCAGCCGCCAGATGCACAACAGGCACACGACCAGGAAAGCTGCGGAGACCAGCATCAGGTTGGCGATGCCCACGCTCTGCACCAGCGCACTGGTGATGATCGGACCAAGGAAGGCACCGACGGTGCCCGCCGCGCCAATGTATCCATAGAAGGCCCGGGCCTGCACATTGGAGAACACATCGGCCATGAAGCTCCAGAACACCGCCACCGCGAACAGGTTGAAGACGGTGATCCAGAAGAAGAAGGCCATGCCGCGGCCAGGCACGCCGCTGTCGAACATCATGTAGAAGCCCAGCAGGGTCACGATGAAGAACCCATACACCGCCGGCAGGAACACCCGTCGCGGGAAGCGGCTGACCAGCCAGCCGTACACCGGCTGCAGCACCAGCATGATCACGAACACGCAGGAGAACAGGAACTGCAGCACGAAGTCCTTCAACGCAATGCCGTGGCTGGCGAACCAGGCGATCAGCACGGGTGGGAACACCGTTTCCAGGTCTGCCGAGGCGGCCATGGCCTCACGCACCGGGCGCAGCACGTAGTAGCCGCTGAGCAGGCAGAAGAAGTACAGGAACGACCACCACAGCGCTGGCGACTCGCGCAGTGCCGACGCCAGGCCCTGCAGCGACCCCTTCTTCCGTACCGCACTCACGCGGTGTCCCTCGCCTGAAGACGGCGGTTGGACAGCGGCATGGCAGGCTCCGGGGCGATGAAACGCGTACGTTAGCCAATGCACCGCAACATCGCCAGCGCGACGCGCCTTCCTGCGGGCGGATCGGCTCCGCTGATCGGCCCCGGATGACACGTTCCGATACATGCTTTCAGCACCTCAAATTCCAAATTTTTCAACGAGATGCGCATTCATCTTCGCTTTGTTTGTGCACAAGGGAAAAGCGGCGCTAGAATCGCCATCAGCAGTCGCGCACGGGTCCAACCGATGAAAAAGAACAGCCTGCGTCGCCCGATCCGTTCGGCGGCCACCGGTTTGCTGGGCATGCTGATGCCCGTTGCCTTGTCCACCACCGCGCAGACACCGCCGGCATTGCCGCCGATGCCGACCAACATCGAATCCGCTGCCGGTCCCACTGTCGCCCACACCCAGCCGGCGGCCTACCGCACCGGCCTGGTGCCGCGCGTGCAGGCCCCGGCGCCCGGCTTCAACGTCGCCAACATCGAATCGATGGCGCAGCAGCTCACCTATGGCGAACGCGTGCCGGGCATGGCCGTGGCGATCGTGCAGGGCGGCCGCATCCTCAGCGCGCGCGGCTATGGCGTCACCGACGTCAACAATCCGCTGCCGGTCGATGCGCACACCGTGTTCCGCCTGGCCTCGCTGTCCAAGGCCTTCGCCGGCACCATGGCCGGCCTGCTGGTCAACGACGGCACGCTGCGCTGGGACAGCAAGGTCACCGACTACGTGCCGGGCTTCCGCCTCAATTCGCCCGAAGCCACCGACCGCCTGACCGTGGCCGACGTGCTCAGCCATCGCGTCGGCCTGCCGTACAACGCCTACGACCGCGACATCGAGGGCAACGCCGAGTACTACGCGCTGACCCAGAAACTGGCCAACACCAGCCTGAAGTGCCTGCCGGGCGACTGCTATGCCTACCAGAACGTGGCCTTCAGCCTGATCGGCGATGTCGTCTACGCGGCCTCCGGCAGTTTCTACGAGCAGTCGGTCGAGCGCCGCATCTTCAAGCCGCTGGGCATGAACGATGCGAGCCTCGGCCTGGCCGGCATCCAGGCCAGCTCGCGCTGGGCGCGTCCTCACGTGCGCAGCCGCAACGGCTGGGTCTCGCTGACGCCGAAGCCGACCTACTACCGGGTCGCCCCGGCGGCCGGCGTCAATGCCAGCGCCAGCGACATGGCGCAGTGGCTGCTCGCCCACACCGGCCACCGCCCCGACGTGCTGCCGGCACCGCTGCTGGCCACCCTGCATTCGAGCCTGATCAGCACCCCCGGCGAGATGCGTTCGGGCTGGCGCCGCGAGCGCCTGCACTCGGCCGGCTACGCCCTGGGCTGGCGCACCTTCGACTACGCCGGCCACGACGTGGTGTTCCATGCCGGTGCCGTGCAGGGCTATCGCGGCCTGGTCGCGCTGGTGCCGGAACGCGATCTGGGCATCGCCATCATGTGGAATGGCGAAAGCAGCCTGCCCAGCGGCCTGCTGCCGACCGTGCTCGACTCCGCGCTCGGCCTGCCGGCGCAGCGCTGGCTGGACGTGGACACCGACTTCGGCAGCGACAACCTGATGGCCGAGGGCGCCAGCCCGGCGCAGCAGGACAAGCGCAAGGGCAAGGGCGCCTCGGGCAATCGTGCGGTGGCGTCGCCGCGCTGATCAGGCGGGCTCGATCGTGTGTGCGAAGGGCGGCCTGCGGGTCGCCCTTTTTGTTGGCTCGACTCTACAGATGCAAAGAGCAGTTCCGCGGCGCTAGTGCGCGAAGTAGTGCATGCCGCCGTCCACCGGAATCACCGCGCCTGTGATGTAGCCGGCCAGCGGCGAGGACAGGAAGGCCACCAGTGGCGCCACTTCCTCGGGTTCACCGAAGCGTCCGATCGGGATATTGCTGGCGATGAACGCACGCCGGCTTTCCTCGGTGGGATGCAGGCGTTCCAGGATCTGCGCGCTGTTGATGCGCCCCGGTGCAATCGCATTCACCGTAATGCCCTGCCCGGCCACCTCCGACGACAGCCCCTTGCTCCACAGATGCAGCGCCGCCTTCGCCGCAGTGGCCGCGTTCACCGCACGCGGTTCCATCGAACCGCTGAAGTTGATCACCCGCCCCCATGCCTGCGCCTGCATGCCAGGCAACAGCGCCTGGGTCATCCGCCGCGCGGCGGAAAAGTTCAGGGCGATCGCTTCCTCCCAGACATCATCATCGGCATCGACGGTGGTCGGCCGGGAGCCCCCTGCGGCGTTGACCAGGATGTCGACGCGTTGCAATGCCTCCCGGGATGCCTGCGCGATGTACCGGACGTCACCGGCCACGGTGACATCGCCGGCCACGATGACCGGTGCCACGCCGCCTTCGGCTTCGATCCGCGCCGCCAGCGCCTGCAGGGGTGCCCGCTGCCGTGACGTGATGGCAACGCGCACGCCCTGGGCCGCCAGCTGCCTGGCGACGGCGGCACCGATGCCGCTGGCCGCGCCCGTCACCAAGGCGGTACGGCCTGCAAGATTCAAGTCCATGGTGTTCTCCTGTCCGCATGGCCGGCCAATCCAGCCCTTGCACGACGTGCTGTTTGATCACCCCTGATTGATAAACTCCGCGCAGGTTTCAGCATTCAACACCCGGGGTGTCAGATGAACCTGCTGGAAAGCATGCGGGTCTACGTGCTGATCGTGGACAAGGGCAGCCTCAGTGCGGCAGCTGCGGCGATGAACATCTCCGCGACGATGGCCGGCAAGCATCTGCGTGCATTGGAAGCACGGCTGGGCATGCAGCTGTTGAGCCGAACCACCCGGCGCCAGCACACGACCCCGTTCGGCCAGGATTACTACACGCGCTGCCGGGAGGTCCTGCGCCTGGTGGACGAAACCGATGCGCAGGCGCAGCACCAGCACCTGGCACCGGCGGGCACGCTGCGCATCAGTGCACCAGTGATCTTCGGTACGCATGCGCTGGTACCGGCACTGGCCGAGTACATGGCGCGCCATCCGGATGTCCGGGTCGAAGCGACGCTGACCGATCGCGTGGTCGACCTTGCCGAAGAGGGCTTCGAAGCGGCGCTGCGGATCGGCACGCTGGCCGACAGCAGCGTGCTGGTGGCACGAGCCCTGGCCCCTTATCGCCTGATGATGTGCGCCTCGCCGGCGTATCTGGCCAGGCATGGCACGCCACACAGCGTGCATGCACTTGCCGGCCATCAATGCCTGTCGTTCGAACCGAGTGCACTTGCGCAGTGGCTGCAGGACGACGCTGGCGAGCTCGACCACGTGCCCGACGGCCGACTGCAGATCAACAATGGCGAAGCGCTGCGTTCGGCGGCGCTGCTTGGCCTGGGCATCGTCCTGCAGTCGACGCTGCTGCTGGCAGCCGATGTCGAGGCTGGACGACTTGTGCAGCTGCTCCCAGGGCACGGCCAGGCCGGTCGGCCGATGCACGTGGTCTATGCGCACGACCGTTACCACTCCACCCGCCTGCGCAGCTTCCTCGACTTCCTGGTGGAACGATTCCCGCCGGTAGTCACCCCACCAGGCGATCGAAGCCGCCCATAAAAAAACCCCCTCCCCGCTGGGCAGCCAGGGAAGGGGGTTTCAGGATGCGGCTATCGGGAAGTACTTAGATCAGCGGCGCCGGGGTTGCCGGCAGAGCGACCGGAGCGGCCTTCTTCTTGCGGGCGGCCGGCTTGCGCTTGGCAACCTTCTTCGCTGCCTTCTTCGGGGCAGCCTTCTTGGTAGCCTTCTTCGCGGTCTTCTTTACTGCCTTCTTTGCGGTCTTCTTGACGGCCTTCTTGGCAGTCGCCTTCTTTGCGACCTTCTTGGCCGGCTTGCGGGCCGTAGCCTTCTTGGCAGTCTTCTTGGTGGCCTTCTTGGCCGCCTTCTTCGCGGTCTTCTTGACGGCCTTCTTGGCAGTGGACTTCTTGGCGACCTTCTTCGCCGCCTTCTTCACTGCCTTCTTCGCAGTGGTCTTCTTGGCGACCTTCTTCGCCGCCTTCTTCACTGCCTTCTTGGCAGTCGCCTTCTTCGCGACCTTCTTCACTGCCTTCTTGGCAGCGGCCTTCTTCGCGACCTTCTTCACCGCTTTCTTGGCGGCGGGCTTCTTCTTCGCAGCTTTCTTGGTTGCCATGGGATGGCTCCTCGTCAGTGATAGGGAGTTGAAACGCCCAGTTGGATCAAACCCGCGGATGCTGCGTGCGGGGACCGCCGGCGCGTCAGGCGCGCCGTTACGGATGCGGCGATGCCCGCCTCGATCGGCGGAGCGGACATCGGAACGGGAGGTGCCTTGCATTTCTCCGGGGGAAGCGGGGCCGTGTCCACCGTCATCAGGGTCGCGGTGGTCTTGAAGGGGCTGCTTCGCATCGGACGATTGATTCTGCGCACTCGGTTGGGCAGGCAAGGTCTGCTGAGGCGAAACCTAATCACGGTTTTTTTTACTGTCAACAACCCCCGCGAAAAATTTTCACATCCGCGCCTTTCCGAGCGCCGTCGGCGCCACTGCTCTACGCGGCCCGGGATGGCGGTTGAAGCATCGCGCAAGCGTGCTGCATGCACCGGCATCGATGCATACGTTGAACAAAAAACACTTGAAATAAGCACTCCGCGCATTTAGACACAGACTCGCAACGGCATCGCGCGTGCGACGTCGATGGTCACCGGCGCCGCCACCAACGCCAGCACAACGGCGCCGCAACAGGGGGCGAAAAGTTTTCACATCCGAGTGCGTCGGCGCGGGGCTGAAACGCGGATTTGCGCAAAACTGCGCACGCCCATCGGCACCGTTCGCCTGTCGGCTGATGCCACGCCGAGGGTGCGCAGCGAACCCCGCGTCATGAGTCCGGTGCAGTCGCCAAAACAAAAACGGCCACCCGAAGGTGGCCGTTCCAGAATCCGGAAACGACGACTCAGTGGTCTTCGTTCTCCAGGGCTTCGGCGTACGCGTCCGGATCCAGCAGCTCGTTGACCTCATCGGCGTTGGTCAGTTCGACCACGAACATCCAGCCTTCGCCGTAGGCATCTTCGTTGATGGTTTCCGGCTTGTCGGACAGGGCCGAGTTGACCTCGACGACCTTGCCGCTGATCGGGCTGTAGACGTCCGAGGCGGCCTTCACCGACTCGACGACGGCGATCTGCTCGCCGGCCTTGGCGTCGGCGCCGACTTCCGGCAGTTCGACGTAGACCAGGTCACCCAGCAGGCCCTGGGCGTGGTCGGAAATACCGACGGTGACGCGGCCATTGCCTTCGACACGGGCCCACTCATGGGACTTGAGGAACTTGAGGTCGCCGGGGATCTCGCTCATGGGACTGCTCCAGAGATATGCAGGGGTGGAAAAAACGGGGCTAGTGTAACCAACCGGCCACCACTGCTGTCAGTGACGACCGGCACGTACGGATCAGGCGTCGGCGAGCACGCCGGGCTGCGCCTGGCCTTCCCGAACGAACGGGAACTTGACCACCCGCACCGGCACCTGACGGCCACGGATGTCGACGGTGACCTCGCCGAGTTCACCGGCCGGCACGCGGGCGAAGGCGATGCCCTTGGCCAGCGTCGGCGAGAAGGTGCCGGACAGGATCTCGCCCTGGCCGCTGGCCGTGGTGACCGTCTGGCCATGGCGCAGCACGCCCTTCTCGTCCATCACCAGGCCGATCATCTGGCGCGCGGTGCCGGCGCTCTTCTGCGCCTCCAGCACGTCGCGGCCGATGAAGTCGCGGCCTTCGTCCAGCGACACGGTCCAGGCCAGCGCCGCTTCGTAGGGGCTGATCTCTTCGTCCATGTCCTGGCCGTACAGGTTCATGCCAGCTTCCAGGCGCAGGGTGTCGCGCGCGCCAAGGCCGGCCGGCTTCACGCCCGCCGCCAGCAGGCGGTTCCAGAAGGCGACCACGGCGTCCTGCGGAAGCAGGATCTCGAAACCATCTTCACCGGTGTAGCCGGTGCGCGCGACGAACAGCTCGACGCCGTCATCGGACTGCACCTGCAGGGCGGCGAAGCGACCCAGCTTGGTCAACGCTGCGCGGTCGGCTTCGCGGGCCAGGCCGATCACGATGTCGCGCGCCTGCGGGCCCTGCACGGCGAGGATGGCCAGGTCCGGGCGCTGCTCGACGGCGACGCCGAACGGCGCAGCCTGCTCGCGCAGCCAGGCCAGGTCCTTCTCGCGGGTAGAGGCATTGACCACCATGCGGAAGAAGTCGTCGCCCAGGTAGTAGACGATCAGGTCGTCGATGACGCCGCCGCGCGGATTCAGCATGCACGAGTACAGTGCCTTGCCGGTCACCTTCAGCTTGTCGACCGAGTTGGCCAGCAGGCGGCGCAGGAACGGCTTGACCTGGTCACCGCGCAGGTCGACCACCGTCATGTGGCTGACGTCGAACACGCCGGACTCACGGCGCACCAGATGGTGCTCGTCCAGCTGCGAGCCGTAGTGGATGGGCATGTCCCAACCCCCGAAATCGACCATCTTGGCGCCAAGGGCGCGGTGGGTATCGTTGAGCAGCGTCTTCTGGGTCATGACCGGGTCCGGCAGCAGAGGAAACAGGAAACCCCATTATCCCAGATCGGTCGCCCGCAGGCGTGCCGCAGCGCAGCGGTTCATGCAAGCGGAAGTGCAACCCGCCCCACCCTTTCCTCTGCCGGCGAGGCAATGCCCGCAAGGCACCGCAGCCGCCCGCTACAGGCGCACCCGCCCACGCAGGATGTCGAGGAACATCACCCAGTCACCCATGAACGAGTACAGCGGATGGCGGAACGTCGCCGGTCTGTTCTTCTCGAAGAAAAAATGGCCGATCCAGGCGAACCCGTAGCCGCAGAACAGGGCGCCGAGCAGGAACAGCGGCTGGCCGCGCAGCAAGGCAGTGGCGACCAGCAGCAGGACCCCGCAACTGCCGATGAAGTGCAGTCGCCGCGATACCGGGTGGCGGTGCTCGCTGAGATAGAACGGATAGAACTCGCGGAAGCTGGCGAAGCGGGACATGTGCAGGCTCCGGGGACCAGGGTCGCCCACATCATGCGCCATCGCGGACCTTGTAGAGCCGAGCCATGCTCGGCTTGCGCGCGCCAGCGCGGTCGGAAGGAGAGCAGCCGAGCATGGCTCGGCTCTACACCGATGAGGTGCGCGGCCCGAACATGATCACCGCCATGCCGGCCAGGCACAGCGCTGCGCCCAGCAGGTCCCAGCGGCTGGGACGAATGCCATCGACCAGCCACAGCCAGAACAGCGCGGTGCCGATGTAGACGCCACCGTAGGCGGCATAGACCCGTCCACTGGCAGTCGGGTGCAGGGTCAGCAGCCAGGCGAACAGGGCCAGGCTGGCCGCCGCCGGCAGCAGCAGCCAGACGCTGCCTCCCTTGCGCAGCCACAACCATGGCAGGTAGCAGCCGACGATCTCGGCCAGCGCGGTCAGCAGGAACAGGCCGAGCGTTTTCACGCCTTCTCTGCTGCCTTGGCCTGCTGCCACAGTGCTTCCTGCGCATCCAGGTCCAATGCGGCCAACGCCTCACCCTGTGCGTCGGCCTGCGCTTCCATCGCGCGGAAGCGACGCTCGAACTTGTGGTTGGCACCGCGCAGTGCAGCGCCCAGATCGATATCGGCATGACGCGCCAGGTTCGCGCAGACGAACAGCAGGTCGCCCAGTTCTTCCTGCAGGCGCGCCTTGTTGCCCGCGACATCGCCGCGTTCGAACTCCTCGCGCAGCTCCTGCAGCTCCTCGGCGGCCTTGTCCAGCACCGGCAGCGGACCCGGCCAGTCGAAACCGACCTTGGCTGCGCGCGACTGCAGCTTCACCGCCCGCTGCCATTCCGGCAGGCCGCGCGAGATACCGGCCAGTGCGGAGGTGTCCTGCTCGCCCTTGGCGGCACGCTCGGCGCGCTTGATCGCCTCCCAGTTGCGCGTCACCCCGTCGGCATCGTCCACGCTGACATCGGCGAACACGTGCGGGTGACGGCGCTGCATCTTGTCGCTGATCGCACGGGCGACCTCGGCGAAGGCAAACGCCCCCTGCTCCTCGGCCATGCGTGCGTGGAACACCACCTGCAGCAGCAGGTCGCCAAGCTCGTCGCAGAGATCGTCCAGGTCGCCGCGGTCGATCGCATCGGCGACCTCGTAGGCTTCTTCGATGGTGTAGGGGGCGATGGTCGCGAAGTTCTGCTCCAGATCCCACGGGCAGCCTCCCTGCGGGTCGCGCAGCCGCGCCATGATCGCCAGCAGGCGCTCCAGTTCGTTGCTTGCGGCGCTGCCAGTGGTGGGGGTGTCGTGCGCGCTCATGCGGCCTCCAGGATCAGTCGGACAACCAGTCGCGCCACGGCAGGCTGGTATCACCAAGGGCAATGAAATCGCCGTTCAACAGGGTCTCGCGGCGGTTGTAGCGGAACGGCTTGCCGGTCGCCGCCGACAGCACCGCGCCGCCGGCGGCATGCAGCACGCACTGGCCGGCGGCCGTATCCCATTCGGAGGTCGGGCCCAGCCGCGGATAGACATCCAGGCCGCCTTCGGCGATCCGGCAGAATTTCAGCGACGAGCCCTGCGCGATGGTCTCGATGCGGCCCATGCGCGCCAGCAGCGCCTCGGTTTCCGGCGAACGGTGCGAGCGGCTGGCGGCAACGCGCAGCGGAGCCGTGGCCGGTGTGCGGGTGCGCAGCACGGTGTCATGCAGGCCCTGCCGCCGATAGGCCAGTTCGCCGCGCATGGCATGCCAGACAATGCCGGTGACCGGCGCCAGCACCACGCCGAATGCCGGCGCGCCCTGGTAGATCAAGGCGATGTTGACGCTGAATTCGCCGTTGCGCTTGACGAACTCGCGGGTACCGTCGAGGGGATCCACCAGCCAGTAAGCGCCCCAATGGCGGCGATGCTCCCAGCCCACCTGCGCCGATTCCTCGGACAGGATCGGCAGGTCCGGTGTCAGCTGCTGCAGGCCCAGCTCAATGACCTGGTTGGCCGCCAGGTCGGCCGCGGTGACCGGGCTGTTGTCGTCCTTGATCTGGACCTCGAAGCCATCGGCATACACCTGCATGATGGCTTGGCCGGCCTGCTGGGCGATGGCGATGGCGGTCTCGCGCAGGTCCGTCGTCAGCTTGATCATCGCGTTCCCTGCAGCCACTGGCGGGCAATGAACAGCGCCGCCAGCGAGCGTCCCTCGGAGAAGTCCTCGCGCAACATCAGCTGGTCCAGTTCGGCCAGCTTCCACGGCACCACTTCCAGTTCTTCCGGCTCGTCGCCGGCCAGTTTTTCCGGGTACAGGTCGCGCGCCACCACCAGCCACGACTGGTGGCTCATGTAGGTCGGGGCCAGTGTCATCGCGCGCAGCACGTCGACCCGGCGTGCACCATAACCAGCCTCTTCCTTCAGTTCGCGGTCGGCAGCCTGCTCGGGGGTCTCGCCGGCGTCGATCCTGCCCTTCACCAGCCCCAGTTCGTAACGATGCATGCCGGCGGCGTATTCACGCACCAGCAGCACGGTTTCATCGTCGAGCATCGGCACCACCACCACCGCACCGTGACCACGGCTGACCAGGCGCTCGAAACGGCGACGTTCACCGTTGGAGAACTCCAGGTCCAGATGCTGGCGCTGGAAGGGGCCGTTCTCCTCATCGGTGATCCGATGGATGATCGGCAAGCGACGGCCGGCACGGTCATCGTTCATGCGGAATCTCCGCGGCGACCGGCGGCTGCGCCGGGGCCGATAGAATGTGCAGGCAGCAACATGTTCATGAGCCCGAAATGCTAGCAGACCCGACCCCCTCCCCGCTGGCCCGCCACTGGCGGCAGCGCGACCTGCAGGTGCTGTGGCACCCGTGCACGCAGATGCGTGAGCATCCGGACACCCTGCCGCTGGTGCCGATCGCCCGTGGCGAAGGCGCGTGGCTGATCGACCACGACGGCCACCGCTACCTGGACGCCGTCAGCAGCTGGTGGACCAACCTGTTCGGTCATGCCGAACCGCGCATCGGCGGTGCCATTGCCACCCAGGCCACGCAGCTGGAACAGGTGATGCTGGCCGGCTTCAGCCATGAGCCGGCCATCACCCTGGCCGAACGCCTGCTGGCATTGGCACCACGCCAGCCCGGCCGCGAGCCGCTGGCCAAGGTGTTCTACGCCGACAACGGCTCGGCCGGCGTGGAAGTGGCGCTGAAGATGGCCTTCCAGTATTTCCAGAACCGTGGGGAGCCGCGGCGCACGCGTTTCATTGCACTGGAAAACGGCTACCACGGCGAGACCCTGGGCGCGCTGGCGCTGGGTGACATCCCGCTGTATCGCCGCGTCTATGCACCGCTGCTGGCCGAAGCGCTGTTCGCGCCGTCGCCCGATGCCTACCTGGCCGAACCCGGCCAGAGCGCGGCCGACCGCGCACGGCAGGCTGCCGACGGCCTGGCCACGCTGTTCGACCAGCATCCGGGCGAGATCTGCGCGGTGATCCTGGAACCACGCCTGCAGTGTGCCGGCGGCATGCGCATGCATGACCCGGTCTATCTGCAGCGCGTGCGCGAACTGTGCGATGCCCATGGCGCGTTCATGATCGCCGACGAGATCGCCACCGGCTTCGGCCGCACCGGCACCCTGTTCGCCTGCGAGCAGGCAGGGGTGATGCCGGACCTGATGTGCCTTTCCAAGGGCCTGACCGGCGGCTTCCTGCCGCTGGCCGCCGTGCTGGCCACGCAGGCGCTGTACGACGCCTTCCTCGACGACTCGCGCGAGCGCGCCTTCCTGCATTCGCACAGCTACACCGGCAATCCGCTGGCCTGCGCGGCGGCACTGGCGACGCTGGACATCTTCCGCGACGACGATGTGATCGCCCGCAACCGGGGCATCGCGTCGGTGATGGGCACGCTGGCGGCGCCATTTTCCGACCATCCGCACGTGGCCGACGTGCGCCAGGCCGGCATGGTGGTGGCGTTCGAGCTGTCGCGCGACGGCAACAGGCGCACGCCGTTCGACCCGGGCCTGCGGCTGGGCCTGCACGCTTACAAGGCCGCCCTCAAGCGCGGCGTGGTGCTGCGCCCGCTGGGCGACGTGCTGTACTGGATGCCACCCTATTGCGTGGATGACGAACAACTGGAGCTGCTGGCACACACCACGCTGGCGGCCATCGACGAGGCGATTGCATGCGCGTGACCCGCTGCCCCATCGACCTGGCGCTGCACAGCGGCCAGACCGTGACCCTGCCGGAAGAGACGGCCAACCACCTGGTGCGGGTGATGCGCCTGCGCGAGGGAGACACCTGCGTGCTGTTCAACGGCGACGGCCATGACTACAGCGCCACGCTGACCGTGGCCGGCAAGCGCGAAGTGCAGGTGCGCATCGATGCTGTGCAGGCCATCGATAATGAATCACCGCTGGCGATCACCCTGCTGCAGGGCATCGCCCGTGGCGAGAAGATGGACCTGATCCTGCAGAAGGCCACCGAACTGGGCGTGGCGGCGATCATTCCGGTCAACGCCGAGCGCACCGAGGTGAAGCTCGATGCCGCGCGCGCCGAGAAGCGCGTGGCGCACTGGAACAACGTGGTGACGTCGGCCTGCGGCCAGTCCGGGCGTGCGCGCATTCCGCAGGTGGGGCCTCCGCTGTCGCTGGCGCAGGCCGCGGCGGCGCTGCCGGCCGATACGCTGCGGCTGACCCTGGATCCGCGGGGCGCACATCGCCTGTCGACGCTGACGGCCGCTCCGGCAGGGGGCGTCGTGCTCGCGATCGGCCCGGAAGGGGGCTGGTCGCCGCGCGACCGCGACCAGCTGGCGGCGGCAGGGTTCCAGGGACTGCAGCTGGGCCCGCGGATCCTGCGCACGGAAACGGCCGGGCTGGCCGCGGTCGCGGCGTTGCAGGCGCGGTTGGGCGACCTGGGATAAGACAGGTTCGTGGTAGTGCCGGCCGCTGGCCGGCATCCACGGGATCATGAGGTTGCCGGCCAGCGGCCGGCACTACCGGTCTGGTGGATCAGGCGGCGAGCGAATCCAGCGCCGCTTCCAACGCGTCCAGGTTCGGCAGCAGCGCACTCTGCTCACCCAACAGCACGCGCATGTGCACGGTCTGCGGCAGGGTTTCTTCGGAGGCGTCGGCCAGCAGGCCATCGCGTGGCACCGAGATCAGCTGCGGGAAGTTCTGCGTCAGCAGCGCGTAGTACGGGCGCTGCGCGTTGCCGCTGAGGGACTTCAGCACCACCACCTTGTTGTGGCCGGCCACGGTCTCTTCGCCCAGCCCCGAAAGGCGCGCGAACGACACCAGCGGCACCTGCCAGCCGTGCCAGCCGATCTCGCCTACCAGCCAGCGCGGCGCATCGGAGACCGGCTGCACCGGCACGCGCGACATCATTTCGGCCACGGTGGCATTGGGCAGCAGCACGCGCTCGTTGCCGGCCTGGATCAGGACGCCGCGGATTTCGTCATTGCTGGCATAGCTCATGGTGCGTCTCCGTTGTCGTCCTGCTCACCCCAGCGCGCGGCAATTGCCTGCGCCAGTTCCTGCGGTTCACCGGCCACCATGCCGGCAGCCACCACGGCGGTGGCCGCCGCCGGGTCATAGCAGCCCTCGCCCACCTGCCCGGCCACCCACGCACCGGCGGCCGCCAGGTCCAGCGCCGGGCCTACGTGGGCCAGGTCGGCACCGCTGAGCAGCACCAGTGCGGTGTGTTCGGCCGGCAGCGAAGCGAGCGAAATACCGTTGGCATCGCTCTGGAAATGCAGGCCATCGCTGGCCGCGCGCACGCCGATATCATCGGCCAGCACGTGCACCTCGCCCGGCACCGCGTGCTGGCCGGCCTCGGCCAGCTGCACCGGCAACGGCGAAACACGGGACATCTGCTTGACCAGGTTGCCGTAGCGGCCACCATCCAGACGCATGTGCACCAACACCGGCACGCTCAACGACGCAGGCAGTGCGCCGAGCAGGCGACGCAACGCATCCGGGCCACCGATGCCGGCCAGCACCAGCAGCGATGCGGCACGCGCACCGGCCGGGGCGGCGGCATCCAGATCGACCAGGCTCAAATGATCGGTATCGAACGAGGGCTGCGGCGCGACGACCGGCGCCACGGCTTCTGCCGATACAGGTGCTTCGATCGATTCCTCGACCAGCGACCAGGCGGTGTGATCGAAGGAGACCGGCGGTGTCGCGGGCGCCGCCGGTTCGGCCAGTGCCTGCGGCGCCGAAGGCGGATCCAGAGGCTCGGGCACGACCGGCTGCAGCGCCGCCAGGGCCTGCTCCAGCGCGATCGGTTCGTGCAGGTCTGCCGGTGGCGAATACAGGCCGTCGGCCGGAACGTCATCGGCCCAGCTCAGCGCCTGTTCCAGGTGCGTGCGCAGGGCTTCTTCCTGCGGCGCCGGCGCGGGCGCCGGATGACCAGGCTCCAGCTGCAGGCTGGGCTCTTCTTCGGCGCCCGGCGGCAACACCTGCTGGTGGCCGTGCAGCTTGGCGGCCAGGTGGCGCCCCCAACGTTGCGCCTCCCAGCCGTCGCGGCGGGCGGCCAGCTCAGCCTCATCGAACACCAGGGTCAGCCCCGGTGCCGAGAGCGCGGATTCCAACCGTTCCAGTGCGTCCTCGATGGCAGCTTCCAGCGCGATCACCACGAACTGCGGATCCGCGGCCTGCAGGACCTGCGGCTCCAGGCCGTTCGGATCATCTTCCAGGACCAGCTGTACATCGGCATGCGCCAGTGCCTCGCGCAGGCGTTCACGCGCCGCACCGGGGCGGGCCAGCAGGGCGACGGCCGGGGCCGGATGGGTTTCACTCACGGACACGGGCGATCCCCAGCAGGTCGTACACGTTACGCATCAGGTCCAGTTCCTGGTACGGCTTGCCCAGATAACGCTGGACACCGATCTCGAAGGCACGCTGGCGGTGCTTGTCGCCGCTGCGCGAGGTGATCATCACGATCGGCACATCCCTGTAGCGCGGATCGGCACGCATCACAGTGGCCAGCTCGTAGCCGTCCATGCGCGGCATCTCGATGTCCAGCAACATCAGGTCCGGCACGCGCTCTTCCAACCGCTCCAGTGCTTCCACGCCATCGCGGGCGACACTGACTTCGAAGTTGTGGCGCTCGAGGATGCGGCCGGTCACCTTGCGCATGGTCAGCGAGTCATCGACCACCATCACCAGCGGCACCTGGCGTTCGTCGCGCGGCGCATTGGCCAGCACCGGTGCCGTCGGATTGGCCAGGAAGCGGCGCACCAGCGGCGCGACGTCCAGGATCACCACCACGCGGCCATCGCCGGTGATGGTGGCACCGTAGATGCCCGGTACCGATGCGATCTGCAGGCCGACCGGCTTGACCACGATTTCGCGGTTGCCCAGCACCTGGTCGATCGCCACGGCTGCACGCAGGTCACCGGCACGGACCAGCAACAGCGGCACCTGGTCCTGGCCATCGGCACGCGCCGGGGCCTGCCCGACCAGGCTGCCGAGGTCATACAACGGATAGTCTTCGCCGCTGTAGCGGTAGCTGCTGTCGGCGGCCTCGAAACGTTCGCGCGACAGGCGGCCGATACCGCTGACCGAGGCCACCGGCACGGCGAAGGTGGTCTCGCCGATCTGCACGAACACCGCCTGGGTGACGGCCAGCGTCTGCGGCAGGCGCAGGGTGAAGCGCACGCCCTGGCCGCGCACCGACTGGATGTCGACCGAGCCGCCCAGCTGGCGCACTTCGTTGCGCACCACGTCCATGCCCACGCCACGACCGGCCAGCTGGCTGACCTGGTCGGCGGTGGAGAAACCGGAGGCGAAAATCAGGTTGTCCAGTTCCTGATCGTTCGGCTGCGCGTCGGCGGCCAACAGGCCACGGTCGATTGCGCGGCGGCGGATCGCTTCGCGATCGAGGCCGGCACCGTCATCGGCCACTTCCAGCACGATTTCCGAGCCTTCACGGTGCAGGCGGATGGCAACTTCGCCCTCTTCCGGCTTGCCGGCGGCGCGGCGCTGTTCCGGCGCTTCCAGGCCATGGGCCACCGAGTTGCGCAGCATGTGTTCGAGCGGCGCGACCATGCGGTCGAGAACATTGCGGTCCAGTTCGCCGTGGGTGCCTTCCAGGGTCAGGTGCACCTGCTTGCCGGTATCCATGCCGGACTGGCGGACCACGCGGCGCAGGCGCGGCACCAGGCCATCAAACGGCACCATGCGCGCGCGCATCAGGCCGTCCTGCAGCTCGGAGCTGACGCGCGACTGCTGTTGCAGCAGCGAATCGTACTGGCGCGACAGATCGTCCAGCACCCCTTGCAGGCCGCCAAGGTCGGCCGCCGATTCGTTCAGCGCACGGCTGAGCTGTTGCAGCGTGGAGAAGCGGTCCAGCTCCAGCGGATCGAACTTCTGGTCTGCCTGGTCCTGCTCACGTTGGTAGCGGGCGACGATCTGCGCTTCGGTTTCCAGGTCGAGCCGGCGCAGCTGGTCGCGCAGTCGCGCGTTGGTGCGCTCCAGCTCGCCCATCGCACCACGGAACGCGCCGAGCTGCTGCTCAAGGCGCGAGCGGTAGATCGCCACTTCACCGGCATGGTTGACCAGGCGGTCGAGCAGATCCGCGCGCACGCGCACCTGTTCCTGCTGCGGGCGTGCCAGCGGATCTTCATCGACCACGCCTTCGGCCGGCAGCGGTGCCGACAGCGGCGCGTCGAGCAGTGCCGGCGCCGGGCTGGCAACCGGTGCAGAAGTGGCTTCTGCGACGCTCGGCACGTTGGCTGCGGCTGCGGCTGCAGCAGCCGCCGCAGCGATATCGGTGGTGGTACGCACTTCGAACGCGTGGACCAGGTCCTGCGCCGGTTCCACCACGCGGTGGTCACCGGTGCGGGTGAGCAGCTGGTGCAGGCGATCGAATCCGCGCTCCAGCAACTGCACATCGCGGCGTTCGATCTCGGTGCGACCAGCGGCGACGGCTTCCAGCAACGATTCGATGCTGTGGCCAAGATCGCCGATGGCGTTGATGCCGGCCATGCGTGCGCCACCCTTCAGGGTATGCAGGTCACGCTGCAGGCCGGCCAGCACCTCGCGGTCCTGCGGCGCATCGCGCAGCTCGCTGATCAGGCCATCGCAGTGGTCGAGCAGGTCCTTGCCTTCCTCGACGAAGATGTCGACCAGCTCGCGATCGTAGACGCTGAAGTCGAGCGTATCGGCGCTGTCTTCCGGCACCGGGATGTCAAGGACGTCGGGTGCCACGGTTTCAGCCACGTCGGCGTCAGGCACGCCAACGGCCGGGGCATCCGACGCGGTATCGGCCTCGGCATCGGCAGCTTCGGCGTGGACTTCCACCTGGCCCGGCGCGTCTTCCAGTTCGAAGAACCGCACCGGTTCGGCGGTGGCCGGCGCTGCGGCCTCCGCGATCTTCTCATTCACCGTCGCCGGGGACGGCTGATCGGCGCTCTCTCCTTCACCGATCGCCGCCTCCCCGCCGACGTCCGCATCCTCGGCAAAGGCTTCCGCCTCGCCCGGCGCGAGTTCGCTGGCCTGCAGGCCGAGCACGGACCATTGCCCGTCGTCGGCCAGGGGCTGCTCTTCGTCGATCACGTGCAGGCCGGCCTCGAGCGCGGCGTCCAGCGAGACCGGTTCTGCAAACCCCGGCGCAGCCATTTCATCCTGCAGGCTCGACAGCTCGCTGTCGAGTGGCAGTGCAGCAGGCGTCTCGAATGCCTCAGGGTCAGCGACGTGCACGTGATCGAACGAGGACGCATTCAGGTCAGATGCGACGGCTTCGACAGCATCCGGAATCTCTTCGGCATCGCGGTCGTCGACCGGCAGCGCACTGGCATCCAGGTACGGCGACAGATCGTCCACGACGGTCAAACCGGCATCGTCGGCCAACAGCGGCGCGCTTTCGGCCTCCGTCTCGACACCGTCTACCTCAACGCCCGGAACATCGTCGGCCACCTGGATCGATTCGACCACCGGTAGCGACGCCGCTCCCTCACCCGGTACCGACGGCCATCCGGCATCGAAGTAGCGCGAAAGATCGTCGCTGGCGGTCAGCTCACCGACCTCCAGCCCGCCCTCGCCCTCGATCGCAGCATCCTCGACCGGGGCTTCGGCGACATCGGCAACTGCCTGCGGTTCCTGCTCCGGCGCGACGGACGAAGGCGGTACCGCATCGGTTTCAGGCGCGATGGCTGCCGAGGCGTCCGCATCCCATTCCGCCGTCGGTTTGTCATCCAGCGCCAGCTCGGCTTCGTCGTCCTCCAGGCCCACCATCGGCCAGCGCGCTTCCGGCAACTCGCTGGCCAGCGCCTGCAGGCGCTGTGCCAGTACCTGTTGCGGTGCGATGCGCGGCTGTTCGGCCTGCAGCGCTTCCATGGTGGCGGTGATCGCCTGCGCGGTCGCATCCAGCGCGGCCACGCCTTCATCATTCGGCACCACCTCGGCGGCCAGCGCACGCTTGATGTAGGACTCGGCACCGCCGGTTACAGCCGTGATTTCGGGCACTTCGGTCATCGCGAAGGCGCCGTTCATGGTGTGCACTGCGCGCAGGAGTGCGTCGCTGACCGGCTGCGGTGCCTGCTGCGCCGAACGCAGCCAGTCCTGCAGGGTGGCCTGGTGGACTTCCACCTCGGCCTCGAGAATCTCGCGCAACACGCTGTCGATGTTGGCCGGCGTGCCGGTGGTTTCGGCCTCCTCGGCGGTATCGGCCAGCGCCGAAGCGGCAATCTCCGCGTCGAGAATGCGGCTGATCTCGTCTTCGCCCTCGGCTTCGGCCACCGGTGCAACCGGTGCAACCGGTGCAGTGGCCCCAGGCAGGGGGACGTAGTAGGTTTCCTCGCCTGCACCGACACGATCGGCGATGGCCTGCATGGCCTGCAGGTCGACGCTGATGCGCTGGCCATGGCGCAGCGCCGCGTTCAGCTGGGGCAGCGCCGCATGCGCGTTGTCGACCATCGCCAGCACGGCGGGGGATGCAGCGCGGCTGCCATCCAGCACGCGGTTGAGCATGCCTTCGATCTTCCACGCGAACTCACCCAGGGTGCGTGCGCCGACCAGGCGGCCACTGCCCTTGAGGGTATGGAAGATGCGGCGGATCGGGCGCAGCCGGTCCATGTTGTCCGGCTGCATCCGCCATGCCGGCAGTAGCGTGCCGAGATTGGCCAGCTCATCGTCGAACTCTTCCAGGAACACCTCGCGGATGTCCTCGTCGATGTTCTCGGCATCGTCGTCGAAACCAGCGTCGAAGCCCGCATTGGTGTCGGCATCGGTCCCGGCAACGGCCGAATCCACCGCCTCCGGCGCTGCCGCAGCGGCCATCGCCTGTGGATTGAAGCCGGCAGCGGCCGCACTCAACTCGGCGAAGAACTGGGCGTCGGCCTCGCTGAAATCGATCGGCGCGATGGTGTCGATATCGATCACCGACACGGCCGGCGCCGAGGTTTCCGCTGCCGGGATGGGCGCTTCGATCGACGGCGGCGTGATCAACGTTGCCGGCAGGTCATCCGGGGCCTCATCCACCTCGGCCAGCACTGCGGGCGATACATCGGCCAGCGGCGGGACGACGGCATCGACGATCTCCAGCGAAGGATGCAACGCGGCGTCATCGTCCAGCGACAGCGTTTCCATCGCATGCAGCGACAGCACGTCGTCAGCGTTGTCCAGCGCGTCGGCATCGAAGCGGAACACCACGTCGTCGGCCACGGCATCCTGTTCGGCCGCCACCGGGTCGAATACCGGTGCAGCATCGAAAGCGGTCGCGGAGGAATCCACCGCGTCCGTCCTCTCATCGATCACAGGCGCTGCGGTGTCCTCAAGCATCTGCGGCGCCTCGGACAGCGACCACTGCGGTGCACCGGGGGGGCCGCTGTCAGCCAGTTCGAAGCTGACCGGATCGAAACTGGCGAAGGTCGGGCTGCGCTCGTCATCGGCAGGCACGATGGCGTCGGCCTCCGGATGGAACGGCGCCAGCTCCCACTGCGGGACATCCGGCGCAGGTGCGCTGGACGCCGCGAAGACCAGCGATGCCCCCGCATCGTCGTGCGTCGGCGACGGCGAAGCATCGATATCAGCCTTGCTGGCGGCCACGGCGGCCACGGTGCCCAGTGCGCCGAACATCAGGCGGTTGTCGGACACCATCGGCGCCGGCGAGGCCGGCGGCGGATCGAAGGTGAAGTCCGGCAGTGGCACCGGCACGTCGCCGGCAGCGGGCGCCGCAGGCTGCACCGGAACCTCGACGCGCTCCGGCTGCAGGGGCTCGGCCTGCAACGCAACCGGCTCACGTTCGACCGGCAGCAGTGCCGGCGCGTCCGGCGCGACGGCATTGTGCTCCGGCAGCGGCCAGTAGCGCAGAGCCTCGAGGCTGCTGCGGGTGATTTCGAGGATGTCCTCGCGGCCCGGGCGGCGGTCGCGCAGGGCTTCCAGGTAGTACTCCAGGCTGGCCATGGCATCGGCCAGGGTGTCCAGCTGGCGGCCACTGGGCACGCGCTGGCGGCCGATCAGTTCGGCCTCGATGTACTGCTGCACGCCGCGCAGGTAATCGGCGGCGGTACCCAGGTCGAGCATGCGCAGCGCGCCGGACACATCGCCCAGCAGGCGTGGTACATCCTGCAGCTCGGCATGGTTCCAGCTGGTTTCGATGAAGGCGACGAAATGCTCGCGGGCAGCGGCGAAGTTGGCGATGGCTTCATGCGCCAGCACCTCCACCGTGCGCCGGTTCTCGACCGCGCTCGGATCGTCCTCGCCACTGCCGCCGGCGCCCAGATGGGCAACCTGGTCGTCCAGCGAGGCATCGACGTACAGCAGTGCACCGGCAATATCCAGCAGCAGGTTCTCGTCAATCTGCTGGCGACCTTCGACCACGCCGCGCAGCGCATCGCGCTGCTGCACGACCACGCCGCGGGCCACGCCCAGGCCCATCATGCCCAGCGTATCGGCCACGGCGCCGAGCTCGTTGGCCTGGGTCTGCAGCTGTTCCGGCGCACCACCGGTGCGCAGGTGCAGGTCAAGCGCATCCTTGATGCGCAGCAGTTCTTCCTTCACCGCACTGCCGACCGTGTCGAGCAGCTCACGGTTGCGTCCGCTCAGGCTGCCACGGGCATGGTCCAGCTCGGCCTCGGTGGCGGTGACGCTCTCCGGCGCAAAGGCCAGCAGCACACTGTCAGTGACGCCTTCTTCGCCGCGCGACGCACGGATCTCGTTGAGCAGCGGCATCAGCACGATCGGAATGTCGCGATGGCCGTTCTGCAGGCGTTCCAGATAGTCGGGCAGCAGCACGCTGCCACGCATCAGGGTTGCGCAGGCTTCATCACGGTCGGCCACGCGACCGGCGCCGATGGCATTGGCCAGCTGCTCCAGTTCTTCGGCCACCATCGCCGGGGCATACAGCTCGACCATGCGCAGGGTGCCCTGCACCTGGTGCAGGTAGCCGGCGCAGATGCGCATGCGGCTGGCATCGGTCGGGTCTTCGGCGTAGTACTCGACCTCGTTGCGCACCTGGCGCAGGGTCTCGTCCAGCTCGGGCTTTACCCAGCCCAGCGCTGCGTGGCTCATCGCATCGCGCAGACTGCTCATGGACGCGCTCCGTTCGCCGCCGCGCGGTGGCCGCGCGAGTTCTGGCGTGGGGAATGGAAATGCTTCATCGACTGGTTCCTTGCTCGCCGCCCTGCCCGCGTCACGCCGGCAGCTTGAAGTCGGCGACCGAACGGCGCAGGTCCGCCGCCAGCTGCGCGAGGTGGCCGATCGACTCGGCGGTCTGTCCGGCACCCTGCGAGGTCTGCCCGGTGATCTGCCGGATCACGCCCATGGTGCGGGTGATGTCCGAGGCGGCGGCCGACTGCTGCTGGGCGGCGATCGAGATGTTCTTGATGAGGGTGTTCAGCGCGTTTGACACGCGTTCGATCTCGGTCAGCGCGGTACCGGCGTCCTCGGCCAGGCGCGCACCAGACACCACTTCGGCCGTGGTCTGCTCCATCGAGGTGACCGCTTCATTGGTGTCGGCCTGAATGGCCTGGACCAGGTTTTCGATGCGTCGGGTCGCACCCGAGGTGCGTTCTGCCAGGCGCTGCACTTCGTCGGCCACGACCGCGAAACCGCGGCCCGCTTCACCGGCCGACGCGGCCTGCACCGCCGCGTTCAACGCCAGGATGTTGGTCTGCTCGGAGATGTCGTTGATCAGTTCCACGATCGAGCCGATTTCCTGCGACGACTCGCCCAGGCGCTTGATGCGCTTGGAGGTTTCCTGGATCTGGTCACGGATCTGGTCCATGCCCTGGATGGTCTCGCGCACCACGCCGGCACCTTCGGCAGCGATCACCACCGAGCGCTGTGCCACGTCGGCCGACTCGGCCGAGTTGCGCGACACCTGCTCGATGCTCGCCGCGATCTCCCCGATGCGGTCCGAAGCCGAGGTGATCTGGTTGGCCTGGTGCCCTGCGGCCTCTGCCAGCTGCATGGCGGTGGCCTGGGTTTCCTGGGTGGACATCGCGACCTTGGCCGAGGTGTCATTGATGGTGGTCACCAGGTGGCGCAGCTCGTCGACCGCGTAGTTGATCGCGTCGGCGATCGCGCCGGTCATGTCCTCGGTCACCGAGGCCTTCACCGTCAGGTCGCCCTCGCCGAGCGAGGAGATTTCGTCCAGCAGCCGCATGATCGCCTGCTGGTTGCGGCTGTTGAATTCCACCTGGGTCTGGTAGCGCAGTTCCTGCTCGCGCGAGCGGCTGCGCACGTTGGTGGAGACGAAGCCGATGATCGCGATCAGCGACAGCGCACCGGAGACCACGCCAATCCAGAAGTTCGGGAACAGGCGGGTGTCGGATACCGAGCCGAACGAGGAGAACGCGTCGAACAACTTGCGGCTGTCATCCAGCATGTGGGCCGAACCCTGGCCCAGCGCGGTGGCAGCGGACTGCGCCGCGAACAGCTGGCGCGAGCTGGCCAGGATCGCGTCGGCGTCCTGCTTCATCGCTTCCCACTTCTGCTGCGACTGTTCCAGCGCGGCCACGGCGGCGGCACCGCGCACGGCGGTGATGCCCAGTTCCTCGTTGCCGTTGCGCAGGCCGTCGAGCACCTGCGAGAACACGGTGATGTCACGTGCCAGCGCATCGCCGGAGGTCGCCGCGGCGCTGCCACCGGCACGCATTTCGGTCACGCGGCGGGCCATCGAACCGGCCACCACAACCTGCTGCAGCGCGCTGTACACCTGCGACGACGGCGCGCCGGAAGCGGACATCGCACGCACCAGCTCGTTCAGCTGGGCCTGCAGGCCCGGCACTGCGCCGGTGAAGTTGTTCGCGTTGCCGGCCAGCGCCAGCACGGCCGGTTCGCTGGCCACCAGCTGCCCGGCCTGCTTGCCCAGCGGCGCCCAGGTCTCGCCGAGGGTGGCGATGGCACCGGCTACGCCCGGCTCCTTGCCGTAGCGTCCCTGCAGGGTCGACACGTTCTGCTCGATCGCGTTGCGGGTGGCCTTGAAGGCGGTGAAGGCCTGGGCGTTGCCGCCGACCGCGTCACGTCCCTGGTTGGCCAGCTGCTGCGACAGCACCTGCAGGTCGGCGGCCTTGGAGCCGGCGTCGGCAAGGCGGCTGCCCTGCCAGGTGGCGACGCCGGTGTTGACGCCGAACAGGATCATCGATGCCAGCAGCAGGAACAGCCAGAGGTTGCTGCCGCCCAGCCGCAGCTTGCCGGTCTTGGTGGCGTCCGAAGCAGTACTCATCGTTCAACCTCGATCTTCAATGCAGGGGGCGATGCCTGGCCTCAGGCCGCGGCTTGCCGGAATTCAGGGGTGCGCGACAGCAGCGAGAGCGAGAACACGCCCCAGTCATGGCCGTCGGCATGGAAAGCACGATCGACGAAATGCCCGTAGCGGCCATCGGCCAACGTGCCCGCTTCGATCTGCTGGTCCAGCTCGAAGCTGCGCTGGCCGAACAGTTCATCGATGGTCAGTGCGACGTCGCCGCCGGCCTGGCGCATGATCAGCACGCGCTGGCCTTCCTGCTGCACGGTGCGCGTGCCTTCCAGGAAGTACTTCAGGTCGACCACCGGGAACAGGTTGCCGCGCAGGTTGCCCACGCCCAGCAGCCAGGGCTGCGCACAGGGTACCGGGGTCACCGGCGGCATCGGTACGATTTCCACCACTTCGCGGAAATCGGACACCAGCCGGCGCTGGCCGACGCGGAAACCCACGCCACGCCACAGGTCCTGGGCAAACTGTTTTCCGGGCAACTGCACCGCATGGGCCAGGCTGCGCCGTTCATAGGCTTCAAGGATGTCGAAGGGCGAGCGCATCAGGCCACCAGTTCGTTGATCCGCGCGATCAGTTCATCCTCGCGCGGCGGCTTGACGATGTAATCGGCGGCGCCCTGGCGCAGGCCCCAGGCCTTGTCGGTTTCCATCGCCTTGGTGCTGACGATGATCACCGGGATGTGCTTGATCGCCGCATCACGGGCCATCGCACGGGTCGCCTGGAAGCCGCTCATGCCGGGCAGGACCACGTCCATCAGCACCAGCTGCGGCACCTGGTCGCGGACCAGCTGCAGGCCATCCTCGGCGTTGTCCGCTTCCAGCACTTCGTGGCCGGCACGGCGCAGCCACTGGGTGAACACCGCGCGGTCGGTCGGTGAATCCTCGATCAGGACGATACGAGCCATTGTGCCTTTCCCCCCTGGTCAGGCGTTGACGTATGTGCGGATGGCACCCAGCAGTTCTTCACGCGTGAAAGGCTTCGTCAGGTACTGCTCCGAGCCGACGATGCGTCCCCGCGCCTTGTCGAACAGGCCATCCTTGGACGACAGCATGATGACCGGGGTCGCCTTGAACAGCTGGTTGCCCTTGATCAGCGCGCAGGTCTGATACCCGTCCAGGCGCGGCATCATGATGTCGACGAAGATGATCTGCGGTTGCTGGTCTGCGATCTTGGCAAGCGCTTCGAAGCCGTCGGTGGCGGTGACCACCTCGCAGCCTTCGCGCTTGAGCAGCGTTTCCGCAGTCCTGCGGATGGTCTTCGAGTCATCGATGACCATCACCCGGAGTCCTGCGAGTTCCCCGCCCGCAGTCGTGTTTTCAGTCATTGCCTATCCCCAAGCGCACGGCCCGATCTCTGGCGGGGGCCGCTGCGAAAGCGTATCTATATCGCACTTTCCGCGCCCGCTTCAAGGCCGCCCCACGGCGCGGGGCATGGCCCCCTCCTGAACGTGACGGGTTTCGCAATGAGTGCGCGACCGCCGGGCGGACGCTGCGTTGCAGTATGGCGGGGAGGCGCGCGACCGGCGTTGCCGCTACCATCAACGCCTTGCCTGACAGGTGCGCCCATGCCGTTGAACGTCATCGTGGTGATGGACCCCATCGCCCACATCAAGATCGCCAAGGACACCACCTTCGCCATGCTGCTGGAAGCCCAGCGCCGCGGCCATGCCCTGCACTACGTGCGGCCGGGCGGACTGGCCCTGGAAGGTGGCGTGGCGGTGGCCCAGACCGCGCCGCTGCAGGTGCGCGACGACCCGGCCGGCTGGTATGAGCTGGGTGAGTTCAGCCGTACCGAGTTCGGGCCCGGCCAGATCGTGCTGATGCGCAAGGACCCGCCGGTCGACGCCGAGTACATCTACGACACCCAGGTGCTGGACGTGGCCGCCGCTGCCGGTGCCTGCGTGGTCAACAACCCGCAGGGCCTGCGCGACTACAACGAGAAGCTGGCAGCCCTGCTGTTCCCGCAGTGCTGCCCGCCGACCCTGGTCAGCCGCGATGCCAAGGCGCTGAAGGCCTTCGCCCTCGAACACGGCCAGGCCGTGCTGAAGCCGCTGGACGGCATGGGCGGCCGCTCGATTTTCCGCAGCGGCCAGGGCGATCCGAACCTGAACGTGATCCTGGAGACACTGACCGACGGCGGCCGCAAGCTGGCGCTGGCCCAGAAGTTCATTCCCGACATCACCGCCGGCGACAAGCGCATCCTGCTGGTCGACGGTGAACCGGTCGATTACTGCCTGGCGCGCATTCCCCAGGGTGACGAGTTCCGCGGCAACCTGGCGGCCGGCGGCCGTGGCGAAGGGCGCCCGCTGAGCGAGCGTGACCGCTGGATCGCCGGCCAGGTTGGCCCGGAGATGAAGCGTCGTGGCATGCGCTTCGTCGGCCTGGACGTGATCGGCGATTACCTGACCGAGGTCAACGTGACCAGCCCGACCTGCGTGCGCGAGCTCGACGCGCAGTACGGCCTGAACATTGCCGGCACCCTGTTCGACGCGCTCGAGGCCGGCCTGCGCTGATGCCGTCCGCACCCGCCGTTCTGCCCCCGCCGCCACGCGAAGCGCAACGGCTGGGGGCCACCATCGCACTGTCGGTGCTGGTCCACGCCCTGCTGATCCTGGGCGTGGGTTTCGCCGTGAAAGGCGATGCTCCGCTGGTGCCGACGCTGGAAGTGATCTTCAGCCAGACGCGCACCGCACTGACGCCAAAGCAGGCTGATTTCCTTGCCGCCGCCAACCAGGAAGGCGGTGGCGAGCACGACCGCGCACAGCGTCCGCGCGACAACCAGGCCGGCATCGTGCCGCAGGCCCGGTCCGGGTTGAGCCCGGTGCCGCAGCAACAGCAATCGGCCGCCCCGGTTCCGCCGCCGCAGGCACGGGTGGTCAGCAGCCGCAACGGACAGGACTCGGTGGCACAGGCGCAGGCCCAGCCAACCCCGGAACGCCCCGAGCCGGACGCGCCGTTGAGTGCACGCGAGCAGCGCGATGTGGAGATGGCGCGACTGGCTGCCGAAGTGCATCTGCGCTCGGCGCAGTATGCCAAGCGCCCGAATCGCAAGTTCGTGTCGGCCAGCACGCGTGAATATGCCTATGCCAATTACCTGCGCGCCTGGGTCGACCGTGCCGAGCGCGTCGGCAACCTGAATTATCCGGACGAGGCCCGGCAGCGCCGGCTCGGCGGCCAAGTGGTGATCAGCGTGGGCGTGCGGCGCGATGGCAGCGTGGAGAGCAGCCGCATTCTGCGTTCAAGCGGGACGCCGCTGCTGGATGAAGCGGCGCTGCGGGTGGTGAAGCTGGCGCAGCCGTTCCCGCCGTTGCCAAAGACCGAGGACGAGATCGACATCCTGCAGGTCACCCGTACCTGGGTGTTCCTGCCGGGCGGCGAACTGCGCGACGACCGGTAGGGTTTTGGTGCCCGGGCCTGCGGCCCGGGACCCGCTGAAGGGCTAGAGCAACAGCAACAGCAGCGGTTGGTGTCCTGAAGCTTGGCGGGGCGGTGTCGGGCGGCGGGGACGCCGCAAGTACGTCCGTGTAGGCTTAGCCGCGGCATCCATGCCGCGGATACCCCGCCGCCCGACACCGCCCCGCCTCTGACAGATCGCGGCGCACCATTGCTGTTGGTAGGTGTCGACCTTGGTCGACACACATCCACGCCAGGCGTGGATACGAGCGAAGCGACCCGCTTTTGACTTTGATCTTCTTTTTTTTATTTTCCGTGGCGGACGCACACGGAAACTGTCAGAGGTCGGGCGGGGGTGGGTTCGCGGGGGTCACGTCAGAGACGGGTTCACGGCGTCCCCCGCGCACCCACCTCGCCCGGCCAAGCGCGGCTCGTGCTTTCGCGCCCCGCCACGAGGGGCTCAGCCGTTGGCC
>NZ_LXXZ01000049.1 GCF_003244875.1 Stenotrophomonas sepilia
CCCCGCCATCCCACGGGAACCCAGCTTTTGCTTGGGCCGTTGCCGTTGCCGTTGTCGTTGCCGTGGCCTCGGCAGGTGCCGGGCGCCGCCCGGCCAAAGCCATCCCCCTGCTTCCGGTACAATGTCGGGCCCGTTTCCCAACTACGGTTCCCCGGACATGATGGTCCTCGAGGGCGCGCCCGCCCTGTCGCCGTTCCGCCGCGAACGTCTTGAATCCCGCCTGCAGTCCATCGCTCCCTCCCTGCGCATCAGCGGTGCCTGGCACGTCTACTTCGTGCAGCCCGAAGGCAGCGCCGCCCCCGACCTGACCACGCTGTGCCGCATCCTCGAAGCGGCGCCGCAGGCCGAAGCCGTGGCCGAAGGCGCAGTCAGCCGCATCGTGGTGCCGCGCCTGGGCACGCTGTCGCCCTGGTCGAGCAAGGCCACCGAACTGGTCCGCGGTGCCGGCCAGCCGGTCAGCCGGGTCGAGCGTGGCCTGCGTATCGACGTGCAGGGCTGGCCGGCAGATGCTGACGCCCAGCAGGCGCTGGTCAAGGCGCTGCACGACCCGATGACACAGTCGGTGCTGGAGACCGTGGAGCAGGGCCAGGCGCTGTTCTCGGCGCCGGCCCGTGGCGAGCTGGAACGCGTGCCGGTGGACCAGCTGGAGGCCGCCAACCAGCGCCTCGGCCTGGCCATGGCCCAGGACGAGATCGACTACCTGCGTGAACGCTTCACCGCGCTGGGCCGCTCGCCGTCGGACGTGGAACTGATGATGTTCGCGCAGGCCAATTCCGAGCACTGCCGCCACAAGATCTTCAACGCCAGCTGGACCATCGATGGCCAGGAACAGGACCGCTCGCTGTTCCGGATGATCAAGAACACCCACCAGCAGACCCCGCAGCACACGCTCAGCGCGTACAGCGACAACGCTGCAGTGATCGAAGGCCATCCGGCGTCGCGCTACCGTCCCGATCCGGCCAGTGGCGAATACCGCCGCGAAGCGCAGGTGCCCAGTGCCTTCCAGATCAAGGTGGAAACCCACAACCACCCGACCGCGATCGCACCGTTCCCGGGCGCTTCGACCGGCGCGGGTGGCGAGATCCGCGACGAAGGCGCGACCGGCCGTGGCGGCAAGCCCAAGGCAGGCCTGACCGGCTTCTCGGTCTCGCACCTGCGCATTCCGGAATTGCCGCAGCCGTGGGAGGCGCCGCGCGCGCTGAACCCGCGCATGGCACCGGCGCTGGAAATCATGACCGACGGCCCGCTCGGCGGCGCCGCGTTCAACAACGAGTTCGGCCGCCCGAACCTGCTCGGCTACTTCCGCAGCTTCGAGCTGCCGGAAGGCGCCGACCTGGTGCGCGCCTACGACAAGCCGATCATGCTGGCCGGTGGCCTCGGTGCGATCGATCGCGTGCAGGTCGACAAGATCCCGCTGCAGGCCGGTGATGCGGTGATCGTGCTGGGTGGCCCGGCGATGCTGATCGGCCTGGGCGGCGGTGCGGCCAGTTCGGTGGCCTCCGGTGAAAGCGCCGAGGACCTGGACTTCGCCAGCGTGCAGCGCGACAACCCGGAAATGGAGCGCCGCTGCCAGGAGGTCATCGACCGCTGCGTGGCGATGGGCGCCAACAACCCGATCAAGTTCTTCCACGACGTCGGCGCCGGTGGCCTGTCCAACGCCATCCCCGAACTGCTGCACGACTCGAACGTCGGTGGTGTCATCGACCTGGGCAAGGTGCCCACCGATGATCCGTCGCTGTCACCGATGCAGCTGTGGTGCAACGAGTCGCAGGAACGCTACGTGCTGGGCGTGGCCCAGGAGCGCCTGGCCGAGTTCGCCGCGCTGTGCGCCCGCGAACGCTGCCCCTTCGCGGCCGTCGGCGTGGCCACCGCCGAGGAACACCTGGTGGTGGCTTACGGCGCCGTGCCGGGCCACACCCCGGCCGATGCACCGATCGACCTGCCGATGGACGTGCTGTTCGGCAAGCCGCCGAAGATGCATCGCGACACCGCGCACCCGCCGGCACCGCGCTGGCCGGCGCTGAAGACCGGTGGCCTTGACCTGCAGGAAGCCGGCCTGCGCGTGCTCGCGCACCCGACGGTCGCTTCGAAGAACTTCCTGGTCACCATTGGTGACCGCAGCGTCGGCGGCCTGACCGCGCGCGAACAGATGGTCGGCCCGTGGCAGCTGCCGGTGGCCGACGTGGCGATCACCCTGGCCGACTTCGATGGCGTGGCTGGCGAAGCGATGTCGATCGGCGAGCGCACCCCGCTGGCCCTGCTCGATGCCGCTGCTTCGGCACGCATGGCGGTGGGCGAAGCGCTGACCAACCTGTGCGCGGCCCCGGTCGATGCGCTGGATGAGATCAAACTGTCGGCGAACTGGATGGCTGCGGCCGGTCACCCCGGCGAAGACGCGCTGCTGTACGACGCGGTGAAGGCGGTGGGCATGGAACTCTGCCCGCAGCTGGACATCAGCATCCCGGTGGGCAAGGACTCGCTGTCGATGCAGGCGCAGTGGCACGACCAGGGCGAAGCGCACAAGAGCGTGTCGCCGGTGTCGCTGGTGATCTCGGCGTTCGCGCCGGTCGCCGACGTGCGCCAGCAGTTGACCCCGCTGCTCGACCGGGAGGTGGACAGCGAGCTGTGGCTGATCGGCCTCGGTGCCGGCAAGCAGCGCCTGGGGGGTTCGATCCTGGCCCAGGTGCATGCCGACCACGGCGACCTGCCGGCCTTCGCCGGTGCCGCCCCGGACCTGGATGATCCGCAGCGCCTGCGGGGTTTCTTCGAACTGATCCGCGATGCACGCCAGTCCGGCCTGCTGCTGGCCTATCACGACCGCAGCGACGGCGGTGCTTTCGCCGCCCTGTGCGAAATGGCCTTCACCTCGCGCCTGGGCCTGGATATCGCCCTCGATGCCTGGGGTGATGATCCGTTCCGCAGCCTGTTCAACGAAGAACTGGGTGCGGTGGTTCAGATCGCACGCGAAGACCGTGCCGCGTTTGCCGACCTGGTTGAACGCCATGCATTGACCGAATGCGCGCAGCGCATCGCCAAGCCAACCACCGCACCGGTGGTGCGCGTGTCGCTGGGCGGCGAGAACCTGGCCGAGTGGCGCTGGGAGGCCTTGTTCGACGCCTGGTGGTCGGTCACCCACGCGATGCAGAAGCGCCGCGACAACCCGGCCAACGCCGATGCCGAGCGCGAGGTCGCGCGTGCCTTCAACGCACCGGGCCTGAAGCCGAAGCTCAGCTTCGACCTCAACGAAGACGTGGCCGCACCGTTCATCAGCACCGGTGCGCGTCCGCGCGTGGCGGTGCTGCGCGAGCAGGGCGTCAACGGCCAGATCGAAATGGCCAACGCCTTCGAACGCGCCGGCTTCCGCGCCTTCGACGTGCACATGAGCGACCTGATTGAAGGCCGCGTGGCCCTGCAGGATTTCACCGGTCTGGTGGCCTGTGGTGGCTTCAGCTATGGCGACGTGCTCGGTGCCGGCCGTGGCTGGGCCACCTCGATCCTGGAGCGCAGCGCACTGCGTGATGCCTTCGCCGCGTTCTTCGCGCGCGAAGACAGCTTCGCGCTGGGCGTATGCAACGGCTGCCAGATGATGAGCCAGCTGAAGAACATCATTCCGGGTGCCGAGCACTGGCCGCAGTTCCGCCGCAATGCCAGCGAGCAGTTCGAAGCCCGTACCGCGCTGCTGGAAGTGGTGGAATCGCCGTCGATCCTGCTGCGTGGCATGGCCGGCTCGCGCCTGCCGGTGGCGGTGGCGCATGGTGAGGGCCAGGCCGTGTTCGACAATGCCGTCGACCAGGCTGCTGCACGTGTCTCGCTGCGCTACATCGATGGCAATGGCAAGGTGGCCAGCCAGTACCCGCTGAACCCGAACGGTTCGCCTGACGGCATCACCGGCCTGACCAGCAGCGACGGCCGCGTCACCATCATGATGCCGCACCCGGAACGTACCCCGCGCGCGCTCAACCTGAGCTGGGCACCGGCGGAATGGCAGGGTGATTCGCCGTGGATGCGCATGTTCCGCAACGCGCGGGTATGGTGCGGCTGATCGCATCATTCCGCGCAGGCCGCAATGCCACCGCGTATGGAAAAACCCGCCGCTTCGTCGGCGGGTTTTTCTTTGCACGCGTGAAACCCTTGTCGCGCCCGCTAGTTACATCGGTTTTCATGCGCCAGCGGTCCGTCACGTGTACCTAACAAAATACTTTTATAAACACGCGAAATGGTGAACTGCTTCACGGCAATAGCATTTGTCGTGTCAAAGTCTTGACGATCTGCAAAGTTGCCGTTAACACTTGAACCCCGTTTCAGAACCATTCATTCCGCAGTAACCGCTCGGCGTACGCGCTCGGTTTTCTGTCGCTGCGCGCCGTTCGGCAATACCCCGCAGTAAATCACGCGAAAAAACGCCCCCAGGGGACGTTGGGCCAGAAGGCCCGGCGGTGGCGTTGCTTTGCCCAAAACCAGTCCAATCAGGAGCCGTACCGATGAATCGGATTTATCGCAAGGTCTGGAACAAAGCATTGGGTCAGTTGGTGGTGGCCTCGGAACTGGCCTCCTCCGACAGCAGCGGTGGTGTTGTCGACCAGCGCCGCGATACGACACCAGCTACGCCCGCGCTGTTGGCGGTGGCACTGGGCCTGGTATTGGGATTGGGCATGAGCGGTTACGCCGCTGCGCAGTCGGTGCAGATCGGCGGCAGCGCAACCTGCGTGGCATTCAGCGGCAAGCTGCTGGAAAAATGCCTGGTGGAAGGCTCCGCCAGTGCCAAGGGCAGCAACGCGGTGGCGATCGGCAGCAACAGCAGCGCCACTGCCGCCAACAGCGTGGCGCTGGGCGCAGGCTCCAGGGCCAACCGCGCCAACACGGTGTCCGTTGGCGATGCCGGCAAGGAACGGCAGATCACCAACGTGGCTGCAGGCACCCAGGCCACCGATGCGGTGAACAAGTCACAGCTGGATGCGCAGGCACGCGCCACGCAGGCCGCGCTGGCGGACGTCGCCGCAGATGGAAACCGCTATTTCAAGGCCGATGGCGCAGGTGATGACAGCGACGCGGCGAAGATCGACGGGCAGGGCGCGGTTGCAGCGGGCGCCGGTGCGCAGTCGTTGGCCAATGCCACCACCGCCATCGGTACCCAGGCGATTGCTGCCGGCCTGGGCGCCAGCGCGTTCGGCCAGGGCGCATTGGCAATCGGTGACGCCAGCGTGGTGGTCGGGCAGAGTGCTGCCGCGTTCGGTCTTGGTGACACCGCCGTCGGCGCCAGTGCCTATGCCGCAAGCGAGAATGGCGCGGCCACCGCCTTGGGCGCGTTGTCCGAAGCCACTGCCGATGGCGCCACTGCCGTGGGTGGCGGTGCCGTGGCGATGGGCCCGGGCAGTACCGCACTGGGCCGCGGCGCCACCGCCGCCAATGAAGCATCGATCGCGGTGGGTGCGTTCAGCACCGCCGTGGGTGAGTACAGCGCCGCGCTGGGGTCCAACTCGGCGGCGGTTGCCACCGGCAGCGTGGCGCTCGGCGCCGGCTCGCTGGCCGACCGTGTCGACACCGTGTCGGTCGGCGCCGCCGAATATGGCCTGACCCGGCAGATCACCAGCGTCGCGGCGGGTACTGAAGATACCGACGCGGTCAATGTCGGCCAGTTGAAGGATGTGGCCGCCGTGGCCGATGCCACCGCCAAGCACTTCCAGGCCACCGGCAGCCGGCACAGCGATGCGGGCGCGCTGGCCGAAGGTGACGAGGCACTGGCGGCCGGCGAGGCGGCCAACGCCATCGGCAATGGCACCACCGCCGTGGGTGCCGGTGCCACGGCCGTTGCGCAGAACGCCACCGCCGTCGGCAACAACGCGCTGGCGTCAGGCCAGAACAGCGCCGCGTTCGGCAACAACGCACAGGCGAACGGCCCGGGCAGCGTCGCCGTCGGTGGTGCTGCAGTGGATGCCGATGGCAATCCGCTGATCACCAGTGGTGGCGTGCCGGTCGAAACCGGCGCCACCAGCGCAGGCGTCGGTGGCACTGCAGTCGGCGCCAGTGCCGAAGCCAGTGGATTTGCGGCGTCGTCCTACGGCGTTGGCGCGTATGCCGCCGGTGCGCAGTCGTCCGCATTCGGTGCGGTCGCCAATGCCATTGGTGACTACTCCACCGCACTGGGTACGCAGAGCACCGCCACCGGTACCAGCAGCGTCGCCATCGGTGGCCCGGCCGACCTGATTCCGGGCCTGGGCTTCTTCGTGCAGACCCAGGCCAGCGGCGAAGCGGCGACGGCCGTCGGCGCCGGTGCCATCGCCAGCGGTGATCGTGCGGTGGCCAACGGCAGCCTGACCGAAGCGTCCGGTGCGGAATCCACCGCCGTCGGCTACTTCGCTTACGCCCCGGGTGAGAATGCCAGCGCGCTCGGTGCGCAGACCTGGGCCAGCGGCGCGCAGAGTACCGCCGTCGGTTATTACGCCACCGCTCGCGGTGCCAACAGCGTTGCACTGGGCGCGAACTCCGAAGCTGTCCGCGCCAACAGCGTAGCGGTCGGCAGCGCAGGCAACGAACGGCAGATCACCAGCGTTGCCGCGGGCAATGAAGCCACCGATGCGGTCAATCTGGCCCAGTTGAAGGGCGTCGCTGCCGTGGCTGACGCCACCGCCAAGCACTTCCAGGCCACCGGCAGCAGCAACAGCGAGGCCGGTGCGCTGGCCGAAGGCGAAGATGCGCTGGCCGCCGGCGAGGCGGCCAATGCGATCGGCAATGGCACCAGTGCACTGGGAGCGGGCGCCGTTGCCATCGCGCAGAGCGCCACTGCCGTCGGCAGCAACGCGCTGGCCTCGGGGCAGGGCAGCGCGGCCTTCGGCGCGGCGGCCACCGCCAGTGGCAGCAACGCTACCGCCCTGGGAACGCAGAGCAGCGCCACCGGCGCCGGCAGCGTCGCCATTGGTGGCCCGGCCGACATCGTGCCGGGCATGGGCCTGTATGTGCAGACGCGGGCCAGCGGTGTGTCCTCCACCGCGGTAGGCGGCGGTGCGGTCGCCAGTGGTGACCGCTCGTTGGCCAACGGCAGCTTCACGGAAGCAGTGGGCGCGGAATCCACCGCGCTGGGTTACTTCGCTTATGCCGCAGGCGACAACGCCAGTGCACTGGGCGCGCAGACCTGGGCCATCGGCAAGGACAGCACGGCCATCGGTTACTACGCCACCGCTGGCGCCGAAAACAGTGTCGCGCTGGGCGCCTATTCGGGCTCCAATCGGGCCAATACGGTGGCCGTGGGCACCAATGGCAATGAACGCCAGATCGTCAGCGTGGCCGCGGGTACGCAGGCGACGGATGCGGTGAACAAGGCGCAGCTGGACGCTGTGGCAAGCACCGCCGACGGCACCGCGCGCTTCTTCCAGGCACAGCCCGAAGCGGGCAGTGATGCCGGTGCGTTCGCCGAGGGCGAAGGCGCGGTCGCGGCCGGTTCGTCGAGCAATGCGATTGGCGCCGGCGCGGTTGCACATGGCGCTGCCGCGTCGGCGATCGGTGATGACAGCGTGGCGGTGGGTCGCAACAGCAGCGCCACCGGCAACGGCGGTGTTGCCATCGGTGGCCTCGGGCAGGCCTACGATGAGTACAACCAGCCGATCATCGGCGCCGACGGCAAGGCGCAGCAGGTGGGCACCACGGCGGCCGCCGATGCCACGGCGGTCGGCAGCGGTGCACAGGCCACCGGGGCTGCCAGCGGCGCGTTCGGCAATGCCGCCAAGGCCAGTGGCGACAACAGCTTCGCGGCCGGCGGCAAGTCGCGCGCCACCGGCAGCTATGCCGTTGCGGTCGGTGACAGCGCCTTCGCCAGCAGCGATGACAGCACCGCTGTCGGTGGTTACAGCTGGGCGACGGCCAGTGGCGCAGCAGCGTTCGGTTCGGGTGCGTGGGCCACCGCCACCAATGCCTCGGCATTCGGCAACGCGGCCTGGGCCAGTGGCAGTGGTGCGACCTCCATCGGTTACAACAGCTGGGCCAACGGCACCAGCTCCACCGCCGTCGGTCGCGGCGCATTTGGTTATGGCGACAACAGCGTGGCACTGGGCTTCCAGGCGCTGGGGAACAGCATCAACAGCATCGCCATCGGCACCAATACGGTGGCCGGCGGTGAAAGTGCGATTGCGTTGGGCGCCGGCAGCAACGCCAGCGCCAGCAATGCTGTCGCGCTCGGTGCCGGTTCGGTTGCCAGCCGTGCACGCACGGTGTCGGTGGGCAGCAGTGGCAACGAGCGGCAGATCACCAACGTCGCTGCCGGTACCCAAGCCACGGACGCGGTGAACAAGGCACAGCTGGATGCGGTCGCGAGTACCGCCACCACCACCAGCCGCTTCTTCCAGGCCAGTGGCAGCGGCGACGACGTAGCCGGTGCGCTGGTGGAGGGTGACAACGCGCTGGCTGCCGGTGATGCGGCCAACGCCATCGGCAACGGCGCCACCGCGCTCGGCAGTGGTGCCAACGCGCTGGCCAACAACGCGCAGGCGATCGGTTTCAACGCGCTGGCCAGCGCCGCCAACGCCAGCGCCGTCGGTGCCAACGCCCAGGCGACCGGTGAGTACGCCACCGCGCAGGGTGCGGAAAGCGAAGCCAGCGGCGAGCAGAGCGCAGCGTTCGGTGCCGCCAGCATCGCCAGTGGTGCCGGTAGTACCGCCAACGGTGTGTTGTCCGAAGCCTCCGGCGAGGAAGCCGTGGCGGTGGGCTACTTCAGCAACGCCAGCGGCAGCGGCGCCACCGCGGTCGGCAGCGAGAGCGTCGCCAGCGGCACCGCGTCGGCAGCGTTCGGCATCGGCGCAGAAGCGACCGGTGGCTACAGCACCGCCATCGGTGGCTATGCGCAGGCCTCGGCGTTCAATGCCACCGCCTTCGGCAACTTCGCCAATGCCTCCGGTTCCAACAGCGTGGCGCTGGGCGGCGACTCCGAGGCGTCGGGTGCCTACAGCACCGCCACCGGCCAGGGCAGCCTGGCCACCGGCACCAACAGCGTCGCCGTCGGCGGTTCGCTGTTCGGCGTGCTGGCCACCGAAGCATCGGGCAATTACTCCACCGCCGTCGGTGGTGGCGCCTGGTCCGGTGGCATCAACAGCACCGCACTGGGCAACGCCGCCGAATCGCGCGCGGCCAACAGCGTGGCGCTGGGCGCCGATTCGATCGCGGACCGCGACAACACCGTGTCGGTGGGCGGTGGTGGCAATACCCGCCAGATCACCAATGTGGCCGCTGGCACGCAGGGCACTGATGCGGTCAACAAGAACCAGCTCGACGCCGTAGCGGCTGCAGCGGAAAAGACCAGCAGGCAGTTCCAGGCCAGTGGCAACGCCGATGGTGAAACCGGCGCCCTGGTCGAGGGCGATAACGCGCTGGCGGCCGGTGATGCGGCCAACGCCATCGGCAACGGTGCCACCGCACTCGGCAGCGGCGCCAATGCACTGGCGGCCAACGCCACGGCGGTCGGCATCGATGCGCTGGCCACCGGCAACAACGCCGCAGCACTCGGCAGTACCGCACAGGCCACCGGCGAAGACAGCCTTGCGCTCGGTACCGGCGCCAGCGCCAGCGAGCTGGGTGCCAGCGCCGCGGGTGCGCGTGCACAGGCCAGTGGTGCGTACAGCACCGCGACCGGCACCGAATCCAACGCCAGCGGCACGCAGGCACTGGCCAGTGGCTTCCGCAGTGCCGCCTCCGCCGATGGCACCACCGCGGTCGGTGGCTATGCTGAAGCCAGCGGTCGCCTCGGGACCGCGTTGGGCTATGGCTCGGCGGCCAGCGGTGCCAACACCACGGCAGTGGGCTTCGGCGCCGCCGCGGCCGGTAGCGGTGCCGTTGCGGTCGGCCAGTCCAGCGAAGCCAGTGGCGCTGAGAGCGTGGCCATCGGTGGCAGCACCTTCTTCGGCCTGATCCCGTCGCGTGCCAGCGGCACCGGTGCAGCGGCATTCGGTGCGGGTGCGTGGGCGACCGAAGATTACGCCACCGCGATCGGCTGGAATTCGTGGGCGGATGCGGCAGATGCCACGGCACTGGGCGCCAGTGCCACCGCCAGTGGGTTGAACAGCGTGGCGCTGGGCGCCGGCTCCAAGGCCGAGCGCGACAATACCGTGGCCGTGGGCACCGCGGGCGGCGAACGCCAGGTGACCCATGTCGCAGCCGGCACCGAGGCCACCGACGCGGTGAACAAGGGCCAGCTGGACGCGGTTGCCAGCGTTGCCGACAGGACTGCCCGGCGGTTCCAGGCCAGCGGCAACGCCGATGGCGAAGCCGGTGCCCTGGTCGACGGAGACAACGCACTGGCCGCCGGCAACGCGGCCAACGCCGTCGGCAACGGCGCCACCGCGCTGGGCAGCGGAGCCAACGCCATGGCCGTCAACGCCACCGCCATCGGCGTCGATGCCCTGGCCACCGGCAACAACGCCGCGGCTCTGGGCAACAACGCACAGGCCAGTGGTGTCGACAGCGTGGCGGTGGGCAGCGGCGCCAGCGCCAGCGAACTCGGTGCCAGCGCCAGCGGCACCGGTGCCCAGGCCAAGGGTGCCTACAGCACCGCCAGTGGTGCGCAGGCCACGGCCAGCGGCACGCAGTCGCAGGCCAGCGGCTTCCGCGCCAACGCCTCGGCTGACGGTGCCTCCGCGCTGGGCAGCTATGCCGAAGCCAGTGGCCGGCTTGGTACGGCGGTCGGCTACGGCAGCAAGGCCACCGGCGCGAATGCCACCGCAGTGGGTGTCAGCGCCAATGCGTCGGCAGCCGGCAGCATCGCACTGGGTGCCGGCTCGGTGGCTGATCGTGCCAATACCGTGTCAGTGGGCAGCAGCACCAGTGATCGTCAGATCACCCGTGTCGCCGCCGGTACCGAGCGCACCGATGCAGTCAATCGTGGCCAGCTCGATGCGGTCGCGGCGACCGCCGATGGCACCGCACGCTACGTCAAGGCCACTGGTGCGGGTACCGCCAGTGCCAGCGGCAGCGATGCCGCTGCGGTCGGTTCGGCCGCCAGTGCCAGTGGTGCACGCAGCAATGCGCTGGGTGCCAACGCGATGGCCATTGGCAATGATGCGCTTGCACTGGGCAACAGCGCCGGCGCGTCCGGTGCGAACTCGGTGGCGCTGGGGGCGGGCTCGCGTGCGCTCGATGCCAACGTGGTGTCGGTCGGCGGTGGCAATGGCACCGATGGCCCGGCCACGCGGCGGATCGTCAATGTGGCCGACGGCCGCATCGCTGCCGGCAGCAGCGATGCGGTCACCGGTTCGCAGCTCAACGTCACCAACCAGCGCGTGGGCGCAGTGGAAACCCGCGTGGGCGATTTCGATTCGCGCATCGCGACGGTCGAGACCACGGCGGCCAGTGCAGTCGGCTATGACGACGCCAGCCGTGACCGCCTGACCCTGTCCGGCTTCCAGGGCACCACCATCGACAACGTCGGTGCCGGCAGCATCGCCGCCGGCAGCCGCCAGGCGATCAATGGCGGGCAGTTGTTCCAGTCGCTCAGTGATGCCGCCAGCTTCCTCGGCGGTGGCGCCAGCGTCGGCATGCAGGGTGTGTTCGTGGCGCCGAACTACGTGATCCAGGGCGCGACGTACAGCAACGTCGGCGATGCGCTCGGTGCGCTGGACCGCAAGGTCAGCGAGATCGATCGCCGCACCGCCGGAGGCACGCGTTCGGGAACGGCAAGCCTGCGTTCGATGAGTGCCTCGCTGGATGAAAGCGCACTGGCCAGCGTCGCCGACGCACCGGCCACCGCCGACGCGGCACCGGCCAGCACCGCACGCGTGCAGGGCACGCCGACGGCCGCCGCCGCCGGTGCCGGGATTCCGGTTGGCACCCCGGCCACGGGCTTCAATGCCGTCGCCATGGGTGAGGGCGCAGTGGCCAGTGGCGCCTCGTCCACCGCCATCGGCCAGGGTGCCAGTGCCACGGCTGCCAACGCGGTGGCTTTGGGCCAGGGCTCGGTTGCCGATCGTGCCAACACCGTGTCGGTCGGTAGCGAAGGCAACGAACGCCAGGTCACCAACGTCGCCGCCGGCACCACCGCCACCGACGCCGTCAACAAGGGCCAGCTGGACCGTGGCATGGCCACTGCCAACAGCTACACCGACAGCCGCGTGCAGGCCGTCGCCGACAGCTTCGATGTGTTCAAGGGCGAGATCGACGGGCGCCTGCGCCACATGGATCGCCGCATCGACCGCCAGGGCGCCATGAGCGCGGCGATGCTCAACATGGCCACCAGTGCCGCCGGTATCCGCACCCAGAACCGGGTCGGCGTCGGCATCGGTTTCCAGGGCGGCGAGTCGGCGTTGTCGCTGGGCTACCAGCGTGCGATCAGCGATCGCGCCACGGTCACCTTCGGCGGTGCCTTCAGCAGCGACGACAGCTCGGTTGGCGTCGGTGCTGGTTTCGGCTGGTAAGCCAAACCACTGCGCCGGCGGCCACCCACGCCGGCGCATCACCTGCAACGAGGGCCTGGGGGGAGGTCACGGCAATCCCGGCTGGGCCGGCCGGGAGTCGTCAAGGAATGATGGCCGCAGTGTTGGTTCGATCCATGACCCAGAAGAGGAATTTCGACGTGATCAAGAAGCAGAACCTTCGCATCAATGTGCTTGCCGCCGCCGTGCTGTCGATGACCGCGGTGGGTGCCGTCCACGCCGCCGGGTTGCCGACCCGTGAACCGGTGCGCCAGGCCAGCACCGCCGAGCCGGGCGCCGAGCGCATCATCGTCAAGTATCGTGCCGGCACCGCTGCGGCGGGCGACCGTTCGGCCAAGCTGTCCACCGTGCAGTCCGCGCTGACCCGCGCCAGCCTGTCCGGTGGCACCGCCCGCGCCAGCACGCTGGGCCCGCAGGTCGTGCGCAGGCTCGGCGTCGGTGCCGACCTGATCCGCCTGCAGGGGCGCCTGGCGCCTGCGGAACTGCAGCGCGTGCTGAAGGAACTGAAGGCCGACCCGGCCGTGCAGTACGCCGAAGCCGACGTGAAGCTGCGCCGCACCGAGCTGCGCGCCGGTGACGTGCAGCCGGCGCTGGCGCCGAACGATCCGTACTACCAGCAGTACCAGTGGCACCTGCACAACGCCACCGGTGGCATCAATGCACCGTCGGCGTGGGATGTATCGCAGGGCGAGGGCGTGGTGGTGGCCGTGCTCGACACCGGCATCCTGCCGCAGCACCCGGACCTGGTCGGCAACCTGCTGGAAGGCTACGACTTCATCAGCGATGCCGAGACGTCGCGCCGTGCCACCAACGATCGCGTGCCGCGCGCGCAGGACTATGGCGACTGGGTCGAGAACGACAATGAGTGCTACACCGGCTCCGTCGCGGAGGACAGCTCCTGGCACGGTACCCATGTGGCCGGCACCGTGGCCGAGCAGACCAACAACGGCGTCGGCATGGCCGGTGTCGCGCACAAGGCCAAGGTGCTGCCGGTCCGCGTGCTCGGCAAGTGCGGTGGCTACCTTTCCGATATCGCCGACGCCATCACCTGGGCCTCCGGCGGCACCGTGGCGGGCGTGCCCGCCAATGCCAACCCGGCCGAGATCATCAACATGAGCCTGGGTGGAAGCGGCAGCTGTGACGGAACCTACCAGGATGCGATCAATGGCGCGATCTCGCGTGGCACCACCGTGGTCGTGGCGGCCGGCAACGAGACCGACAACGCATCCAAGTACCGTCCGGCCAGTTGCGACGGCGTGGTGACCGTCGGCGCCACCCGCATCACCGGCGGCATCACCTACTACTCCAACTACGGCACCCGCGTGGACCTGTCCGGTCCGGGTGGTGGCGGCAGCGTCGATGGCAATCCGGGCGGCTACGTCTGGCAGTCCGGTTCCGATGCGGCCACCACGCCGGAGTCGGGCAGCTACAGCTACATGGGCATGGGTGGCACGTCGATGGCCTCGCCGCACGTGGCTGCCGTCGCTGCACTGGTGCAGAGCGCGCTGATCGCCAAGGGCAAGGATCCGCTGGCCCCCGCCGCGATGCGCGCGCTGCTGAAGGAAACCGCGCGCCCGTTCCCGGTCAGCATCCCGACCGCCACCCCGATCGGCACCGGCATCGTCGATGCCAAGGCGGCGCTGGCCAAGGCACTGGAAGAGCCGTGCACCGAGAACTGCGGGCCGGTGGCGACGCCGCTGACCAACAAGGCCGCCGTGGGGGGCCTGAACGGTACGGCCGGCAGCAGCCGCCTGTACAGCTTCGAGGCAGCCGCTGGCAAGCAGCTCAGCGTGATCACCTACGGTGGCACCGGCAACGTGTCGGTCTACATCGCCCAGGGACGCGAGCCGAGCGCCAGCGACAACGATGGCAAGTCGACCCGTCCCGGCACGTCCGAAACGGTACGGGTGAACAAGCCGGTGGCAGGCACCTACTACATCAAGGTGGTGGGCGAAGCGGCCTACAACGGCGTGAGCATCCTCGCCACGCAGTAAGCCTGACGTGTCGTAGTTGAACGGCCGAGGCCCGTCATCCTGTGTGACGGGCTTCGTCTTTTTACGAAAGCTGGCCGCAGGGCGGCGGAAATCATGGCTTAACTGCTAAAGTCGGTCCGATTGACAGGAGAGTCACGTGAACGCGCTCGCTGCAACCGTTACCGACGATGCCGAAGGCCGCATCCTGGATGCGCTGCTGGCACGCGGCCGGCTCAAGGAAGGAGACCTGGCGCGCGCGCGGCCGCTGCACGCCGAGGCCGGCGGCAGCCTGCTGGGCCTGCTGGTGCGCCTGGGCCTGGTGTCTGAACGCGACCAGGCACAGGCCAGCGCCGAGGTGCTGGGCCTGCCGCTGCTGGAGGGCAAACAGGTGCCGGAGGCCCCGCCGCAGGCGCTGGCCGAGGGACTGCCGCTGTCGCTGCGTTTCCTGAAGCAGTTCCATGTGTGCCCGCTGGAGCTGAATGAACACGGGGTGCGTCTGTGGCTGGCCGATGCCCACGATGCCTATCCGCAGCAGGCCGTGCAGTTGGCGCTGGGGGTTCCGGTGACACCAGTGCTGGGCATGCGTGCGGAGATCGATGACCTGGTCGAGCGCTGGTTCGGCCAGGGCCGCAGCGCGATGGGCGCGATCGTGGAAACCGCCGATGGCGAAGGCGGCGCGGTCGACGATATCGAGCACCTGCGCGACCTCGCTTCGGAAGCGCCGGTGATCCGTCTGGTCAACCTGGTGATCCAGCGTGCGGTGGAACTGCGCGCTTCGGATATCCATGTCGAACCGTTCGAGAGCCGGTTGAAGGTCCGCTACCGGGTCGATGGCGTGCTGGTGGAGGGCGAAAGCCCGCCGGCCAACCTCACCGCCGCGGTGATCAGCCGCATCAAGATCATGGCCCGGCTCAACATCGCCGAGCGCCGCCTGCCGCAGGACGGCCGCATCATGCTGCGCGTGCAGGGCAAGGAGCTGGAACTTCGCGTGAGTACCGTGCCCACCGCGCATGGCGAAAGCGTGGTGATGCGCTTGCTGGACCGTGAAACGGTGGTCTTCGATTTCCACCGGCTCGGCTTCACCGACGCCTTCCTGCCGCAGTTCCGCAAGGTACTGGAACAGCCGCACGGCATCCTGCTGGTGACCGGCCCGACCGGCTCGGGCAAGACCACCACGCTGTACACCGCGCTGAGCCAGCTCAACACCGCCGACGTCAAGATCATCACGGTGGAAGATCCGGTCGAATACCAGATCGAGGGCATCAACCAGATCCAGGCCAAGCCGCAGATCGGCCTGGATTTCGCCAACGCGCTGCGCAGCATCGTCCGCCAGGATCCGGACATCATCATGATCGGTGAAATGCGCGACCTGGAAACCGCGCGCATCGCCATCCAGTCGGCATTGACCGGCCACCTGGTGCTGTCCACCCTGCACACCAACAATGCGGCCGGTGGCATCACCCGCCTGCTCGACATGGGCGTGGAGGATTACCTGCTCACCTCGACCATCAACGGCATCCTCGCCCAGCGCCTGGTGCGCCGGCTGGAGCCGACCCATGCCGAACGCTACGCAGCCTCGCCAGAGGAGATCGAACGCTTCGAGCTGCGCCGCCTGCAGCCGGAGGGACCGATCCACCTTTACCGCCCGAAGCCCTCGGCGCTGGCGCCGACCGGCTACCTGGGGCGTACCACCATCATGGAATTCCTGGTGATGAACGATGCGCTGCGGCGTGCGGTGATGCGTCGCGATGGCATGGGCGAGATCGAGCGCATCGCCCGCGAAGCCGGCATGCGCACCATGTACGAGGATGGTCTGTCCAAGGCGCTGAGCGGACAGACCACCATCGAGGAAGTGCTGCGCGTGACCGAGGAAAGCTGATGCGTGCAGGACGCCGGGGCTGACATGCCGAACTACCGCTACAAGGCGCTCAATCCGCACGGTGAGGTCTTCGACGGGCAGATGGAGGCGGCCAGCGAGGCCGAGCTGATCGCGCGCCTGCAGGACCAGGGCCACCTGCCGATGGAGACGCAGCTGGCCGACGCCGGCGCGATCGGCGGCAGCAGCTGGCGCAACCTGCTGCAGCAGCGCCCGTTGCAGGGCGCTGCATTGCTGCAGTTCACCCAGCAGCTGGCGACCCTGCTCGGTGCCGGCCAGCCGCTGGACCGCGCGCTGTCGATCCTGCTGGGGTTGCCCGAGGACGAACGATCGCGCCGCGCGATCACCGACATCCGCGACGTGGTGCGCGGCGGTGCACCGCTGTCCACCGCGCTGGAACGCCAGCATGGGCTGTTCTCGCGGCTGTACGTGAACATGGTGCGCGCCGGCGAAGCCGGTGGCAGCCTGCATGAAACCCTGCAACGCCTGGCCGACTACCTCGAGCGCAGCCGCGCGCTGCAGGGCAAGGTCATCAACGCACTGGTCTACCCGGCCATCCTGTTGGTGGTGGTGGGCGGCGCGCTGCTGTTCCTGCTTGGCTATGTGGTGCCACAGTTCGCGCAGATGTACGAGAGCCTGGACGTGGCGCTGCCGTGGTTCACCAATGCGGTGCTGCAGCTGGGCCTGTTCGTGCGCGACTGGTGGGTGCTGCTGCTGGTGGTGCCGGCGCTGGTGGTGCTGTTCTTCGAGCGCAAGGCGCGGCAACCCGCGTTCCGGCTGGCGCTGGATGGCTGGCTGCTGCAGCGCCGTGGCATCGGCCGTCTCGTCGGTGAACTGGAAACCGCGCGCCTGGCGCGCACGCTGGGCACCCTGCTGCGCAACGGCGTGCCCCTGCTGGGCGCACTGGGCATCGCCCGCAACGTACTGGGCAACCGCGCGCTGGCCGCCGATGTGGAAGTGGCCGCCGATGAAGTGAAAAATGGTGCCGGCCTGTCGCTGGCACTGTCGCGCGGCAAGCGCTTCCCGCGCCTGGCCCTGCAGATGATCCAGGTCGGCGAGGAATCCGGCGCCCTCGATACCATGCTGCTGAAGGCCGCCGACACCTTCGAACAGGATAGTGCCCGGCGCATCGACCGCCTGCTGGCGGCGATGGTGCCGGCGATCACCCTGGTGCTGGCCTCGGTGGTGGGCGCGGTGATCGTGGCCGTGCTGGTGCCGCTGTACGACCTGACCAATGCCATCGGTTGACGATGGCACTCCCTGCAACCCCGACACTCCGCAACTGAAAGGACCGTCCATGATTGCCCGTCGCCGACCGATCCGCCTTTCCTTCACTGCCGCGCGCAACCAGTCGGGCATGAGCCTGCTGGAAATCATCATCGTCATCGTGCTGATCGGCGCGGTGCTGACCCTGGTCGCCAGCCGCGTGCTGGGCGGTGCCGACCGTGGCAAGGCCAACATCGCCAAGGCGCAGGTGCAGACCGTGGCGTCCAAGATCGACAACTACCAGATCGACACCGGCAAGCTGCCCGGCTCGCTCAATGACCTGGTGACCGCACCGGCCGGTGTTGGCGGCTGGCTCGGCCCGTACGCCAAGCCGGCCGACCTGAACGACCCGTGGGGCCACGCCTTGGAATACCGCGCACCGGGCGAAGGCCAGCCCTATGAGCTGGTCAGCCTGGGCAAGGATGGCAAGGCCGGCGGTAGCAGCGTCGACGCTGACATCCGCTACCAGCCGTAACCGCGCATGACGTATTTCCTGCCGCGCCGGTTGCCCCACCCGCGCCTGCACGGCAGGCGCGCGGCGGGACTGTCGCTGCTGGAAATGCTGCTGGTGATCGCACTGATCGCGGCGATCGGCCTGATCACTGCCGCCGGCCTGTCGCGCGGCTTCGCCGGCATGCAGCTGCGCAGCGCAGGCAAGGACATCGCCAGCCAGCTGCGCATGGTGCGCGCGCAGGCGATCGCCCGCGGTGAACCGCAGCGCTTCGTCATCGAGCCGGCGCGGCGGCGCTGGGAAGGCGCCAACCAGCGCCACGGTGAGGTGCCCGCACAGCTGCAGGTGCAGTTCGAAGGTGCCGCACAGCTGGCCACCGCGCCGGGGCAGGGCGTGATCGAATTCCATCCCGATGGTGGCTCCAGCGGTGGCCGCATCCGGTTGCAGCGCGACGGCGCCGAATGGCGCGTCGACGTCGGCTGGCTCACTGGCGAGGTCCGCTCCGGCCCCTGGCGGGCGCAATGAAGCGGCGCGCGCGTGGCTTCACCCTGCTGGAAGTGATCATCGCCTTCGCCCTGCTGGGCCTGGCGTTGACCCTGCTGCTGGGCAGCCTGTCCGGCGGCGCAAAACAGGTGCGCGATGCCGAGTTGCGCACGCGCGCGGTGCTGCACGCCCAGTCGTTGCTGGCCGAAGCCGGTGTCGACACGCCGCTGCAGGTGGGCAGCCAACAGGGTGACTGGGAACAGGGGCGCTATCACTGGGAACTGCAGGTTCAGCCGTGGGTGGAGCCCCGCGCCGGCACTGTCGGGCAGGCGACCTCACCGGGTACTGCATGGCTGGCGGAGCTGCAGTTGCAGGTGCGCTGGGGCGACAGCGAACGCGAGCAGCTGCGCTGGCGCAGCCTGCGCCTGTTGCCGCCCGACCTGGAGAATGCCCGGTGAGGCGCCGCGCCGCAGGGTTCACCCTGGTCGAAGTGATGCTGGCCACCGTGCTGCTGGCCGGCGGCCTGGCGTTGGCCTTTGCCAGCGTGCGCTCGGCGATGGCGGTCAGCCAGCGCGGCGAGCAGATCGCCGCCGAAAGCGAACGCATGCGCGCGGTGGAATCGTTGCTGCGCAGGCAGCTGGCGGCTGCGCTGCGCACGCCGCTGGAAGTTCCGGATCCCACCCGCGAGCCGGTCTTCTTCCAGGGCGAAGAGCAGCGCATGCTGTTCGCCGCCGACCTGCCCGGCTACCTCGGCCGTGGCGGACCCTACCTGCATGCGCTGCAGGTCGACGGACACGATGGCCACCAGCGCCTGCTGCTGGAGCTGGTGCTGCTGCAGGAAGGCGAGCGCATCGCCGAGAACCCGCCGCGCCCGCCCGAGGTGCTGGTGGAAAACCTGAAGTCGGTGCAGCTGCGCTATCGGGGTATCGATGCCAGCACCGGGCAGGTGACTGACTGGATGCCTCGCTGGGACGACACCCGCCGCCTGCCGATGCTGGTGGAGATCCAGATCGCGCCGGCCCGGGGTGCGCCGTGGCCGCCGCTGGTGGTGGCGCTGCGCGCCGGTGGCAGCGGAGGCGCGCGATGAGGCGTCAGGGTGGGGCGGCACTGGTGCTGGTGCTGTGGCTGATCGCGTTGATGACCGCGCTGGTCGGCGCATTCGCGCTGAGCGCACGGGTCGAACACCTGCAGCAGCGCGTGCTGGATGACGATGCACGCGGGCAGGAACGTGCGCGCGCCGGCCTCGAATATGCACTGCTGCGCCTGTCGGCCGATCCGCAGCGCGCGCCCTGGCGTGCCGATGGCCGGACCTATCGCTGGCAGTTCGACGACGCCAGCATCGAGATCAAGGTGCTGGACGAGAACGGCAAGATCAACCTGAACCTGGCCGATGCCGCGCTGCTGGCCGCCTTCCTCAAGGCACTGGGTGAAGACGATGCACAGGCCCGGCAGCTGGCCGGGGCCATCATCGACTGGCGTGACGAGGACAGCCTGCTGCAGCCGGGCGGTGGTGCCGAAGCGCAGGACTACGCCGCAGCCGGGTTGCCCTATGGCCCACGCAACAAGCGGTTCGAGACCCTGGGCGAGCTGCAGCGCGTGCTGGGCATGCGCGGCACGCTGTACCGGGCGATGTTGCCGCACCTGACCCTGTACAGCCGCCAGGCGCGGCCGGATCCCCAGTTCGCCGGCGCACCGGTGCTGACCGCACTGGGCCTGGATGCGGATGCCGTGCTGGCGCAGCGCGCCCAGCAGGAGCGTGATGCAGATTCCGCTGGTGGTACGACAACGCTTGCCAGCAGCAGCGGCACCTATAGTATCGAGTCCGCTGCCATCGACAGCAGTGGACGCAGGTCGGTGTTGCAGGCAGTGATACGCAGTGGCTCGGGCGGGGTTCCCGGGCGGACCTACACAGTGCTTCGCTGGGAGCAGGGAATGACAGCAAGATGACGGCGTGGCAGGACAGTCTGCGGCAGGTGCAGGGCCGGATCGGCCCGGGCGCTGGCCGTTTCCTGCGCTGGTGGCGGCAGTCGCTGCTGGCCTGGGTACCGGTGCGCTGGCAATGGGCGTTGGGCTGGGGCCAGGCCCGCCTGTTGCTGCAGCCTGAGAGCGACCAGCTGCAGGTCTGGCGTGAGGCCGGTGAACGCCGCGAAGTGGTGGCGCGCCTGCCGTGGCCGCTGTCGCCGGTGGAACTGGACCGGGTACTCGAGCCGCGCCTGCGCAGCCTGCCCCGGGTGTGGCTGCTGCCCGCGGCGGATGTGCTGCGGCGCACGCTGCGCCTGCCCGCCGCGGCGGCCGACCGCCTGCGTGCCGTGGTCGGTTTCGAGATCGACCGGCAGACCCCGTTCGAAGCGTCCCAGGTCAGCTATGACGTGCGTGAACTCGGCGCGGGCGGTGAAGGGCAGTTGCAGGTCGAACTGGTGGCGTGGCCACTGCGGCAGCTGGAAGCATGGCGCATGCGGGTGGGCCAATGGGCCGATGCGCTGGCCGGCGTCGATGCCATCGATGCGCAGGGCAACGTGTTGCAGGTGAACCTGCTGCCGCCCGCGCAGCGCCAATTGCGGCCAGACCCGATGCGGCGCTGGAACCTGCTGCTGGCAGCGGCATCCGTCGTGATGCTGGTACTGGCCGCGGTGCAGTTGCTGGACAACCGCCAGGCCGCCGCCGACGAACTGCGTGCGCAGGTCGAGCGCAGCGCGCGCAGCGCGCGTGGCGTGGCCAGCGAACGCGCGCAGCTGCAGGCGCTGATCGATGGTGCTGCATTCCTTGAGAAGCAGCGCAGCCAGCGCGCCGGTACGGTGGAGATCTGGAACGAACTGACCCGGCGCCTGCCGGAAGGCACCTACCTGGAAAAGCTGGCGATCGAGAACAACAACCTGCAGCTGATCGGCCTGAGCCGCGAGGCATCGCAGCTGGTGCAGCTGCTGCAGGACGCACCGCAGTGGCGCAAGGTCAACCTGACCGGGGTGCTGCAGGCCGATGGCGCGGCCAGTGGCCGCGACCGCTTCACCATGACCGCCGAACTGCAGCCGTTGCCGGCCGCAGCACCGACCCCGGAGGCGGCCGATGCCGATGCCAAGCGCACGCCGTGATCGCTGGTTGGCGCTGGCACTGCTGCTGGCAGTGCTGGGCCTGGCCTATCTGCTGCTGGTGCACCCCTGGTTCACCCAGCCGCTGCGTGCGATCGACGCCGATGTCGCCGCCCTGCGCGAACGCGAGTCGCGCGTGCAGGCGCAGCTGCAGCAGCAGCCGCAGATCGAACAGCGCCTTCGCGCTACCCGCGAGGCACTGCAGCAGCGGCCAGGCTTCCTGCGCGAAGCCACCGCCGAAGCTGCCGCCGCTGCATTGGGCGCCCGGCTGCAGGATGCGGTAGCGATGGCCAGCCCGGGCAACCGCAGCTGCACCATCAGCAACCGCACGCCGCTGACCGACAACCGGCGCGATGCCGAGTTCGTGCGCGTCGCCATGCAGGTGCGCCTGCGCTGCGGCGTGGCCGAACTGGCCACCGTGCTGCACAGCCTCGAAACCGGCAGCCCCCGCCTGTTCGTCGACAACCTCAACCTGATCGCGCAGCGCTTCCAGCAATCGCCGAACGAATCGGGGCTGGGCCTGGATGTGTCCTTCGAGCTGGCCGGCTATCTGCTGCCAGGCGCCGCCGCCGATGGCACGGTTCCGGCGCCCGCTGCAGCGCCGACGCCGGCTGCTTCGCCGGCCGAGGCCACGCCGGCGCCCCAGCCGGCGCCCCCGTCCGAAGGGCAGGAGGTGGCCGATGAAGCTTGAGCAGATCAGCCTGCGTACCGGCTTCCTGCTGGCACTGGCCGGCTGGGCGGCGGCGGTCTGGCTGGCAACCGTCTTCGGGCTGGGCAGCCAGCTGCCGGGCGCCGACGGTGATGCCGACGCCGCGCCATCGCTGCCATCGCTGCCGCCGCTGGCTGCAGAGCGCATGGCCAGCGCCGACAGCTACAGCGCGATCGGAGAGCGCCCGCTGTTCGCCGAAGACCGCAGGCCGCGGCCCTATCTGCTGGGGGGCAGCGAACCGGCGGCCAGTGCCGCGTTGCGCCTGACCGGCGTGCTGCTGACCGGCGATTTCGGCATGGCCACCTTCACCACCGAACAGAACCGCTCGCTGCGCCTGCGTCTCAACGGCGAAGCCGTGGATGGCTGGCAGCTGGTCGCGCTGCAGCCGCGCCAGGCGACGGTGATCGGCCCCGGTGGCAACCAGGTCCTGGAACTGGCCGTGTTCAACGGCCAGGGCGGTGAGCCGCCGACGGTGCTGCGCGGTGCCAACGGTGTACCGCCTGCAGGTGCGATCGTTGTGCCGCCTTCGGCGGGTGCTCCGCCGGCGCCGTCCCCGGTCGCGGCCACCCCTCCGACGCCGCCCGCCGGCAATGCCCCCACACCTGCGGCGTCAGCTGCAAAAACACCACCGGCCAACAACAACGGTCCCAGCGAAGCGCAGATGCAGGCCATCCGCGAACGCATCCAGGCCCGCCGCCGCCAGCTGCAGCAACAGCAGCAACAACCGTCGCCGCCCCCGGGCGATGGCACCAACCGATAGAGTGAATGCATGAACCTGCGTTTTCTTCCCTGGTCCTTTGCCCTCACGCTGCTGGTCGGCTGCAGTACGGTGTCCGCGCCGCACGTGCAGCGCAACGGCAACCTGTCGCCCAGCGCCGCTGCCGGCCAAGCGGCCGACGTCGCTGCTGATGCCGCCCGCGAAAGCCAGGGCGCACCGCAGGCGGTGATCCGTCGCGGCACCGGCACCATGATCAACCGTGAGGCCGCGCGCGCACCGGCCCCGGCGCTGCATGGCGCCAGCACCGGCGAGGCCACCTTCAACTTCGAAGGCGAATCGCTGCATGCGGTGGTCAAGGCCATCCTTGGCGACATGCTTGGCCAGAACTACGTGATTGCACCGGGCGTGCAGGGCACGGTGACCCTGGCCACGCCCAAGCCGGTCTCGCCGGCGCAGGCGCTGAACCTGCTGGAGATGGTGCTGGGCTGGAACAACGCGCGCATGGTCTACAGCGGCGGCCGCTACAACATCGTCGCCGCCGACCAGGCGCTGGCCGGCACGGTCGCGCCGAGCACCGCGCCGGCGGCCAGCGCACGCGGCTTCGAGGTCCGCGTGGTCCCGCTGCAGTTCATCTCCGCCACCGAGATGAAGAAGGTGCTGGAGCCGTATGCGCGTCCCAACGCCATCGTCAATGTGGACAGCGGCCGCAACGTGATCACCCTCGGTGGTACGCGCGCAGAACTGGAAAACTACCTGCGCACCGTCGAGATCTTCGACGTCGACTGGTTGTCGGGCATGTCGGTGGGCGTGTTCCCGATCCAGTCGGGCAAGGCTGAGCAGGTCGCGGCCGACCTGGAAAAGGTGTTCGGCGAAGAGAGCAAGACGCCCAGTGCTGGCATGTTCCGTTTCCTGCCGCTGGAGAACGCCAACGCCGTGCTGGTGATCACGCCGCAGGTACGCTACCTGGACCAGATCCAGCAGTGGCTGGATCGCATCGACACCGCAGGTGGCAGCGCCCGCCTGTTCTCCTATGAGCTGCGCTACATCAAGGCACGCGATCTGGCCGAGCGCCTCAGCGAGGCCTTCGCCAGCAGTGGCAACCGCGGCGCCTCCAGCCCGGCCTCGCTGGCGCCAGGCGCCATCCCGTCGCAGCTGGGCGGTGACGGCGATCGTGGCATGGACAACAACAGCAGCACCCTCGGCTCGACGCTGGGCGGGAGCAGTGGCAGTGGCAGTGGCAGCAGCAACGGCAGCCTGAACCTGCCGCAGCGCCAGCCCGGCAACGTCAGTGTCAGCCTGGAAGTGGAGGGCGACCGCGTCGGCGTGTCGGCGGTGGAGGAGACCAACACCCTGCTGGTGCGCTCGACCCCGCAGGCCTGGCGCTCGATCCGCGAGGTGATCGAGAAGCTGGACGTGATGCCGCTGCAGGTGCACATCGAGGCACAGGTGGCCGAAGTCGCGCTGACCGGTGACCTGAAATACGGCGTGAACTGGTTCTTCGACAACGCCGTGGCCGGTCGTGCGCTGACCGGCGCACTGGCGGGCCTGACCCTGCCGCCGGCAGCGGGCGGTTCGTGGAATACCTTCGCCGGCGGCGTCACCGGCAACGATGGCGTGGGCTGGGCGTTCACCGGCCACAACGCGGCCGCCGTGGTCAGCGCGCTGGACAAGGTCACCGACCTGCGCCTGCTGCAGACACCGTCGGTGTTCGTGCGCAACAACGCCGAGGCCACGCTCAACGTTGGCGACAAGGTGCCGATCAACACCACCACGGTGAATACCGGCGTGGGCACCAGCACCTACAGCTCGGTGCAGTACATCGACACGGGCGTGATCCTCAAGGTGCGCCCGCGCGTGACCCGCGATGGCACGGTGTTCCTGGATATCGTGCAGGAGGTCAGCAGCGCCTCCGACGTGCCGGACGCCTGCAATCCGAACGAACGCAACTGCAATCCGCGCATCTCGACCAAGAAGCTGTCCACCGAAGCGGCGGTACAGAGCGGCGACACCATCATGCTGGCGGGCCTGATCACCGACTCGGCCACCGATGGCAGCAGCGGCATTCCGGGCCTGAGCAGGATCCCGGTGGTCGGTGCGTTGTTCGGGCAGAAGACCCGCACCAGCCGTCGTTCGGAGGTGATCGTGCTGCTGACCCCGACCATCGTCCGCAACAACCAGGAATCGCGCAACCTGACCGATGAGTACAGCAAGCGCTTCCGCGCGATGGAGCCGCTGAACCAGCCGCGCGCGAAGAAGTAAGGGGTTACGGCCGGGCGGCGCCCGGCACCCGCAGAGGCCAGAGCAACGGCAACAGCCAAAGCAACAGCGGGTTTACTGAGGGATGGCGGGGCACTGTGGGTTTGCGGGGACGCCGTAAACCCATCCATGGGGGCTTGGTCGCCGCATCCATGCGGCTCACACCCCGCAAACCCACAGTGCCCGCCTTCGACAGTGTGCTGCTGTTGGTAGGTGTCGACCTTGGTCGACACGGTAGATCCACGCCATGCGTGGATGACTGTCTGTCAGATTTCGAAATCAGAAAAAGGGGTCAGATCCGTTTTCCAGAGGAAAACGGATCTGACCCCAGCTTTTGCTGGCAGAGCGAAGAAATCTGTCGAAGGCGGGGTGGGTCCGGTTGCGGGGGCGTCCGCGGCATGGATGCCGCGGCCAAGCCCCAAGGATGGGTTTACGGCGTCCCCCGCAACCGGACCCACCCCGCCATTCCAAGGATAGCCGGCTTCTGCTGTTGCTTCGGCTCCGGCCTCTGCAGGCGCCGGGTGCAACCCGGCCGATACCCTCCCGGTGCTACGCTGTGGCCACCGACAACCACGGAGGCGGGATGGGGGCGATCGTGTTGTTGCCGCTGTGTGTGGACGATGCCGCGCTCGACCGCTGCCTGGCCGCACTGGATGCCGGCACCGCGCCGGGCACCGCGGTCTGGCTGGCCGATGACGCGCAGGCAGGGCCGCGTGCGCAGGCCGTGGTCGAGCACTGGTTGGCGCATACGCCGCTGCAGGCCGAGTACACCCGGCGCGCGCGGCCACTGGGCGAGGTTGCCCATCTGGATGAGATGCTGCGCGCCTGCGATGGCCTGGACGTGGCCGTGCTGGCGCCGGACAGCGTGCCGTCGCCCGGCTGGTTGCAGCAGTTGCAGGATGCCTTCGCCCGCGATGCCGCCATCGCCACCGCGACCCCCTGGTGCAATGCCGGCGAGACCGCGGCGTGGCCACGGCTGGGCGAGATCAATCCCGAACCCCATGACCCGGCCTTGCTGGCGCATACCTGCGCTACATTGCCGACGCTGCACCCGGAGTTGCCATCGGCGGTCACCCACGCGGTGCTGGTACGTGGCAACGCGCGCCGCCGTGCCGGTGGCCTGGACGTGGACAGCTATGCCGGCTGGAATGCCGCGCTGATCGATCTCAGCCTGCGCATGGCGGGCCTGGGGTGGCGCAATGTGTTGTGCGAGACCGCGTTCGTCAGCCGGGCAGGGGAGGCGGTCAGCCGCGATGGCGACCTGGAGGCCCTGGCGGCACGCTGGCCGGCCTGGGTGCCGCGGCTGGCCGATTTCCTGATGCACGATCCACTGCACGGTCTGCGTGACGACCTGCAGCAGCGCATGCGGCAGGCGATAATGCCGAAGGAACAGGGCGACCTGTTTGTCCCGCCCGCGCCGGAGCCTCACGTTTGAATGCAACCATTGCCGCCATCGTCGTCACCTACCAGAGTGGCAGCACCATCGATGCCTGCCTGTCGCGCCTGCGCCAGGCGCAGGACATCGCCGAGATCCGGGTGATCGACAATGGTTCGCTGGATGGCACGCTGGACATCGTGCAGCGGCATGCCAGCCATGACCCGCGCGTGCGCTTCGTCGGCAATCCGGACAATCCCGGCTTTGCCGCCGCCAACAACCAGGGCGTGGCCGACTCGCACAGCCCGTGGCTGGCCTTCATCAACCCGGACCTGATGATTGAGCCGGACACCCTGACCGAATTGCGCAGCCGTGGCGAGGTGCTGGGCGATTGCCTGCTGGGCGTGGAGCAGGTGGACGAGCACGGCCACGCCGATGAAGCGGTGCGCCGTCGCGATCCGGATTTCCTGCTGATGCTGCGCTCGCCGGGCAAGGGCTCGAAGCTGGCGGTTCCGCGCGATCCACACCAGGCCGTGCAGCCCGTGCCGGCGTTGTCCGGTGCGCTGCTGATGATGCCGCGTACCCTGTTCGAGCGCATCGGTGGTTGGGATGCGGGTTACCGCCTGCATGCCGAGGACCTGGATCTGTGCCGCCGCGCACGCGAGGCCGGCGCGGTGGTGGCGATCGCCAACGACCTGCAGGTTACCCATGTGCGCGGCGTCTCCAGCCGCTCGCGGCCATTCTTCGTGGAATGGCACAAGCACAGGGGGCTGTGGCGCTACTTCCAGAAGTTCGAAGCGAAGCAGCGGTCGCTGCCGGTACGCGTTGCGGTGTGGGCCGCGATCTGGGCGCATGCGGCGATGCTGGTGCCGAGGCTGCTGCGCAGGTCGCTGTAGCGCCGCAGGAGCATCCACGCATGGCGTGGATCTACCAATGCTGTTCCCCGTGAGCCGAGCGTGGCCGCAGGCACCCCGGTTCACGCCGCCGGGCGCATAATCCGCTCCATGCCTATCATCCAGTCCCTGCTCGACACCGACCTGTACAAGTTCACCATGATGCAGGCGGTGCTGCACCAGCACCCCGGCGCCCAGGTGCAGTACCGGTTCAAGTGCCGTACGCCCGGCATCGACCTGGCCCGCTACATCGACCAGATCGACGAAGAAATCGACCACCTGTGCAGCCTGCGCTTCAGCGACGCGGAGCTGGACTACATGCGTGGCCTGCGCTTCGTGAAGCCGGATTTCGCCGATTTCCTCGGCCTGTTCCACCTCGACCGCAAGTACATCCAGCTGCGCGCGTCGACGGCCGTGCCCGGCGAGATCGAACTGGACATCACCGGCCCGTGGCTGCACACCATCCTGTTCGAAGTGCCGCTGCTGGCGATCATCAACGAAGTCTGGTTCCGCAACACCACCACGGCCGACTTCGCCGAAGGCGAGCGCCGCCTGCAGGCCAAGGCCGCGCTGCTGCGCGATACCCCCGGCTTCGAACAATGCCGCATTGCCGACTATGGCAGCCGTCGCCGCTACTCGCGTGACTGGCACGCGCGGCTGCTGCCGCTGCTGCGCGATGCACTCGGCCCGCAGCTGGTCGGCACCAGCAACGTCCACTTCGCGCGCCTGTACGGCATGACCCCGCACGGCACCATGGCCCACGAGTACCTGCAGGCGTTCCAGGCGCTCGGCCCGCGCCTGCGTGATTCGCAGGTGGCGGCACTGGAATCGTGGGCGCGCGAGTACCGTGGCGATCTGGGCATCGCGCTGTCCGACGTGGTCGGCCTGGACGCGTTCCTGCGCGACTTCGACATGTATTTCTGCAAGCTGTTCGACGGTGTGCGCCATGACTCCGGCGATCCGTTCGACTGGGGCGACCGCATGCTGGCGCACTTCCAGCAGCGTCGCGTCGATCCACGCAGCAAGGTGCTGGTGTTCAGCGATGGGCTCGACATCGCCAAGGTCATGCGCCTGTACGACTACTTCCGCGGTCGCTGCCAGGTCGCGTTCGGCGTCGGCACCCACCTGACCAATGACCTGGGCCCGACGCCGCTCAACATCGTCATCAAGATGGTCCGCTGCAACGGCCAGCCGGTGGCCAAGCTCAGCGATTCGCCCGGCAAGAGCATGTGCGACGACCCGGGTTACCTGGCCTACCTGCGCCAGGTCTTCGAGCTGCCGCCGGCGTAAATACGTCGGCTTACAGGTAGTCGACCACCACCAGGTAGGCGCCCTGCAGCGGCTGCTGCTTCGAAGCCTGCACGCTGTAACGCTCGGAGAAGGCGATATCGCCGGCGCGCATCGCGCTGGCCGACACCGACAGCTTCTGGCCCTGGCGCTTGCCATCGCGCAGCATCGCGGCCTGGCCATCGGCCAGTGCCGTCACTTCCACCGTCGAGCCCTTGGCCGACGGCGGGCAGGCCGCCAGGCTCAGCTCACCCTGGGACAGGTTCGTCGTGCAGCCCGGCTCGGCGATGCGGCCGCTGAAACGGATGCTGCCGCTGCTGGCCTGGGCCAGCGCACTGACGGACATCAGGGCCACACACAGCAGAATGGAATTCCTCATGACACGTTCTCTGGTTCGGTGTGTCCTAGTTAGCGACAGGATCGATCCGCCTTTAATAGGACAAATCCGAATCTGCTAGGGCCATCACCAAGAAAGAGTGATGCGCATCAAATAAGGTGATTTCCGCCTGAAAAATGCCTGTTTCCGCGCCTGCCGAACGCGCCTCTCAACGCGTCATCCACGGTTGTCCGCGACCTGGCGGCCCCGTCGTCAAAGCTTCCACGCGTCCCAGGTGCTGATTCCGCCTATCACGTCACATTTAGGGCGTCAATGAATTGGCGTTCAGAAAAATAATGAGACTTTCATCACAGTTGTGCATATACTTGCGTCACGGATTCAGGGGAAGGTATGTCCGAGTCCGGCCACAGGTGAGACGCAAGGATGGGTCTTGTTAGCCCGGCAGTGCTCCTTGCTTCCTCCTCTACTTCTCATCTCTTCAGTAGGGTTAGGTAAAAGCGAATGCACAAGATCAACCTCATTGCCGCTCTGATGCTGGCCGCCGCTCCGCTGGCCGCCAACGCCGCCGACGGCACCATCACCTTCAATGGCAAGGTGACCGACAAGACCTGCACCATCTCGACCCCGGGCGGCAAGGACTTCGCCGTGACCCTGCCGACCGTGTCGAAGAACACCCTGGCTACCGCCGGTGCCGTTGCGGGCCGTACCCCGTTCGCCATCAACCTGACCAAGTGCAGCGCCGGCAACGTCGCCACCTACTTCGAGCCGGGTTCGACCGTCGACTTCAACAGCGGCCGCCTGGTCAACCAGGCCTCGGCCAACGCTGCCACCAACGTGCAGCTGCAGCTGCTGGGCTCGAACAACCAGTTCCTGCCGATCAAGGCTGCCGGCGCTGGCCTGGCCCAGACCAACTCGCAGTGGGTCACCGTCGGCACCGACGGCTCGGCCGACCTGAACTACTACGCTGAGTACTACGCCACTGCCGCCGCCACCCCGGGCGACGTCACCAGCAGCGTCAAGTACACGATCATCTACAACTGATCGTAGCTGTACCCGCATTGGCCGGCGTACGCGCCGGCCAGTGCTCCGCGGCCCCTGGCCACACCCCTCGAGCGTAGTACTTCCGATGAAAGCACTCTTTCCCCGGGCGCTGCTGCTGGCAGCGTTCACGCTGCCCCTCTGCCAGAACGCACTGGCCGGCGTGGTGGTCAATGGCACGCGGGTGATCTACCCGGCACAGGCGCGCGAAGTCACCGTGCAGGTCGACAACGTGGGCGACTCGCCCGCACTGGTCCAGGCCTGGATCGACAGTGGCGACGCCAACCAGACCGCCGATACCAGTGATGCTCCGTTCGTGCTGACGCCGCCGATCGCGCGCGTCGAGCCGGGCCGCAGCCAGGCGCTGCGCCTGATCTTCTCCGGCGCACAGCTGCCGACCGATCGCGAGACGGTGTTCTGGCTCAATGTGCTGGACGTACCGCCGTCGCCGGACAACGCCGACAGTGGTGACCAGAATTACCTGCAGGTGGCGTTCCGTTCGCGCCTGAAGCTTTTCTACCGGCCGCAGGGCCTGAAGGGCGTCGCCAACGACGCACCGGCAGCGCTGCGCTGGACCCGCAATGGCGACCACCTGCGGGTGGAAAACCCGAGCCCCTTCCACGTCACTCTGGCCGAAGTGCATGCCGTGACCGGCAGCAGCGAAAAGGCCGTCGAGGACAAGGGCGCGATGGTCGCGCCGAAGCAGAGCCTGGAGTTCGCCGCACCGGCGGGCACGCAGCAGGTGCGCTTCATCACCATCAATGATTACGGCGGCCGGGTCGAGCACACCGTCCGCCTCGACAGCACCGGGAGCTGAACGCGCCGCGCCGGCCAAGGGCCTGCGCATCCCGCCACCGCCGCCGTGCGGCGAATTGAAGGAATGTCAGTGTGATCGGAAACAGATTGACATTGTCGATCCATCAGGCGCTTTGCCTGCTGGTTGTTGGCGCGGCCTGCCCAGGATGGGCGCTGGCTGCACCGGCCAATCTCGGCGAACAGGCGCTGATGGCGCAGAGTGGTGCGGCCAATGCGCGTGCACCGGAATCGGCCCAGTTCAATTCCAGCTTCCTGTCCGGCCAGGCCAAGCAGGTCGACCTGGCGGCCTTCAGCAACGGCAACCCGATGGTGGCCGGCAATTACCGCGTCGACGTCTACGTCAACGGCGCCTGGCAGGGCCGTCGTGACCTGCAGTTCAAGGCCGATGCACAGGGCCGTGTCGACGCCTGCCTGCCGCTGCCGATGCTGGAAGAAATGGGCGTGGACAGCGAGGCCGTGCTGCTGCAGCAGGACCCGACGCTGCCGACCGACACGACCAGCTGCGTGCCGGTGCAGCAGCGCATGGCCAATGCCTATGGTGTCTACGACAGCGGCAACCTGCGCTACGACCTCAGCATCCCGCAGGTGTTCCTGCGCCGCGAGGCGCGCGGCTACGTCAACCCGGCGCTGTGGGACCGCGGCATCAATGCCGGTTTCGTCGGCTACAGTTTCAATGCCATCGACAGCAACAGCCGTGTCGAAGGTGGCCAGCGCAACCGCAGTGCCTATCTCGGCCTCAATGCCGGCCTGAACCTGGGCGGCTGGCAGTTCCGCCACGACTCCAACCTGACCTGGTCCGAGGGTGACGGCCGCCATTGGCAGAGCATTGCCACCTACGCACAGCGCGGTATCCCGCAGGTGCGCGGCATGCTCACCATCGGTGAGGCCTATACCACAGGCGAGCTGTTCGACTCGATCGGCTACCGCGGTGCCAGCCTGGCCAGCGACGACCGCATGCTGCCCGATTCGCTGCGCGGCTACGCGCCGGTGGTGCGCGGCATCGCCGAGACCAATGCGCGCATCGAAGTGCGCCAGAACCAGCAGCTGATCTACTCCTCCACCGTTTCGCCGGGCAACTTCGTCATCGATGACCTGTACCCGACCGGCTACGGCGGCGACCTGGAAGTGAGCGTGATCGAGGCCGACGGCCGCCGCCGCGAATTCAAGGTGCCGTTCGGCTCGGTGCCGCAGATGCTGCGCGAAGGCGTGTCGCGTTACTCGCTGACCGCCGGCCAGGTGCGCAACAAGCTGCTGGCCGACGAACCCTGGCTGGTGCAGGGCACCTACCAGCGCGGCATCGGCAACCAGCTGACCCTGTACGGCGGCAGCGCGCTGAGCGATGGCTACCTGTCGCTGCTGTACGGTGTCGGCCTGTCCACGCGGGTCGGTGCCTTCGCGGCAGACGTCACCCATGCACGCACCTCGTTCGACCACTACGGCAGCCACACCGGCGCCAGCGTGCGCTTGAGCTACAGCAACATGATCGGTGAGACCGGCACCAACCTGACCCTGGCCGCCTACCGCTACTCGACCGAAGGTTTCTACAGCCTGCAGGACGCGCTGTATGGCCGTGACTCGGACAAGCGCGGCATCGATCCGACCACCCGTGGTCGCCAGCGCAGCCAGTTCCAGGTGACCTTGAACCAGCCGCTGGGCCGTCGTGGCGGTGCGCTGTACGTGACCGGTTCGGTGCGTGACTTCTATGACCGCTCCGGCACCTCCAAGCAGTACCAGGTGGGCTACAACAACGCCTGGCGTTCAGTGAACTACGGCTTCTCGGCGCTGCGCACCGAAGAAGGCGTGCTCGGCCGTTCCGACACCCAGTACCTGCTGTCGATGAGCGTGCCGCTGGGCCGTGGTACCCACCCGGTGTCGTTCAGTGCCGATCTGGGCGTGCGAGACCGCGGTGGCTACGACAACAGCCGCGTCGGCATCACCGGTTCGGCCGGCGTCGACAACAACTTCAGCTACGGCGTGGCCCTGTCCGATTCCCGCGAGGGTGGCACTACGGCGGTCGGCAATGCCGAATACCGCAGCCGCTACTCCGCGTTGAATGCCACCTACAGCCACTCGCGTGATTTCCGCCAGGCCTCCGTCGGTGCCAACGGCAGCGTGGTGGTGCATCCGGGCGGCTTCACGTTCACCCCGCAGCGTGGCGACACCATGGTGCTGGTCGAGGCACCGGGCGCGCGCGATGCGATCGTCAGCAACGCCCCGGGCCTGCGCGTCGATGGCCGCGGCTACGCCGTGGTGCCGTACGTGTCGCCGTACCGCCTCAACACCGTCACCCTCGATCCGCAGGGCATGGCCCACGACGTCGAGCTGGAAAGCACCAGCCAGTCGATCGCACCGTTCGCCGGTGCCATCAGCTACCTGCGCTTCGATACCCGCAAGGGCAACGCGTTGCTGATCCAGGTACGCAACCCGGATGGCCGCAGCATGCCGTTCGGTGCACAGGTCAAGGATGAGCAGGGCCAGCCGGTCGGCATGGTCAGCCAGGGCGGCCGCCTGTACGTGCGCAGTGAAAACAACCAGGGCCGCCTGCTGGTGGAGTGGGGCGCCGGTGCCGACCAGCGCTGCACCATCGATTACCAGGTTCCGGCGGGCGCCGATGCGTCCAAGACCGGCTTCATCCCGCTGGAGGCAGCATGCCGATGATTTCTTCCCGTGGCCGCAAGGCGCTGACGGCCCTTGTACTGCTGGGTGGCGCACTGCTGGCACAGCAGGCCAGCGCGTCGTGCCGCATCCAGTCCAGCTGGTTCACCGCGCAGGACGTGACCATGGACATGGGCCAGATCGTGATCCTGCCCAGCACGCCGGTCGGTGGCGTGATCAAGGAGATCAGCGAGCCGATCAACCAGCAGAACAGCGTGGCACGTTGCGACTGGTCCGGTGGCCGTTCCATTGGCGAGTACGTCAACGCCGCGCAGAAGCGTCCGGTGGCCGGCTTCTCGAACGTCTATGAAACCGATGTGGCGGGCGTGGGTATCCGCCTGTACCGGGACTCCGGTGCGATCCAGACCTACTATCCGCACACCATCAATTTCGGCAGCAGCAGCACCATCTCGCTGGTGGGAGGCACGTTCCGCATCCAGCTGATCAAGACCGCTGCCCAGACCGGCTCGGGCGTGATCGCGCCGAACGGCCGCTTCACCACCTACTACTTCGACGGTGATGGCCCCGGTCGCCCGGTGCTGACCTCGACCTTCAAGGGCTCGGGCACCACCGTGGTCAGCCCGACCTGCGAAGTGCAGGCCGGCAGCCGCAACATCGCCGTCGACTTCGGCAGCGTGCCCAACACCACCTTCACCGGTGTCGGTTCGCGCGCGGTCGATCGTGATTTCGAGATCCGCCTGAACTGCCAGGGCAGCAATGTTGCCGCCTACCAGAGCAAGATCGGCATCCGTCTCGATGCCGACCAGGACAGCTCGAACATGCCGGGCGTGCTGAAGCTCAGCGCGGCCACCAACAGCGCCACCCGCATCGGCATCCAGATGGTCCAGCGCGTTGGCACCACCGAGCGCGAAGTGCGCTTCGGCCAGACCATCAACGTCGGCACCACCGCGCCGGGGACCAGCGTCATGGCGCTGCCGCTGCGTGCGCGCTATGTGCAGACCCAGGCTGGCACGGTGGGTGCGGGTGTCGCGAACGGCCAGGCCACGTTCACCATCCAGTACGAGTAAGGCCGCCCGGGCGGCTGCCCCTGCTGCGTTCCGCCGCAACGTCGCCCGTCCCACGGGCGGCGTTGACTGCGTCTTGATCTTCCAACGATGAAGATCACTGCCACGACGCACGTGCCATCAATCGATTGTGATGGACGTCGCGAATTTGGAGTTTCCTCATGAGGTGACCGTCTCCTGCCTGCGGGCATTGGACGGTAACGCCGAAAGGATCCAGACGTGGCTACAGCTCCTGGCATTTTCCAGCACCGGCCTTCCGGAGCCCCCCGGTGAAGGTCCTGTCGGTGTTCGGCACCCGACCGGAAGCGATCAAGATGGGGCCGCTGGTGCGCGCCCTGGCCGAGGCTGCGGACATCGAATCGGTGGTCTGCATCACCGGCCAGCACCGGGCGATGCTCGACCAGGTGATGTCGCTGTTCGAGATCACCGCCGACCATGACCTGGATGTCATGGTGCCCAACCAGACCCTCAATGGCCTGTGTTCCAGGCTGTTCGAGCGGCTTGACGCGCTCTACACGCAGGTCCGCCCGGATCGCGTGCTGGTGCACGGCGATACCACCACGGCGATGACCGCCGCCCTGGCCGCGTTCCACCACCGCATTCCGATCGGCCATGTCGAGGCCGGCCTGCGTACCGGCGACATCAACCGGCCATGGCCGGAGGAGATGAACCGGCGGGTGATCGACGTGGTCGGTCATCAGCTGTATGCACCCACTCCCGGCTCGCGCGCCAACCTGGCCCGTGAGCATCTGGGCGGTCAGATCCTGGTCACCGGCAACACCGTCATCGATGCCCTGCAGCAGACCGTGCAGCGCCTGGATGCCGATCCGGCACTGCGTGCCCAGGCTGACGAACCCTTCCACATGCTCGACCCCGGGCGCCGCCTGCTGCTGGTCACCGGCCATCGCCGCGAGAGCTTCGGCCAGGGCTTCGAGGACATCTGCCGTGCGCTGGCCGAACTGGCCCAGCGGCCGGACCTGCAGGTGCTGTACCCGGTGCACCTCAATCCGAACGTCCAGGCACCGGTCAACGCACACCTGGGCAACCTCGACAACGTGCACCTGGTGCCGCCGCAGGACTACCTGCGCTTCGTGCGCCTGATGCAGCGCGCCGACGTCATCCTCACCGACTCCGGTGGCGTGCAGGAAGAAGCGCCGGCATTGGCCAAGCCGGTGCTGGTGATGCGCGACGTCACCGAGCGCCCGGAGGCGGTCGAGGCCGGTGTGGTGACGCTGGTCGGGACCACGCCCTCGCGCATCGTCGAGGGGGTCAATGCGGCCTTGGCACAGCCACCGCAGCCGACCCGTTTCGACCCCGATGGCAGTCCCTATGGCGACGGCCGCGCCAGCGCCCGCATCGTCGCCGCCCTGCGTGGCGCTCCTCTTCCCGAGTTCTCGCCCGGTCTCCGCAGCGGCGGTGCCGCCCACCACCCTCTCCATGAAGTGACGCCATGAGCCAGACCGGCCGCTGTCCCCTGTTTGTTTCCGCCGCCGCGTTCGTCCTGTCGTGCGCGGTTGGCAGTGCCCACGCCGCCGACAGCGTCGCCGGCCAGTTCGCAGAATGGAGCGGCGACAGCACGGTGAGCCGGCAGATGACCCTGCGCGAACTCGGCTTCCGCCAGCCGCTGGTACTCAGTGGGCAGGAGAGCCAGCGCGAGGTCTACCTGCCGGTGCCGGCCGGTGTTGCCACTCGCGATGCGCAGCTGCAGCTCGATGGCCGCTATGTGCGTGGCCACGCCGGGCGAACTTCAGGCCTGTGGTCGGTGGATGGCGATCCGATCGCCGCGCGTTCGATCACCGATGCCCAGGGCGATGCCAGCCAGCTGCTGGCCATCGATGGCGAACCCCGCCAGAACGGCTTCGTGCGGGTCGGTGTCGGCTGGTGGTCGATCGTGTCCGACTACCAATGTGCCGACCAGAGCGCGCCGGCGAACGTGCTGCGGCTGTCGCCGGACTCGCGCTTCAGCTACCGCTTCGATGGGCGTGCCGTGGATACCGTGGCCAAGGCCTGGGGCGCGCTGCCACCGCGGGTGCGCCTGCTGGTGGAGGGCAAGGCGCTGCAGGCGCCCACCTATGATGCCGCCTGGCGCATTGGTACCGCGTTGCAGGCCGGAGGCAAACAGGTACAGGTGGTGGCGCTGCCCAAGGTCGGCGACAGCGTCGACCTGGCCGGCATCAGCATCCCGGCCAGCCTGCAGGGCGTGCCGGCGTACGCCGCGCTGGCCGCGGGCGAGCGCGTGCACGCGATCAAGGACCTGGCCGAAGTGGGAGCGCTGCTGTCGTTGCGTGACAGCGGGCCGTTGGCCGCCGATGTGATGATCGGCAGCGATGCATTGCGCGTCGGCGTACGCGCGGCGCTGGATGCGCTGGCCGCACAGGTCGGCGCGGCGGGCACCGATGCGGGCGCAGCGTTTGCCACGTGGCGCGATACTGACATGGGCGGCCTGGAGAAGCCCGCCGCCAACGCGTCGGTCAGCGTGGTGGCCGTTGCAGGCCGTCCGACGCTGGTGGTCGACCCGGCGGCAGCGGGCAAGGTTGCCGGACTGTTCGCCGAACAGTGGCGCAGCTATGCGCTGGGCCGCAGCCTGCAGGTCAGCGCAGCAGGAACGCCCAAACTGGACGGTGACCAGGTACTGCTGAGCCGGCTCGGAAACATCGCCGGAACCATGGATGTGGTGACCCGCGCCGACCGCAGCGCCAGCTTCGATCTGGGCACGCTGTCGGCCGATGGCCGCCTGCCCGAGCAAGTGGTGATCGATGTCTCGGCGGCCCCCAATGCGGCGGGTCAGGGCGCGGTGGCCACGATCTACCTCAACGACTACCTGCTGGGCGGCAAGGTGCTGTCGGCCAACGGCCAACCGCAACGGCTGGTGGCCAAGGTACCGGCCTACGCGCTGTCGGCGCGCAACGAGATCCGTGTCAGCTTCCTGCGCCAACCGGCACGCCCCTACTGCCACGATCCGGCGACCGGCTATCCAGTCTCGATCCTGCCCAGCAGCCACCTGACCCTGGCCAGGCGCTCGCTGGGCAGTGATTTCGTCGGTGCCAGCAGCCAGCTGTCACGCGGCAACCAGGTGTTCGTGCCCGGCGCCTGGCTGCAGGATGCACCGGCCTCGCTGGGCAAGGTCATCGCGGTGGCCAGTGCAGTGGGCGCTTCGCCGGAGGTGTCGGAACTGAAGGTGGTCGACGCCGGTGCCGCGGTCAGCCCGGGCGCGCCATGGCTGGCCTTCGGCGTTGCACCGGCCGGTGTCGATGTGGCCGGCCTGAAGGATGGCCACCTGCGCGTCGGTGGCACGTCGCAACCGCTGCTGGATGTCAGCGGCCTGGATCACGCCGCGGTGGTGCAGGTGGGTTCGTCCGGCGGCCAGCTGGGCGTTCTCTACAGCGACCTCGGCGCACAGGCACCGTCGTTCAGCGCACCGTTCCGGTTGCTGCGCGGCGATCTGGCCGTGCTTGACGGCACTGATGTCGTGCGCGAATTCGACCGCCAGGATCCTTATGGCACTCGCCTCGCGCACGACGGCAATCCGCAATCGAAGTGGGAACGGCACATGGTCTGGTTGCTGCTGCTGGTTGGCGTGATCGTATTCGCGCTGCTGGCCGCCCGCGTCACCCAGGTGCGCCGCCGCAAGTCCGCCAACGCAGGACATTGATCCACCGTGGACGGTCTGTTCTGGAACATCCAGCTGGCCAACTACTACGCTGCCCTGGAAACCACGGCGGCGGCGGTGGCCGTGCTGATCCTGATCTCCAGCCTCGATGACCTGTTCATCGATGTCTGGTACTGGGTGCGCGAGAGCTGGCGCGCGCTGACCGTCAAGCGCCGCGACGCGTACCGGCCGCTGACCCAGGAAGACCTGCTGCAGCGGCCGGAACAGCCGCTGGCGATCATGGTGCCGGCGTGGATGGAGTACGACGTCATCGCGCAGATGGTCGAGAACATGATCAACGTGCTCGACTACCGCGAGTACGTCGTGTTCGTCGGCACCTATCCCAACGACCAGCAGACCATCGACGAAGTCGAGCGCATGCGCCGTCGCTACAAGCGCCTGCGCCGCGTGGAGGTGCCGCATGACGGACCGACCAGCAAGGCCGACTGCCTGAACTGGCTGATCCTGGCGATCTTCGACTACGAGAAGCGCCACGACATCGAGTTCGCCGGGGTGATCCTGCACGACAGCGAAGACGTGCTGCACCCGATGGAACTGCGCTTCTACAACTACCTGCTGCCGCGCAAGGACATGATCCAGCTGCCGGTCACCTCACTGGACCGCGAATGGTACGAACTGGTGGCCGGTGTCTACATGGACGAGTTCGCCGAATGGCACGCCAAGGACCTGGTGGTGCGCGAGAGCGTGTCCGGCATGGTGCCGTCGGCCGGCGTCGGCACCTGCTTTTCGCGGCGTGCGCTGCTGGCGCTGAGCGCGCAGACCGACAACCAGCCCTTCAGCACCGACAGCCTCACCGAAGATTACGACGTCGGTGCGCGGCTGGCGGCCATGGGCATGCAGTCGATCTTCGCCCGCTTCCCGGTGCAGTTCCGCGTGCGTCGGCCGTCATGGTTCGGCTGGGGGCCGGTGCGCGAGCGCACCCAGCAGATGGCGCTGTGCGTGCGTGAGTACTTCCCCGACAACTTCCGCGCCTCGTACCGGCAGAAGGCGCGCTGGGTGCTGGGCATCGGCCTGCAGAGCTGGGAGTCGCTGGGCTGGCGCGGTTCGCTGGCTACCAAGTACCTGTTGGCGCGCGATCGCAAGGGCATCATCACCTCGTTCGTAAGCATCATCGCCTACCTCATCTTCCTGCAGTTGCTGTTGTTCTGGCTGTTGAAGGCGACAGGGGTGTGGACGATGCAGTTCCCCAGCGTGTTCCAGGCCGGTACTTGGCAGATGAATGTCGCGCTGCTGACCACGGCGGCGCTGGCGACCCGCGTCGTGCAGCGCTTCTACTTCGTCAACCGCTTGTACGGCTGGGAGCATGCGCTGATGTCGATCCCGCGCATGGTGGTCGGCAACATGATCAACTTCATGGCCACCGCCCGCGCATGGAAGGTGTTCCTGGCCTACCTGCTGTTCGGCAAGCGCATGGTCTGGGACAAGACCATGCACGACTTTCCCGATGCGGCACAGCTGGTGCAGACCCGCAAGCAACTCGGTGAGCTGTTGACCACCTGGCAGGCGGTGGAACCGGAGCGGCTGCAGCAGGCGCTGGCGCAGCAGCATGCCGGCCGGCGGCAGCCGCTGGGCCGCATCCTGCTCACCCAGGGCTGGCTGGATGATGAAACCCTGGCCGAAGCCATCGCCTTCCAGGGCGACCTGCCGCGTGCGGTCATCGACATCGATTACCTGCGCGCGGGATCATTCCCGGTCAGCGCCGATGCCTGCGTGCAGTGGCGCATGCTGCCGCTACCGCCGCAGCAGCAGACACTGCGGCTGGCCGTGGCCAGCCCATTGCCCGAAGACGCGCTGGCGTTGCTGAAGCAGGAAACCCGCAGCGCACACATCGAACAGAGCATCGCCCGCGAAAGCGAAATCAACGCTGGCCTGCGCCTGATCGGCGGCGACCAGCACTGGCAGCTGGACAACGTGCCCTTGCTGGGCGACCTGCTGGTGGAGATGCGCCTGATCGACCACGCGCGCTTCGAGATTGCACTGGATGCGTACAAGCCGCAGCGCGATGGCCGCATTGGCGATTACCTGGTCAAGCAGGGCATCACCACCGAGGACGCCGTCGCCCAGGCCATGCAGGAGCAGCGCCGGCGTGCGGCCGCGCTGCAGTCGCCGCCTCCCGGAGCCTTACCGGCATGAAGACCACGCTGCTGTCCACCGTCATCGCTGTCGCCCTGGCAACGGCTACCGCGCCGGCACAGGCGCAGGCCGATGCGCCGCTGCCGTTGTCCGGTGCGGCCTACCGCGTCGCCGAGCAGGCCTTCGCCGCCTACGAGCGCGGTGATTACGCTGCGGCCTACCAGCAGTCCAGCGAAGCGATCCGGTTGCGCCCGGACGTGGTGCGGCTGCGCCTGCTGCAGATCTATGCGTTGCAGAAACTGGGCCGGCCGGCGGAGGCGCAGCAGCAGGCGCGCCGTGCACTGGATGCCGGGTTGAAGGATCCGGCCTTGCCGGCATTGGCCGCTGCCACCGCTGCGCGCAGCACGCCCCCGGATGCCCGGGGCGGGCGCGCACCCTCTCCACCGCGCGCGGCCGGCAGCGGCGCAGACCGCGCCAGGCAGCAGGCCTACACGCTGGCCACCGAGGCCTATGCTGCCTATGACGCCGGGCGCATGTGGGAAGCGGCCAGCAAGGCCGAGCAGGCCTTCCGCCAGCAGCCGAAGCAGGGTGCCTGGGCGATGCTGTGGGTGGCGGCGCTGGAAGCACAGCAACAGGCCGAACTGGCCGACGCGGCCATCGGCACGGCGCTGCAGCTGGGCGCACCGAACGTCGAGGAACTGCGCGCGCGGCGCGTGGCGCTGGCCCGCCAGCGCGCGCTGCTGCAGGCCCAGCAGGCCTACCAGTCGCTGTCCACGCAGAACGATGCGGCGGCCGTCGCGCAGGCGCGCGCCGCCGTCGAGCTTGCGCCGGATGTTGCTTCGTACCGGTTGCTGTTGATCACCGCGCAGCTGCAGCAGGGGCAGCTGGCCGACGCCGAGCGCAGCGCCGACCAGGCACTGCAGGCCGACGGCGGGGATCTCAATGCCCGGGTGATGCGCGGCTATCTGCGCCAGCGCCAGGGCAAGACCGTGCTTGCCAATGAGGACTTCGACACCGCGCTCGCCATGCCGGGGTCCACAACGCAACAGCGCAACGTGCGCCTGCTGGCCGTGGATGCGGCCCTGGCCGCTGGGGATCGCGCACGTGCGGCTGCACTGCTGGCGCCGCTGCGGCCGGTATTGCCAGCCGATGCAGGCGATGCACGCGCGCAGCAGTTGCTGCAGCAGGGCATCGAGCAGCGCGCCAGGGCGACCGGATCCAGTCGCGAGCTTCCCCGCATGAGTGCGCAGGCCTATCCAGCGCCGTTCCAGCATTGCCAATCGGATGACGCCGCCAATATCTGCGAGCTGATGCCGGCTGACCTGCAGGGCGACGGTGGCGCTGCACAGCGCGCATATGCAGCCTACGCGCGGCAGGACTTTGCCGAGGCCATCGGTGAAGCACGGCAGGCCGTGCAACTCGCACCGGACGATGCAGACCTGCAAGGTCTGCTGACCACCACGCTGGCGGCAGGCAACCGCAGCCAGCAGGACGAAGCACGGCTGCGCCTGGACGCGGCACTGGCGCAACGCCCTGATGACGCCGGGCTGCTGATGCAGCGCGGCTATCTCAACCAGAAGGCCCACGAACCGGCGCGCGCACTGGCCGACTTCCGTGCCGCCGAGGCCACCGGCAAGGCACCCAAAAGCGTGGTAATCGACCAGGCGTATGCGAGTGCGGCCAACGGCGATCATCCTCAGGCGGTGTCGCTGCTGCGTAGCGCCATTGATCGCGCCGACGCCGGTGAGCTGCCTCTGGATGCGCATCAGCGCTACAACGTGCGCAATGCCATCGCCAACTATTCGCGCGAGTGGGGCGTGATCGCCTCGGCCGGCTTCCGCGGCGCGCGCCAGGCCGCGACCAATGTCGGCGGCGCGGCGATCAGTACGCCGGGCGATTCGGTGTTCAGCACGCTGGAAGCGTTCTGGCGGCCCCCGGCGTTCAACGACCAGCATGGCACGCTGGAGCTCTACACGCGGCTGCTCAACACGCTGTACGACGAGGGCGGCACCTACGAATCGATCCGCGCAGTGGACCCGTGCACCGGCGAATCGACACCCGACGCACGTGCACGCGCCGACCGTCTCAGCCGTTCGCGTTCCACCACCGGCTGGCCGTCCACCATCGCCTCGTTCGGCATGCGCTACGCCTTCGGCCAGACCGGCCTGAGCGCCGGCATCGAGCGCCGCCAGTTCCTCGGTAGTGCCACGCGCACGGGCGATGTCTATCCCGCCTCCGCGGCCGTGCAGTGCCGCATGCAGCTGGCCCTGAACCCGCCACTGGAATCCAGCACCCTGGCCCGCTACCGCCTGGCCAGCGGTTCCGGTGGCTGGATGTCCTACCTGACCTACGGCTATTACCACGGTACCGACCTGCGCACCGACGTGAACCAGTGGTGGATGGTCAGCGGCTACGCGCAGGGCGGTTACACATGGGATGACAACAGCGCGCATTTCACCCTGGATGCACTCGATGCCAACGGCATGCCAGTGCGGCGGATCGGTGATGCCAATGGGCGCCTGCATCGCGAACAGTGGTTCGCTGCCGCTGAACTGCGCGCCGGACGCAGCTTCCGTTTCGGTGCCGGGCAGACCCACTGGGTGGTCACGCCGTATGTTGTGGTGGGGGCGGACTGGCTGGACCAGCGCTCGCGCGTGCGCGGCATCCGCTACCCGCTGTTTCCGGTACAGTCGTTCGCGCTCAACGATACGCAGCGCAGCTGGTCAATGGGCGCAGGGCCGGGCCTCGGCGTGCGCTACTGGTTCCGCGAGGACCACTACAACACGCCGCGTTCCTACCTCGACCTGACCGTGCAGTACCGCTTTGCGATCGGTGGCGGTGATACGCAGCGCGCCAAGGGCCTGTTCGCCACCGCCATCCTCTATTACTGAGGCAGCCCCCACCGGCGCCGCAGCGCCGCCGCCTGCGGCGTGTCCTGGGTCAGCCACGGCTCCAGCGCATAGACCAGCACGTGCTGTGCGCCGCTGTCGCGTGCCCACGCCAGCTGCCGTTGGATTCGTGCGGCATCGGCAGTCTCGCCCTTGAACCCGCTGCCATCAGCGGCGCTGCCGGGCAGTTCGCGGAACAGCTCGACGATCACATCGAAGCCGATGTCGTGCGCGTGGAAATGATCGAGCAACGGCTGAAGCTGCTGCACGTTGCCGGCGCCGGCAACGCCCACGCCGTCCTGCACCATCGGTCGCAGCGTGGCCTGGGCCAGTACCGCCTGCCATAGCGTGACCAGGTCGCCATCGGACTGCAGGCGGCTGAAGTAGCAGGAGATCGCGCAGTCACCGCCGCGCGCGCCGGTGGCGTCTGCCAGCCCGTGCAGCCATTGCGCCAGCCATTGCTGGCGGGCCGGATCGGCCCAGTGGTACTGCTCCAGTTCGTAGGGCAGGTACCAGCCCCCGAAGGCCGGCTGCTCGGCCCACGGCGCCTGTGCCAACCAGCTGCGTGCGTGCGCCAGGCTGTCGGCCAGGAACGCCTGCAGCGCGGCGTCGTCGGCGCCGATCGCCTGCCACCAGCGCTGCTGGAAGGGTAGGCCGACACGGATGCGCAGGTTGTTCTGGCTGGCGGCGGTGAACAGCTGCTGCAGGCTGCCGTCGGGCAGTGACCAGTCGCCGTCACTGCCGCCGACGATGCCGGTCCATTGCAGCACCAGCTGACGGCAGCCCAGCGTATGTGCAAGCTTCAACGAGCGCTGCCAGTCGGCCGGTCCCCACTGCAGGTGGCTGCGCCAGGGCTGCAGGAAGGTGCCGTCGACCTGCACCGGCAGCGAGCAGCCGGGCAGGGTAGCGAGCGTACCGGCCAACGGCGCCAGCACGGCCGCGCGCAGCAGGCGGCGGCGCAATGGCGAAGACGGATCTGCGGGAAGGACGGGCGCAACCATGCCCGCATCATCCCAGAGCACCGTGCGCAGCAGGTGAACCCAGCGACGGGTGGTGCCGGCCGCTGGCCGGCATCGCCCCCCGATTATTCCAACGCGTAGCGCAGCGCGAACAACACCGCCACCAGCCACACCGCCGGATGCACCTCGCGCCAGCGCCCGGTGCCGGCCTTCAGCGCCGCATACGCGATGAAGCCGAATGCCAGGCCGTTGGCGATCGAATAGGTGAACGGCATCGCCAGCGCACACAGTGCGGCCGGCACCGATTCGGTCAGGTCGCTCCAGTCCACTTCCACCAGTTCGCGCAGCATCAGGCCGGCCACGAACAGCAGCGCCGGTGCGGTGGCATAGCTGGGCACCATCGCCGCCAGCGGCGAGAACAGCAGCGCGGCCAGGAACAGCGCCGATACGACCAGTGCAGTCAGGCCGGTACGGCCACCCACCTGCACGCCCGAGGCGCTTTCAGCGAAAGCGGTGGTGCTGCTGGTGCCGAGCACCGAACCGGCCACGATGGCGGTGCTGTCGGCCAGCAACGCGCGACCGAAGCGCTTCTGTGCGCCCGGCAGCTTCAGCAGACCGGCGCGGCCGACCACGCCGTACAGGGTGCCGGTGGCATCGAACACTTCCACCAGCACGAACACCAGCACCACCTGCAGCAGCACCGCGATTGGTGCGCCGCCGTCATGGTGCAGCAGGCCCGGCAGGTCCAGCTGCAGGAAGGTGGGGGCCAGGCTCGGCGGCAGCGAGACCAGGCCCTGGTACTGCACGTCGCCCAATGCCCAGCCCGCACCGGTCACCGCCAGGATGCCGATCAGGATCGCGCCGCGGATCCGGCGTGCTTCCAGCACTGCGATCAACAGGAAACCGGCCAGCGCCAGCAGTGGCGGCGCCGTGTTCAACGGGCCCAGCGCCACCAGCGTGTCTTCGTTGCCGACGATCACGCCGGATTTCTGCAGTGCGATGATCGCCAGGAACAGGCCGATGCCGGCCACGATCGCCGAGCGCAGCGACGAAGGAATGCCCGACACCAGCCATGCCCGCACACCGGTCAGCGACAACACCAGGAACACCAGTCCGGAGATGAACACCGCCCCTAGCGCCTGCTGCCACGGCAGGCCGGCAGCGCCGACCACGGTGAACGCGAAGAACGCGTTCAGGCCCATGCCCGGTGCCATGCCGACCGGGAAGTTGGCCGCCAGCGCCATTACCGCCGAACCCAGCGCGGCGGCCAGGCAGGTGGCCACGAACACCGCACCCGCATCCATGCCGGTCGTGCCGAGGATCTCCGGGTTGACGAAGACGATGTAGGACATCGTCAGGAAGGTGGTGATGCCGGCCAGCAGCTCGGTACGCACGGTGGTGCCGTGCTGCTGCAGCTGGAACATGCGCTCGAACAGGGACATGGAGATTCTCGCGACGATAAGGTGTCACGACCAACGGTCGTGACCTACCCGAATGCAGAACGTGGGTACCGACCGTTGGTGGTGGGTACCGACCGTTGGTCGGTACGCTTCAAAGCGTCACCACCAACGGTGGTGACCTACCGAAAGGAGAAAGGCCGCGCGAGCGCGGCCTTTCCGGTTGCCTTACTTCAGCGCCTTGAAGCGCAGGCGCTTGGGCGCAGCGTCATCGCCCATCCGGCGCTTCTTGTCTTCCTCGTACTCGCGGTAGTTGCCCTGGAAGAACTCCACGTGCGAGTCGCCTTCGAAAGCGATGATGTGCGTGGCGATGCGGTCCAGGAACCAGCGGTCGTGCGAGATCACAAAGGTGTTGCCCGGGAACTCCAGCAGCGCGTCTTCCAGCGCGCGCAGGGTTTCGATGTCCAGGTCGTTGGACGGTTCGTCGAGCAGCAGCACGTTGCCACCCTGCAGCAGGGTCTTGGCCATGTGCAGGCGGCCACGCTCACCACCGGACAGCGAACCGACCATCTTCTGCTGGTCCTGGCCCTTGAAGTTGAAGCGGCCGATGTAGGCGCGAGACTGGATCTCGATGCCGTTGATGTTGAGGATGTCCAGGCCGCCGGCGATTTCCTGGAAGACGTTGTGGTTGCCTTCCAGCTTGTCGCGGCTCTGGTCCACGTAGGACAGCTGCACGGTCGGGCCGATCACGATCTCGCCCGAATCCGGCTTTTCCTGGCCGGTGATCATCTTGAACAGGGTCGACTTGCCGGCGCCGTTCGGGCCGATGATGCCGACGATCGCGCCCGGCGGAATCAGCATCGACAGGTTGTCGATCAGCAGGCGGTCGCCGAACTTCTTGGAGACGTTCTTGAACTCCATCACCATGTTGCCCAGGCGCTCGCCCGGCGGGATGAAGATTTCGTTGGTCTCGTTGCGCTTCTGGTAGTCCTGCGACTGCAGCTCTTCCAGGCGGGCCAAGCGGGCCTTGCCCTTGGAACGGCCGCCCTTGGCGTTCTGGCGCGACCACTCCAGTTCCTTCTGGATCGCCTTCTGGCGGGCCTTTTCCTGGTTTTCTTCCTGCTTCAGGCGTTCATCCTTCTGCACCAGCCATTCGGTGTAGTTGCCCTTCCACGGAATGCCGCGGCCGCGGTCCAGTTCCAGGATCCACTCGGCGGCGTTGTCCAGGAAGTAGCGATCGTGGGTGACGGCCACCACGGTGCCGGTGTAACGCGCCAGGAACTGCTCCAGCCATTCAACCGACTCGGCGTCGAGGTGGTTGGTCGGTTCGTCCAGCAGCAGCATGTCCGGCTTCTGCAGCAGCAGGCGGCACAGTGCCACGCGGCGCTTTTCACCACCGGACAGGTTGGCGATCTTGGCGTCCCACGGCGGCAGGCGCAGCGCATCGGCAGCCACGTCCAGCTGGTTTTCCAGGGTGTGGGCATCACCGGCGGCCAGGATCGCCTCCAGGCGCTCCTGCTCCTTGGCCAGCGCGTCGAAGTCGGCACCTTCTTCGGCGTAGGCGGCGTACACCGCTTCCAGTGCGGCCTGGGCCTGCAGCACTTCGCCCACGCCTTCCTCGACCGACTCGCGCACGGTCTTGTTCGGGTCCAGTTCCGGTTCCTGTGCCAGGTAGCCGACCTTGATGCCCGGCTGCGGGCGGGCCTCGCCCTCGAAATCGGTGTCCACGCCGGCCATGATCTTCAGCACGGTGGACTTGCCGGCGCCGTTCAGGCCCAGCAGGCCGATCTTCGCGCCCGGGAAGAAGGACAGCGAGATGTCCTTGATGATCTGCCGCTTGGGCGGGACCACCTTGGACACGCGGTTCATGGTGTAGATGTATTGCGAGGACATGAGGTCTCCGTAGGCGCGGCCCTGCGCCCGGCCCATCACGGGAACATCCCGTTGTGGCAGCGGGCACAGACTGGAAAGGAATACCGTCAATTATAGCCGGAACCGGTTCCGGGCCGCGCCCGTGGCAGGGGCGCGGGCTGGCCGCGGCCTGAATACTTCGTCACAGTCCTGCAGCGGGAAGCGTTTCCAGCCGGAAACGGTTCAGATCGGGTGCGCAATATGGGCTCACCACCACCCAAGCAGAGGTCTGACATGCGCATCAATCGAGTAATGGCCAGCGCCGTGGCCCCGGCCTTTGCCGACAACGACCACCGTCGCGGCCATGACCGCCGCGAGTGGCGCGAGGACCGCCGCGAATGGCGACAGGACCGCCGTGACTGGGAACGCGACCGCCGCGAGGCACGCCGCGACTGGGAGCGCGACCGCCGAGACTGGCACCGCGACCACGACCGCTACTACCGTCCGGCCCCGCCGCCGCCGCGCGTGGTCTACCGCCCGGCCTACGGCCCGGGCTACGGCTGGAAGGTCGGCCACCGCTACCGCGATTACTACCGCGGCCCGATCTATGTGGTGAACGACTACCCGCGCTACCACCTGCGCCGCCCGCCGTATGGGCACCACTGGATCCGCGACGACCGCGGCAACATGCTGCTGGTGGCGGTGGCGACCGGCATCATCGCCGACTACATCATCAACAGTCGCTGAGGATCGCGGCTGGGGTCGGATCCCTTTCCACGGAAAGGGCTGTGATCCCACAACGTCCCTCGAAACCATACGGGGCCGGATTCCTTCGGGAGTGCCGGCCCCGGCCTTTCCGGCCCCGGCAGGCCGGTGCGGGGCTACAATCAGGGGCTGAGCCGTACCCCTTTCCCTGCCTGCTGGAGTACCCGATGTTCCCGCGTGACGTCCGCATCGAAACCTACGATCCCGAACTGGCCAAGGCCATCGCCGCTGAAACCCAGCGCCAGGAAGACCACGTCGAGCTGATCGCCAGCGAGAACTACACCAGCCCGGCCGTAATGGAAGCCCAGGGCAGCCAGCTGACCAACAAGTACGCCGAAGGCTATCCGGGCAAGCGCTACTACGGTGGCTGCGAATACGTGGACATCGCCGAGCAGCTGGCGATCGACCGCCTCAAGCAGCTGTTCGGCGCCGACTACGCCAACGTGCAGCCGCACAGCGGCTCGCAGGCCAACCAGGCCGTGTACTTCGCCCTGCTGCAGCCGGGTGACACCATCCTCGGCATGAGCCTGGCCCACGGCGGCCACCTCACCCACGGTGCCAAGGTCAATGCCTCGGGCAAGCTGTTCAACGCCGTGCAGTACGGCGTCAACGACCAGGGCCTGATCGATTACGACGAGGTCGAGCGCCTGGCCCTGGAGCACAAGCCGAAGATGGTCGTGGCCGGCTTCTCCGCCTACTCGCAGGTGATCGACTGGGCGCGCTTCCGCGCCATCGCCGACAAGGTCGGTGCCTACCTGTTCGTGGACATGGCCCATGTCGCGGGCCTGGTCGCCGCCGGCGTCTACCCGAGCCCGCTGGACCACGCCCACGTCGTCACCTCGACCACCCACAAGACCCTGCGCGGCCCGCGTGGCGGCATCATCATCGCCAAGGGCGCCGACGAAGACCTGGTCAAGAAGCTGCAGTCGATCGTGTTCCCGGGCATCCAGGGCGGTCCGCTGATGCACGTCATCGCCGGCAAGGCCGTGGCCTTCAAGGAAGCGCTGGAACCGGGCTTCAAGGCGTACCAGCAGCAGGTGGTGAAGAACGCCCAGGCGATGGCCAACACGCTGATCGCGCGCGGCTACAAGATCGTTTCCGGCGGCACCCAGAACCACCTGATGCTGGTCGACATGATCGGCAAGGACGTGTCCGGCAAGGATGCGGAAGCGGCGCTGGGCAAGGCTCACATCACCGTCAACAAGAACTCGGTGCCGAACGACCCGCGTTCTCCGTTCGTGACCTCGGGCCTGCGCCTGGGCACCCCGGCCGTGACCACCCGTGGCTACGTCGAGCAGGACTGCGTGGACCTGGCCAACTGGATCGCCGACGTGCTGGACGCGCCGAACGATGATGCCGTCATCGCCCGCGTGCGCGACGCGGTCAGCGCGCAGTGCCGCAAGTACCCGGTCTACGGCTGATCGGCGCAGGGGGTCGGATCCCTTCCCGCAGGGAAGGGCTCTGACCCCGTCACCAGGAATCCCGCGCATGGATGAGCGCCGCCTCAAGTATCTGTACGCCACCCTGGCGGTGGCATTCGGCCTGCCCAGCCTGGTGGTGGGCGGTGCCGCGGCGACGATGCTGCTGCTGACGGGGCTGGGCCAGTTCGGCCATGGCACGCTGGCCGCGGTGACGGTGATGCCGGTTTGGGGCGTCGCCGGCATTGCCGGCTGCCTGGCCTGGTTGTGGCTCAGCGCCGGGTATCTGCTGCAGGGGCGTGCCGGGCTGCAGGTGCATCGCCTCTGGTGGTGGCTGCTGCTGGCCGGCGGTCTTGCCGCCGTACCCCCGCTGGGGCTGGCGCTGTGGTGGAGCATCACCGTCCACGCCGAAGGCATCGCCCTGTTGCTGTTGGGCCCATCGATGCTGGTGCCGGCGGCGATGCTGGTGTGGATCAAGCGCCGCGCATGACGTGGCCCATGGAAGGACATCGAACGCATGGATGAGCGCCTGCACAAACGCGCGATGGCGATTGCCGGCCTGCTGGTAGGCCTGCCCACCGTGGCGGCAGGCGGCACGGGTGCCATGCTGGGGCTGATGGCCGTATGGGACGGCAAGTACCTGACGGGCGACGAGTACACGCTGTTGCTGCTGTGGTCGTCGGCCGGCATCATCGGCCTGCTGTCGTGGTTGTGGCTGAGCGGGCTGTTCCTGTGGCGCGGTGTTGCCGGCCTGCGCCAATCACCGGTTGTGGCCTGGGTCGGCTTGGCGTTGGGTGGCTTGGCCGCGTCGGGCGTGGTCGTCGCCACGCTGTACTCCACGATCAGCAATGGCGAGATCTCGACATTGGGCTTTCTCGGGTTTGGCCCGCCGCTGCTGGTGATGGCCGGGCACCTGGCCTGGCTGCGCTGGGCACGCGTGGCATCGCCGCCGCCCGCACCGGGTTGAGCCGGGCTCCCCAACTCGTCGGACACGCTGGGTGGCCAGAATGCAGGCGCTTCCGCGCAGGCAGCATTTGCTGCGGCGCCCTTTCTCAGGTACCTTTGCGACGCTGCCATGATGGTGGCAATTGCTCCCTGAGCCAGGCGTTCCATGCATTGCCCCTTCTGCCAACATGCCGATACCCGGGTCATCGACTCGCGCGTCTCTGAAGACGGCGCGACGATTCGCCGTCGGCGGGAATGCGAAGCCTGCGGCGAGCGCTTCAGTACCCTGGAAACGGTCGAGCTGAAGCTGCCGGCCATCGTCAAGAGCGATGGCACCCGTGAAGCGTTCGACCAGCGCAAGGTCCGCGCGGGGTTCGACCGCGCGCTGCAGAAGCGTGCGGTTCCCGAAGACAAGATCGAAGCGGCGGTACGTGCGGTGGTGCACCAGCTGCGCATCAGCGGCGAGCGCGAAGTGCCCTCGATCAAGGTAGGCGAGTTCGTCATGAACGAACTGCGCAAGCTCGACCACGTGGGCTATGTGCGCTTCGCTTCGGTCTACCGCAGCTTCGAGGACGTGGCCGATTTCCGCGAGGAGATCGAGAAGCTCGAGCGCGACCTGCCGTCCAGCACCGAACAGCTCCAGCTGCTGGGCGATGTGATCGCCCTGACCAAGAAGAAGAAGGGCTGACCGACACCGCTGTGGTGGCACGGAGGCGCCCATGATCTGGTGGGGGCCAACCTTGGTTGGCACGGAGGTGTCCATCCACGCATGGCGTGGATCTGCCGATGGCGTGCATCCACACCGGCGGCGTTACCATGGCCGCATGACACCTTCGTTCTCCGTCCTCGACCACCTGCACATGGCCAACGCGCTGCGTCTGGCCGAACGTGCCGCTTACACCACCCGCCCCAATCCGATGGTCGGCTGCGTGATCGCCCACGGCGAACGCGTGGTAGGGCAGGGCTGGCACCAGCGCGCAGGCGGCCCGCATGCCGAGGTGTTCGCGCTGCGCGAAGCCGGCAGCGAGGCCCGCGGTGCGACCGCTTACGTCACCCTGGAGCCCTGTGCCCACTACGGGCGCACGCCGCCGTGCGCACTGGCGCTGATTGAAGCGGGCGTGACGCGCGTGGTGGCGGCGATGCGCGATCCGTTCCCGAAGGTTGATGGCGGTGGCTTCGATCTGCTGCGCAATGCGGGTATCGAGGTTGCCGAAGGACTGATGGCGGCGCCGGCGCGCGAGCTCAACAAGGGCTTCCTGTCGCGCGTGGAGCGCAACCGCCCGTGGCTGCGGGTGAAGCTGGCCGCCAGCCTCGATGGCCGCACCGCGATGGCCGACGGCAGCTCCAAGTGGATCACCGGGCCGGCCGCGCGCGAGGACGTGCAGCACTGGCGCGCTCGCGCCGGTGCGATCCTGACTGGCGCCGATACCGTGCTGGCCGACGACCCGATGTTGACCGTGCGCCTGGCCGGTACCGAAGTGATGCCACCACTGCGCGTGGTGCTCGATTCGCGCCTGCGCTCGCTCGAATGCAGCCGTGTGCGCGAGGGCGGTGCGCCGACGCTGTACCTGCACGATGCGGCGGTCAGTGCGCCGGATGCGGCCGACGCCGAATTTGCCAGCGTGCCCTGCGTTGAAGGGCGGCTGGACCTGGGCGCGGTGCTGGCGCTGCTGGCCGAGCGCGGCATCAACGAGGTGCATACCGAAGCCGGCGCGACACTGGCCGGTGCGCTGCTGCGCGCTGGCTGGGTGGACGAACTGCTGCTGTATCAGGCGCCCACGCTGCTGGGCGACAACGGTCGTCCGCTGCTGGCCGGCCTGGGCATCGATGCCATGGACCAGCAGCGTCGCCTGCACGTGGTTGACCAGCGCCAGATCGGCGAGGACATCCGGCTGCTGTTGCGCCCGTGAGGCAATGGCGGGGCACTGGCCCCGTTCCGGCGCTGTCAGGTGCCCTCGTCCTCGTGGGCGGGGCACTGCTCTTTCCATTGCTGCTTCCACAGCACATGCAGGTCACGGCAGTAGGCACCGAGTGCTTCTCCCGTCAGCTGCGTTGACTTCCACCGCAGCCTGCGCCGGCTGATGCCCTGGTCGTACTCGTCCGGCAGTACCGACGGTGCGCACTGATCGTGGTACTGCAGGAACGCGCGGCAATCGTCGTTCTCGCTCAGTTGCGCGTCGATGTCGCGGTCGCGCAGCTGGGTCGACTCGAAGGCAACCGAAGGTTGCACGTAGAAGGTCCTGGGTCTGGACGCTTCGGCCTGCCAGCACGCCATTAGCGCGACAAGCAGGACCGTGGTCGAGGTTATGCGGTGCTTCATGCTGTTGCCCTCGTGGAAGAGGGCAACAGCATTGATCACGCAGTGTGCGCAAGACCATGCAACGGTTCTGAAAGTGCCGTTGATCCTGCTGCAGGCAACGGCGCTACGTCGTGCTTATGGGCACTCGTCGGTCCACATCATCTCGGCGATCGGGCGCAGTGCCTTGCACTCCTGCGTCATCTCATCGGCTGACTTGAGCTGTGCCTTGGCCTTCAGTTCCTCGGCCATCGCATCCACGCCGCTGATCTGGTCGGGTGCGACCTTCGCCACGCAGCTGCGGTGCTGCTGCAGCAGCAGGTCGCAGCCGGGTACGCCGGTCACCTTCGGTGCGCTGGCCGCCTGCACGTCCTGCATCCATTCCTCGAACGGTGCCAGCGCCCCGGTCACGCTGCCCACCAGATCATCGAAGTTGCCGCTGTACCAGTAGCCGTTGTCCTTGGCCGGGTACAGGGTGAAGGTGCCGCTGACCGGCACGCGCGCGCCACTCTGCAGCGCCTGGCTGTAAGCGTCGGTGAACTGCTTGCGCGAAGCCGGGCTGGCGTCGGCGGCAAGGCTGGCGGCGAAGAGCGGACGTACCTTGCCCAGGTCGGGCATTTGGCAGCTGAAGGTGATGCGCGCCAGCTTCTGGTCGTCCACGTACTCGTTGTCTTCAATCACGCTCTTGCTGGCGCGGCACTTCGAATCACGCAGGGCCTTGGCATACATCGCCTCGCTGGCGGCCGCGTCGGCCTTGGCGCCGGTGCTGGCAAGCACGACCTGCCACGGTTCGGCCAGCGCCTTGGCCAATGCGCCCGGGTTCGGGGTTACCGCGTCCTGGCCGTCGAAGGCGGGCTTCAGCGCATCGTTGAGGGTGCGGGTCGCGGCGGCGTCGTCTTCCAGCAGGACGCGGGCATACAGATCGAAGGCCTGTTCGGGCGTCAGCGTGGCCGGGGCGGCGCTGGCCAGCAGCGGGGCAGCCAGCAGGGCGCTGGCCAGCAGGGTACGCAGGGGAGTCTTCATGACGGTGTTTCCTGTTCCAGAGGCGCGCAAGCCTAGCGCATCGAGGTAACAAAGTGCGGCCACTGATTTCGGCTCTAGGCTTCCACGTTGTGCTGGCCCCAGCGGCCAATGAATGTATTGATCCGTTCCTCGACGGCGCTTTCGATGGTCTTCAGCCGAAGTATCGGGATGTCTACCTTAGCGAGGATCGAGTCTTTGAGCGCATCCCGTGACTTTTGATCGGGCCTGTCATGGAAGCCGCCGTCGACTTCGATGACACCGATGGGCTTCTTTCCTACCTTGAGGTAGACCACGAAGTCGCAGGTTGAGCGCTTCATGAAGCCACTCTCGCGCTCCGACCACACCGTACTGTCAGGGCTACAGATCTGGTTCAACCGGACTTGCGAGCGTGCCACCATACGTTGATGTGCTGGGGTAGATAGTGCCTGTCGAAGCAATTGGGCTACGATCTGCTCGGAACGGTAGCGTGAGTCGCTTGCGCGAAGCCGTTGATTCAGTCGGTCCAAGGACCGGTCATACTCGCCGTAAAGCAGATCGAACGCCGAGACCACCGGGGCGCGTATCAGGTGGTGTTGATGCGCATAGTAAGTAATATGGCGGATCAGCGCCGCGATGTGACCGTTGCCGTTTGCGAATACATCATCGCCGGTTACCAACGTGAAGCGCCGCTTGGCCCTTGACACGGCAACATTGACCATGCGTGGGTCATCTACGAATGCGAGCCGTTCTGGCTCCTGGTTGTATCGTTTCTTGTCCAGTACTGTGGAAAGAATTATTTCGTCGCACTCCCTGCCTTGAAACTTGTGAATCGTGTCCTTCGCGAAATCTGCGGGGAGCTTAGTTTCCGACAATGAAATCTGTGCACGGTATGGAGCGATGAAGCCCCGGCCTTCGGCATCAATGCCAACTGGATCGCCGTCGCCTTCGATGATTTCTTTAAGAGAATCCAGCTCGCGCAGGTTTGCGTTCTCACGTGCGTGGTTGCCCTTCGCTGTGACCACGAGCCGAAGTGGGGCGTCTCCTGAATCCTCGCCCATGGGAACAAGTGCGCCGTTGTAGAACTGCTGGTTGCAGAACTGGATAATTCTAGGATGGCAGCGGTAGTGTTCTTTCAACAGGGTTCGCGGGAGATCCTTCCCGAATACCGCGATGCAGGAATCCAACAGGCTGAAGCGCTCGCAATCATAGGCGTCGGAAGGTGCCGGTACTCCAATTTTTACCGGTATGTGTGCCAGCTGCCGACTGTCGCCGACTACGACAAGATTTCTCGCGCAGCCCAATGCAAGAATGCCAGGTACGATGTCCTGTAGGGACGCCTCGTCGATGATCATGTAGTCGAGGATCGCGCCAGGCGCGATCGAGTTGACGATCGAATGCGTGCCACTGCATATGATTGGAAAGTGCTGCACGAACGCGTCGAATTTTGTGCGGTAGTCCTGGGCGCCGAAGTTGGCCGAGGGTGGTGCATTTTGGTGAAGATGCTTTTTCAGATGATCCATCGAGGCGGCTCTCAATGAATTTAGTAAGGCATCAAAACTTGCGCTCTCCAGCCGCGCACGACAGGCGCGCAGCTCGGCCTGTTTTTCCAGTATTGCGGTTTCGTAGTAATGCATCTGCAATGAGAGGAAGGCCGACAGGCGATCATCCATTGACGCGAATGGAGCAGTGCGGAATATCCTGAAGCTCAGGATCAGGTCGACTCTATCTCTCAGGCGTATGCGCCGTTCCCCTAGATGGTTCAGGTAGGCCATCAAGTCCGTTGCTCTGCTTGGAGTCAGTTTGTACTTGTCCAGAGCCACGTCTGCCGGTAGTCTGCTGCTCTCCTGCCATTGCTTCAGGTAACGCTGCTCCACGACAAGCTCATCCAGATCGGCCTGCAATCTTGCACTTTCGTTCTTGTCGTGAAGGTGTTGTTTCACACGCTCCAGCAAGGCGTGGACTTCCCGAAGGGGCAGGGAGTTGGGCGGTTCCGATGTGGGCCTCGCGGGGAGTGCGTTGAAGAAGTCTTTCCTGTTGTCCCGATTGCCAAGTTTCGCAACCAGATGGCCGAGTCCGCTCTTCTCCAGCTTGGTATAGACGTTTTCTACGGCTGAGTTCGTGTTGGAGACCACTGCGGCATTCTGGCCTCGTAGCAGTAAGTTGGCCAGAATGTTGAGAATGGTCTGGGTCTTTCCGGTTCCTGGCGGGCCTTCAATCACGCTTATCTGAGCACGAAACGCATTCTCAACCGCTGCGAGCTGGCTTTCGTTCACTCCGAAGGGATAGATCAGGCCTTGATCAACGCGCTGAACGCTGTTGCGTGCCGTGCAGTATGCGTGTAATGCCGTTTCAGGGCTGCTGGAAAGCGCCTCCAGCTGCCGCACGATGTTTGCATCAATTCCGGCCTTGGATTCGGAGCGCTCCCGGCGCCTATTGGCGACTGCAGAGAAGTAGCGGAAGACTGCTTCTTCCTTCAATGACGTCGGTGTTGCGAGTACAAGTCCATCCATCTTGTAAACATAGGGTTTTTCTCGACCCGGATAGTGCACGACAGCGTAGCTCTCACCATAGATGACGGCCTTGGCGATGGACTTGACCATCGTGCTTCTCTTCTTCCTCAACAGCGTCTGGCCCAGAGTTCTGCTGGGAGATATCACGCAATCGTTGAGCGGATACGAGGCCGTCTTCCTTCCGTGGTAGGTGCACTTCAGCTGCAGTCCATGCTGGCTGTCGTGCCGGATCGACCACTGCTGGATGTCTGCGGTCCTGTCCACGCCGTGTATATGGATAGAGGCCATACGTTCCTTGAATGCCTTGCGAACGACTGCGGATCGACCTTTTGTCGATAGCTCCATGTCGCTTTGTTTCGCGCCTGTCATTCATGGTGCCACGTTTTTCGCCAGAACTTTGCTCCAGGATTGGCACGCTGTTTCGATTGTCTTCTCAGAAGAGATGGTACTTGTGGTGGATTTTTGCGCGGCGGTTGTGTGTGGGCAAAAAAAACGGGCCCCTTGCGGGGCCCGTTCGATCGCACGACGAGGAGCGACCGTTGGATCAGAAGCTGGCGCGGACGCCGGCCGAGTACTGGGTGACGTCGCGGTAGCCGGAGATCTCGCCCACCAGGCCCCAGGTCTTGGTGAAGTTGATCTGGCCGCCAACAGTGCCGACCCAGGTGCCCTTGTAGTTGTTGCCGCCATCCATGTAGCCGGCCTTGACCCAGGCTTCGGTCATGCGCGACGGCTTGCCGCGGATGCCCATGGTGACGCGGCCCAGATTGGTGTGGTCCTTGCCGTGGTAACGCACACCGTCATAACGCAGGGTCGATTCGGCGTTCTGGCGCACCCAGGCGGCATCGGCGGTGAAGTCCAGGCGGTCGGTCCACGGCATGTGGTAGCCGATACCCAGCTCCGGCTGGTTCAGTTCCAGCTTCAGCGAATCTTCGCCGTAGTGGCGGGTCTTGCTGGTGCGCGACCAGCCACCGAACACGTAGACCTGCTCGGCCAGCGCGACCGAACCGCGCAGGTAGCCACCGTCGACCTTCGGGTCGTCCAGCAGGTTGTCGTCAACCTGGACCTGGGTCCAGCCGCCTTCAACGTAGGTGTAGCTCAGGGCCTCGGCCGAAGCCGAGAACGGGGCGGCGGCCAGCAGGGCGGCCACGATCAGGATCTTGCGCATGGAAATTCCTGTGAGTTTCAGTCCATTGGCGGGCCTGCCCTCGCGGCTGCCCGTGGCGACCTCATGTCGTCCGCTGCGGATTTTAATGAAAGTTTTACAAAATGCGAGAGACGGCCGTCACAGGCTGGCCAGACGTGGTCGGGGTCAGAGCCCTTTCCTGCGGAAAGGGATCCGACCCCGGGAATCCCACCCGTTCAGGCCGGGCTGGTACACTGACCAGACCGGTTCGCCGGTACACAAACGTCTTCAGGGCGGGGTGCAATTCCCCACCGGCGGTAGGTGCGCAAGCACGAGCCCGCGAGCGCCCCGGCCCACGGCCGGGGGTCAGCAGATCCGGTCCAATGCCGGAGCCGACGGTCATAGTCCGGATGAAAGAAGACGGTGCCACAGGGCTCTTGCCCTGCGTGCACCTGTTTGCCTTGCGGCGTTTTTCGCTCACTTTTCGCGGAGAACGTTACTTGTTTACTGGAATCATCGAAGGCGTCGGCCGTCTGGCCGCACGTGAATCCATCGGCGGCGATGTCCGCTTCACCTTCAATGTCGGGAATCTGCCGTTCGACAACGTGCAGATGGGCGAGAGCATTGCCATCAACGGCGTCTGCCTCACTGTCATCGCATTCGACGCCCGCAGCTTCCAGGCTGATGCGTCCACCGAGACTCTGGGCCTGACCACGCTGGGCCAGCTGGGCGAGGGTGCGGTCATCAACCTGGAGCGCGCCATGCGCCCGACCGACCGCCTCGGCGGCCATCTGGTCAGCGGCCACGTCGACGGCCTCGGCCAGGTGTTGTCCATCCACGAAGATGCACGTGCCCAGCGCTGGCGCTTCGCCGCGCCGGCCTCGCTGCGCCGCTACATCGCCAGGAAGGGTTCGATCTGCGTGGACGGCGTCAGCCTCACCGTCAACGAAGTGGACGATGAAGGCTTTGAAGTCGCCCTCATTCCGCACACCGTGGCCAACACCGCCTTCTCCGCCACCGGCGTGGGCAGTGCAGTCAATCTGGAAATCGATCTGGTCGCCCGTTATGTGGAGCGCCTGATCAGTGTGCCGACCAACGGTCAGCACCCACACGGAGATGCCGCATGAATTTCGCCCCGATTCCGGAAATCCTGGAAGACATCCGCCAGGGCCGCATGGTGGTCATCGTCGATGACGAAGACCGCGAGAACGAAGGCGACCTGATCATGGCCGCCGAACTGGTCAAGCCGTCGGACATCAACTTCATGGTCACCCACGGCCGTGGCCTGGTGTGCCTGCCGCTGACCCGCACCCGCGCCGCCGACCTCGGCCTGGCGCCGATGGTGCAGGCCAATACCGCGCAGTTCCAGACCAACTTCACGGTCAGCATCGAGGCCGCCGAGGGCGTTACCACCGGCATCTCGGCCCACGACCGCGCCCACACCATCCGCACCGCGGTGAAGCCCAACGCCAAGCCGTCGGACCTGCACCAGCCGGGCCACATCTTCCCGCTGATCGCCCAGCCGGGCGGCGTGCTGACCCGCGCCGGCCACACCGAAGCCGGCGTCGACCTGGCCATGCTGGCTGGGCTGGAACCGGCCGGCGTGCTGGTGGAAATCCTGAACCCGGATGGCAGCATGGCGCGCCGCCCGGAGCTGGAAGTGTTCGCGCGCGAGCACGGCCTGAAGATGGGCTCCATCGCCGACCTGATCGCCTACCGCCTGGCCACCGAAAAGACTGTTGAACGCGTGGACGAGCGCGACATCGACACCGAATTCGGCCCGTTCAAGCTGGTGACCTACCGCGACCGCATCGCCCACGACCTGCATTTCGCGCTGGTCCGGGGTGCCCCGGATGCGGAGACCCCGACTTTGGTGCGCGTGCAGGTGGAAAACCCGCTGGCCGACCTGCTGCATTGGCGCCGTGACGACTTCGGCGTGGCCGCCACCGACGCCCTGCGGGCGATCGATGCCGAGGGCGCTGGCGTGATGGTGGTGCTGTCGGCCCCGCGCGATGGCGAAGCCCTGCTGGCCCGCCTGCGCCAGCAGCCGGTGCCGGTGGTGCCGGGCAAGGATAAGGACGTGGGCCAGTGGCGCCGCAACGGTGCCGGCGCACAGATCCTGTCCGACCTGGGCCTGGGCAAGCTGCGCGTACTGGGCACCCCGCGCCGCCAGATCGGCTTGGCCGGGTACGGCCTGGAAGTGGTGGAGACGGTGACCCTGTAATGAGTAGTGCCGGCCGCTGGTCGGCAACCGCATCCCCGGGATTGCCGGCCAGCGGCCGGCACTACCGGTGGGGGCCGACCCTTGGTCGGCACACCCTGCAGGCCCCCGCCAGCCACGGCCGGGGCCCATCCACGCTAGAATTACCCCCTTATCGAGTCCCCCAAGCCGCATATGAGCCACTACGAAGGCGATCTTCGCACTCCCGAGTCGGCGCGCTTCGCCATCCTGGCCAGCCGCTGGAACGCCCGCATCACCGACGCGCTGGTCGCAGGCGCCCGCCTGAGTCTGGCCGGCAACGGCATCACCGAAGCCAACATCGACGTGATCCGCGTGCCGGGTGCCTGGGAACTGCCGCTGGTGGCTGCACGCCTGGCCGCCGCGCATGAACACGCCGCCATCCTCACCCTGGGCTGCGTGATCCGTGGCGACACCCGCCACTACGAACACGTGGCCGACCGCTGTGCCGAAGGCCTGATGCGCGTGCAGCTGGATTTCGGCGTGCCGGTGCTGAACGGCGTGCTGGCGGTGGAACGCGTTGAAGACGCCGAGGCCCGCGCAGGCGGCAGCCACGGCAACAAGGGCGAGGAAGTCGCACTCGCCGCATTGGAAATGGTCAATCTTCTGGAGCAGCTGCCATGAACAAGAACACCCAGGGCAAGCCCTCCGGTAAACCCGTCCGCCGCGATGGCGTGGATCCCGTGCTGCGCTCGCGTGCGCGCCGTCGTGCTGTGCAGGCCATCTACGCCTGGCAGATTTCCGGCGGCAACGCGCAGTCGCTGATCGCCCAGTTCGCCCACGAGCAGGCCCGCGAAATCGCCGACCTGGCCTACTTCGAGGCGCTGGTGCACGGCGTGCTCGACAACCGTCGCGACATCGACGAAGCGCTCGGCCCGTACCTGGACCGTGGCATCGAGGAAGTGGACGCGATCGAACGCGCCGTGCTGCGCTTGGCCGCCTACGAACTGCGCTACCGCTTGGACGTGCCGTACCGCGTGGTGATCAACGAGGCCATCGAATCGGCCAAGCGCTTCGGTTCCGAACATGGCCATACCTACGTCAACGGCGTGCTGGATCGTGCCGCCGTGGAATGGCGCAAGGTCGAATCGGGTCACTGACCCACCTGTGGTAGTGCCGGCCGCTGGCCGGCAGCTGCAGGGATCCTGAGGTTGCCGGCCAGCGGCCGGCACTACCGCCCACCGCGCCCTGCGCGGCACGTACAACAGCGGGAACGCTCCATGTCCCTCGCCGAATTCGCCCTCATCGACCGCATCCGCGCCCGCACCCTCGAGCGCGACGACATCCTGCTCGGCATCGGTGACGACGCCGCGCTGCTGCAGCCGCGTGCCAACGAGCAACTGGTGGTCACCGCCGATACGCTCAACAGCGGCGTGCACTTCCCGGTGGAAACCCCGGCCTTCGACATCGGCTGGAAGACCCTGGCCGTCAACCTGTCAGACCTCGCCGCGATGGGCGCGCGCCCGGCGTGGTGCACGCTGGCGCTGTCGCTGCCGGAAGCGTCTGAAGACTGGATCGAGGCTTTTGCCGATGGCTTCTTCGCTCTGGCCGACCAGCACGACATCGCGCTGATCGGTGGTGACACCACGCGCGGCCCGCTCTCGCTGTCGGTCACCGCGATGGGCCAAGTCGGGCGCGGCCAGGCCCTGCGGCGCGACCGCGCGCAGCTGGGTGATGACATCTGGGTGAGCGGCACGCTGGGCGACGCCGCCGGCGCGCTGCGCCTGTGGCAGCAGGGTGCACTGAGCATCGCCACCGCCACGTTGCTGGCCGACTACGAAAGCCTGCGCCTGCGCCTGCTGCGGCCGACGCCGCGCGTCACCCTCGGCCTGCGCCTGCGGGCCTTCGCGCACGCGGCGGTGGATGTATCCGACGGCCTGCTGGCCGACCTCGGTCATATCGCCACGCGCAGCAACGTGGCCGCGCATGTGGATGCCGATTCGCTGCCGATCTCGCACGCACTGCGTGAACTGCTCGGTCGTGAGGCCGCACGCGACTGCGCACTGCGCGGGGGCGACGACTACGAGCTGTGCTTCACCGCCGCCGCCGACCAGCGCGACGCGCTGCACTACCTGGCCGAATCGCTGGACGTGCCGCTCACCCGCATCGGCCGTATTGCCGAAGGGCAGGGCGTACACGTGGACGGCGAAGCCGCCGACGGCGGCTACCAGCACTTCGCGTAGCAGCAGCGGTACTGCCCTGCTGGGTCAACGTTCGGGGTGGGCTCAGATCCCTTTGCGCCGCAAAGGGATCTGACCCCAAGTGAAGCACATCGATGTTGCTCTGGTAGGTGCCAACCTTGGTTGGCACAGAGGTGTCAGCAGCCGGTGGCAACGCCGAGCCGACCAAGGTCGACACCTACCAACGCGGGCTGGTTACACGTGTGGAACCGGCGCACCGAAGCGGTTGCCACCCGGCGTGCCGGGCAGCAGCAGAAACACCAGCAGCACCAGGCTGACGAACGGCACGAACCCCAGCAACAACCACCAGCCCGAACGATCGGTATCGTGCAGGCGGCGGATGGTGGCCGCGATGGACGGCAACACGAATGCCAGCCACATCACTACGCCCAGGCCGGTGACGACCAGCGCCGGGCCCTGCGAACCGCTGTAGCCGGCATAGAAGCTCAGCAGATACAGCGGGATCGAAATGATCATGATGAACAACTGGAACCACCAGAATTCGCTGAGGCTTGCGCGGCCAGTGAACTGCGCATAGCGGGTGAGCGGAACCATCATCTTGTGCATCGAAACACTCCCTGAAAAGAAGTGCGCACCATTGGTGCTCCTGTGATGACGAGCCATCGGAATCGTTGCAATTGCGCGCAGCGTGCAACTGAACTGAGCGCTCACCCGCACTTCTCTTCGTCGGATGCTCACGCCGCCCGCAGCTGCACATCCACGTACTCGGCCAGCCCACGGCAGGCCAGCAGCAGCCCTTCGCGCGCGCCATCGCCCATCTGCTGGTCGATATCCCCATCCACGCGTACGCGTTCGGTGGCGTGCAGCAGTTCCAGCAGGAAACTCAGCCCCGCATTGGCACGATCAATACGCGTCAGGGCCAGGCGTTGCCCGGGCGTGCGGTTGTTGCCGGGCCATGGTTGGCCATCGGCGGCGTCGCCCTGGCGGATGTGCTGCAGGCAGGCCTGCAGGGTAATGGCCCCGGCACTGTTACCGCTCTGCAGCGCGACGAAGGTGTCTTCCAGCGTGCGGGCCAGGTCATCGGGCAGGCGCGTGGCGGCCTCGCCCAGGGTGGCGAACAGGTGCGGGTAGGGGGAATCGGTCATGGCGGCGTCCTTGTGCAAGCAGTAAGGGGCCACCCTGCTTAACAGCGAGGGTGGCGGACGGTGCGTGGTTCCAATACCGGAGGTCGATGTAGAAGCGCCGGCGGGCACGAGGCCCCCACGCACCGCCCGCCATGTAAGCGCGGACAGAATGCCTGCCGACGCCACCCAACAAGGAAAGAGCGGCGCCGGCAGGCAAGCGTAACCAACACATCAACCTAACGGGATTGGAAGCCCGTGCCACCCGTTGTCGGTGGCGCTAGATGATTTGCATGCAGTGCCACGTATGCCAATGAGAAAGATTGGAAATTCGAAAACGTTGCAGACGTGCGGCGCGCCGTCAGTGTGGTGATTACGACATTCCCGCAGGGGCGAACTGGGACCGGAGCTGAACCATGTCCCGCCCTGTCGCGATCGTCCATTGAATGACTGCGCAAACGGTGGCGATGCTGCCGGATCGCTCGCTGCCGGTCACCCGCATGTCTGCTCCCGAACGTTCCCACAACGTTGCCATCGATGGCCTGCGCGCATTGGCGGTGCTGGCCGTCGTCCTCTTCCACACCAATGCGACGTGGCTGCCCGGCGGCTTCACCGGGGTGGACCTGTTCTTCGTGGTGTCCGGCTTCGTGATCAGCCAGTCGCTGGCCTCGCGCACGCCTGCGTCGCTGGGCGCGATGCTGCTCGACTTCTACCGGCGCCGCGTGCTGCGCCTGTTGCCGGCGCTGCTGGTCATGCTGGTGGCCACTTTCATACTGTCTGCGCTGTTCATTCCCCGTGCGTGGCGCAATGAACAGTTCGACCAGACCGGCTGGGCCGCGCTGGTCGGCTTCAGCAACATCGTGCTGGCTGGCCAGCAGGACGATTACTTCTCACCCGGCGCCGAACTCAACCCGTTCCTGCACACGTGGACGCTGGGCGTGGAGGAGCAGTTCTACCTGGTCTTCCCGCTGCTGTTCTTCGTCTGGCTGCGCGGGCGTGAGCGCTGGCCGTGGTCGCGTTGGCTGTTGCCGGGGCTCACCGTGCTGTCGCTGGCGTGGGCGGGCTGGCAGGCGCAGACGGCACCAGCGGCAGCGTTCTATCTGCTGCCGGCGCGGTTCTGGGAGCTGGCTGCGGGCGCGCTGCTGTACCAGTGGATGCGTACTCGTACGCCGGGCCAGAACGGTGGTGCGGTTGCAGCGGCCGGCCTGACGCTGCTGGCCGCAGGCGTGGTGATCGCCCCGCAGCTGGCGATGCCGGTGCCGGGTGTGCTGGCCACCGTGGCCGGTACCCTGCTGCTGTTGGCAAGCGTGTCGGCGCCGGGGACATCGCGCCTCGCCCGCGCGCTGGGCTGCGCACCGCTGGCCTACCTGGGCCGGTTGTCCTATTCGCTGTACCTGTGGCATTGGCCGCTGCTGGTGCTGCTGCGCTGGACCTACGGCCTGCACGGTGCCGCGCTGTGGCTGTACCCGGTGTTGCTGCTGGCGGTATCAGCTGCGTCGTATCACTTCATCGAGCGTCCGCTGCGCAGTGCGGCGCCGCTGCTGCGCCTGGCACCGGCCAAGGTGCTGGCGATGGCGTTGCCGGTGGTGGCGCTGTGTGGTGCGGGTGCCTGGGCCACCGTGGAGTACCACGAGCAGGTCTCGCTGAGCGTTACCCGTGACGGCTATGCATGGCAGGCGCGTCGCTACCCCGCGTGGCGCCCATTAGAGCCGGTGAGTGCGCCGGCGCTTGAAGGACGGCGCCTGTTCGTGTCCGGCGATTCGCACGCGGCGGCGTATCGCACCATGACCAGCATGGTCGCGCGCCAGACCGGCATGGAGGTGCGCCAGCAGGATCGCGGCGGCTGCAGCTTCGTCAATCTGCTGCGGGCCAGTCCAGCCGATTGCCAGGAGTTCATTGAGCACACGCTGTCGACCATCGAGCGCGAGGCACGCCCGGGTGACATCGTGCTGCTGGCGGCCTTGCGCATGCCGGAGCTGCGCGGATTCGACTGGCGGCGGCAGGATGCACAGGAAATCTATCGTCAACTGCTGGCCGAGCGCACGCCCGCGCATGCACAAGCTGCACGCGATGAAGCCGATCGAGTGCTGGGGCGTTTGCAGAAGCTGGGTGTGCACGTGGTTGTGGATGCGCCGCTGCCGTTGTTCAAGGCCGGTGCGTACCGCTGTTCGGACTGGTTCAACCGCCGCAACCCGGCCTGTGCCGGTGGCCTGAGCATGCCGCGCGCCGACCTGGAAAGGCTGCGCGCGCCGCAGATGGCGTTGCTGTCCGAACTGGCGGTGCGCTATCCATCGCTGACGGTGTGGGATCCGCTGCCGCTGCTGTGCGGGCCAACGACCTGTTCGGCGGTGAAAGACGGGGAGCCGCTGTTCTTCGACAACGATCACCTGAGCGGGCATGGCAACCGCGTGCTGTTGCCCAGCTTCCGGCAGACCCTGATCGATATTGCAGGCGACACGCCGGTGTAGAGCCGAGCCCACGCTCGGCTTGCGCGCGGTGCGGGCTTCATCGCGATGTGGCCGAAGCGGGGCCGAGCATGGCTCGGCTCCACAGGAGTGTGAGGGTGAACGACACGTGGTTGTAGAGCCGAGCCCACGCTCGGCTCGCGCGCGCAGCGCGGGCTTCATCGCGATCTGGTCGAAGAGCCGCCGAGCATGGGCTCGGCTCTACAGGAGTGCGAAGGAATGTGCGCGGTCTATGCCGGCGGCAGCACCTTGCCCGGGTTGAGGATGCCGTCCGGGTCCAGTGCGGCCTTGATCGCGCGCATCGCCGTCAGCGTTTCCGGGGTGAAAGCCTGTGCCATGAAATCGCGCTTGGCCAGGCCAATGCCATGTTCGCCGGACAATGTGCCACCCAATGCCAGGGTCAGCTCGAAGATCTTTGGCAACGCGGCATGCGCGCGCGTGTTTTCGTCGGCATCCTCCGGGTGGTAGAGGATGTTGACGTGCAGGTTGCCGTTGCCGGCATGGCCGAAGGTGACGATGGTGAGTCTGTAGTCACGCGCCAGTGCCTGCACGCCGGCTACCAGCTCCGGAATGCGCGACACCGGGACCACAACGTCTTCATTGATCTTGCCCGGCGCAACGCTGCGCAGCGCGGGCGACAGCGCCTTGCGTGCGGCCCACAGCTGGTCGCGCGCGCGGCCCTCCATCGCCACGTCCAGCTCGATCATGCCGTCGCCTTCGGCGGCACTGGCCAGTGCCTGCAGCAGATAAGGCAGGGTGTCGTGGTCACCATCGGCCTCGACCAGCAGCATCGCGCCTGCCTCCGGCACATCGGCACCATTCAGCCGCAGCAGCTCCAGGCTGCGCGCGTCCATGAATTCCAGGCGGGTGGGTACCACCGGCTGCGACATCAACCGCGACACGCCGGCCGCAGCAGCATCGGCATCGCGGTACAGCACGCGCAGGCCGGCCTGGCTGACCGGCAGCGGGGTCAGTTTCAGCGTGGCTTCCACGATCAGTGCCAGCGTGCCTTCGCTGCCCACCAGCAGATGGGTGAGGTCGTAGCCGGTGGCGTCCTTGGTGTAGGCACCACCGCAGCGGATCACCTCACCGGTGCCGGTCACCGCCACCAGGCCCAGTACGTTGTCGCGGCTGGTGCCGTACTTTACCGCGCGCGGGCCGCCCGCATTGCAGGCCAGGTTGCCGCCGATGCTGCAGATCTCGGCGCTGGACGGGTCCGGCGCCCAGAACAGGCCGTGCGACGCCAGCGCCTGCTGCAGCGTGCCGTTCAACACGCCCGGCTGCACGACCGCGCAGCGATCACCGGCGCGGATCTCGACGATGCGGTCCATGCGGGTGAACGAGAGTACGATGCTGCCCGGCTGCGGGACCGCGGCACCGGTGGTACCGGTGCCGGCACCGCGCGCGACCAGCGCCACGCCATGCGCGCGGCATGCACGCACCAGCGCCTGCACCTGCTCGATGTCCGCCGGAAACGCCACTGCGGCCGGCCGCTGATGGCGCCATGAGTTGTCCTGCGCATTCGCCTCCAGCGCGCCGTCATCCATGCGCCAGCCCTCCGTGCCCAGCAGGGTGGACAGTTCGGCAACCAGGGCAGCAGGCAGGGCAGGACTCATGACGGATCTCGTGAGGCAGCAGGAGCGGGTTGGATCAGTTTCCAGGCGACAACGGCGCCGGCCAGTGGCAGCCACACCCAGCGCAGTTCGGAGAGCAGGGTAGCCACGCCGCGTGCGCTGAAGAACTGTGGCGCGAACGGTGACACGCGGATGGGGCGCCACGGCGCGAAGAAGCGCTGTTCGCTCCACGGCCAGGCCAGCGCGACGCCCAGACCACCGGAGGTCATCGCATCGAGCAGCGGATGGCTGGCGGCGCAGGCGAAGACGAATACAGCGGCTTGTACGGTAGATGCCAACCTTGGTTGGCACACATCCGCCGACCAAGGTCGGCGACTACCCAAGAACGCCAACGCCGCGGCCAATGCTGCCAGCACGCCGGCAAACAGCAGTGAGTGGCTGGCGCCGCGATGGCCGAAGGCATCGGCATAGGGAATGTGCAGGGCGAAGGCCAGTACATCGGCATCGGGCAGCATGGCGGCGATCACGCCGGCGGCCAGCAGGCGCGGCGGGATGCGGCCACGATCAGCGGCGCACCACAGCGCCAGCGGCACAGCGGCATGGGTGATGATCGACGGCATCAGTCACGCACCATGGTCGTACCGGCCGCGGGCCGGCTGCAGGTCCGACGGGTAGTGCCGGCCGCTGGCCGGCAAAGAGTAGCCATCAGCAGTCATCCAATCGGAACGCATCCCGCAGCCAATGCAGCTGCGGCGGTTCGCCGGTGGCTTCGACCACATCGAAACGGCAGGGCGCATTGGCCAGCGCCGGGTGGTCCTGCAGGTACAGCTGCGCGGCGTGGGCCAGGCGCCGGCATTTGCGCGCATCGACCGAAGCGGCGCCACCGCCGAAATCCGATCGCGCGCGGTAGCGCACTTCCACGAACACCACGGTGCCGGCATCGTCCATCACCAGGTCCAGTTCACCGCCGCGATAGCGCACGTTGCGCGCACGCGGCTGCAGTCCCGCCTGTTGCAGATGCTGCTCGGCGGCGGCTTCCACCGCCGAGCCACGTTGGCTGCGCTCAGCGACCACCGACGATCGGCATCGGCCGGCCGCCATTGAAGGTCGACCAGGCCGGCTGGCGCAGGATGTTGCCGTTGCTGTCCAGGAACAGGGTGCCGGTGGCACCGTCCAGGCCGCCTTCGTTGGACAGCTTGTCCAGGTAGGCGGTGATCTTCCAGGCGTCGGCACCGAAGGCGAACAGGCGGCCGGCCGCACCGCGTGCGCTCGGCAGGGTGCTGGCCACCTGGCTGGCCGACGGCAGGCCGGACACACTGCGCACGTTCCAGGCTTCGTTCGGATAGACGATGCCGTCCAGCGCCACGTCTTCTTCCACCTTGCCGCTGCCAACGGTCAGCTGCGAGGTGCCAACGCGGGTCGCGCCGCCTGCACCGGCCAGCGCCAGCTGCGGCGCCAGCAGGCGCGCCTGCGGCGCACGCACGGCGAGGAATACGGCATCGACCTGGCCGGCGTTGCGCACCTGCGCGCCGACATCGCCGACGGCATCGGTGACGCCGATCGTGGCCACCACCTGGCCACCGCGCTGCGCAAAGCGCTGGGCGAAGGCGGCGGCGGCACGGCGGCCGGTGTCATCGGCGCTGTTGATCACCAGCGCCTTGCCGCGCTCGCGGCCACGCAGGTACTCGGCGGCGACGATGCCGTCGTCTTCCGGTGCCAGCGAGAAGCCGGCACTGCCGGCCGGCGGTGCGTCCTTGCCGCGGTTCAGGGCCAGCACCGGCACCTGCAGCTGCTGCCGGCCGTACACGGCGTCCACTTCGTCGCGGCCCAGCGGACCGACCACGAAGTCGGCACCGGAGGCGACGGCCTTGTCATAGGCGGCCAGGGCACCGGCCGGGGTGCCGGCGGTGTCGAAGAAGTTGATGTCCGGGCGGCGGCGGCTTTCACCGTAATAAGCGCTCAACAGGCCATCGCGCACCGGCTGTGCGGCGGTGGCCAGGCGGCCGCTGAGCGGCAGCAGCACGGCCAGCTTGGCCGGCGGGCGGTAACCGTCGCTCATCGCCGGCGGGCGCTTGCTGGTGTCGAACTGGGCCGCGCCATCGCGGTCGAACGGGCGCGGCAGCGGCAGGCCGCGCGCGATCAGTGCACGGCCGGCGAAGTTGTAGAGCGGGTCGTTGGCCGGCAGGGCGGCGGCACGGCTGCGCAGGGTGGCGTCGTCGAGGGTGCCGAGCAGGCCGGCAATGGCGGCCTGGTTCTCGCTGCGCGCGCTGCCGGTCAGGCTGGAATGGGCGCGGGCGCGCTCGGTGGCGGCGCCGAAGGCATCGCCGGTGCCCTGCAGGGCACTGGCGCGGGCCAGGTACCAGCGCGTGCGCAGGGCCGGCAGCACGTTGTCGCCGTGGTCCTTCAGCAGGGCCAGTGCCTGCGCCGGCTGCTTGTCGGCCAAGGCGAGCTCGGCACCGGTCAGCTGGTAGCGCTGCAGGCTGGCGCCGGACAGCTGGCGTGCGGTGAGCTGGCCGAGCAGGCTGCGCGCGCGGGCACTGTCGCCGGCCAGGTGCCAGGCCCAAGCGGCATCGGCCAGGGCGTTGCTGCGGGCGCCGCCGCGCAGCGTGGCGGCCAGGCCTTCCAGCTGCAGTGCGGCGTCGCGCGGCTTGCCCTGTTCGATCAGCGCCAGCGCCTGGCTCTGGGCCGGCGAATCGGGGGTGCTGGTCAGGCTGGTGGTGGCACAACCGGCCAGCAGCATCAGCGACAACGACAGGGCGGAGATCCGTGCGGCGGGCTTGTTCATGATCGGGTCCATGCGATGAGGGCAGCGGCCTTGGCCGGGTACACGCTACGATTCTACCCTTGCCCCGTGAGTACCGCTGAAATGAGTGTGCCAACCCTGTACGTCGTCGCCACCCCGATCGGCAACCTGGCCGATCTGAGCCCGCGCGCGCAGGAGGTGCTGCGTTCGGTGGCGGCCATCTGTGCCGAGGACACCCGCCGCAGCGGCCAGCTGCTGTCCCATTTCGGCATCCAGCAACCGCTGGTGGCCCTGCACGAACACAATGAAGAGGCCTTGGCGCAGCGCCTGGTTTCGCGATTGCAGGCCGGCGAGTCGCTGGCGCTGGTCAGCGATGCCGGTACCCCGCTGGTCAGTGACCCCGGTTTCCGCCTGGTGCGTGCCGCGCGCGCGGCGGGCATCAAGGTCAGCCCGGTGCCCGGCGCCTGCGCCGCCATTGCCGCGCTGAGCGTGGCCGGCCTGCCCAGCGACCGTTTCAGCTTCGAGGGTTTCCTGCCGGCCAAGGCCAGCGGTCGCCGCGACCGCCTGCAGGCGCTGGCCGGCGAAGTGCGCACGATGGTGTTCTACGAATCCTCGCACCGCATCGCCGAGTCGCTGGCCGACATGGCGGCGATCTTCGGCGGCGAGCGCCCGGCGGTGCTGGCCCGCGAGCTGACCAAGCTGTTCGAGACCGTCCTTGATGGTGACCTGGCCGGCCTGCTGGCCAGGGTCGAGGCCGACGAGAACCAGCGCAAGGGCGAGTTCGTGGTGATGGTGCAGGGGGCGGGTGACGATGAGGAAGCGCAGCTGGCACACGGCCGCCGCGTCTACGCGAAGCTGAGCGAGCACCTGCCGCCGTCGACCGCCGCCAAGCTGGCTGCGGAACTGACCGGTGCGCCGCGCAAGGCGCTGTACGGTAGTTGATGGATCGTGCGGACCAAGGTCCGCACCCACCAGATCGGAATCCGCACCCACCAAGGCAGCGGCATCGCTAGAGCCACGCCACGCGTGGATGGATGAACCGGACGCCGCGATCGGCACGGCAGGAAAGGCGTGCGTACGCTAGAATGCGCGCTGGCGGAGTCGGCCAGACAGTCGCGTCATCCCTTCGGGGGTGCCGAGGAAAGTCCGGGCTCCATAGGGCAAGGTGCCAGGTAACGCCTGGGCGGCGCAAGCCGACGGAAAGTGCAACAGAAAGATACCGCCTACGTCTTCTTCGGAAGGCCGGTAAGGGTGAAATGGTGCGGTAAGAGCGCACCGCGAGTCTGGCAACAGACCGGCACGGCAAACCCCACCTGGAGCAAGACCAAATAGGGATCCTTTGGCGCGGCCCGCGTTGGATCCGGGTAGGTTGCTTGAGCGTTGCGGTGACGTAACGCCTAGAGGAATGACTGTCCACGACAGAACCCGGCTTATCGGCCGGCTCCGCCTCTTTCTTCGATATGCATGAACCGCGCATCTGTAGTGCCGGCCGCTGGCCGGCAGCTTCACGATGCCAGCAGTGGCGGACAGAGTGCTGCCGGCCAGCGGCCGGCACTACCTCGACGTCGCGCGGTCCTCAGCCCGGCGTGCGGTACTGCCCGGCGGAAATGAACTGCGAGAAGCGCTCGCACCACACCACCACCGTGGTGTAGTCGTCCACGTCCACGTTCGCGGGCACCTCGACCAGGAAGCGGTTGAAGGTCTTTACCTCGCCGATGCGCTGGGCCTGCGCCTTGATCTTCAGGAAGTCGGCCTTGTTGTCGACGAAATCGCGAACCAGATAGACCTTGTAATCCGGGCCCGGTCCCATCTTCCCGTCGAAGGCGACCTGGGTGGCGCTGACGCTGACCTTGCCTTCGGCCCAGTGCACCGCATCGCTGCCTTTGAGGTCGCGGCGGAAGGTGGTGCGGTAGGTGGCGTCTTTCATTGCGGCCTGTACCTGGGCGACCGGCGGGTCATCGGGGGCGATCAGGATCGGCAGCAGATAGACGCCCAGGCCGAAGCCCAGGCCGAGGGTGAGCAGATGGGTGGCGAGCAGGATGAGGATGCGGCGCATGGGGCCTCCTTGTGGTTGCGGTCGATCGCGCGGCGTGATGCCGGGCGCGACCACCCTGGGAGGTCAGGGCCGACATTTATAGACACAGTGCCAAATGCGAAAAGGACACAGTGGGCGGGCTGGAATGCCGGAACCCCTGTGGCACAGGCACATTGCGGTCGCGGCTGGAAGCTGAATGACGTTTCAAGCCCGCTGCGATGGCGACCGCCGTCACGTGGATCGCGACAGCAAGCTGCGGGTAGTGCCGGCCGCTGGCCGGCAGCGTCATGGCGAATCCGAGCATCCAAAGGCTGCCGGCCAGCGGCCGGCACTACCCCCGCCAAGAGCATCCGGCCAGGGGCCGTCATGACCGGGTCAGAAAATGACGTGGCTTTGTCCGCTCGGTGCACCCTGCGGGCCGAAGCGGCGTTCGTGGATCTCGCCGTGGCCGTCGGCGTCGATCAGCAGCACGGTGCTGGCGCGGGTGCCGTAGTCGTCGCCGCGGATGAAGGCCGGGCTCAACCAGCGCTCGCGTTCCAGGCCGATGCCGGTGTCGGGCAGGTCGCTGTCGGCGGGGCGGTGTTCATCGGCCAAGGCATTCCAGAGCGGGGTCAGGTCCGGGGTCAGATCCCTTTCGCGTTGCGAAAGGGATCTGACCCCGTCTTCCTGCAGCCAGGCTTCAAGGGCCGCCATCAACCTGCGGGTCTTCGGCCAGGGCGCGTCCAGCGCGCCGTTGGACATGCCGTGTACGCCCGGGCCAAGCGTCTGCCGTTCGGCGGGATGGTTGCCCAGGTACTCCAGGCTGTCGCTATCGGCCAGCAGGAGATTGAACGGGGCGTAGGCGCCAGCCACGGTCGCCAAGCGGTCGATATGCACGGCGGCCGGGTCGCGGCCGCGCAGGAAGTCGGCCACCAGCGCGCCTCGCGACGGTCCGGTCTGGGCCGCCAGCGGGTCGCGGACGTTGGTGACCACCGCCATCCGGCCCGAGGCGCCGACTCCGGCCCAGCCACCGCCGGAGCGCAGGTCGCGTCCTCCGATGACGGAGGTCTCATCCTGCCAGGTGGCCAGCGCCGCGGTGGGGCGGGCGTGGAACTCATCACGGTTGCCGGTCATCACCAGCCGCCAGCGCGGGTGGTGCATCCAGCCAAGAGCAAGCAGGCACATGGCCTCATTGTGCACCGTTTGCGCAGTCCGGCGCCGTTTCCGGCACGGCTCGGATGAATGCGCGGCCGATGTTTCACACCCCGTCCACGCCCCTGAACTTCCGTTCAATCTCAAAAATTGAGACGGATCAGCAACTTGTGGATAAGCCTTGAACAAGTCTCTAAAGGTTGTTGCAAGCCATTGATGCGGCTGGCGATTTCCCTGCTGAAAAGTTGTTGACAACCCTCGGCCCGCTGCTAAGGTGGGCATCAGAGGGAAATCCGGGTGTTTTGTGGGTTTTCGTGGTTCAATGTTTCACCGGGCGAAGGACAAGGTGCAGGCGTCGTGTTCCAGGGCGAGACGGCCATCACAGTTGACGACAAGGGGCGCATGGCGGTTCCCACCGCTTACCGCGACCTCGTCGCGCGCGCCAGCAACAACCGTCTCGTGCTGACCTACAACCCGTTCGAAGCCGGCTGCCTGTGGCTGTACGCAGAGTCGGAATGGGAACGGGTCCGCGACGATGTGATGTCCAAGCCCAACACCCAGCGCGTCGTGCGCCTGTTGCAGCAGAAGCTGGTCGGCTCGGCCGCCCATCTGGAGCTGGACGGCAACGGTCGCATCAGCATCCCCGCCAGCCACCGCGGTGCGGTGGGCATTGAGAAGAAGGCGGTATTGCTCGGTATGGGCGACAAGTTCGAATTGTGGAGCGAGCAGGCGCATCGGGCCCTGATCCAGCAGACATTGTCTGACGAGGATCTGGGTGATGGGTTGCTCGACCTGAAGTTGTGAGCCGGGGTGCCCGGATGCGCCCAGAAGCGCAGGCCGGTCACCTTCCGGTGTCGCAGTCGCCGGCGGTGCACCTGCCGGTCCTGTACACCCAGGTCCTTGAAGGCCTGAGGGTGATCGAAAACGGACGTTATCTGGATGGCACGTTCGGTCGTGGCGGTCATGCACGTGGCGTGCTCACCCAGCTCGGTCCCGAGGGGCGCCTGCTGGTCATGGACAAGGATCCGGACGCCATCGCCGTTGCCGAGCGCGATTTCGCGCCGGATCCGCGCGTGTCCATCTTCCGTGGCAGCTTCGCCCAGCTGCTGCAGTGGGATGCGACGGCCGAAGGCCTGGACGGCGTGCTGTTCGACCTGGGCGTGTCGTCGCCGCAGCTGGATGTGGCCGAACGTGGCTTCAGCTTCGGCAAGGACGGCCCGCTGGACATGCGCATGGACCCGGACAGCGGTGAAAGCGCTGCGCAGTGGATCAACCGCGTGGAAGAGCGCGAGATCGCCGATGTGCTGTGGACCTACGGCGAAGAGCGCCAGAGCCGGCGCATCGCCCGCGCCATCGTGGCCCGCCGCGAGAAGCAGCCGTTCTCCCGCACCGCCGAACTGGCCGAGCTGATCGCCTCGGTGATGCCGCGTGGAAAGGACAAGATCCATCCCGCCACGCGCAGCTTCCAGGCCATCCGCATCCACATCAACCGCGAGCTGGCAGACCTGGAAGCGGGGCTCGATGCGGCGGTGGAACGGCTCAAGCCCGGTGGCCGTCTGGCGGTGATCAGCTTCCACTCGCTGGAAGACCGCATCGTCAAGCAGTACATGAACCGCCTGGCCAAGGCGCCGCCGGCCAACCGCCGCCTGCCCGAGGCCGTTGCGTTCGTGCCGACGCTGGACCTGATCGGTGGGGCCATCAAGGCCACCGACGAAGAGCTGGCCGCCAACCCGCGCGCCCGCAGCGCCGTGCTGCGCGTGGCCCAGAAGCGGGAGGCCGACGCATGAGCCGGCTGCTGCTGATCATCCTGTTGGCCTGCACCGTGGCCTCGGCGATCGGCGTCGTGTTCGTGCGTCACCGTCATCGGCAGACGTTCATCGAGCTGTCGCGCGCCGAGCGCAAGCGCGATGACATCAACCTGGAATTCGGCCGTCTGCAGCTGGAGCAGGCCACGCTGGCCGAAGCCAACCGTGTCGATCGCATCGCCCGCGAAAAGCTCGGCATGAAGTTCCCCGAGGCCGCCGACATCGTGGTGGTGCGCCCATGAGCAAGGCCGGTCGCAACCGTCCACGCAATGCCTTCAACCTGCGCCAGCGCCTGCGCTGGGTGGCGTTGGCGCTTGGCCTGTGCTCGGTGTCGCTGGTCGGCCGCGCGGCCTACGTACAGATCATCAACAGCGACTTCTACCAGCGCCAGGGTGAGGCCCGCTACCTGCGCGAGCTGCCGATCAAGACTTCGCGCGGCATGATCACCGACCGCAACGGCGAGCCGCTGGCGGTGTCCACGCCGGTTGCCTCGATCTGGGTCAACCCGCAGGACCTGCTGCGTTCGCCCGAACGCATCCCCGAGCTGGCCCAGGCGGTCGGCATGTCGGTGGATGAGCTGAGCAGCCGCCTGTCGCAGAAGTCGGACAAGGAATTCATGTACCTGCGTCGCCGGATCAATCCGGACGAGGCGGAGAAGGTGGTCGCGCTGAAGATTCCGGGCGTGGCCGCGCAGCGCGAGTTCCGCCGCTTCTACCCGCAGGGTGAGGCGATGGCGCACGTGCTGGGCTTCACCAACATCGATGATCGCGGCCAGGAAGGCCTGGAACTGGCCTTCGACGAATGGCTGCGCGGCAAGCCCGGTGCGAAGCGGGTGATCCGCAACCGCAAGGGCGAGACCGTCGAAAGCGATCTGCTGCGTGCCGCTGAGCCGGGCAAGGACCTGACCCTCAGCATCGACCGCCGCATCCAGTACCTGGCCTTCAAGGAACTGCGCAACGCGCTGGTGGCCAACAAGGCGGCCGGCGGTTCAATGGTGATCATGGACGTGACCACCGGCGAGATCCTGGCCATGGTCAACCTGCCGACCTACAACCCGAATTCGTTGACCGGCGCGATCCCTGATACGCGCCGCAACCGCGCGGTGACCGACCTGGTCGAGCCGGGTTCGACGATGAAGCCGCTGACCATCGCCACCGCGCTGCAGGCCGGTGTGGTGACCAAGGACACCATCATCGACACCAACCCGGGCTACATGACGCTGGGTCGCTTCACCATCCGCGACGTGCCACGCAACAACGGCGTGCTGAACGTGACCGGCGTGATCACCCGCAGTTCGAACGTGGGTGCAGCCAAGGTTGCGGCGAAGATGCCGGACCAGACCTTCTACGACGGCGTGCGCCGCTTCGGCTATGGCTCGGCGCCGCACAGCGGGTTCCCGGGTGAATCGGCCGGTGTGGTGATGCGTCCGGCGCGCTGGTCGGGGACCACCAAGACCACCATGTCCTACGGCTATGGCCTGTCGGTCACGCCGCTGCAGATTGCCACCGCGTACTCGGCACTGGCCAACGGCGGGCGCCTTATCGCGCCGACTTTCGTCAAGGGCCAGCGCAACGAAGGCCAGCAGATCATCGATGAAAACGTCGCCAGGCAGGTGGTGGCGATGATGGAGACGGTGGTCACCCAGGGCGGCGCCAAGCAGGCGGCGGTGCTGGGCTACCGCGTGGCCGGCAAGACCGGCACCGCGCGCAAGGCCGGTCCGGGTGGTTACGAGCGCGGGCATTACAACGCGCTGTTTGCCGGCGTGGTGCCGGCCACCAACCCGCGCTTCGCCACCGTCATCGTCATCAACGATCCGCAGGCCGGCAAGTTCTACGGCGGCCTGGTGTCGGCGCCGGTCTATCACAACGTGATGGAAGGCACCCTGCGCCTGATGGACGTGCCGCTGGACGACCTGCAGTCGTGGCTGGCCGCACAGCAGTCGGGCAAGGTCGGCCATTCGGCCTCGATCCTGCCCGCACCGCCGGCCGAGACCGCGCTGCCGGTCGATGCCGCCGCTGAATTCGATGCTGCGCTGCCGAGCGCGCAAGCCCAGACGCCGCCCGCTACGGGAGGCACGCAATGAGTCCTTCGATGTTGCTTTCGCAGTTGCTTCCGGACGTGGCCCTGGCGGGCCATGATCCCGTTCTGACCGGCCTGGTGCTGGACAGCCGCGCCGTGCGCCCCGGCAATGCCTTCGTCGCCATCGCCGGTTTCGGCGCGCATGGCCTGGGCTTTGTCGAGCAGGCCCGTGCGGCCGGTGCCAGCGCCATCCTGTTCGAGCCACCGGCACCGACCGAGCTGCCGGCGCCGGCCGATGCGATCGCCGTGCCGGGCCTGCGGGCGCGCATGGGGGCGATGGCCGACCAGTTCCACGGCGCGCCGTCACGGGCGATGGCGATGGTCGGCGTGACCGGTACCAACGGCAAGACCTCCACCGTGCAACTGCTGGCCCAGGCCTGGCACCTGCTCGGAACGCCCAGTGGCAGTATCGGCACGTTGGGCGCCGGACTTTATGGTGCGGTCGAGCCGACCGGATTCACCACGCCGCTGGTACTGCAGATGCATGCGCTGCTGGCACAGCTGCGCGACGCCGGTGCGCGTGCGGTGGCGATGGAAGTCAGCTCGCACGCGCTGGACCAGGGCCGCGTGGATGCCGTGCACTACGACGTGGCGGTGTTCACCAACCTCACCCGCGACCATCTGGACTACCACGGTGACATGGCCAGCTACGGCGCGGCCAAGGCGCGGCTGTTCCATCGCCCGGGCCTGAAGGCGGCGGTGGTCAACCTGGACGACGCCTTTGGTCGCCAGCTGTTCGCTGGCCTGCCTGCCGGCGTGCAACCGATCGGCCTGAGCTCGCGCGGTGCCGCTGACGCCAGCGTGCGCGCTGAAGCGCTGCAGCTGGATGGGCGCGGTATTGCCTTCGAGCTGGTCATCGACAGCCAGCGCGCCGCGGTGCAGTCGCCGCTGCTGGGCCGCTTCAACGTGGACAACCTGCTGGCCGTGGCCGGCACCCTGCACGCGCAGGGCCAGCCGCTGCCGCGCATCGCCGAAGTGCTGTCGGCGCTGCAGCCGATCCGTGGCCGCATGAACCGCCTCGGCGGCGAAGACGGCCTGCCGACCGTGGTGGTCGACTACGCACATACCCCGGACGCGCTGGAGCAGGCGCTGGACAGCCTGCACGGCCATCTGCAGGGCACGCTGTTCTGCGTGTTCGGCTGCGGTGGCGAGCGCGATTCAGGCAAGCGTCCGCAGATGGCGGCGATTGCCGAGCGCCTGGCCAACCAGGTCATCGTCACCGACGACAACCCGCGTGGCGAGAATGGCGACGTGATCGTGGCCGACATCCTGGCCGGCTTCCAGCACGCCGATGCCGTGACCGTGCAGCGCAACCGCGCGCGTGCGATCGGCCTGGCGGTGAAGCGTGCCGGTGCCGGCGACATCATCCTGATTGCCGGCAAGGGCCATGAGCCGTACCAGGAAGTGAATGGCGTGCGTCATGACTTCGACGACACCGAAGTGGCTGCGGCTGCACTGGCGGCCAAGGCCGGTGTTCTGCAGGCACAGGCCGGGGAGGGCGCCGCATGAAGCGCACCCTGCTTTCGCTGATCGCACACTGGGCCGGTGGCGAGATCCACGGCGACGACGTGGCCATCGATGCAGTCAGCAATGACACCCGCAACCTGGGCCCGGGCAGCCTGTATGTGGCGCTGCGCGGCGAGCGTTTCGACGGGCATGACTTCGCTGCCGACGCGCAGGCGCGCGGTGCCAGTGCGCTGCTGGTCGAGCGGCTGCTGCCGATCGAGCTGCCGCAGGTACTGGTGGCCGACAGCGAGCTGGCACTGGCGAAGATCGCTACCGGCATGCAGCGTGACCGTGGCACCGAGGTGTTCGCGATCACCGGCAGCAATGGCAAGACCAGCGTGAAGAGCCTGCTGCTGTCGATCCTGCAGCAGGTGGCCCAGCACGCGCACAAGGTGGTCTACGCCAACCCGGGTAACCGCAACAACGAGATCGGCCTGCCGCTGGCGGTGATCGATGCGCCGGAAGATGCCGACTACGCCGTCTACGAGATGGGCGCTGGCAAGCCTGGCGATATCGCCTACCTGACCGACATCGCCCGCCCGCGCTATGCGCTGGTCAACAACATTGCCCCGGCACACCTGGAACGCATGGGCAGCCTGCTCGGCGTGGCGGTGACCAAGGGCGCGATCTATGCCGCGCTGCCGGCCGATGGCGTGGCAGTGATCAACGCCGACGATGCCTATGGCCGCTGGTTCGAGCAGCACTTCATCAGCACCCCGGCGCGTTGCCGCGTGCTGCGCTACGGCCTCGAACACTCGGCGGACGTGACCGCGCGCGACATCCGCGCCGGTGCACAGGGCAGCCAGTTCACCCTGGTCGCACCGACCGGCGAAGCCCGCGTGGTGCTGGGCCTGCCGGGTCGCCACAACGTCAGCAATGCGCTGGCCGCCGCCAGCCTGGCGCTGGCCGCGGGTGTCGATCTGGCGCTGATTGCCGCCGGCCTGGCCGAAGCGCAGCCGGTGCCGGGCCGCCAGATTGCCCATCAGCTGCGCAACGGCGCGGTGCTGGTGGATGACAGCTACAACGCCAATCCCGGCTCGCTGGCTGCGGCCATCGATGCCCTGGCCGCCGCCCCGGAAGAGGGCTGGCTGGTGCTGGGTGACATGCGCGAACTGGGCCCGGACGCCGAGGCGCTGCATGCGCAGGCCGGCATCCGCGCACGCGCTGCCGGCCTGAAGCGGCTGTATGCGCTGGGTCCGCTCAGTGCCGCCGCTGCGGCCGCCTTCGGTGAAGGCGGTCGCCATTTCGCTACCCATGGTGCGCTGTCACAGGCGCTGCAGGATGAGTTGCACGCTGGTGTGCGCTGCCTGGTCAAGGGTTCCCGTGGCAGTGCCATGGACCTGATCGTCAAAGCGCTGCTGGCGCAAGGAGAGGAATCCCCGCATGTTGTATGAACTGGCTCGATGGTTGCAGCAGTTGGAGAGCCTGTTCGGGCTGTTCAACTACCAGACGTTCCGCGCCATCCTTGCCGCGCTGACGGCCCTGTTCCTGTCGCTGTGGCTTGGACCGGCGATGATCCGCAAGCTCGCCCAGTTCAAGGGCGGCCAGCCGATCCGCCAGGACGGTCCGCAGACCCATTTCTCCAAGGCCGGCACGCCGACCATGGGCGGTTCGCTGATCCTGCTCACCATCACCCTGTCGGTGCTGATGTGGGCCGACCTGCGCAACCGCTACGTGTGGCTGGTGCTGGCGGTGATGCTGTGCTTCGGCGCCATCGGCTGGTATGACGACTGGATCAAGATCGTCCGCCGTGACCCGAACGGCCTGAAGTCGCGCTGGAAGTACCTGCTGCAGTCGATCTTCGGCCTGGCCGCGGGCCTGTTCCTGTTCTACACGGCCGACGTGCCGGCAGCGCTGACCTTCTACATCCCGATGTTCAAGTCGGTCGCGCTGCCGCTGGCCGGCATCGGCTTCGTGGCCATCGCCTACTTCTGGATCGTCGGCTTCTCCAACGCGGTGAACCTGACCGACGGCCTGGACGGCCTGGCAATCATGCCGACCGTGCTGGTGGCCTGCGCGCTGGGCGTGTTCGCCTATGCCTCGGGCAACGTGGTGTTCGCCAACTACCTGCAGATCCCGCAGATCCCGGGCGCCGGCGAACTGGTCATCATCTGTGCGGCCATCGCCGGAGCCGGCCTGGGCTTCCTGTGGTTCAACACCTATCCGGCCATGGTGTTCATGGGCGACATCGGCGCGCTGGCGCTGGGTGCGGTGCTGGGCACCATCGCGGTGATCACCCGCCAGGAACTGGTGCTGGTGATCATGGGTGGCGTGTTCGTCATCGAAACCCTGTCGGTGATGATCCAGGTCGCCTCGTTCAAGCTGACCGGCAAGCGCGTGTTCCGCATGGCGCCGATCCACCACCATTTCGAACTGAAGGGCTGGCCGGAGCCGCGCGTGATCGTGCGCTTCTGGATCATCTCCGTCGTGCTCGTGCTGATCGGCCTGGCCACGTTGAAGGTGCGCTGAGATGAACGACCTGTCCCGCCAGGCAACACGCCTTGAAGCCATCGAAGGCAGCTACGACAAGTGGCTGCTGGGCGCGATCATCGCGCTCACCGGCGTGGGCGTGGTGATGGTGGCGTCCAGCTCGATCGCCTTGATGAGCAGCCCGTTCTACTACCTCAACCGCCACCTGATCTTCCTGGCGGTGGGTATCGTGCTGGCGGTCATCGCCGCCCGCACCGAGCTGAAATCCATCGAGCAGTACAACCAGATGCTGCTGCTGGGCTGCTTCGTGCTGCTGCTGGCGGTGTTCGCGCCGGGCCTGGGCAGCACGGTCAACGGCGCACGCCGCTGGATCAACCTGGGCATCTCCAAGTTCCAGACGGTCGAGGCGGTGAAGGTGCTGTACATCGTCTGGCTGTCCAGCTACCTGGTGCGCTTCCGCGACGAGGTCAATGCGACCTGGCCGGCGATGCTCAAGCCGCTGGGCGTGGCCGGTGCGCTGGTGGTGCTGCTGCTGCTGCAGCCGGACTTCGGTTCTTCGACCCTGCTGCTGGCGATCACCGCCGGCATGCTGGTGCTGGGCGGGGTGAACATGCCGCGCATGTCGATGCCGGTGGTCATCGGCCTGGTCGGCATGAGCGCGCTGGCGATCATCGAGCCGTACCGCATGCGCCGCATCACCTCGTTCCTGGATCCGTGGGCCGACCAGCAGGGCGACGGCTACCAGCTGTCCAACGCGCTGATGGCGGTGGGCCGTGGCGAGTGGACCGGCGTCGGCCTGGGCAATTCGGTGCAGAAGCTGTACTACCTGCCGGAAGCGCATACCGACTTCATCTTCTCGGTCACCGCCGAGGAATTCGGTTTCCTGGGTACCTGCGTGATCGTGGCGCTGTACGCGCTGCTGGTCGGCCGTACCTTCTGGCTGGGCATGCGCTGCGTGGAAATGAAGCGCCACTTCTCCGGCTACATCGCCTTCGGCATCGGCCTGTGGATCAGCATGCAGACCTTCGTTTCGATCGGCGTGAACCTGGGCATCCTGCCGACCAAGGGCCTGACCCTGCCGCTGATCTCCTCCGGCGGCTCGTCGGTGCTGATGACCTGCGTGGCGATGGGCCTGCTGCTGCGCGTGTCCTACGAGCTCAAGCGCGCCGAGCGTCGCCAGGCCGTGCGCATCGGTGGCGCCGAAGAAACCGCTGCCGAGCCGATGGAACCCGCCGCCACGCCGGCGGCCGCCAGCGTGCCGGTGAGCGCCGAGCCGACGGCTGCCGCTGCGGCGAACGCCGCGCGCGGCACCAGCCGCCTGCAGTCGCGCATCGAACCGACCTTCGGGAGGCTGTCATGAGTGCAGCCAACGAGAAGGTGCGCCCGGTGATGATCCTGGCCGGTGGTACCGGCGGTCACATCTTCCCCGGCTTGGCCGTGGCCCGCGTGCTGCGCGAGCGTGGCGTGCCGGTCACCTGGATGGGCGCCGAAGGCGCGATGGAAACCCGCCTGGTGCCGCAGCACGACATTGCCATCGACACGCTGGCGATCACCGGCCTGCGCGGCAAGGGCAAGCTGGCGCTGCTGGCGGCTCCATGGCGGCTGATGCGCGCGCTGCGCGCGGCCGGCATGATCATCCGCAAACGCCAGCCGCGTGCGGTGGTGGCCTTCGGTGGCTTCGCCTCCGGCCCGGGTGGCATGGCCACGCGCCTGCATGGCCTGCCGCTGATCGTGCATGAGCAGAACCGTGCGCCCGGCCTGACCAACCGCATCCTGTCGCGTTATGCGCGCCGGCTGCTGACCGGTTTCCCGGGCACCTTCGCCCAGCGCGAGGAATTCGTCGGCAACCCGGTGCGTGCGGAGATCGCCGCCATCGCTCCGCCGGAACTGCGCTTCGCCGACCGCAACGGCCCGCTGCGCGTGCTGGTGGTGGGCGGCAGCCAGGGTGCGCGCGCACTCAATGCCGGCGTGCCGCAAGCGATCGCCGCGCTGGGTGCCGGCGTGCCGGTGCAGGTGCGCCACCAGAGTGGCGAGAAGATGCATGCCGAGGCGGTCGAGGCGTATGCCAAGGCCGGCGTGCAGGCGGAAATCACCCCGTTCATCGCCGACATGGCCGAGGCCTTCGCCTGGGCCGATCTGGTCGTGTGCCGCTCCGGTGCGTCGACCCTGGCCGAGCTGTGCGCAGCCGGCGTCGGCAGCGTGCTGGTGCCATTCCCCGCTGCCGTCGACGATCACCAGACCCGCAATGCGGAGTACCTGGTCGAGCGCGGCGCGGCGGTGTTGCTGAAGCAGGACGGAACGCTGGCCGACGGCATTGCCGCACTGCTGCGCGATCTGTCCGAAAATCCCGCCCGCCGCATGCAGATGGCGCAAGCCGCGCGTGCCCTGGCCAAGGTCGATGCCGCCGAGCGCATCGCCGATATCATTCTCGAGGAAGCTGTATGAAGAAGGCATGCCACCGCGCCTGCCCTGCGCGAGGCCGCGCATGATCCGCCGCCTGCACGACACCAACGACCTGGTGCGCGCGTTCCCGCGCGTGCATTTCGTCGGCATCGGTGGCACCGGCATGAGTGGCATCGCCGAAGTGATGCTGACGCTGGGCTACGAAGTGTCCGGCTCGGACAACGCCGACAACGTGGCAACCCGCCGCCTGGCCAGCCTGGGAGCGCGCATCATGCGCGGCCACTCGGCAGCCAACGTGCTGGGCACCGACTGCGTGGTGGTCTCCAGTGCCATCCGCGAAGACAACCCGGAACTGATGGAAGCGCGCAGCCAGCGCATTCCGATCATGCCGCGCGCGGCGATGCTGGCCGAGCTGATGCGCTTCCGCCGCGGCATCGCCGTGGCCGGTACCCATGGCAAGACCACCACCACCAGCCTGACTGCGGCGGTGCTGAGCGAAGGTGGCCTGGACCCGACATTCGTGATCGGTGGCCAGCTGCTTGCTGCCGGTGCCAACGCCAAGCTGGGCGGTGGGCAGTGGCTGGTGGCCGAGGCCGACGAAAGCGATGGCAGCTTCCTGCGCCTGAGCCCGCTGATGTCGATCATCACGAACATTGACGCCGACCACCTGGAAAACTACGGCAACGACTTTGCCCGCGTGCAGGCGGCGTTCGCCGAATTCCTGCAGCGCCTGCCGTTCTACGGCCTGGCGGTGCTGTGCATCGACGATCCGGAAGTGGCCGCGCTGGCCGCCAGGACCCCGCGCCACGTGATGAGCTACGGCATGAGCCCGCAGGCCGACGTGCGCGCCGAGAACGTGGTGCAGGAAGGATCGCGCATGCGCTTCACCCTGCGCCTGCCGCAGGGCACCAGCCAGGAAGTGGTGCTGGCGCTGCCGGGCAGGCACAACGTACTCAACGCGCTGGCCGCCGCCGCGGTGGGCTGGCAGCTGGGCGTGGCACCGGACGCCATCGCGCGCGCGCTGGAAGGCTTCGCCGGTGTCGGTCGCCGCTTCAATGATCTGGGCGAAGTGACCACCGCCAGCGGTGCCAAGGTGCGCATCATCGACGACTACGGCCATCACCCGAGCGAGCTGGAGGCGGTATTCGCCGCCGCCCGCGGCGGCTGGGCTGACAAGCGCCTGGTGGTGGCCTTCCAGCCGCACCGCTACAGCCGCACCCGTGACCAGTTCGACAAGTTCGCCGCGGTGCTGTCCAGCGTCGACGCGCTGGTGCTGAGCGAGGTCTATCCGGCCGGTGAGGAACCCATTGCCGGTGCCGACTCGCATGCGCTGGCCCGCGCCATCCGCGCGCGCGGCCGCAGCGAGCCGGTGGTGGTGGGCAAGGCCGCCGAGCTGGCCAGCGTGCTGCCGGACGTGCTGCAGGACGGTGACCTGCTGCTGATGATGGGTGCCGGCGACATCGGTGCCGTGGCCACCCATATCGCGGTGGAAGGCTTCCAGGCGGAGGGCCAGGCGTGAGCGCGCTGACTTTCCCGCCGCTGCGCGTGACCGACCCGGCCGTGTTCGGCCGCGTCGCCGTGCTGCTCGGCGGTAGTTCCAGCGAACGCGAGGTGTCGCTGGATTCAGGCCGCAACGTGCTCGAAGCCCTGCAGTCGCGCGGCGTCGATGCGTTCGCCGTCGATGGCATTCCGGCGCTGGCCAGCGCGCTCGCCGCCGGTGGCATCGACCGCGTGTTCAACATCCTGCATGGCCACAACGGTGGCGGTGAGGACGGCATCGTGCAGGGCCTGATGGACGCCTTCGGTGTGCCGTACACCGGCTCGGACGTGCTGGGTTCGGCGCTGAGCATGGACAAGATCCGCACCAAGCAGGTGTGGCTGTCGCTGGGCCTGCCGACCCCGCAGTACCGCAAGGTCGACGCGTCGAACGTGCATGCGCTGGCCGCCGAGCTGGGCCTGCCGGTGGTGGTGAAGCCGGCCAACGAAGGCTCCAGCGTGGGCATCAGCCGGGTCACCGACGAGACCGGCCTGGACGAGGCCGTGGCCCTGGCCGCGCGCTACGACGGCCAGTTGCTGATGGAGCAGATGGTGGTGGGCGATGAGCTGACCGTGGCCATCCTTGGCGACGTTGCCCTGCCGTCGATCCGCATCGTGCCCAAGGGCCAGTGGTACGACTACAACGCCAAGTACATCGCCGAGGACACCCAGTACCTGTGCCCGGGCCTGGACGGTGGCGACGAAGACGAGATCCGCCGCATCGCGCTGGCCGCATTCCGCGCCGCTGGCTGCCGTGGCTGGGGCCGCGTGGACGTGATGCGTGACCGGGCCAGCGGCCGTTTCTTCCTGCTGGAAGTGAACACCGCGCCCGGCATGACCAGCCATTCGCTGGTGCCCAAGGCGGCCCGCCAGGCCGGCATCGGTTTCGAGGAACTGGTGTGGCGCGTGCTGGAACAGACCCTGGAGGCCGCGCACGCATGAACGCGCTGCTGCGCATCTTCGTCTGGCTGTTGGCGCTGTCGGTGGTTGCACTGCCGGTGGTGGCCGTGGTCAATGGCTGGGTCGGCGCCGAGCGCTGGCCGCTGGCGAAGCTGCGCGTGCATGGCGAGTTCAAGCGGGTGCCTGCCGAACAGCTGCAGCAGGTGTTGCTGCCATACGCGCGCGCCGGCTTCTTTGCGGTCAAGCTGCAGGATGCGCAGGACGCGCTGGAAAAGCTGCCGTGGGTGGAAAGCGCGCAGGTACGCAAGCAGTGGCCGGATGTGTTGGAAGTGACCCTGGTCGAGCACAAGCCGTTCGCACGCTGGGGCAACGACCGCCTGGTCTCCGAGCAGGGCAAGCTGTTCCCCACGCCGAAGAAACTGTCAGACCTGGAACTGCCGGAGCTGGATGGCCCGGACAGCCAGACCCAGGAAGTGATGAAGCTGTACAGCGACTCGCGTGCCTTGTTCGCACCGGCCGGCGTCGACGTGCGCCGGGTGACGATGGATGCGCGCGGCAGCTGGTCGCTGGTGCTGAGCAACGGCACCGAAGTGGTGGTCGGCCGTGACGACGCGCGCTCGCGCATGCAGCGCTTCGTCAAGGTGCTGCCGCAGCTCAACCGCCAGGACGCGCCGATCGAGCGCGCCGACCTCCGTTACACCAATGGTTTCACGCTGAGCTGGGGTACCCCGGCCACGCCGGCGAAAACGCCGGCGACCCCGGCCAGAAGCACGCAGGAAAGGACATGAATCGCAAGGGTGACAAATCGCTGATCGTTGGCCTGGACATCGGCACCTCCAAGGTGGTGGCGCTGGTGGGCGAGTATTCGCCGGGCAACCCGATCGAGGTGATCGGCATCGGCTCGCACGAATCGCGCGGGTTGAAGCGTGGCGTGGTGGTGGACATCGAATCGACCGTGCAGTCGATCCAGCGTGCGGTGGAAGAAGCCGAGCTGATGGCCGGCTGCGAGATCCGTTCGGTGTACGCCTCGATCTCCGGCAACCACGTGCAGTGCAAGAACTCGCCGGGCATCGTGCCGATCCGCGACGGTGAAGTGACCTGGGGCGACCTGGATCGCGTGCTCGACGCGGCCAAGGCGGTGGCGATCCCGGCCGATCAGAAGATCCTGCACGCGATTCCGCGCGAGTACGTGCTGGACGATTCGCAGGAAGGCATCCGCAACCCGGTCGGCATGACCGGCGTGCGCCTGGAAGTGCATGCGCACCTGGTGGTGTGCGCGCAGTCGGCGGCGGCCAACATCAGCAAGTGCGTGCAGCGCTGCGGCCTGCAGGTGGACGACCTGGTGCTGTCCTCGCTGGCCTCCAGCGTGGCGGTGCTGACCGCCGACGAGCGCGAGCTGGGCGTGGTGCTGGTCGACATGGGCGCCGGTACCACCGACATCGCGGTGTTCGTGCAGGGCGCGATCTGCCACACCGCCTCGCTGCCGATCGCCGGCGACCACGTGACCAACGATATCGCGCACATGCTGCGCACGCCGACCCCGGAAGCCGAGCAGATCAAGGTGCGCTATGCCTGCGCCCTGGCCCAGCTGGCCACGGCCGAGGAGAGCATCCAGGTGCCGTCGGTCGGCGACCGCCCGCCGCGCCGCATGCCGCGCCATTCGCTGGCGCAGGCCGTGCAGGGTCGCTACGAGGAGATCTTCGAGATGGTGCAGGCCGAACTGCGCCGCTCCGGCTTCGAGGAACTGGTGCGCGCCGGCATGGTGCTGACCGGGGGCGCATCGAAGATGGAAGGCGTGGTCGAACTGGCCGAGGAAATGCTGCAGATGCCGGTGCGCGTGGGCATCCCGCAGCACGTCACCGGCCTGGGCGAAGTGGTCGGCAACCCGGTGCACGCCACCGGCGTGGGCCTGCTGCTGATGGGCAGCCAGATCGAGCACCCGCGGCGGCCGTCGCTGCCGACCGGGCGCGCTGGAAGCATGTTCAAGAAGCTCAAGACCTGGTTCCGCGGCGAGTTCTGACGCGGAACCCGTAACTCCGGGCCCGGCCCGGCGCAACACCCGCAGTACCCGCATCACAACGCAACAACGCACTACACAACCCACACAGCCGCAACGGCAACATGACACGCGAAGGCAGGAGGCCCGACCGTCCATGCCACCGACAAGCGGATACAACGAGGACACGGACATGGCGCATTTTGAACTGATCGAAAAGATGGCACCCAATGCGGTGATCAAGGTGGTTGGCGTGGGCGGCGGCGGCGGCAATGCCGTGGCGCACATGGTCAACTCGGCGGTGGACGGCGTGGAGTTCATCACCGCCAACACCGACTCGCAGGCCATCAAGAATTGTGGTGCCAAGCTGCAGCTGCAGCTGGGTACCAACGTGACCAAGGGCCTGGGCGCAGGCGCGAACCCGGAGGTCGGCCGCCAGGCCGCGCTGGAAGACCGTGAGCGCATCATGGACGCGCTGCAGGGCGCGGACATGGTGTTCATCACCGCCGGCATGGGCGGCGGCACCGGCACCGGCGCCGCGCCGGTGGTGGCGCAGCTGGCCAAGGAAATGGGCATCCTGACCGTGGCCGTGGTCACCAAGCCGTTCCCGTTCGAAGGCCGTCGCCGCATGCAGGTGGCGCTGAAGGGCATCGAGGAACTGAGCCAGCACTGCGACTCGCTGATCACGATCCCGAACGAGAAGCTGATCACCGTGCTGGGTCGCAACGCGACCATGATCCAGGCCTTCCGCGCCGCCAATGACGTGCTGCAGGGCGCCGTGCAGGGCATCGCCGACCTCATCGTGCGTCCGGGCCTGATCAACGTCGACTTCGCCGACGTGCGCACCGTCATGTCCGAAATGGGCCTGGCGATGATGGGTACCGGCACTGCACGGGGCGATGACCGCGCCCAGGCCGCTGCCGAATCGGCGATCCAGAACCCGCTGCTGGACGATGTGAACCTGGCCGGTGCCAACGGCATCCTGGTCAACATCACCGCCGGCGCGGACTTCACCATGGCCGAGTTCGACGAGATCGGCCGCACCATCGACGGCTTCGCTTCGGAAGACGCCACCGTCGTGGTCGGCACCGTGCTGGACCCGGACATGCAGGACGAAGTGCGCGTGACCGTGGTGGCCACTGGCCTGAACCGCGTCTCGGCCAGCAAGACCCAGCGTCCGGGCGAGCGTGCACCGATCAAGCTGGTCCGCAACGCCACCACCGGCCAGCCGGAGTTCGGCGAGTTCGACAACGGCGGCGACGCCGTGTCCAAGGCCGTCGGCGGCATGGGCCTGGGCCTGCGTCGCGCCAGCAGCGATACCGCAGCGGCTTCGGCCCCGTCGGCGCCGTCCTCTTCGGCCCCGGCCGCGGCAGAACTGCCGAACGATTACCTGGACATCCCGGCGTTCCTGCGCCGCCAGGCGGACTAAGCGGGCCGGCCCGGGGTTGTCCTCCCCGGGTTGCGCCACCATGTCCTGAAAACGCGGGCGCCGGGCCAGGATGGGCCCGGCCGCCCTGCTTCACGCGCTTTCCCAGCGGCGTGCCGGTGTGTCCTGCCGGTGGCTGTCACTGGCGTTTCAGCCAGGGTAGGGGAGTGCGCGTGTTAATCTAATGTGTCACTTCCGGTCCATCCCCATGATCCAGCAACGCACCCTCAAGAACACGATCCGCGCCACCGGCGTTGGCCTGCATAGTGGTGACAAGGTCTACATGACCCTGCGCCCGGCACCGGTCAACCATGGCATCGTGTTCCGCCGCGTGGACCTGGACCCGGTGGTGGAAGTGCCGGCCAAGGCCGAACTGGTCACCGAAGTGACCCTGTGCACCGGCCTGACCTGCAACGACGCCAAGATCCAGACCGTCGAACACCTGATGTCGGCGCTGGCCGGCCTGGGTGTGGACAACATCATCGTCGAACTGTCCTCGGCCGAGCTGCCGATCATGGACGGTTCGGCCGGCCCGTTCGTGTTCCTGCTGCAGTCGGCAGGCATCGTGGAACAGGATGCGCCCAAGCGCTTCATCCGCGTGCTGAAGACCGTGGAAGTGACCGAGGGCGACAAGGTGGCCCGCTTCACCCCGTACGAGGGTTACAAGCTGGGCTTCACCATCCAGTTTGACCACCCGATGATTCCGGCCAAGCAGTCGCGCCAGGAAATCGAGTTCTCGACGCTGGCCTACACCAAGGAAATCTCCCGCGCGCGCACCTTTGGTTTCATGCGCGACCTGGAGTACATGCGCGAGCGCAACCTGGGCCTGGGCGGTTCGATGGACAACGCCATCGTGCTGGACGAGTTCCGCGTGCTCAACGAAGACGGCTTGCGCTACGCCGACGAATTCGTGCGCCACAAGATCCTGGACGCCATCGGTGACCTCTATCTGGCCGGTGGCCAGGTGCTGGGTGCGTACGAAGGCTTCAAGTCCGGCCACGCGCTCAACAACAAGCTGGTGCGGGCCCTGATGGCCGACGCCAGCGCCTGGGAATGGGTCAGCTTCGACTCGCCGGCCACCCCGGATCCGGTGGAATACGCCACCCCGGCGTACGCCTGATTCCATAGGTTGTTGAATTTAAAGATAAAAACGCCGCCTTCATGGGCGGCGTTCTTGTTTCCGGCGTCGGCGACGCATTCAGCGTGCTTGAAAGACGTCAAGGCTGGTTCAAGGTCACGGTTTTGTGAACCTGTTGAATCAGAAGCCTGAATTTAACGCAGTTTTAACAACAATCTAACGACAGGCCCCCGGATGGCCGCTAGGATGCGACCCGGCCCCCGAAATGTTTCACGCCGTGGTGACACGCGCGACGGGGAGCGGAGCCGGATGCTCCGTTGCCATCAGGACCGTTTCTTCGGCTTCGAGGGAACGTCCTGCAGGCAAGCCAAGGCGTCGCGTAGCCCTTTGTGCGTGGCGGCTGAAACTGCGTGGGGTCCATTCCGGTTCTCGAGCGCTGGGGAGCGCGTGGGAGTGGGAGACGCAGTCTTGATGGTCACCCTGGTGGCCTTCAGCCCGATGGAACGGGCCGCGTCGAGCAGCTGGGCTTCGGCAAGCCGCAACTTGGCATGCCAGACCGGGGACTCGACGAGAAAAACGAGGTGTTCCCCGTCCACATTGGCCAGCCGGCAACGGCTGCGCAGAGGTGGCGGCAACTGGGGGCGCAACTGACGGTCCAGCGCGTCGAGCCACAAGGCACGCCGCAGCGGGTTCCCGCTTTTGTCCGCCATTACCGCATCCAGCGCCGGTTTCGGTGCCGACGCGGGGCGAACGCTGGATTTCGGCTCAGACATGAAAACTCACTGATGGCATTCAAGAAGATCGTAATCAAAACGCGTGAAGGACAGGCCAAGTCGTCGCCGATCGCGCGTTTGCGGTTCTATTTCGAGGACCGCCCCCGTGCCCTGCTGGGCAGCGTGCTCGGGGTAGGCTGCATTATCGGCCTTGCTGGCGGCATTGGCGCCAGCGCGCTGAATGATTCCCGGCTGCAGGCCAAGGTCGAGCGCCAGGATGCGGAACTGGCCAAGGTCAAGCGCGATGCGCAGACCCAGGTCAATGCGCTGGCGGCCCGCCTCGGCGAGCTGCAGGCCCAGGCGACCCGCCTCAACGCCCTCGGCGAACGGCTGACCCAGATGGGCAAGCTGGAGGACGGCGAGTTCGACTTCAACGAGACCCCCGGCCTCGGTGACGGTGACGCAGGCGGCCCGACCAGCGACATCCCGGTCAAGGACGTCAACGCCGACTTACAGGTGCTGGAGCAGCGCTTCGCTGCTTCAGGCCGCCAGTTGTCGGTGATGGAATCGCTGATGTTCGACCACCAGCTGCAGCAGAACGCGGTGCCGTCGCGCATGCCGATCCGCAACAGCTATGTGACGTCCGGCTTCGGCACCCGTGCCGACCCGTTCGGCCGCGGCGCCGCCACCCACAAGGGCATGGACTTCCACGCAAAGGTCGGTGACCCGGTGATGGCCGTGGCCGAGGGCGTGGTCAGCTTCGCCGGCGTGAAGGGCGGCTACGGCAATGTCGTCGATGTCGACCATGGCAATGGCTATGTCACCCGCTACGCGCACAATTCGCGCCTGGTGGTGAAGGCCGGCGACCTGGTCCGTGCCGGCCAGGAAGTGGCCAAGGCCGGTTCCACCGGCCGTTCGACCGGTGCCCACGTGCACTTCGAGGTGTGGGAGAACGGCAACGTGGTCAACCCGCGCAAGTTCCTCGGCGACGGCGGCAACACGCCGGTCGGCCGCGTCAGCCGCGGCTGACGCCACATTGGGGTGCCGGCTGCCGTCGGCACTACCGCCCCCGGAGTACGGGGGCAGCGCCGTAGGCGCGGGGGTGTGGAGGCGAGGTGAGCGGGGCCCGCGGTTCGCGCAGCGAAGCGTGGGAGCGCCAGCGCGTATGCGCTGACGCGTACCCGGCCAGCGGCCGGCACTACCCCTCGGGGTTGAAACCCCTCGCGCCCGTCCCAAGCTACAATGGGTGTTGCCATCGACAGGGCGCCAGGCGCCCTGTTTCGTTTGCGGCGGACGGATCCCCAGGGGGAGGCCGGGCGTCGTGTCCATCCAACCCGGTTCCTTCAATGATCAACAGCCTGCTTACCCGCGTATTTGGCAGTCGTAACGAACGACAGCTGCGCCAGCTCAACCGCATCGTCGCCAAGATCAATGCGCTGGAGCCGGAGATCGAGAAGCTGTCCGACGAGCAGCTTCAGGCCAAGACGCCGGAGTTCAAGCAGCGCATCGCTGGCGGTGAAGCCCTGGACAAGGTGCTGCCGGAAGCGTTCGCGGTCTGCCGCGAAGCCGGTCGCCGCGTGCTGGGCATGCGCCACTACGACGTGCAGCTGATCGGCGGCATGGTGCTTCACCTGGGCAAGATCGCAGAAATGCGCACCGGTGAAGGCAAGACCCTGGTGGCGACCCTGCCGGTGTACCTCAACGCGCTGGAAGGCAAGGGCGTGCACGTGGTCACCGTGAACGACTACCTGGCCCGCCGCGACGCCGCGCAGATGGGCAAGCTGTACAACTGGCTGGGCCTGAGCGTGGGCGTGGTGTACCCGGGCATGCCGCACAGCGACAAGCGCGAAGCCTACGCCGCGGACATCACCTACGGCACCAACAACGAATTCGGCTTCGACTACCTGCGCGACAACATGGCGCTGTCCAAGGCCGACCGCTACCAGCGCGGCCTGCACTACGCCATCGTCGACGAAGTCGACTCCATCCTGATCGACGAAGCGCGCACCCCGCTGATCATCTCCGGTCCGGCCGATGATTCCCCGGAGCTGTACATCCGCGTCAACCGTGTCGTGCCGCACCTGGTCAAGCAGGAAGCGGAAGACGGCGAAGGCGATTTCTGGGTCGACGAGAAGGGCAAGCAGGTGCACCTGTCCGAAGCGGGCATGGAGCACGCCGAGCAGCTGCTGGTCGAGGCCGGCATCCTCGATGGCGAAACCGAAGGCCTGTACGCGGCGCAGAACCTGACCGTGGTGCACCACCTCAACGCCGCCCTGCGCGCGCACGCGATCTACCAGCGCGACGTGGACTACATCGTGCGCGATGGCGAAGTGGTCATCGTCGACGAGTTCACCGGCCGTACCCTGGCCGGCCGCCGCTGGTCCGATGGCCTGCACCAGGCGGTGGAAGCGAAGGAAGGCGTGCCGGTGCAGCGCGAGAACCAGACGCTGGCGAGCATCACCTTCCAGAACCTGTTCCGCATGTACAAGAAGCTGTCCGGCATGACCGGTACGGCCGATACCGAAGCGTTCGAGTTCCAGAGCATCTATGGCCTGGAAGTGGTGGTGATCCCGACCAACCGCCCGACCATCCGCAAGGACAGTCCGGACCAGGTGTTCCTCAACCGCAAGGGCAAGTTCAATGCGGTGCTGGCCGACATCGAAGAGTGCGCCAAGCGCGGCCAGCCGGTGCTGGTGGGTACCACCTCGATCGAAACCTCGGAAATGCTGTCCGAGCACCTGAGCAAGGCCGGCGTGAAGCACGAAGTGCTCAACGCCAAGCAGCATGACCGCGAAGCCACCATCGTCGCCAACGCCGGCCGTCCGGGCGCGGTGACCATCGCCACCAACATGGCCGGCCGTGGTACCGACATCGTGCTGGGCGGTTCGCTGGAAGCCGAGATCCACGCCCTGGGCGAGGACGCGACCGACGAGCAGAAGGCGGCGGTCAAGGCCGAATGGCAGAAGCGCCACGAGGCAGTAAAGGCGGCCGGCGGCCTGCACATCGTCGGCACCGAGCGCCACGAATCGCGTCGTATCGACAACCAGCTGCGTGGCCGTTCGGGCCGCCAGGGTGACCCGGGTTCGTCCCGCTTCTACCTGTCGCTGGAAGACAACCTGATGCGCATCTTCGCCTCCGACTGGGTGCAGAAGGCCATGCGCATGATGGGCATGAAGGAAGACGACGTCATCGAGGACCGCCTGGTCAGCCGCCAGATCGAAAAGGCGCAGCGCAAGGTCGAAGCCCACAATTTCGACATCCGCAAGAACCTGCTGGACTTCGACGACGTCAACAATGATCAGCGCAAGGTGATCTACGCCCAGCGCGATGAGCTGCTGGACGCCGAATCGGTGAAGGACAACGTCGACGGCATCCGTGACGACGTGATCTTCGACATCGTTGCGCGCTTCGTGCCGCCGAACTCGATCGACGAGCAGTGGGACCTGCGTGGCCTGGAAGCGACCCTGGAGTCGGACTTCGGCCTGCAGATGTCGCTGACCGACCTGGTCAAGCAGCATGAGGAACTGGATGCCGAGGCCATCGCCAGCAAGGTCCAGGAGCGCGTCAACCAGCACTTCGCCGAGAAGGAAGCCAGCCTGGGCGAAGAGACCATGCGCGCGCTGGAGAAGCACGTGATGCTGACCGTGCTGGACCAGAGCTGGAAGGAGCACCTGGCGCGCATGGATTACCTGCGCCAGGGCATCTACCTGCGTGGTTACGCGCAGAAGCAGCCCAAGCAGGAATACAAGAAGGAAGCCTTCGAGCTGTTCTCGGACATGCTGGAGAACGTCAAGCGCGAGGTGGTGACCCTGTTGGCCCGCGTGCGTATCCGCAGCGACGAGGAAGTGCAGGCCCTGGAGGCCGCCGAGCGCCAGCAGGCGCAGGCTCGCCTGAGCCAGTCGCAGTTCCAGCACCAGGATGCGGGCGGCTACAGTGCCGACGAGGAAGCCGCGCAGGTGCAGGCCGCCCAGCAGGGTGTGGCCACGCTGCAGCGCGACGAGCCGAAGATCGGCCGCAATGATCCGTGCCCGTGCGGCAGTGGCAAGAAGTACAAGCACTGCCACGGCCAGCTGAGCTGATCCCGAAGAGCCCCGCGAAAGCGGGGCTTTTCGTTTGTTGCGGGGGAGCTGCACCGGATCCGTGATTGCGCCGGCCGCCCTGTTCTGGGCATGCTTCCTCCATGCCTTCCCCCACCCGATCGATCCACGTCGTGGCCGCCGTCATCACCGACGCCCGTGGCCGCGTGCTGCTCAACCGCCGTACCGAGAACCGCGACATGGCCGGCCTGTGGGAGTTCCCCGGCGGCAAGCGCGAATCCGGCGAGACCTCTGAACAGGCGCTGGTGCGCGAGCTGCGCGAGGAACTGGGCATCGAGGCCGATGTCGGCGAGTGGCTGATGGACGTGCCGCAGCGCTATCCGGACAAGTATCTGACCCTGGAGGTGCGCCACGTGCGCAGCTGGAAGGGGACACCGCGTGGGCGGGAGGGCCAGGCCATAACCTGGGTGGCGCAGGACAAGCTGGGACGCTATTCGATGCCGCCGGCCGACCTGCCGGTGGTGGCCGCACTGCGCCAACCGGACCGCTACCTGATCACGCCGGCGCCGGCTGACGATGCCAGCGGCGTACAGCACTGGCATGACTGCCTGCAGCGCGCGGTCGCGGCGGGCCAGCAGCGCATCCAGCTGCGCCTGCCACCGGAACACCCGCAACGGCAGGCGATGATCGAACAGGCCGTGCGCGCGCATCGTCGCGGCGTGCAGTGGCTGCTCAATCGCGATGTGGCGCTGGCACGTGCACTGGGCGTGGGGGTGCACCTGGGCAGCGAGCAGCTGCAGGACCTGCAGGAACGGCCCTTGCCGGAAGGGCAGCTTGTCGCCGCGTCCTGCCACGACCTGGAGCAGCTGCAGGCGGCGCAGCGGCTGGGCTGCGACTTCGCGGTGCTCGGCCCGGTGCAGGCCACGGCCAGCCATCCCGATGCGGTGCCGCTGGGCTGGGAAGCCTTCGCCGCGCTGCGCGCGCAGGTGTCACTGCCGATCTACGCGTTGGGTGGGATGGCCGCCGGCCATATCGCCGAAGCCCGTCGCCATGGTGGGCAGGGTATCGCTGCGATTGGTGGGCTGTGGCCGGCGTGAGCCGGCATGCGGGGTTCGATCCCTGCGCAGCGGGGCTCTGACCCCATCGCGGCAATCCGGGGTCGGAGCCCTTTCCGCTGGAAAGGGGGCCGACCCGCCCGGTCACAACGTGATCCAGAAACACCCGTATTGCCGCCGCAACCCCAGCACCGTCGAAGCGCGCGACACGCTGCCGGGCAGCGTCTGTTCCAGGCGCAGGCCGACCGGATGCCGCACGGTCGGCGGCTCCGGGTCGGATCCCTGCGCCGCAGGGGCCTGATCCTCATCCTGCGATTGCGGCAGCGCCTGCGAGGGATACACCGGTACCACGTCTACCAGCGGCCGCCGCACCAGCGATTCCAGTTGACCGAGGATGCGCTGCGCACCGGCATCGGAGACTGCGCCCCACAGGTACAGCGACGACAACCGGTTCACATCGTTGCTGAGGATGCCGACGCGCAGTGCGTCCACCAGCTCGCTCAGGCGACGTGGGCAGCGCGCCCCCAGGGTGTCGCGCGACAGGGTGCTGCCGGTGGGCGCGGGCGGTGGCAATCGCGATCGGGCGCCGACACTGTCGCAGGGGCGGTCGGTGTACACGCTCTGCCCCCGTGCATCAGTGCAGCGGTTCAAGCGTGGGGACTGCGCATGGACCACGCTCGACGCCGAGCACAATGACAGCAGCAACAGCAGGAAGGAAAGCCGGTTCATCGACGCAGGGTAGCGCCGATCGTGGTGGCATGGCGTGCTTTCAGCCCTGCAGCAGCTTCAGCACCGACGTGGTCGGCCTGGCCAGGTTCAGGGTGTAGAAGTGCAGGCCCGGCGCGCCGCCCTCGACCAGGCGCTGGCACAGCCTGGCCACCACTTCGGTACCGAACGCCCGCACCGATTCGGCGTCATCGCCATAGGCCTGCATCTTGCGGCTGATCCAGCGCGGGATTTCCGCACCGCACTGCTCGGAGAAACGGCGCAGCTGGCTGAAGTTGGCGATCGGCATGATGCCTGGCGTGATGGGTACCTGCACGCCGAGCCGGCGCACGGCGTCGACGAAGTGGAAGTACGCATCCGGGTTGTAGAAATACTGGGTGATCGCCGCGTCCGCGCCGGCATCGATCTTGGCCTTGAAGTGCTTGAGGTCGGCCAGTGCATCGGAGGCCTGTGGATGGGTCTCAGGGTAGGCGCCCACTTCGATGCGGAACGCATCGCCATGTTCGGCGCGGATGAACTCGATCAGCTCGGCGGCGTAGCGCATGTCGCCGGGAAACCCCATGCCGGAGGGCAGGTCGCCGCGCAGCGCCACCAGGCGATGGCAGCCGATGGCGCGGTACAGCTTGAGCAGTTCGCGGATTTCCTGGCGGGTGCCGCCGACACAGGACAGGTGCGGTGCGGCCTCGAAGCCATGGTGCTGGTTGAGGTGGCGCACGGTCTCGGAGGTATAGCTCAGGGTCGAGCCACCAGCGCCGAAGGTACAGGACACGTACTCGGGACCGTAGTCCTTCAGCTTGGCTGCGGCACGATCCAGCTGGCTGCGCTGTTCGTCGGTCTTGGGCGGATAGAACTCGAAGCTGATGGCAGTCATGGCACGGGCGGCGGCGGCGGGTGGGGATCAGTATATCGCTTCATCAAGATGGATGTTCAGTGATTCTGTGTGCAGGCGCCGCGAGCGTAAGGCCGTGCAGGTGCTGCCAGCGGTTACCCTGTGCGGCGGATTCCTAGATCGCGCCGCACCATGTCCATCGTTCTTACCGATTTCGCCCGTCCCCGCCTGTTCCCGCGCATGCCGCGCGGCAACACCATCCAGGACTGCACTGCCGAACAGTTCGAGGCGTACCTCAATGCCCATGAACCGATGAAGGTCCTGCAAGGTTATGCCCCCTTCTGCAAACTGTTCGTCTATGAGAACTGGACCAGCACCCGGTGCCTGACGGTGCCGATCACCGAGGCCAACCGCCATCTGCTGCGCAGTGGTTACGAGGCGCGCAACCGGGAGGAACTGCCGGTACTGGTGCGCTGGTTCGAAGGCGTGGAATCGCCGCGCGCCAACTATCTGGTCGTCATCCTGTACAGCGCGGAGCAGCTTGCGAAGGAAGGCTCGCCGATCGAGGCTGATTGGGGCATCGTCGGCTGCATCTACACCGCTGAGCCGGACGAGGTGCCGATGGCCCCGATCACGATGATGCGCAATGCGCTGGGCGTGGAAGAGGGCGGCTCCGGCGTGCCGCTGGACCGCGAGGCGTACCGGCGTGCGGTGGAATTCTGGGAGAACAACGCCAATTGGCGGCCGTAGGGGAAGGACAGGCCAGTAGAGCCACGCCATGCGTGGCTGCTTCATCGTTCGACGGTTTTCCACTCCCACCAGGGGTAGTGATACTCGCGGTCGATCGCCTGCCAGTGTTGGCCGCAGCGGGTGCAGGCGACGCTATGGCAGTTGCCCCAGCCATCCTCCGCTGCGTCGAGCGACAGCAGCTGCATCTGCCCGTGTTCGATCAGCCGACGGGGATCGAAGAACGGGTAGCCGGGGTTGAGCGCACACAGGCAGCCGGTGCCCGCGCGCCAGAAACGCAGCCGCTGCAGCGCCGCCTTCAGGTGCGCCTGGTTGCTGACCAGCATGCCGCCCAGCGCTATGCCTGCGCTGCGCTGCTCGATCAACGTCACGTGCGGTGCCAGCGCGTCCAGCGGCGCCGCATCGAACAGCCGGGCGAGCGTACGCGCGGCGTCGGTGATGCGCCCGCCGTCGCCTGACAGCAGGTCCTGCAGCAGCGCCTGGGCGTGGGCATTGTTGAGCATGGGGGCTGGCGCCGCAGACCAGGGCCAGCGCATCAGCGCGCCTTGCCGATGGCGGCGAAGTGTCCGCCGGTGAGCTGCAGCAGATCGCCCGGTGCCAGTTCCACTTCCAGGCCACGACGGCCGGCGCTGACATGCAGCGTGTGCAGGGATTCCGCACTGGAATCAAGAAAGGTGCGAAGGCGCTTTTTCTGGCCCAGCGGGCTGATGCCACCGACCAGATAGCCGGTCGCACGCTGTGCGGCGTCAGCGGCGGCCATCTCGCATTTCCTGCAGCGGGCAGCTTCGGCCAGCGCCTTCAGGTCCAGCTGGCCGGCGACCGGCACGATGGCCACCAGCAGTTCGTGGGTGTCGGTACTGGCCAGCAGGGTCTTGAACACCTGTGCCGGGTCCAGGCCGAGCTTTTCCACGGCTTCGCCACCATAGGAGGCGGCATGGGCATCGTGCACGTAGCTGCGCACGCTGTGGGCGATGTTCTCGCGCTTGAGCAGATTGATGGCGGGGGTCATGCGCGCATCGTAGCGCGCAGGGAATAACCTGCCTTGACCGAGGCTACTGGTGGGCCCCTGCGATAATGCGCGCTGTACACCGTCTGGACTCTCATCATGCGCGCACCGCCCCTGCTTCATGACCTGACTCTGGATAGCGAACCGTGCGCGGGCCCGTACCCACCGCAGGGCTTCTGGCCGATCGCCGAAGGTGCACTGGGCAACGGTGATCAGTTCGGTCTGTACTGGCCGCTGGGTCGGGAGGCTGAGCCGCCCGTGGTCTGCGAAATGTTCCATGACGAGGGGCGGATGGTCTTCCGCCATTCCTCGCTGGATGTCTTCGCGCAATGGCTGGATGCCGGTGGCGCGGAACAGGACGACGATGACGGCTGCGAGCCGCGTGAGCACGCGGTACCGGATGCGGGATCGCCGTTGCCCTTGATCGAGCGTGCGCAGCGGCATGTACAGGCTGCCGAACCGGCCCAGGCAATCGCGTTGCTGGAGGATGCCTGCAGGCGCTTTCCGGAACTGCCGCGCGCGTGGGCCATGCTGGCAGGGCAGCAGATGCGCCGGGGCCAGCACGCGGCGGCCGTGGCGGCGGCACGTGCGGCGATCCTGGCCAACTGGGCTTTCGGCATTCCCGAGCCTGGCGTGCTGCGCATGCTGCGGGCCACCGATGCCGCCGGCGATCCTGTGCTGGCAATGGCGCAGCAGATGGGGTTCGCCTTCGGCGGCGCCAAGACCAACGCGGACTATGCGCGGATGCAGGCGTGCATCGATCAGTGCTGGGATGCGGGAGATACGCTGGCGGCACTGCGCATGAGCCAGAACCGTTGCTACGTGTTGAGCAGCGAGACGGTTTCCTTCCAGCAGCGCGAAGGCTTCGATCTGGAGGCCTGGCGGCGCGACTTCGCTGCACGGTGCCAGCGTGCGCTGCACGACGACCGGCAGCGCATGTAGATCCAGCCCGGCGACGCGGGATCAGCGCGACATCGATTGCTGCGTCTGTATCTGTTCCTGGGTCTGCCGCTGTGACAGCTCGTTGTCCAGCGCCTGGCTCTGCCGCGTGCTGTCCTGCAGGTTCTGGTTCACCGCCTGCGACAGGTCGACGTAGGTGCGGTGCATGGCGGGATCGCCGAGCTGGCCCTGCACCGCGAACACGCCTTGGTTGTCCGGCCGCGCCAGCACGGTATCGACCTGGCTCATGCCGGCCAACTTTGACTCGTAAGCCACCTGGCCTGCGGCGTTCTCGAGCTGGCTGCGGTCATTGAACAGCGGCGACAGGCCGCCCTGGCGCCGCTGTTCTTCCAGTGCTTCCAGCTTTTCCACGACCTGCTGGTAACGCGGGTTGTCGGCGTGGCCCGGGGTGGCCATGGTCGGCTCGGCCGCCTGTGCACGCTGCTGCGTGGCCACCTCCAGCGCTCCCAGGGTCGCGCCGCCAGCCTTGCCGTCTACGGTGAGGTGGTGATCCCGCTGGAACTGCTTGACCGCTTCCACGGTGCCGGGGCCGAAATCGCCATCGGCCACCAGCGGCTTGCCGTCCTTGCCCAGGTAGCCCAGGTCGGACAGCTTCTGCTGCATGGCCTGCACCTCATCGCCCTTGCTGCCGTTGACCAGCACGCCGTTGCCCGCAGGCGTGCCCGGTGACCCGTGCGAGGGAGCATGGGTGGGGGTGATGCCGATCTGGACCATGGCCCGGTCGAAGCGCTCATCGCGGCTGGCTACGGCGGCCTGCGACTGGATGCCGTACTTGGTGGCATCGACGAAGTTCTGCACGTCGCCGCGCGTCGGCGGATTGCCGGCCTGGACGGTGCCGCCCTGCAGCGTTTCCGCATTGCCGGCCAGATAGCTGATGAACTGCGGGCCCATGCTGCCGAACTGGTTGTCATAGTCCGCCATGGCCAGCTGCAACTCCGGGTTGGCGGCGATGGCATCGGCCGCGGCCGGATTGGTTGCACGCACCTTGGCGATGGCCTGATCGACACGCTCGATGGCGCTGTCCAGCTTGGCGTTGGTGAGCTCGTCCATCCTGGCCTGCGGAATGGCCTGCAACTTGGCGTCGAGCGCCGCCAGCTGCTGGGTGCTCAATCCGCCCTGCTGGGACAACAGTGCGATGTCGCCATCGGTGAAGCCGTTGTCGCGCAGGAAGCGCCTGGCCTGCAGATTGCCGCCGACATCGAACTGCACCAGCCCGAACGAATAGGTGCTTGCGCCTTTCTGTGCGTATGAGAAGTGGTCCAGGTGGCGGGTGTTGCCGCCCAGCTCGGTGTTGAGGAACAGCGTGGACAGCTGTTCGCGCGTAAGGGTGGAATCCGTTGCCATGGTCATCGTCCTTCAATGAGGGTAAAGCGCCGGGCGTGCCCGGCGATTGTCAGCCGGCGCAGTGCTGCTGGGTGAAGCCGAGCAGCTGGCGGATGGCCTGGGTGCCGTAAGCAGCCGGCGCCGGTTCGAGGGCGAACTGGCCAACCATCTGGTTGCTGCACAGCTGCACGTTGCGCCTGCCGGCGGAGGTTTCCTGGGTGCAGTTGGCTGCGAGCAGGGCGTTGGGGCCGCCGCCCATGTTCGTGGCGGCCGTGCAGCCCAGCAGGCGGCCTTCCTGGCCGTTCTCACCCAGCAGCGTGTTGAAGTTCGCCAGCTGGCTGTTGGGATCGCGCAGCACCAGCAGGTCCACGCATTGCTGCTGGCCGTCAGGGGCTTCGCATGCATCCTGGTCGACCAGGCCGTCACGCGTGGCGGACAGCACCTTGAGGCGATCGGCGTACACCTGCTGCAGGCACTGTGCACCGGTGCACAGGTCGCGGGTGTGCTCCTGCCAGCGCTGCTGTTCGGCGTGCAGCTTGCTCTGCCCTGCTGCATCGAGCGTGGCCTGTGCGGCAGTGACCGCCTTGCCCACGTCCGCATCCAGGCCGGTCAGGGTCGGGTCCTTGCAGACCAGGGTCTGTGCCGGCGACGCTGCATCGGCGCAGCCAGCGCTCGTGTCGGCGACCGTGGCGGGCGCGTCGGCGGCCTTGCCTGCGGGGCTGGCCTGTCCGCTGGCCGCAGCCGGAGCCGTAGCGCCGGCTTCGCCGGCAGGTGGGGTGCAGGCGGCCAGCAGGGCCACCCAGCACAGGGGCATCAGGGGCTTCATGGCCCGGTTCAGTCGTTCACGGTTGCGCGGCATGTCCTGTCCTTTGGTGTCTGCGTCCCGGCGCATGGCCTGCCGTTGGCAGCCCACGCGGGCGTAAAGCCTAGCAAGCGGCTTCTTAGTGCTCCGTGACAGGGTGCGCGGATCGGTTGCCGGGTGCCGCAACGCAGAACGGGCGCCCGAAGGCGCCCGTCCTGTCTGCATCCGTTGCCGGGGTCAGAGCCCTTTCATGCGGAAAGGGATCCGACCCCGCGTACGCCGGTAGTGCCGGCCGCTGGCCGGTACCCCGCAGGCATCAGTAGCGGTAGTGGTCCGGCTTGAACGGGCCTTCCACCGGCACGCCGATGTAGTCGGCCTGTTCCTGGCTCAGGGTGGTCAGCTTCACGCCGATCTTTTCCAGGTGCAGGCGGGCCACTTCTTCGTCCAGCTTCTTCGGCAGCAGGTAGACCTTCTTCTCGTAGCTGTCCTTGTTCGCCCACAGGTCGATCTGTGCCAGGGTCTGGTTGGCGAAGCTGTTGGACATCACGAAGCTCGGGTGGCCGGTGGCGCAGCCCAGGTTCACCAGGCGGCCTTCGGCCAGCAGGAAGATCGCGTTGCCGTTCGGGAAGATGTACTTGTCCACCTGCGGCTTGATGTTGACATGCTTGATGCCCGGGTAGGACACCAGTGCATCGACCTGGATCTCGTTGTCGAAGTGGCCGATGTTGCAGACGATGGCCTGGTCCTTCATCGCGCTCAGGTGCTCGATGCGGATGATGTCGCGGTTGCCGGTGGTGGTGACATACAGGTCGGCACGGCCCAGGGTCGACTCGATGGTGTTGACTTCATAGCCTTCCATCGCCGCCTGCAGCGCGCAGATCGGGTCGATCTCGGTGACGATCACGCGCGCGCCGTAGGCACGCAGCGAGGCCGCGCAGCCCTTGCCGACGTCGCCGTAGCCGCAGACCACGGCCACCTTGCCGGCCAGCATCACGTCCATCGCGCGCTTCAGGCCGTCGGCCAGCGACTCGCGGCAGCCGTACAGGTTGTCGAACTTGCTCTTGGTGACCGAGTCGTTGACGTTGATCGCCGGGATCAGCAGGGTGCCGGCCTGCGCCAGCTGGTACAGGCGGTGCACACCGGTGGTGGTCTCTTCGGAGACGCCCTTCCAGTCCTTCACCACGCGGCCCCAGTAACCCGGGCGCTCCTTGGCCACGCGCTTGAGCAGGTTCTTGATGACCTGTTCTTCGTGCGAGGCAGAGGGGGTGTTGACCCAGTCGCTGCCGTTTTCCAGTTCGTAGCCCTTGTGGATCAGCAGGGTCACGTCACCGCCGTCGTCGACCACCAGTTCCGGGCCGGTCAGGGTGCCGTCGGCCAGGGTGAAGGTCAGCGCGTCCAGGGTGCAGTCCCAGTACTCTTCCAGGGTCTCGCCCTTCCAGGCGAACACCGGGGTGCCGGTGGCGGCGATGGCGGCAGCCGCGTGGTCCTGGGTCGAGAAGATGTTGCACGAGGCCCAGCGCACATCGGCGCCGATGTCCTTCAGGGTCTCGATCAGCACCGCGGTCTGGATGGTCATGTGCAGCGAGCCGGTCACGCGCACGCCCTTCAGCGGCAGTTCGGCCTGGTACTTGCGGCGGATCGACATCAGGCCCGGCATTTCGTGCTCGGCGATGTCCAGTTCCTTGCGGCCCCAGTCGGCCAGCGTGATATCGCGGATCTTGTAATCACCTTCGGTGGAGAAGGTCTTGGCAACAGCGTTCATTCGTGTGCTCCGGTTGTGGGCGAGCGGATGCTCGCATCTAGCCGGGCGCCGTTGTTACAAAGCCACCTTACCGAGCCTGGCCGGGCCTCGTGGGATCCGGTCGCAGCGCCCCTCGGCAGGGGAGAACCCCCATTATATCGCGGCCCCAGCGTGACATCGGCATGACCCAACCATCGGCAGATGGGGCCACGTGCACGGCCTGTTAAGGTCGGTGTTTTCACGCATCACACAGGTGGAACGATGAGCATGCACGCGCGCCGCACACGGCGCTGGACCGGCCTGGTCCTGTCGATGGGGCTGCTGGCGGTGGCCCCGCTGGCCTGGGCGGCCGCTTCGCAGCCCGTTGCCGCGCAGGCGCAGGGTGTCAACGGCTACGAACTGCCATCGGCCGCACTGCAGGCAGTGGTCGATGCCCCGCGCGCGCCGTCGCTGTTCCTGTCGCCGCGCCGCGACGTGGCCGCGATGATGCAGATGCCGTCGCTGCCGTCGATCCAGGTGGTGGCGCAGCCGGAACTGAAGCTGGCCGGCCTGCGCATCAACCCGCGCACGTTCTCCGACAGCCGCTTCAGCTTCGGCGAGAAGCTGTGGCTGATGAACGTTGCCGACGGCAAGGAGCGGCAGATCAGTGGCCTGCCGGCCACGCTGTCGATCGCCAGTGTGATGTGGTCGCCGGACCAGAAGTGGCTGGCGTTCAACCAGGTCGACGCCGCCAGCGGCGCCAATGAACTGTGGCTGGTGGATGTGGCCGGTGGCAGTGCCCGTCGCCTGGTTGCCGGCCTGAACACGGTGATCGGCAGCGGCTACCAATGGCTGCCGGACAGCCGCGGGCTGGTGGTGTTCACCCGCCCGGCCAACCTGGGGCCAGCCCCGGCCGCCGACGGCGTCCCGACCGGCCCTGCCGTGCAGCAGACCAGCCAGGGCGGCGGCGTGGTGTCGATCCGTACCTATCAGGACCTGCTGAAGAACGAAGCCGACGCTCGCCAGTTCGATTACTACGCTACTACCCAGCCGATGGAAGTCGGCCTGGATGGCAGTACCCGCGCGATCGGTGCGGCCGGCATCTTCATGGGCTTTTCGGTGTCGCCTGACGGCCGCTTCGTGCTGCGCCAGCCGGTGCAGCGTCCGTACTCCTACGTGGTGCCGGTAAGCAGTTTTCCGCGCCGCATTGAAGTAATCGACCGGGCCACCGGCAAGCTGGTGCATACCGTGGCGGTGCGCCCGCTGGTGGAAGGCCTGCCGACCGGCAACGATGCCGAAGTGACCGGCGTGCGCGACATCAGCTGGCGCGGTGATGCCGATGCCACCCTGGTCTGGGCCGAAGCGCAGGACGGTGGTGATCCGAACCGGGAGGCCAAGGTGCGCGATGCGGTGCTGATGCAGGCCGCGCCGTTCGACAAGCCGCCGGTCACCCTGGCCCAGCTTGGCAGCCGCCTGAGCGGCATCAACTGGGGCCGTGGCGACCTGGCCCTGCTGGCCGAGTCGTGGTGGAAGACCCGCAGGACCAAGACTTGGCTGATCGCCCCGGACAACGCCGGTGTCGAGCCGCGCCTGCTGTGGGATCGTGACGCGCAGGACCGTTACGCCGATCCGGGGCGGCCGCTGCTGGCCAGCGATGAACGTGGTCGCTCGCTGCTGCAGACCAGCCCGGATGGCAGCAGCCTGTACCTGGCCGGCGCCGGTGCTTCGCCGGAGGGCGACCGCCCGTTCGTGGACCGCTTCGACATCGCCACGGGCAAGGCGACGCGCCTGTTCCATTCGCAGGCGCCGAGCTATTCGCTGCCGGTGGCATTGCTGGACAACCAGGGCAATTCGCTGCTGCTGAGCCGCGAGAGCCCGGACGAACCGGCCAACTACTACGTGCAGTCGCTGGCCGATGCCCGTGCCGCACCGCGCGCGCTGACCCGTTTCGCCCATCCGCTGCCGCAGCTGAAGGGCGTGCAGAAGGAGCAGATCCGCTACAAGCGCAAGGATGGGGTCGACCTGACCGCGACACTGCTGCTGCCGCCGGGCTACGACCCCAAGCGCGACGGCCCGCGCCCGCTGCTGATGTGGGCCTACCCGGGCGAGTTCAAGAGCGCGGCGGCGGCCAGCCAGGTGACCGATTCGCCGTATCGCTTCAATGCGGTCAGCTACTGGGGCCCGCAGGCGTTCCTGGCCAAGGGCTATGTGGTGCTGGCCAGCCCGTCGATGCCGATCATTGGCGAGGGCGACAAGGAACCCAACGACACCTACATCGAACAGCTGGTGGCCAATGCGCAGGCGGCGGTGGATGAAGTGGTGCGGCGTGGTGTGACCGATCGCGAGCACATCGCCATCGGCGGCCATTCCTACGGTGCGTTCATGACCGCCAACCTGCTGGCGCACACCCGCCTGTTCAAGGCCGGCATCGCGCGCAGCGGTGCCTACAACCGCACGCTCACCCCGTTCGGTTTCCAGGCCGAGGAACGCAACTACTGGCAGGCGCAGGACGTCTACCAGAAGATGGCGCCGTTCAATTACGCCGACAGGATCAAGGATCCGATCCTGTTCATCCACGGCGTGGACGACAACAACTCCGGCACGTTCCCGATCCAGAGCGAGCGCATGTTCGCCGCGGTGAAGGGCCTGGGTGGTACCGCGCGGCTGGTGATGCTGCCCAACGAATCGCATGCCTACCGCGCACGCGAATCGATCATGACCATGCTGGCCGAGAGCGAGCGCTGGCTGGAGCAGACCATCGGCCCGGCCGAGCAGGGCAAGGCGAAGAAGAAGCGCTGATACCTGCATGAGGGCGGCCCCTGTAACAGGGGCCGCCTGTGCGGCTGCGGCGCCGCCCGAGCATGGGCTCGGGCGCTACACGGTGTCACGCGCCACGACGCTTGTAGAGCCGAGCCCATGCTCGGCTGCGTCCGCCAGGGATGCGTGCAGATGAAACCATTTTTGCATCGCAGCACGCTGCCCGTTCTGGTTTAGGCTTGGGATCTGGATCCGTTGACCGAGGCCTGTGCGTCGCCGATGAACGAGTACCGCAGCAGCATCGAGTTTGCTTCCCCCGATCTTCCGCTTCGCGATGACGTGCGCCGGCTCGGCGCACTGGTCGGTGACCTGCTGGTCGAGCAGGTATCGGCGGCCTTCCTCGACGAGGTCGAGGACGTGCGCACCCGCGCCATCGCCCGTCGCGAGAACCAGGCGCCGCTGTCGGAGCTGGCCGAAGGGCTGGCCGGGCGCACGCCGCAGCAGGCCGAGACCATGGTGCGGGCCTTCAGCACCTACTTCCAGGTGGTCAACATTGCCGAGCGCGTGCATCGCATCCGCCGCCGCCGTGACTACCAGCGTGCCGGTACCGCAGGGGCGCAGCCTGACGGCCTGCAGGATGCGCTGCAGCACCTGAAGGCGCAGGGCGTGGGCCTGGACGAGCTGGCGCAGTGGCTGCCGCGCATCGACATCGAACCGGTGTTTACCGCGCACCCGACCGAAGCGGTGCGCCGTGCGCTGCTGGAGAAAGAGCAGCTGATGGTGGCCAGCCTGGTCGACAACCTCGACGGCCAGCGCACGCCGGGGGAAGCGGCCGCCGATGCTGCGCGCTTCCGCATGGCGCTGACCGCGTCGTGGCAGACCACTGACTCTTCGCCGGTGCGGCCCACTGTCGATGACGAGCGCGAGCACGTCGGCTTCTATCTGGTGCAGGTGCTGTACCGCGTGATTCCGGTGCTGTACGAATCGCTGCAGCAGGCGCTGCGCGATACCTATGGTGAAGAGCTGCCACTGCCGCGCCTGCTGCGCTTCGGTACGTGGGTGGGCGGGGACATGGACGGCAACCCGAACGTGGATGCCCACACCATCTGCAGTACGCTGGATGCGCAGCGGCAGGCGGTACTGGCGCGCTACCAGAAGGAACTGCTGCAGCTGGCCAGCCTGCTCAGCCAGTCCACCGAGCGGGTGGGCGTGAGCGATGCGCTGCAGGCGCGCGTGGCGCACTACCAGCAGCTGCTGCCGCAGGTACAGTCGCGCCCGCGCCATGCCGACATGCCCTACCGCCTGCTCAACGATCGCATGCGCGCGCGCCTGCAGGCCACGCTGGAAGAGGGCGAGGGCGCTTACGCCGGCCCGGATGAACTGATCGACGACCTGCAGCTGATCCTCGACAGCCTGCGCGCGAACCGCGGCGAGCATGCCGGTGGCTTCGCCGTGCAGCGGCTGTTGTGGCGGGTGAAGACGTTCGGCTTCCATCTGGCGCGGTTGGACGTGCGCCAGGAATCGAGCGTGCATGCGCGCGCGCTGGCGGCGGTGCTGGGCGGCGACGCAGCGTGGGACGGCCTGGATGCATTGGGCCGCGCGCGCCTGCTGGCACCGCATGCCAGCGGTGAGGTGCCGTTGCCGGAAGGCGACGACGACGGCAACCGGCGGCTCGACGCCGTGTTCGCTGCATTGGCCGATGCCCGTGCGCGGCATGGCGGCGATGCACTGGGCAGTTACATCATCTCGATGGCGCACGACCGCAGCGACGTGCTGGCGGTGCTGGCGCTGGCGCGGCGTGGTGGCCTGGTCGATGCCGATGGCGGCGTGCCGCTCGATATCGCGCCGCTGTTTGAAACTGTGGACGACCTCAAGCGCGGTACCGCCACGCTGCGCGACCTGCTGGAGGATCCGGTGTACCGCGCGCACCTGCAGGCACGCGACGACGTGCAGATGGTGATGCTGGGCTATTCGGACAGCAGCAAGGACGGCGGCATCGCCGCCTCGCGCTGGGGCCTGCAGCGCGCGCAGGTGGAACTGCTGGAGGTGGCGGCCGAGGCCGGCATCCGATTGACCTTCTTCCATGGCCGGGGCGGCTCGATCAGCCGTGGCGGTGGCAAGACCACGCATGCGGTCGATGCGTCGCCGCGCGGCAGCATCGATGGCCGCCTGCGGGTGACCGAGCAGGGCGAGGTGATCCATCGCAAGTACGGCATCCGCGCGCTGGCCCTGCGCTCGCTGGAACAGGCCACCGGTGCAGTGCTGCGCGCCAGCCTGCGCCCGCGCGCCGCCGAGCCGCGCGAGGATGACTGGCGGCCGGTGATGGATGCGGTGGCTGCGGCCAGCAGCGAGGTGTATCGCGCGTTCGTCGGCCAGCCCGGTTTCATGGATTACTTCCGTACCGCCACGCCGATCGACGTGATCGAGCGGATGACGCTGGGTTCGCGGCCGTCGCGCCGGCTCGGCCAGGACGCAGCGCTGGGCAACCTGCGTGCGATTCCCTGGGTGTTCGCCTGGAGCCAGGCGCGTGCGGTGATTCCCGGCTGGTACGGCGTGGGCAGTGGCCTGCAGGCCGCGGTCGATGCCGGCCACGAACAGACCCTGCGCGATATGGCGCGGGACTGGCCGTTCTTCCGTACCTTCCTGGACGACATCGCGATGGTGCTGTCCAAGGGCGATATCACCATCGCCCAGCAGTTCTCGCTGTTGTCGGGTGAACTGCACGGGCGCTTCTTCCCGCAGGTGCAGCGCGAACTGGAGCTCACCCGGCGCTGGCTGCTGGCGTTGATGGACCAGAAGACGCTGCTGGACCACGACGCGCGGCTGGCGCTGTCGATCCGCCTGCGCAATCCCTACGTCGATCCGATCAGCGTGCTGCAGGTGGATCTGCTGCAGCGCTGGCGGGCCAGCGGGCGCGAGGATGACGATCTGCTGCGCGCGCTGGTGGCGTGCGTGAACGGCGTTTCGCAGGGCGTGCAGAACACAGGGTGACCTGGCGTTGGTAGTGCCGGCCGCTGGCCGGCAACCTCATGATGTTTGGCAGCACGCGCGAGGTTGCCGGCCAGCGGCCGGCACTACCTCATTCCTCCGGCGACGGCGGGTTCGACGCCAGCAGTTCCAGGTGGCGCTGTTCCATTTCCTGGCGCAGCTGGCGGCGGATCTGTGCTGCGGCCTGGCGGCGCTTTTCGTCGGACGTTGCCGGCTGCAAGGGCGGGACAGGCGTCGGCCGGCCTTCTTCATCCACTGCGACCATCGTGAAGAAGCAGCTGTTGGCGTGGCGCACGCTGCGCTTGAGGATGTCCTCGGCCACCACCTTGATGCCGATCTCCATCGATGAGGTGCCGGTGTAGTTCACCGAGGCCAGGAAGGTGACCAGCTCGCCGACCGCGATGGGCTGGCGGAACATCACCTGGTCCACCGACAGGGTGACCACGTAGCTGCCGGCATAGCGGCTGGCGCAGGCGTAGGCCACCTGGTCAAGCAGGCGCAGGATGGCGCCACCATGGACCTTGCCGGAGAAATTGGCCATCTCCGGCGACATCAGCACCGTCATGGACAGCTGGTGGGTTTTCAGTTCGGTCGACATGCGGCGATTGTATCGGCAACCGGTCGTGCCGGCCGCTGGCCGGCAACCACGCGGTTGTTTCCGGAGGCCATGAAAAAGCCGGCCAGCGGCCGGCTCTACCAGAAGCAGAAGGGCCGCGTGAGCGGCCCTTCGTGTTGCTTACTTCAGCTTCGCATCGGCGCGCAGGGCGGCGGCGCGGTCGGTCTTCTCCCAGGAGAAGGCCGTGGCGTTGACGGTCTCGCCTTCGCCGTTGAGGTAGCTGAACTCCTTCGGCTTGCGGCCGAAGTGGCCATAGGCCGCGGTCTGCTGGTACATCGGGTGGATCAGGTCCAGCATCTTGATGATGCCGTACGGGCGCAGGTCGAAGTGCTTGCGGATCAGCTTCTCGATCTTGTCGTCGCTGATCTTGCCGGTGCCGAAGGTGGTGACCGAGATCGAGGTCGGCTCAGCCACGCCGATGGCGTAGGAGACCTGCACTTCGCAACGGTCGGCCAGGCCGGCAGCAACCACGTTCTTGGCGACGTAGCGGGCCGCGTAGGCGGCCGAACGGTCGACCTTGGACGGGTCCTTGCCGGAGAACGCGCCACCACCGTGACGGGCCCAGCCGCCGTAGGTGTCGACGATGATCTTGCGGCCGGTCAGGCCGCAGTCGCCCACCGGGCCGCCGATCTCGAACTTGCCGGTCGGGTTGATGTGGAACTTGGTGCCCTTGTGCAGCCACTTGGCCGGCAGCACCGGCTTGATGATCTCTTCGCGGACGGCCTCGATGAGGTCCTTCTGCTTGATGCCCGGGGCGTGCTGGGTCGACAGGACCACGGCGTCGATGGCCGAGACCACGCCGTTTTCATAGCGCAGGGTGACCTGGCTCTTGGCGTCCGGGCGCAGCCACGACAGCGGCGAGTTCTTCTTCTTGCGGATCTTGGCCTGCTGCTCGACCAGGCGGTGCGACAGGTGGATCGCGGCCGGCATGTAGCTGTCGGTCTCGTTGGTGGCATAGCCGAACATCAGGCCCTGGTCGCCAGCGCCCATTTCTTCCGGCTTCTTGCGGTCCACGCCCTGGGCGATGTGCGGCGACTGCTTGCCGATCAGGTTCAGCACGCCGCAGGTGGCGCCGTCGAAGCCGACGTCGGAGCTGTCGTAACCGATGTCCGTGATGACCTTGCGGGTCAGCGCTTCCAGGTCGATCCAGGCGCTGGTGGTGATTTCACCGGCCACGATGGCAACGCCGGTCTTGACCATGGTCTCGCAGGCCACGCGGGCGCGCTGGTCCTGGGTCAGGATCGCGTCCAGCACCGCATCGGAGATCTGGTCGGCAACCTTGTCCGGATGGCCTTCGGAGACCGACTCGGAGGTGAAGAGATAGCTGGACATCAGGCGTAATATCCCTTGATTCGGATGGAAAGATGGGCGCGCATGATACACGGGGTGCGCCGCCTGTGCATTGTGAACCGGTACCGGTTGCCGGTGGTTAAGCCCGCGTAGGCCCGGCAGGGGCCGTCATGACGGGATTGGGGGCCAGCCTCGAGGCCCAGTGTTCCACCCGCGCGACAACAACAGACAGGGCTGCCCAACCCCCGACCGCGCAGGGCGCGACCCGGCCGTCAAGGGGGCCGGCCGTCATCGTTCTGCCCCGAAACCGCCATCTGGCTGCCGCCTGCCGGGCGCAGGCTGTCGGCCAATCCGGCCGCCGGGCATCAGTGGATCCGCCATGCAGGAACTCGAACAGCGTCTCCAGCAACGTTTCCCCGATTGGTTCCATGGCCGCCGTGGCCAGCTGGCACGGCCGCTGCTGCGCAGCGTCGGCCGCTGGTCGCGCCTGGACCAGATCGAAGCCTTCCTGCAGCGCAGCTCAGGCCTGCGCGGCTTCGGTTTCGTCGCCGCCGGCCTGGAGTTCATCGGCGGCCAGTACCAGGTGGATCCGGCCGCGCTGGCGAAGATTCCGGCCACCGGCCGCCTGCTGATTGTCGCCAACCACCCTTCCGGGGCGCTGGACGCACTGGCCTTGCTGGACGCAGTCGGCCGTATCCGCCGCGATGTGCGGATCGTGGCCAACGACCTGCTGGGGGCGATCGCGCCGCTGCAGGATCTGCTGTTGCCGGTGCGCATCCTGGGCGGCAAGGCGCAGCGCGGCAGCCTGCATGCGGTGGAGCAGGCGCTGGCCGCCGAGCAGTGCGTGATCGTGTTCCCGGCCGGCGAGGTATCGCGCCTCTCGCTGCGCGGCATCCGCGATGGCCGCTGGCAGCGCGGATTCGTCCGTTTTGCCCGCGCGGCCGGTGCACCGGTGCTGCCAGTGCGGGTGGAAGCGCGCAACTCGGCGCTGTTCTATGGCGCCTCGACCCTGTTCAAGCCGGCCGGTACCGCGTTGCTGGCACGCGAGATGTTCACCCGTCGTGGCCGCCCGCTGCGGCTGAGCATCGGCGAGCCGATGCGGCTGGGCGACGGCGGCGACCCGGGTGCCCAACTGCTGGCGGTACGTCGCGCACTCTATGCGCTGGGCCGCAATGGCGCGGCCGGCAATGCCGCTGCCTGCGCGGGCCCTGAGCCGCTGGCCGCCCCGGTGCCACCTTCGCAGGTCGCCGCTGGCATCGCTGCTGCCACCCAGCTGGGCCAGACCGCCGACGGCAAGCAGATCCTGCTGGCCACCTGCACTGCCGATTCGCCACTGCTGCTGGAACTGGGCCGCCTGCGCGAACTGACCTTCCGCCAGGTGGGTGAGGGCACCGGCCGCAGCCGTGACCTCGACAACTACGACCCGCAGTACGAGCACATCGTGATCTGGGACGCCGCCGCGCAGCGCATTGCTGGCGCGTACCGGATCATGCGTGGTGCCCACGCGTTGGCCCGGCACGGCCTGTCCGGGCTCTACAGCGCGTCGCTGTTCCGCTATTCCGACGATGCCATCACCCACATCGCCGAGGGCCTGGAACTGGGCCGCAGCTTCGTGGTGCCCGATTACTGGGGCAGCCGCAGCCTGGACTACCTGTGGCAGGGCATCGGTGCCTACCTGCAGTGCCGGCCGGGGATCCGCTACCTGTTCGGCGCGGTGTCGATCAGTGCGGCCTTGCCGCGCGATGCGCGCGAGCAGCTGGTGGCGTACTACCAGCGTTATTACAGCGGCACCGCCGGCATGGCCGAATCGAACCGGCCGTTCCAGTACTTCGCCGCACCGCCCAGTTTCGGTGAGCTGGATGCAGGCGCCGCGTTCGACGTGCTGAAGGCCAACCTGGCTGCACTCGGTACCGGCGTACCCACGCTGTATCGCCAGTACACCGATCTGTGCGAACCGGGCGGCGCGCGCTTCCTCGCCTTCGGGGTGGACCCGGACTTCAGCGATTCGATCGACGGCTTGATCGAGGTGGACCTGTGCGCGGTCCGGCCGAACAAGCGCAAACGTTACCTGCGCGACGCGGGGACGCCGGCATGAGCACGCTGGCGAACCTGTCGCCGAACCGGCGCGCGGTGTTCGTCTCCGATGTGCACCTGGGCTCGCGCCATTGCCATGCCACCGAGCTGGCGCGATTCCTCTCGCAGCTGCGCTGCGAACGGCTGTACCTGGTGGGCGACATCATCGACCTGTGGTGGATGGCGCACCGCCGTGCCACCTGGCGGCAGTCGCACAGCGAGGTCATCCAGGCGCTGCACGCGCTGCGCCGTGCCGGCACCGAGATCATCTACATTCCGGGCAACCACGACGCTTCGCTGCGCCAAGTCTGCGGTCTGATGCTGCCGGCGATGCAGGTGCGCCGCCGCGCCATCCACGTGACCGCCGATGGCCGCCGGCTGCTGGTCGCGCACGGCGACGAGTATGACGGCGTGACCCACTTCGGCGGCCTGCAGGAAAAACTCGGCGACTGGCTGTATTACCGCATCCTCACCGGCAACCAGGCCTTGAATGCAGTGCGGCGGCGGCTGGGCATGCGCTACTGGTCGCTGTCGGAGTTCCTGAAGAAGCGCAGTGGCGCCGCTGAACGCTACATCGAGCGTTTCGTGCAGGCCGGGCTGGACGACGTGCGCCGACGCGGCCTGGACGGCATCGTCTGCGGGCATATCCACCGCGCCGCGCTGATTGAACGCGATGGCCTGGTCTATGCCAATGACGGCGACTGGGTGGAGAGCCTGACCGCACTGGCCGAAGACCACGACGGCGCGCTGCGCCTGCTCGACCATAGCGGCCAGACTCTGCTGGAACTGCCCGGCGCGCGGTTGTCGCAGGCGGCATAGCCCGCGTCTGTCCCGCTGTAGAGCCGAGTCCATGCTCGGCTGCCGTTACGCGCAACGAAGAGCAGCCGAGCATGGGCTCGGCTCTACATACACCGCGCGCAAGCCGCTAGCATCGGCCCATGGATTCATTGACCCAGATCGTACTCGGCGGCGCCGTCGCCGCTGCCATCGCTTCGCCCGGCCATCGCCGCGCGGCCCTGCTGGCCGGTGCCGCGCTCGGCACCTTGCCGGACCTCGACGCCCTGTGGCTTGGCTTCACTGCGGCCGACCCGGTGGCGAACATGACCGAACACCGCAGCTTCAGCCATTCGCTGCTGGTGCTGCCCTGGGTGGCCGCACTGATCTGGTGGTTGTTCAAGCGCTTCGGCAACGGCCGCGTCGCGCAGTCACCGCTGCGCTGGTTCTGGGCGATCCAGCTGGCGCTGGTTACCCATCCCGTGCTGGATGCGTTCACCGTCTACGGTACCCAGTTGTGGTGGCCGCTGCGGCCACACCCAACCATGGGCTCCAGCGTCTTCATCATCGACCCCGGCTACACGGTGTGGCTGCTGCTGGGCTGCGTGCTGGCCTGGTTCGGTCGTGCGCGGCCCTGGGCGGGCAAGGTGCTGGGCGCGGCGTTGCTGCTCAGCAGTGGCTACCTGGGCTGGGGGCTGATCGCCAAGGCGCAGGTCGATCGGGCCGCGCAGCAGAGCCTGGCCGCGATGGGCCTGGGCGATGCGCCGCGCTTCTCGGTGCCGATGCCGTTCAACACCCTGCTGTGGCGGGTGGTGGCGATGACACCCAGCGGCTACGCGGTGGCTGACCGCTCGCTGCTGGCCGACCATGGGCCGATGCAGTTCGAGGGCCGTCCGTCCAACGTGCAGGCACTGCGCGAAGCGTCTGCAATTCCCGCCGTGCAGCGGCTGCAGTGGTTCAACCGAGGTTTCATGCGGGCGCAGGTGGTGGACGGCCGGCTGGTGCTGAGTGACCTGCGCATGGGGCTGGAGCCGGACTACACCTTCAACTTCGTGGTGGCTGAGCAGGCCGACGGGCAGTGGCGGCCGATAACGCCCGAGCAGGTGCGAGTGGATTACAGCAGCCCGGCCGCGCGCGCCGACGCAGGTCGCCGGCTGGCCGCGATGTGGCAGCGGATCTGGCATGCGCCCGAGTAGATCCACGCCATGCGCGGATGAAGGGACATCGGCGGTGGCAGCCACGCATGGCGTGGCTCTACTGCGTCGATCAGCGCCCGCAGCCGGTGCCGTTGAGTAGATCCACGCCATGCGTGGATGAAGGGACATCGGCGTTGGCAGCCACGCATGGCGTGGCTCTACTGCGTCGATCAGCGCCCGCAGCCGGTGCCGCTGAGTAGATCCACGCCATGCGTGGATGAAGGGACATCGGCGTTGGCAGCCACGCATGGCGTGGCTCCACTGCGTCGATCAGCACCCGCAGCCGGCGCCGTTGAGTAGATCCACGCCATGCGTGGATGAAGGGACATCGGCGGTGGCAGCCACGCATGGCGTGGCTCCACTGCGTCGATCAGCCCCCGCAGCCGGTGCCGTTGAGTAGATCCACGCCATGCGCGGATGAAGGGACATCGGCGGTGGCAGCCACGCATGGCGTGGCTCTACTGCGTCGATCAGCGCCCGCAGCCGGTGCCGTTGAGTAGATCCACGCCATGCGTGGATGAAGGGACATCGGCGTTGGCAGCCACGCATGGCGTGGCTCTACTGCGTCGATCAGCGCCCGCAGCCGGTGCCGTTGAGTAGATCCACGCCATGCGTGGATGAAGGGACATCGGCGGTGGCAGCCACGCATGGCGTGGCTCCACTGCGTCGATCAGCGCCCGCAGCCGGTGCCGTTGAGTAGATCCACGCCATGCGTGGATGCGGGAGCATTAGTGCCGCGTCGGCTCAATACACCGTCGCGCGGCCCTGCACGAACGAGTAGAAGAACACCGCATTCGGGTCGTTCTGCACCAGGCGGAACTCGCGGCGCATGCCTTCCACGGTGTCCTCGTCCACCGAGCCGGCCTGCAGCAGCTGGTCGGCCGCCGACAGCAGCAGCTGCTCCCAGAACGCGATCATGGTCTTGCGACGCGCCGGTTCGCGGTTGTCCAGGTGGATGGTCTTGATCTCGGTATGCACGTCGCGGAAGCCGCCGGCCAGCAGCAGGTTGCCCAGCTTGGCGCCGACGAACGGGTCGCCGCCGTGGTCGTACTGGAAGTCGTTGAAGGCCATCCAGTAGCGCCAGATGTGCGGCGAGTACGGGTCGAGCAGGAACGAGGCATTCATCACTTCGGTGATGTAGACCGGCGAACCCGGTGCCAGCACGCGGCGCACTTCGCTCAGCACGCGGGCAGGGGAGGGGACGTGTTCCAGCACCCAGCACAGGAACGCCGCATCGAAGCTGCGGGCCTCGAACGGCAGTTCGCCGGCATCGGCCTGCTGCAGGGTGTAGCGGTCGCTGCACCACGGCGTGCGCGCCAGGTTCTCGCGCGCCGTGGCCAGCTGCGTTTCGCTCAGGTCCACGCCGGTCACGTGCAGCTCGGGGAAGCGGCGCAGCAGGATCTCGGTCTGCGCACCGACGCCGCTGCCGACTTCCAGCAGGCGCCGTGCACCGCTGTAGTCGATCTGGCCGAAGATGCTCGATTCCAGCAGGCGCGCCTGGGTCATCAGGCGCTGCTGTTCGGTGCCGGAAAACCCGTGCAGGTAGGTCGGAGAGGAGATCGGCGGGGTCATGGAGGCGGGCTCTGGGAGTTCAATTCGGTCGAGCAGGCTCGACGTTGTGACGCGGCAGTGCGGTCAGGCCGCCGAAGGCAGCGCCGGTTCCCCGGCAATCAGGCGGTCGAAGTACTCGGTGGTCAGCGCGATCTGGCTCTGCGGGTCTTCGGCACGGTTGACCACCGCACGGAAGGCGGCGTTCTCCGGCCGGTCCCTGGCATACCAGCCCAGGTGCTTGCGCGCGATGCGCACGCCCTGCGGTTCACCGTAGAACGCGTGCAGCGCATGCAGGTGGCCGAGCAGGATGTCGCGCACTTCGGCCAGCGATGGCGGCGGCAGTTCCTGCCCGGTGGCCAGGTAATGCGCCACTTCGCGGAAGATCCACGGCCGGCCCTGCGCCGAGCGGCCGATCATCACCGCATCCACGCCGGTCTGCTGCAGCACGTAGGCGGCCTTCTGCGGCGAATCGATATCGCCATTGGCGATCACCGGAATGCGCAGCGCGGCCTTGATCTCGCCGATGGTGGCGTACTCGGCCTGGCCGGTGTAATGCTGGTCGCGGGTGCGGCCGTGCACGGCCAGCGCGGCGATGCCGCTGTTTTCGGCAATCCGGGCAATGACGGGGCCATTGCGGTGGTCGCAATCCCAGCCAGTACGGATCTTCAGGGTGACCGGCACGTCCACCGCGTTGACCACGGCTTCGAGGATGCGCGCCACCAGCTGCTCGTCGCGCATCAGCGCCGAGCCGGCCCAGGCGTTGCACACCTTCTTGGCCGGGCAGCCCATGTTGATGTCGATGATCTGCGCGCCGTGGTCGACGTTGTAGCGCGCGGCTTCGGCCAGCTGCTGCGGCTCGGTGCCGGCGATCTGTACGCTGATCGGTGCCGGTTCGCCGTCATGGTCCATGCGGTGGATCGACTTCCGCGTGTTCCAGAAGCGCGGGTCGCTGATGGTCATTTCCGAGGCGGCCAGTCCCGCGCCCAGCCGTTTGCACAGCAGGCGGAAGGGCTTGTCGGTGACGCCGGCCATGGGCGCCAGCACGACGTTGGGGGCAATGGTGTACGGGCCGATCTGCATGCGCCCATTTTAGGGCGCGGGCGCGGCCTGGGCGGTGTCGGCGGGCCCCGGGTTCAGGCCGATCGGCACCGACCTCATGCCGTACCGGCATCAGCAGATGCTTGACGGTTGCTTCCGTCGCCCCCAGGGGCGGGCGATGGTAGGTGGCTAACCCAGGCTCTGCCAGGCCTGGCGGGTACCCAGGGCGAAGGCCAGCCCCAGGCCCAGGCAGGCCAGCGAACTGACCACCCAGAAGCGCCGGCCGTTGTACCCCGGCCGGAACAGCGCCAGGCCGAAGCCCATCGCGGCGCGCAGCAGCAGCAAGGCAGCGATGGCGGGCAGGACCAGGCGACTGGCCGGCAGTGGCGAATGCCAGCCCGCGGCGGCCAGTGCGTACAGGGTCCAGGCCACCAGCAAGGCAGTGATGCCGGCGGTCATCAGCGGTGGCCACCAGTGCCCCGCATGCGCGAGCCGGACCACGCGCTGGCCGGCACCGAAGTATCTGTACCACGCGGCGCCGAAGGCGATGCAGCCGATATGCAGCAGCGCCGCAGCGGCACTGCCTGCGGCCGCGACCAGCAACCAGGGGAATCCGTCCATGTCCTGCCCGTGCAAGGAAGCTGCGCGGATCGTGAGCGAGGGGCAGGATGTGGGCAATGCGACAGGCGGTCGCAGGGGCTGGGCAATGGACAAAAGAATGGCCCAGGTGCCTGTACCCCCGGGCCTTGTCATCCACGCGTGGCGTGGAACTACTTGGCTTCGGCGTCGGCCGGGGTGAAGCGCGGCATCGCCGCTGCAGCGCCTTCCTTCTCGGTCGAGCGACCGGCGAACTGGTTGGCAAAGCGCACGTGGCGGGCGAACGGGGCGTCGGCCACCTGCGCCAGCGACGCGGCCAGCGCACCGTTGAAGGCATCACCGGCACCGGTGGTGTCGATGGCCTGCACCTGCTCGGCGCCGACGCGGTAGTACGGCTGGGTATCCCCGCGCAGGTTCTCGTCGGCGTGAGAGACGAACACGCCCACCGAACCCAGGGTCACCACCACGGTACCGTTGCCGACCAGCTTGCGGCAGAGCGCATGCAGGCTGGCGCCATCCAGCGCGGCGACATCGTTGGCATCCACGCGCTCACCGACATGGCGGCCGAGCAGTGCGGCGAACTCGGTCTCGTTCGGGGTGATCACATCGGCCAGCTTGAGCAGGCCGATGGTCGAGGGCGCGTCGGCCGGTGCGGTGTTGAGCACGGTGGTGACACCGGCCTCGCGGGCCGTGGCCAGCGCCGCTTCGATGGTCTGCACCGGCGATTCCAGCTGTACCAGCACCACCTTGGCGCCGGTCAGCAATGCCTGCTGCTGTTGCAGGAAGTCGGTGCTGAGCGCGGCGTTGGCGCCCGGGCCGATCACGATGGTGTTACGGCCGCGCGCGTCCACGTAGATGCCCGCAGTGCCGGTCGGCTCGCTGCTGGCTTCGGCAATCAGGCCGAAGCCATCCTGCGCGGCCAGTTCGCGCGCGGTGGCGCCACCGGCGTCATCGCCCAGCGCGCACACGAAGTGCGTGTCGGCGCCGGCGCGGCAGGCCGCGACCGCCTGGTTGAAGCCCTTGCCACCGGGGCCGGTGCTGTAGCGGCCGGCAATGGTCGCACCCGGTGCCGGCAGCGACTCGCACCGCCACACGTGATCGACATTGAAGGAACCGACGACAACGACACTGCTGCTCATAGGAAATCTTTTCTCAACCAGGGGTTCAACTGAAGTGCGTCAGCACGCCGGCGATGGTCGCCGTCATGAAGGTGGCAATGGTACCGCCCAACACCGCGCGCAGGCCGAACTTGGCCAGATCGTGGCGACGTTCCGGCGCCAGGCCGCCAATGCCGCCGATCTGGATCGCGATCGAGCTGAAGTTGGCAAAGCCGCACAGCGCGTAGGTGGCGATCAGGCGACCTTCGTCGGACAGGCTCACGCCCGCCACCTGGCCGTTCACGATCTGCGACAGCTCGGTGTAGGCCACGAACTCGTTGATCACGACCTTCTGGCCGATCAGCGAACCGACGGTGGTGGCATCAGCCCACGGGGTACCGATCACCCAGGCAATCGGGGCCAGCACGTAACCGAAGATGGTCGACAGGTTGGTCGGCTTGCCGATGGCAGCGGCCAGGCCGGTCACATCGCCGATCCAGGTCAGCGGGGCGTTCAGCAGCGCGATCAGGGCGATGAAGGCCAGCAGCATCGCGCCGATGTTCAGCGCCAGCTTCAGGCCGTCACCGGCACCGGCAGCGGCCGCGTCGATGATGTTGCTGGAGGTCTTCTCGACTTCCATCTTCACCGTGCCGCGGGTCAGCGGGGTGCCCGTTTCCGGAATCAGCAGCTTGGCCACGACCAGGGTGGCCGGTGCGGCCATGATGCTCGCCGCCAGCAGGTGCTTGGCGTAGAAGGCCTGCTGCACCGGGTCGCCGCCGCCGAGCATGCCCACGTAGGCCGCCAGCACGCCGCCGGCGATGTGGGCCATGCCGCCGATCATCATGGTCAGCAGCTCGGACTGGGTCATCCTGGCGATGTACGGGCGCACGGTCAGCGGCGCCTCGGTCTGGCCGATGAAGACGCTGGCGCAGACGCTGGTGGTTTCCGCGCCGGACACGCGCATCACCTTGGTGATCGACCAGGCCATCACGCGCACGATCGCCTGCATGACGTTGAGGTGGTACATGACCCCCATCAGCGCCGAGAAGAAGATGATGGTCGGCAGCACCTGGAAGGCGAAGATGAAGCCGTAGTTCTTGGTGTCCATCAACGAGCCGAAGATGAAGCCCGAGCCCTCGTTGACGAAGCTCAGGACCTTGACGAAGCCCTTGCCCAGCGCATCGAACACGTCGCGCCCGCCCGGCACCAGGATCACCAGCGCCGCGAAGGCGATCTGCAGGGTGATACCGGTGGCAACCAGCTTCCAGTCAACCGCACGCTTGTTGTTGGAAAACAACCAGGTGATGCCGATCAGCACCGCCAACCCGAACAGGCCGAAGCCGATCCTGCCCAAACCTTCGACCATGTGAGTGACTCCCCTGGGGCGTCGCGAAAAACGGGAAGCCTAGTGCAGGGCAGGGGCCGGGGCAAGAAAAAGCAGCGTGCGCGCGCCCATCGGTACCGATCAGGCCAGCAACGGCAAGGGCTTGCGGCCGGCGGCGGCAGGTAGAATGGGGCTCGATCCCGGCCCGGATGCGGGCCCGCAGCAGGAGATTCGCATGCAATACCGCCGCCTGGGCTCCACCGGCCTGCCGATTTCCGCCCTGTCCTTCGGCGCCTGGGTGACCTTCGGTGACCAGATCCCACGCGACGAGGCCCGCAACCTGGTGGCTGCCGCCTGGGACCACGGCGTCAACTTCTTCGACAACGCCGAGGGCTATGCCAACGGCCGCGCCGAACAGGTGATGGGCGATGTGATCGCCGACCTGCGCCTGCCGCGCGACGGCATCTGTGTCTCCAGCAAGGTGTTCTTCGGCAGCGCCAGGGACCCACGGCCAACCCAGCGCGGCCTGTCGCGCAAGCATGTGACCGACGCCTGCCATGCCGCGCTCAAGCGCCTGCGGGTGGACTACCTGGACCTTTATTACTGCCATCGCCCGGATCCGGACGCGCCGATCGCCGAGACCGTGCATGCCATGGATACGCTGGTGCGGCAGGGCAAGATCCTCTACTGGGGGACCTCGGAGTGGTCGGCGATGCAGATCCAGCAGGCGCTGGACATCGCCGAAGCACGCAACCTGCAGGGCCCGTCGATGGAGCAGCCGCAGTACAACCTGCTGCACCGCGAACGCGTCGAGGTCGAGTATGCGCCGCTGTATGCCAGTGCCGGCCTGGGCACCACCATCTTCTCGCCGCTGGCCTCGGGCCTGCTGACCGGCAAGTACGACCAGGGCATTCCGGCCGATGCGCGGCTGGGCCGCGAGGGCATGGAATGGCTGCAGGCGCTGGTGCTGGGTGACGACTCCGAGGCCCGCCTGGCCCAGGTGCGCCGCTTCAGCGAAGCAGCGCGTGAGCTGGGCCACGCCCCGGCCACGCTGGCGATTGCCTGGTGCCTGCGCAATCCGAACGTCTCCAGCGTGATCCTCGGCGCCAGCCGGGTCAGCCAGCTGCTGCAGAACCTGCAGGCGCTGGAGGTGCTGGAGCAGGTCGATGCGGCTGGCTGGGCGCAGGTCGAAGCCGCCTTCGCCTGAACCCCGGGGCCGACCGGGCCTGGGCCTCGGTCGGGCCGGCTCGGGCTCGTGCCTCGATAGAGTCGCGATTTGATTGACATGATCTATCGAATCCCAGAATTCGATCATTAATCCCATCAATCAAATTGAGAATGGTTGTTGATTGTCAACTGAGAATCATTATCATTTGACTCGTCCCTCGCACGAGTCCAGATGCTCATGAATGCTCAACCTGTACTGCTGCGCCCCGAAACGCTGACCCTCCGCGATCGCCCGGTCCGTGTCGTTCCGCCGGAAGAGGTGATCGACAGCGAAGCCCTGCTCAAGGGCCGTCGTGAAATCCTGATCCAGCACGGCGACCGCTTCTACCGCCTGCGGCACACCAGCAACGACAAGCTGATCCTGACCAAGTAACCGCGGCCTGGTCGCCCGCCTCCCTCCCTCCTGCCGGCAGCGCCGGCAGGGTGGGCGACCCGTCCGCGCCCGCTCTCTCCCCCTCGGTCTACCGCGTGCACCTCCCGGGTGTGCCGGTAACCGGGGGTTCCCCTGCCTGACCGAACGAACCCGATGACCCGCCCTACCGCCCTTTGCCTCGCCGTCTGGATGGCCCTCCCCCTGTCCGCCCATGCTGCCGCCGCGGCCACCGCCGCGCCCGATGCGCGCGACTTCGACCGCGTGCAGGTCACCGCCACCCGCACCGAGCGGGCAGTGAGTGACGTGGCGGCCACCGTCGATGTCATCGACCGCGAGCAGATGGACCGGCACCTGGTGCAGGACATCAAGGATCTGCTGCGCTACGAGCCGGGCCTGTCGGTCAGCCGCAGCGCCGCGCGCTTCGGCCTTGGCAGCATCCGCATCCGTGGCCTGGACGGCAACCGCGTGCGCGTGCAGACCGATGGCATCGCCATGCCCACCAGCTTCAACATCGGCTCGTTCTCCAACGCCAACCGCAACTTCACCGATCTGGACACGCTCAAGCGCGTGGAGATCGTGCGTGGCCCGGCCAGTTCGCTGTACGGTTCCGACGCGCTCGGGGGTGTAGTGGCCTTCGTCACCAAGGATCCGGCCGACTACCTGAAGGATGGCAAGGACAGCTACGTCGGCCTGAAGTTCGGCTACGACGGTGAGTGGAAGGGCCTGCTCGGCGGCGTGACCGGCGCGTTCGGCGGCGAACACTGGAGCGGCATGATCAACATCAACCATCGCCAGGGCCAGGAAACCGGCAACAAGGGCGATGTGCGCAGCCTCGACAACACCCGTACCGCGCCCAACCCGCAGGACCGCGACGGTCGCAGTGGCCTGGCCAAGCTGGTCTATGCACCGAGCGAGGACCAGCGTTTCCGCCTGACCGTGGAAGGCAACGAAGACAACACCGATACCAACGTGCTGTCCTCGATCGACCGTACCACCACCACCGGCATGAAAGCGCGCGACACGCAGAACCGCACCCGCGTGTCGTTCGCCCATGAAATGGATGCGCTGGACAAGGGCTTCGCCGACAGCCTGCATTGGCAGCTGTATACCCAGCACAGCGAGACCAACCAGGTCACCGACGAAGACCGCGCCAACCGCAGCCGCCGCCACCGCGAGTTCAATTTCGACCAGCGCGTTTACGGCTTGCAGGCGCAGTTCAACAAGGCGTTCAGCACCGGCAGTGTCGAACATGCGCTCACCTACGGCTTCGAAGGCGCGCGTACCGAGATCCGCCAGACGCGCGATGGCTATCAGGTTCTGGCCAATGGCCAGACCAGCACTACCATCCTGCCCGACGCCTTCCCGGTACGCGATTTCCCGATCAGCAAGACCACCGAGCTGGGCCTGTATGCGCAGGATGAAATGCGCATGGCGGGCGGCAAGCTGTCGCTGGTGCCGGGCGTGCGCGTGGATCGCTACGAGCTGAAGCCGGAAGTGGACAGCATCTTCGCCGACGACAATCCCGGCGTTGCGGTGGCCAGGCTGACCAAGACCAGCGTCTCGCCGAAGCTGGGCATGGTCTATCGCTTCACCGACGAATGGTCGCTGTTCGCCGGCTACTCGCATGGTTTCCGTTCGCCGCCGTACAACGACGTCAACCTGGGCTTCACCAACTTCGCCTTCGGTTACACCGCCATCCCCAATCCGGACCTGAAGCCGGAAACCAGCGACGGCCTGGAGCTGGGCCTGCGCTTCCTGTCACCGGCCGCCTACGTCAGTGTCAGCGGCTACTACAACGAGTACAAGGACTTCATCGAGTCGCAGTCGCTGGTCGGTACCAACGCGCAGGGCCTGATGGTGTTCCAGTCGCGCAACATCGCCGATGCGCGCATCTACGGTGCTGAACTGAAGGCTGGCGTTGACTTCGGCCAGATCAACCCGGCGCTCCAGGGTTGGGCGCTGCGCAGCTCGGTGGCCTGGTCGCGCGGTGACAACAGGACCGAGGACACGCCGCTGGATTCGGTCGACCCGCTGCGCAGCACCGTCGGCCTGATGTACGACACCGACGCCTGGGGCGTCGAACTGGCCGGTACCTTCGTCAAGCGCAAGGACCGCGTCACTGCAGCGACGGTGTATCGCCCGGCCGGCTACGGCGTGGCCGACCTGATGGCGCACTGGAACTTCGCCCCGGGCGCGACCTTCAACGTCGGCGTGTTCAACCTGGGCGACAAGCGCTACATCGATTGGTCCAATGTGGGTTCGACGCTGTCGCCGACCAGCCGCGTGCTGGATCGCTACACCAGCCCGGGCCGCACTCTTTCCGCCAGCCTTGCCGTTTCCTGGTGACCCCATGAGCCGAGCCTTGTCCGCACGCAGGAATGACGCCATCGCCGTGCAGGGCAGCGCGGCCTGGCCGACCCCGGCACAGCTGGCCACGCTCGGCACTGTGTTGTGCCTGTACCACGCCGACGGCAACGAGCTGGGGGGCTGGCGCCAGGCGGTGCGCGTGCACGCCTGCCAGGGCGTGGACAGCGAGGGCATACGCGAAAGCCTGTGTTTCCTTGATGCCCGCGGCCGCTGCGTGTGGCGCCTGTACCTGCTGCCCGACAGCGATTTCCTGGCCTGGGACCGGTTGGTCGCGGCGTTGCCGCCGGGCCCGCAGCACGACCGCGATGGCAGTGTGAGCGAACGCCTGTGGCGTCGCCTGGCCGGGCACCTCGGTGGCCAGCGCTGGCGCCTGTGCACGCTGCGCCTGCATGCCGCGGACGAGGGCCGCACCCTGGCGGCCAGCCTGTCGACCCTGTCCTCGCTGGGCGCGGCCACCGCGCGTCGCATCGCGCGATTGGAAGGAGCCGAAGGCGAGCTGGCGATCGACGATTGCTGCTGCGCCGACGCCGCGCGCCGGCCGGCACCGCGTATCCCCGGCGACCTGCCGCTGATCCGCCTGTGATCCTTTCCTGATGGAACGCCCGACGGCCCTGGACGGCCTCTCAACGAACCTGCAACCCCGAAGGAAGACCCGATGAAGTTCCAGACAGCCAGCGTCATGCTGCTGCTCGCTGCCAGCGGCGTGGCCAGCGCGCAGCCCTCCGACATCGCCCGCGACCACGACAGCATCCTGGCCATGCAGGGCGAGTACACCGTCGACTTCGCGTTCGACGAGACCGTGCTGCTCAAGCCCGGCTACGAGCGTGCGCCGGCGATGCGCAGCGGCGGCAGCGAAGTGGTCATCGTGGTCGAGGACACCCCGCAGCGCATCGTGCTGCAGCACCTGTTGCTCGATGAGAAGAGCGGCCACATCACCAAGCACTGGCGCCAGGACTGGGTCTACGAAGCGCCCAGCCGTTTCGAGTTCAGCGCCGATCAGACCTGGCAGGTACGCCGCATTCCCGCAGCGGTGAACCAGGGCGCCTGGACCCAGTGCGTGTATGAAGTGAGCGATGCACCGCGCTACTGTGGCACCGGCAAATGGACGTACACCAACAACGTGCCGAGCTGGACCAGCGACCTGAGCTGGCGCCCGTTGCCGCGTCGTGAGTACACCAAGCGCAGCGACTACAACGCGCTGGCCGTGGTCAACCGCCACACGCTCACGCCCAATGGCTGGACCCACGAGCAGTTCAACACCAAGGTGCAGCGCAACGCCGACGGCAGCCAGGTGGAGATCGCCCGCGAGTTCGGCTTCAACGACTACGTCAAGACAACCGAGGTCGACTTCACCCCTGCCCGCGCCTATTGGAAAGCCACTGCAGGCTACTGGGCCAAGGTGCGCCAGCGCTGGGACGGCTTCCTCGGTCAGGCCCCGGGCGTGCACCTGAAGACCAAGCTCGATGGCATGGCGATGATCATTCCGCTGTTCACCCAAGCCGAAGCGATCCAGTCCGGCAAGCAGGTGAAGGACACGCAGATCGACGAGGTCTTCGCCAAGTACGTGGAAAAGGCGCCCAAGGAAGGCTGATCGCCGCGATGGAGATGGGTGCCGGGCGTACCCGGCACCGCATCCACCGGCTGCCGGTGGGGCCGGGCTTGCTCGGCACGCCATCCGGAGGCGCAACCGCCTCAGGCCTCACGCAACGCCAGTGCCGGCGGCGTATGCAGGATCGCCCGCGTACCCCACCAACCCGCCAACAGGCTCAAGCCGATGCCGACTACGCCGCCGATCAGCAGCCCCGGCCACGGCGGCAGCAATGGAAGCTCGAACACCTTCTGCGAGACCGCCACGCCGATCGCAGCGGCCGCGCCCACTGCCAGCATCGCCGCCAGCGTGCCCAGCGCGCCGAACTCCACCAGTACCGCGCCGCGCAGCTGGCGCCGGGTCGCGCCCAGCGTGCGCAGCACCGCGCTGTCGTAGCGACGCTCGCCGGCGGTGGCCTGCAGCGCGGCCAGCAGCACCAGCACACCAGCCAGCAGGCTGAACACCATCACCAGCTGCACCGCCTGCGCCACCCGCTCCATCACATCGCGCACCTGCGAGATCACCGCATCCACGTCCAGTAGCGACAGGTTCGGCTGCGCGCGTACCAGTTCGCCCAGGCCCGCCGCCTTGCCGGCCGGCAGATGGAAGGCCGACAGCAGGTTGTGCGGGGTGTCGCCCACCGCATTCGGGTTCAGCAACACGAAGAAGTTCGGCCGGAAGGTGTTCCAGTCCGCCTTGCGCACGCTGGTGACGGCGAACTCGCGTTCCTGCTCGCCCACTGCAATGGTGATGCGATCGCCCGGGTACACGCCGTAACGCTTGGCCCAGCCGATTTCCACCGAAGCTTCCGGCGCGGTGCTGTCGGCTTTCCAGAACGTGCCATTGACCAGCGTATTGGCCGGCGGGAAGGTGCTGCGCCAGCTGAAATTCAGTGGCCGGTTCTCGTCATCGTCATCGCGCTGGCCGCCTTGGGCCGGTTGCCCGTCCTGTCCTGGCTCGCGGTCTACGCGCAGCGGCGGCTTGCCGTTGATCGCGATCAGGCGGCCGGTCGCCATCGGTTCGATGCTGGCGTCGCCGGCGCCCAGTCCACGCAATGCGGCCAGCACACTGTCGCGCTGCTCGGGCTGGATGTTGATCAGGAAGTAATTCGGCGTATCCGCAGGCAGTCGCTCGCGCCATTGCTGCAGCAGGCCGGGGCCGGTCACTGCCAGCAGCAGCAACGCGCACAGCGACAGCGACAGCCCGACCAGCTGCATCACCGCGAGCAGGCGGCGCCGGGTCAGCGCGGCCAGGCCCAGCCGCCAGTTGCCATGCAGGCGGTGCTGCAGGCCGCGCAGCAGCTGCAGCAGCACGAAGCCGACCGCACCGGCCGCCAGCGCCAGCGCGGCCAGGCCGCCCAGCACCCACAGCGCCAGCTTCAGGTCGCCGGTGACTTGTACCGCCAGCAGCAGGCTGGCCGCCAGCGCTGCCACGTAGGCCAGCAGTGACGCCGGCGGCAGGGCGGCGAAGGAACGGTTGAGCACGCGCATCGGCGGCACCCCACGCAGGCGCAGCAGCGGCGGCAGGCCGAAGCCGAACAGCAGCAGCAGGCCGATGCCGGCGCCGGTCAGCGCAGGCATCGCCTCGGGCAACGGCAGGCGCTGCGGCACCAGGCTGCCCAGTACCTGCACCAGGCCTTCCTGCGCGGCCATGCCCAGGCCGATGCCGAGCGCACAGGCCGGCACCGCCAGCATCAGCAGCTGCAGTGCCAGGCCCAGCAGGATGTCGCGCTGGCGCGCACCCAGGCAGCGCAGGATCGCCACCTGGTCGATGCGGCGCAGGGCGAAGCGGTTGGCCGCCAGCGCCGTGGCCACGCCGGCCAGCAGTACCGCCAGCAGCGCGCTCAGGCCGAGGAAGCGGCCGGCCAGGTCGAAGGCCTGGCGCACGCCGCGCTGGGTGTCATCCACGCTCAGCAGGCGCAGGCCTTTCACCTGCGGCAGCAACCACTGGCGCAGCGCGGCAACCTGATCGGCTGGTCCGGCGAACATCAGCCGGTAGTTGATGCGGCTGCCCGGGCCGAGCAGTCCCGTGCCGTCCACGTCGGCGCGGTTGACCAGCAGGGTGGGGGAGAGCGTCAGCAGGTCGCCACCGGTGTCGGGCTCGGCCTCGATGATGCCGGCGATGCGCAGCGTGCCGGCGCCGAACTCGAGATCATCGCCGGCCTTCAGCCCGAGCCCCTGCAGCAGGCGTGGGTCGGCATAGGCCTGGCCCTTGGGCGGCATGCCGGCGTCTGCGATCAGCGCCCCGCCGGGCGTGGCCCGTACCCGCAGCGTGCCGCGCAGTGGATAGCCCGCCTGAACCGCCTTGATGCTCGCCATCTGGCTGGCCTCGCCATGGAACAGCACGCTGCCGAAGCTGGCGATGCGGGTGTAGGCCAGTCCACGCCGTTGTGCCTCGTCGGCGAATGCCTGCGGCGGGTCATCACGCCCGGCGATGCCGAGATCGCCACCGAGCATTTCCGCCGCGCTGCCGGTCAGCGCCAGGTTGACCCGGTTCACCAGCGTGCCCACCGCGGTCATCACCGCCACGCCCAGCACCAGTGCGGCGAACACCGTCAGCAGGTCGCCGGCCAGCGCCTCGCGGCGCAATGCGCGCCACGCGTGGCGCAGCACGTTCATGCCTGTGCCCCACGCTCGACCGGCAGCAGGCGGCCGTCATCGATGCGGTGGATGTACTGGCAACGCTGCGCCAGGCGCAGGTCGTGGGTGACCAGTACCAGGGTGGTGCCGCTGCCGGCGTTGAGTTCGAACAGCAGGTCGCTGACGTGCTGGCCGGTGGCATGGTCCAGCGATCCCGTCGGTTCGTCGGCGAACAGGATGCGCGGGCGGGTGACGAAGGCTCGCGCCAGTGCCACGCGCTGCTGCTCGCCACCGGACAGCTGGCGCGGGTAGTGGCGGGCACGATGGGAGAGGCCGACCTGGGCCAACACTTCGTCGACCCGCGCGCGATCCTCGCGCCCGGCCAGCTCCAGTGGCAACGCGACGTTCTCGGCGGCGGTCAGCGCCGGCAGCAGATGGAAGCTCTGGAACACGAAGCCGACCTCGCGCGCGCGCAGCTGGGCCCGCGCCTCTTCATCGAGGCCGCCCAGGTCCTGGCCCGACAGCGCAATGCGGCCGCGGCTGGGCAGGTCCAGCCCGGCCAGCAGGCCGAGCAGGGTGGTCTTGCCCGAACCGGAGGCGCCGACGATGGCCGCGCTGGTGCCTTCATGGACGGTCAGGGTGATGTTGTCCAGTATGTGGACTTCACCCTCCGGGCCCTGCACGGATTTGCCGACCTGGTCGACGGCGATGGCGACGGGCGCGCTGCGGGGGGACAGGCTGTCGATGAGGAGACTCCAATGCGCAAGACGGGATGGAGCCGGCGAGCCGGCGCGATGATGGTGCTGCTGCTAGGGTTCCTGCTGTTGCCGGGGCTGGCCTGTGCCAAAGGTCCGGCCGGCACCGTGCTGGTGCTCGGCGACAGCCTCAGTGCCGCCCACAATATCCCTGCCGACGCCGGCTGGGTCAGCTTGCTGCAACAGCGGGTCAGGCAGCAGTCGAAAACCCCGGCGCGCATCGTCAACGCCAGCATGAGCGGGGAAACCACCGCCGGCGCGCTGACCCGCCTGCCGGGCCTGCTGGCCAGGGAGAAGCCGACCGTGGTGGTGATCGCGCTGGGCGGCAATGACGCGCTGCGCGGGCTGACTCCGGCGCAGGTGCAGGGCAACCTGGGAAAAATGGTGCAGGCCAGCCAGAAGGCCGGCGCCAAGGTGCTGCTGCTGGGCATCGACGTGCCCCCCAACTACGGACCGGCCTACCGCCAGCGCCTGGCCGCGGCCTACAAGGCGCTGGCCACGCAGTACAAGGTGCCGCTGCTGCCGTTCCTGCTGGAGGGCGTCGCCCTGCAGCCGGGCATGATGCAGGCCGACGGCCTGCACCCCACGGCGCAGGCGCAGCCGAAGGTGCTGGACAACGTCTGGCCGCTGCTCAGGCCGCTGCTCTGAACCGTTTGTGTACCTCTTGACGGAACTTCACATCGCGTCCACCGTCGATCCGGCATGTTTCACAAAGCTGAAGTTAGAGGGAATCACATGCGTCAGACGAAGGAGACCTCCGGCTTGGTGCTGGTGGTCGAAGACAACCGCAACATCTCCGAGATGATCGGGGAATACCTGGAAGGTCGCGGCTTCGAAGTCGACTATGCACAGGACGGCCTGGATGGCTACCGCCTCGCGGCGGAGAACAGCTATGACGTCGTGGTGCTCGATCTCATGTTGCCGCGCCTGGACGGCATCGAAGTGTGCCGTCGCCTGCGCAACGATGCGCGCAAGTCCACCCCGGTGCTGATGCTCACGGCACGCGACACGCTGGACGACAAGCTCACCGGCCTCGGCTTCGGCGCCGATGACTACCTGACCAAGCCGTTCGCGATCCAGGAGCTGGAAGCCCGCCTGCGCGCGCTGATCCGTCGCGAACGCCGCCAGGTCGGTTCGGAGGTGCTGAAGGTCGCCGACCTGGTCCTCGATCCGGTCAGCATGCGGGCTACCCGTGCCGGCACCGAGCTGCAGCTGTCGCCGATCGGCCTGCGCCTGCTGACCATCCTGATGCGCGAATCGCCGCGCGTGGTCACCCGCCAGGAGATCGAACGCGAGATCTGGGGCAATGGCCTGCCGGATTCGGACACCCTGCGCAGCCATCTGTACAACCTGCGCAAGATCATCGACAAGCCGTTCGACCGTCCGCTGCTGCACACCGTGCAGAGCGCCGGCTACCGCATTGCCGATATTGCCCAGCCGATGGCCTGATCGGGGCCCGGCCTGTGCAGCATCAGGCCCGGCCGGGCAACGACCCCGCACCGGGCACGGATGACCGGCCGGCGTTGCCGCCGGTCAGCGTCCGTGCACGACTACGGCGCAGTGCGCTGCCTATAATCGCAGCGCTCTGACCGGGACCCCGCAATGCCGCACGGCCTGCCGCGCAAGATCCGTATCGCCTTCATCCTGCAGGCAGTCCTGGCCAGCCTGGGCATCCTGCTCGGTGCCTGGCTGGTCTCGCTGGTGATCAAGCACAGCCTGGTCGGCGCCGCCCTGCGCGAGGAAGCGGCCTATTACTGGACGCTGCACGAGGCGTCGCCGGTGCAGCCGCCGCCCAACACCCACAACATCCGCGGCTACCTGCTGGAAAGCGGGCAGTCGGCACTGTCATTGCCGGCCAACCTGCGCACCCTGGAGCCTGGCTTCCACGAGCTGCCCCAGGACGACCAGCTGGTGCTGGTCGACGTGCGCCCTGCCGGTCGCCTGTACCTGGTGTTCCTGCGCTCGCGCGCGGAGATGCTGGCGTTCTGGTTCGGCATCGTGCCGGTGCTGCTGACCCTGTTGGCGGTGTATGGCGCCAGCTGGGTCACCTACCGTGCCTCCAAACGACTGGTGTCGCCGGTGAACTGGCTGGCGCGGCGCGTCTCGCGCTGGGACCCGGGCCACCCCGAAGCGGCCGATCTGGAGCCGAACAAGCTGCCGGCGGACATGCAGGGCGAGACCCGCCAGCTGGCGGCCGCACTGCATTCACTGGCCAACCGGGTCAGCGCGCACGTGGCGCGCGAGCGCAACTTCACCCGTGATGCCAGCCATGAGCTGCGCACGCCGTTGACCGTCATCCGCGTGGCCAGCGACATGGCCCTGGGCGATGAAACCCTGCAGCCGCGCCTGCGCCGCAGCCTGCAGCGCATCCAGCGTGCAGGCCGTGACATGGAAGCGGTGATCGACGCGTTCCTGATCCTGGCCCGCGAGGCCGATGTCGAACCGCAGATCGAGCTGTTCGACGTCAACGACATCGTTCGCTACGAGGTGGACAACGCCAACGAGCTGCTGGGCAACCGGCCCGTATCGGTGCACCTGCACGGCGAAGGCCCGGTACAGCTGCACGCACCGCCGCGGGTGCTGCAGGTGGTGGTCAGCAACCTGGTGCGCAATGCCTGCAGCTACACCGACGAAGGGCGTATCGACGTGCACGTGCTCAATGACCGGGTGGTGGTGCGCGATACCGGCATCGGCATGTCCGCCGAGGCGCTGTCGCGCGCGTTTGAACCGTTCTACCGCGCCGAGCCGAGCCGCCCGCAGGGCACCGGCCTGGGCCTGTCGATCGTGCGCCGGCTGTGCGACCGCTTCGGCTGGAAGGTCAGCCTGGCCAGCGAGCCGGGCAAGGGCACCGAGGCCACGGTGATCTTCCGGTAGAGGGATTTTGCCGGGCTGCGCCCGGCACCCGCCGAGGCAACATCAACATCAAAAGCGGGCATTCCGTGGAATGGCGGGGCGGTGTGGGTTTGCAGGACACGCCGTAAACCCGTCCATGGGGGCTCGATGGCGCCATCCATGGCGCCAACGGTCCTGCAAACCCACACCGCCCCGCCTTCGACAGTTTCCCGCGATCCGCAGTCGATCCACGCCATGCGTGGATGGGGTTGCTCAGTTGCAGTTGACCTTCGGCGCCAGCGCCCTGGTCCAGATGTCATAGCCGGCCGGGGTCATGTGCAGCATGTCCTCGCGGAACAGCGTCGCATCCGGCTGGCCGTCGGCGCCGAGCATCGGCGTGTAGATGTCGGTGAAGCCGGTATTGGGCAGCTTGGCCAGCGCGGCCTTGATCAGCGTGTTGGCCTCGTTGATCGCCGGCAGCAGGTGCGCGCGCGACGGGCTCGGCTTGATCGACAGGTACTCCACCCTGGTCTTCGGCAGGTCGCGATGCACGCGCTGCACGAAGGCAACCACGTCGTCGCGCACCTGCACTGGGCTGCGGCCACTGTTGAGGTCGTTGTCGCCCGCATAGAAGAACACCTTGCAGGGCGCGTAGGGCACCACGATGCGGTCGGCGTACCAGGTGCTGTCGCGCACTTCAGAGCCGCCGAAGCCGCGGTTGAACACTGGCTGGCCAGGGAAGTCGGTGGCCAGGCTCTCCCAGAAGCGGATCGAGGAGCTGCCGATGAACTCGATGCCACCGCGCGGCGGCGGGTTGGACTGGTCGGCGCCGGCGAAGCGGGCCATGTCGCCGGCCCAGGCCACGTTGGAGACCTGTTCGGGCACCCGCGGCGACTTGGCCGGGCTCAGCGCCTGGGCCAGCGGTGCGGCAGTCAGCAGGCCCAGCATCAGCAGGCAGGTACGGCGACGGGACATCAGGCGCTCCAGCAGGCAAGGGGGCATCCATCATAGGAGCATGCCCGGGCCGTTGCTTGCCCCTGGCAGGCCGTTCAGCGGGCCGGCGCGGGCTGCGGTTGGCGGCCTTGTGGCAAAATGGCCGCCATCTGCCTATTCCTGTGCACCCATGATTCCCTGCCGTGCGTCTGAGCGGTCGCTGCGCCGCGTCCCCGTTGCTGGATATTCCACCCGTGGCTGATCAGTTCGGCCACCTGCCGCGCGGCCCGCGCCGTATCTTCCAGGCCGCCCGCTGGTCCTGGCAGGGCCTGCGCGCTGCCTGGCTGTACGAGTCCTCGTTCCGGCTTGAGGTCTACCTGCTGATCCTGCTGACGCCGATCGCGATCTGGCTGGGCCAGACGCCGGTCGAACGCGCGCTGCTGATCGGCTCGATGCTGCTGGTGCTGGCGATGGAGCTGGCCAACTCGGCCATCGAAGCGGTGATCGAACGTTACGGCAGCGAGATCCATGAGCTGGCCGGCCGCGCCAAGGACATGGGCTCGGCGGCGGTGTTCGTGCTGATGATGAACGTGCTTCTGTGCTGGGCGCTGGTCGTGGTCCCGCATGCAATGGCCGGCAAATACGGCTGATCCCTCATTCCCCCTTGTTGAAGACTTCCCATGTCCCTTGAGTTTCTTGCCGATCCGAATGTCTGGTTGACCCTGTTCACGCTGAGCGCGCTGGAAATCGTGCTCGGCATCGACAACCTGGTGTTCATCTCCATCGCCGTCAGCAAGCTGCCAGAGCACCGCCGCCCGTTCGCGCGTCGGCTCGGCATCGCGGTGGCCTGTATCACCCGTATCGGCCTGCTGGTATCGCTGGCGTACCTGGCGCACATGCAGGCGAACCTGTTCACCGTGGCCGGCATGGGTATTTCCATCCGCGATCTGGTGCTGATCGTTGGTGGCCTGTTCCTGATCATCAAGGGTTGGATGGAGATCAAGGAAATGATCACCGGTGGCGAGGATGAAGATCCGAGCACGACCAAGACCTCGGCCGTGTTCGGCTACGTGATCGCGCAGATCGCGGTCATCGACATCGTGTTCTCGCTGGACTCGGTGATCACCGCGGTCGGCATCGCTGACCACGTGCCGGTGATGGTCGCCGCGATCCTGCTGTCGGTGGCGGTGATGCTGCTGGCCGCCAACCCGCTGGGCCGCTTCATCGACGCCAACCCGACCGTGAAGATGCTGGCGCTGGCCTTCATCCTGCTGATCGGTGCGGTGCTGATCCTGGATGGCCTGGACGTGCACATTCCCAAGCCCTACATCTACGCCGCGATGGGCTTCTCGGTGCTGGTGGAGTGGCTGAACCTGCTGATGCGCCGCCGCGCCCGCGAGCACCACGTGCCGGGTGCCGGCGACTGGTAAGCGCATGACCCCGAACCCCCGGCCAACGCCGGGGGTTCTTCGTTCTGCCTTGTAGAGCCGAGCCCGTGCTCGGCTGACCGGCAGGAAGCAGCCGAGCATGGGCTCGGCTCAACACCGGAACGCGGTTTTTGCACTTGTGTCTGCGTTCCGGCCTCCACTTGTGAACCAGGATCAACAGTGTTTTCCCGGGGCGAGGCTTAATCCGGCGCAGCAAAGCGCGCAGGCTACGCACTCCCGATTCCCGCCCCCAGGACCCCCCCATGAATTCCAGAGCCGCCTTGCTGGCGCTTGCCGTTGGCGCCTTCGCCATCGGAACCACCGAGTTTGCCCCGATGGGCCTGTTGCCGGTCATCGCCGACGGCGTCGGCGTTGGCATCCCCACTGCGGGCATGCTGATCACCGCCTATGCCGTGGGCGTGATGCTGGGCGCGCCGGTGATGACCCTGCTGATGGGGCGTTTCGGCAAGCGCACCGCGCTGATGCTGCTGATGTCGATCTTCGTGGTCGGCAACCTGCTGTCCGCGCTGGCGCCGAACTACGGGCTGCTGCTGCTGTCGCGCCTGGTCACCAGCCTTAACCACGGTGCCTTCTTCGGCATCGGTGCGGTGGTCGCCGCCAGCCTGGTGCCAAAGGAAAAGCAGGCTGCTGCCGTGGCCACCATGTTCATGGGCCTGACCATTGCCAACATCGGTGGCGTGCCGCTGGCGACCTGGGTCGGCCAGCAGCTGGGCTGGCGCCTGTCCTTCGCCGGTACTGCGGCGTTGGGCCTGATCGCGATCACTGCGTTGGGCTTCGCGCTGCCGGCGTCCGCGCCGGGACCGCGCCCGGACGTGCGCCGCGAACTGAAGGCGATCCTGCAGCCGCAGGTGCTGCTGGCCATGGCCACCACCGTGCTTGGTGCGGGTGCGATGTTCACGCTGTACACCTACGTCGCACCGGTGCTGACCGAGTTGACCGGCGCTTCCAATGCCTTCATCGCGGTGTCGCTGGCCCTGATCGGCATCGGTTTCACCCTCGGCAACGGCATCGGTGGGCGCATGGCTGACTGGTCGCTCGATGGCGCCACCCGTATCCTGCTGGCTGCCCTGGCGGTGCTGATGTTCGTGCTGCCGCTGGCCTTCATGAGCCACGCCACCGCGGCGCTGGGTGTACTGCTGTTCGGTGCGGCGACCTTCGCCCTCGTGCCGCCGCTGCAGATCCGGGTGATGCAGGTGGCCAGCGAGGCGCCGGGCCTGGCGTCGTCGATCAACGTGGGTGCATTCAACCTGGGCAATGCGGTAGGTGCCGCGCTGGGTGGTGCGGTGATCAGCTTGGGCCTGGGCTACGCCGCCATTCCGGTGGCCGGTGGCCTGCTGGCCGCGTCGGGCCTGCTGCTGGCATGGCTGGGGCGTAGCCGCACTGCGGTGGCTGAGGCCTGCTGAGGGCGGAGGGTTTCCTGCAGGGCTTGCAGCCCTGCACCCGCCGAATCAACGTCAACGTCAACGGCAAAAGCCTGCATTCCGTGGGTTGGCGGGGTGGGTCCGGTTGAGGGGGACGCTGCAAGTACGTCCATGTAAGCTCGGTCGCCGC
>NZ_LXXZ01000050.1 GCF_003244875.1 Stenotrophomonas sepilia
CGCTGTGGCCGGCGCGGCGGGCGGCGGCGAGCATGGTGCGCGCGCGGTCCAGATCGAGGAAGCCACGTTCGGTGGCCTCCATCCAGATCTGCTGCGGCAGGATGCCGCTGCCGGCCATGTGCCGGGAGATCATCTTCAGGGCGCGACCGCTGCTGATGTCTTCGGCGGCGAGGTTGATCGCGATGTGCGCGCTGCGGTCGGCGACCAGCAGCTCGCGCATGTCGCGCACCACGTTCTCGATCACCAGGTCGGTGACGTCGGCGATCATGCCGGCCTCTTCGGCCAGCGGAATGAACAGGTCAGGGCGCACCTGGGTGCCATCCGGGCGTTGCCAGCGTACCAGCGCCTCGGCGCCGACGCAGATGCCGGTGTCCAGTTCGATGATCGGCTGATAATGCAGGTACAGCTCGCGGCGGCGGATGGCGGTAGCCAGTTCGCCGCGCAGGGAAAGGCGGCGCCGCGACAGCCAGATCACCAGCCCGGCGCCGGCGGCGGCCAGCAGCAGGCCCACCGGCACGTACAGCCAGGCCTGTTGGCGGAAGGCCGCAGCGAGCGCGGTGCGCGGTGTAGTGGCGACGGCCAGCCATTCCTCGTTGCGCGCGGTAGCGAACAGCGTGGTGTGGTCCAGGCCTTCGCCCGGGTCGCGCAGCAGTGCCTGCAGCAGGTCCGGATCCAGGCCGGGCTGTTTGGCCAGCAGGCGTCCGTCGGGGCTGGCCAGTGCCAGCCGCACATTCGGGTCGGCGATGACATCGACGAAGCGGCGTGGGTCCACCAGAGCGTCGTAGGACCCATACAGGATCGCCAGCACCTGGCGTCGCCCGCTGATTTCCGGGCGCACGTCCACTGCGATGCCGGCGCCGTCGCTGGTGACGTGGTCCGGCCTGGGCTGTTCCACATCCGACAGGAACGGCCCCCAGGAGGTGCAGCGCAGCTTGCCTCCTTCGAAGTAGCCCATCTGGTCAATCGATGGGGTGGTCATCACCAGGGTCTGCATGCGCCGGATGTGCTCGGGGCTGCAGGACACGTAGGCACCGGCTTCGGCGGATTTCAGCGCCGCCAGCGCCTCCTGGTAGGACAGGTCGGAGCGGCGCAGGGTGCGATCGGCGATGTCGCGCAGGCGCTGCTGTTCGACGCTGACCGCGCGGTCCCAGGTGGCGTAGGCCATGACCGCGATCGGCACCGCAGCGGCCAGCAGGGCCAGTGCGGTACCGCCGATGATGACGCGCAGGCGGCTCATGGCCGGGGCTCCAGCGGGGCGGGCGGGGCAGGGCGCATGGTCGGGCCGGTCCTTGGGCAGATGCGGCTATCTCAGCATGGCACCGGGCCGGGCGGAATGGGATCAATACGGTATTCGGTCACATTGTGGTGAAAGCGGCCTGCTTTGACGCAATGGGGCCGTCTGGCGCTGGCGCTCGGCGTCGCGGAGGACTACCGTCGAACGCTTCGCCCGCCCCTTCCCGCGCCCATGACCGAGCCCGCCACGCCCCCCGAGCACCTGCGCCGCAGCCTGTCCAATCGCCACCTGCAACTGATCGCCATCGGCGGTGCCATCGGCACCGGCCTGTTCATGGGCTCGGGCAAGACCATCAGCCTGGCCGGCCCGTCCATCATCTTCGTCTACCTGATCATCGGCGCGATGCTGTTCTTCGTGATGCGTGCGATGGGCGAGCTGCTGCTGTCCAACCTCCAGTACAAATCCTTCATCGATTTCTCCACCGACCTGCTCGGCCCGTGGGCCGGGTTCTTCTGCGGATGGACCTACTGGTTCTGCTGGATCGTCACCGCCATTGCCGACGTGATCGCGATCGCCTCCTACGCACAGTTCTGGTCCCCGGGGCTTGAAGCCTGGAAACCGGCGCTGGCCTGCGTGATGCTGCTGCTGGCGTTGAACCTGGTGACGGTGAAGCTGTTCGGTGAAATGGAATTCTGGTTCGCGCTGATCAAGATCGTGGCGATCTGTGCGCTGATCATCACCGGCGCCGGGCTGGTGGCTTGGGGCTTCACCTCACCCAGCGGCCACACCGCGTCGCTGTCGAACCTGTGGAATGACGGTGGCATGTTCCCGATGGGCCTGGTCGGCTTCTTCGCCGGGTTCCAGATTGCGGTGTTCGCCTTCGTCGGCATCGAGCTGGTCGGCACCACCGCCGCCGAAACTGCCGACCCCGAGCGCAACCTGCCCAAGGCAATCAACTCGATCCCGGTGCGCATCATCATCTTCTATGTGCTGGCGCTGATCGCGATCATGGCGGTCACCCCGTGGCGCCAGGTGGTGCCGGACAAGAGCCCGTTCGTGCAGCTGTTCGTGCTGGCCGGCATTCCCGCCGCCGCCAGCCTGATCAATTTCGTGGTGCTGACCTCGGCCACGTCCTCGGCCAACAGTGGCATCTTCTCCACCAGCCGCATGCTGTACGGCCTGGCCGAAGAGGGCCACGCACCGCGCGGGCTGTCGAAACTGTCGCGCGCTGCGGTGCCGGCCCGTGGCCTGCTGTTCTCGTGCCTGTGCCTGCTGGGCGGCACGCTGCTGATCTACCTGATTCCCAACCTGGTAACCGCCTTCACCCTGGTGACGACGCTGGCGACGGTGCTGTTCATCTTCGTCTGGTCGCTGATCCTGGTGGCCTACATGGCTTATCGCCGTCGCTACCCGGAGCGCCACGCTGCATCGATCTTCAAGATGCCTGGGGGCGTCGCCATGTGCTGGGCCTGCCTGGTGTTCTTCGCCGCCGTGCTGGTGCTGCTGAGCCTGCAGGGCGACACCCGCCAGGCGCTGATCGCCAGCCCGGTGTGGTTCGTGCTGCTGGGCGCGGGGTATTGGGTGCGCCGGAGGGCCGCGAAGTGATCCAACGTCTCCGTTCCATCGATTGATCCATCGTCTCTACAGAGTTTCATCCACGCATGGCGTGGATCTACTGTCAGCCGCAGGAAATCGGCCGCTGCCGTTGAGGTTGCCGGCCAGCGGCCGGCACTACCGCGGGTGCAGGGCGCAGCCCTGCCAACCGCCCATTCACCCAACATTCGCGGGCGCGGCCGGATCATCCGGCCGCCATGTCCCATCGACCTCTCCTGCTTGCACTGGTGCTGCTGCCCATCCTGTGGCCCGGGATGGCTGCCGCGCGCACGGTCTATCGCTGCGTGCAGGGCAACACCGTCAGCCTGGCCACCGCACCGGAGCCGGGTTCGCGGTGCACGCCGAAGGAGATCGACGACAACGCCATCCAGGCCCCGAACCTGTGGGGCAACATGGGCGTGTTCAGTGGTGTGCTGTACGAGCGCGAGCAGGACGGCGTGCTGGTCTATTCCACCCGCAACCTGCCCGGCTCGCGGGTATTCCTGAAGTTCACCGTGGCCACGCCGCCGGGCGAGCCTGCACACGAGGGCCTGGGCAAGGTCGGCACGCCGCAGCTCGCGCAGCACGCCAGGCAGTTCAAGGCCGCGGCCAAAGCTACCGGCGTCGACGATGCCTGGCTGCGTGCGATCGCCCATGCCGAAAGCAACTTCGATCCGCTGGCGGTCTCGACCAAGGGCGCACAGGGCGTGATGCAGTTGATGCCGGAGACCGCACAGGAATATGGCGTGCGCGATCCGTTCTCGCCGCAGCAGTCGATCGAGGGCGGCGCGCGCTACATGCGCGCACTGCTACGCCGTTACAACGGCGACCGCCCGTTGGCGGCGGCTGCGTACAACGCGGGCATCGGTGCGGTCACCCGCTACAAGGGCGTGCCGCCCTACGCCGAAACCCTGGCCTATGTGGACAAGGTGATGGCGCTGTATGCGCGCTACCGCGAAGCGATGGGCATCCGCACCGAAGTGCCAGCCCGCTAGCGGACGGTGCTGCCTGCACGTGGCGTTGTAGAGCCGAGCCAATGCTCGGCTGCGCCAATTGCAGCCGAGCATCGGCTCGGCTCTACACAAAAGCCGCTCAGCGCGAGGTGGAAGTGCTGACCAGGTCGTAGCGCTCGATGCGGCCGACGCGTACCACTTCGGCCTGCACGTCGGCACGCTGCTTGAGTGCACGCCACGCGGCATCGATGCGCACATCGCCCGGCAATGACGGATAGGTGCGCATGTCCTGCAGGCTGGCCAGGGTTTCACCGCGTTCAACCGGCGAGCGCAGCTGTTCGATCAGCACGGCGGCGGCACCGTCCAGGTCGCCTTCTTCCAGCAGCATTTCGCGGTGGAACAGGCGGGCATCGTCGCGCTGGGCCAGGATCACCGCGCGTGCTGCATCGCGCGCCTTGGCATCACCGCGCTCGCGGGCCGCGGCGAACTGCAGCAGCGCCTGTGCGGCCTTGCCGTAACCGGCGAGGCCCGGCATGTCATTCACTGCCTGCGCAGCGTCCTGCATGCGTCCCAGCGAACTGAACACGAAGCCGACATTCATCTGGTGCTCGACACCATCCGGGCCGAGCGCGCCGATGCGGGCGGCCTGCTTCGCCGTGGCCAGTGCCTCATCGGTGCGGCCCAGCCGGCGCAGTGCGGTGAGCCGGCTGTTGAGCAGCCAGGCCACCCATTCCGCTTCCGTGGCGGCAGGCGATTCGCCGTTGCTGGCGGCAGCGGCCATGCCCTCGGTCAACGACAGCACTTCCTCGTTGCGGTCCAGCATCAGCAAGGTGGTGCTGAACTCGGCCATGCGCGCGTCCAGTGCGCGGTCGAGCAGGCCGGAAACACGTAGTTCATCGAGGTGGCGCTGTGCCGCCTGCACTGGATCGAAACGCGCGTCACCGCGATCGACATAGCGATCGAAGCGCTTGTCGCTGCGCAGGCGGATGATCTCGGCCGGGCTGTCGATGCGCGCCAGCGTGGCCGGAATGCTGTCGCCACGGCCGTAGTCGGCCTGCAGCGTGGCCAGCGCCAGCCACAGCCCGGTGGGTTCCAGGCCGCCACTCTTCCAGCCGTTGTCAAACAGCGCCTGCAGCAGGTCCATGCGCTTCTGTGGCTGGTCACGCAGGCGGTACTGCAGGTAGTTGACCGCGTGGTGATCGATCGGCAGCGGCGCGTCGGCGTGCTGCAGTGCCTTCACCAGCAAGGTGGTGGCTGCGGCCGGCTGGTTGTCCGACAGTTCCACTGACACCAGGGTGAGCAGGATCTGTGCATCCTCCGGCAGGGCCTCCTGCGCCCGCTGCAGGTAGCGGCGGGCCTGATCCGGCTTCTTCTGCATCAGAGCGGTCCAGCCGGCGACCTGCGAGGCGCGGCCGCGACGCTCGGCATCGAAGTCGTCCAGCAACGGATCCTCCATCAGCCGCTCCATGCTGATCAGTGCACCCAGCGTATTGCCGCCGCGTGCCTGCTGGATGGCTTCATCCCAGCGCGTGGCGTACGCTGCGTGTACTGCATCGGCGGTGGCCGATGGCTTCTGCGGGGCCACCGTGATCGAAGCGGAGGCGGGCGCACTGGCCAATGCGGCCAGCAGCAGTGCGGTGAGGGGGAGAGCGCGGGGCATGGAGAATCTCCATCCGTGGGAACCGCATTGAACCTGCTACGGCCAGCGAGGACAAGCACGACGAAGCGAATCCTGGCCTTCAGCCGCATGATCGGCCGTGGCGGATCGCACGCGCAGCGTCTATTGTCGGTGCCTCTTCAAGCAGCAGGCAGAGGCAGCGCAACACGATGGCACGGTGGCAATGGATGGCGGCAGGGGTGGCGTTGGCAACGGCGGTGGGCTTGGCTGCAACCTGGTGGGACACCCCGCTGAAAACGCTGGCCGGCCCTGCCGGCCCGGTGCCCACGCCCTTGGCCTGGACCGCGCAGATCGAGCCGCTGGCGGGTGATGGCCACCCCGGTGACCGCGACGGTGCGTCCGCGCAGGCGCGCTTCGCCGACCCGTATGCACTGCTGCGCGGCACCGATGGCAGTGTCTATTTCACCGATGCCGGTGACAACAACCGGATCCGCCGCCGCCTGCCCGATGGCCGCGTTGAAACCGTGGCCGGGCAGGGTGAGGGCCGTGTCGATGGCCCTGCGCTGCAGGCCAGCTTCAATACGCCCTCGGGCATTGCCGGCGATGCGCAGGGCAACCTGTACGTGGCCGACACCGGCAACCATGCGATCCGCCGCATCGGCACCGATGGCCAGGTGACCACGTTGGCCGGTGGCGAACAGGGCCACGCCGACGGCCCGGCCACGCAGGCCCGCTTCGATGCACCGATGGGCGTTGCGGTGGACGCGCAGGGCCAGGTCTACGTGGCGGACACGTTCAATGACCGCATCCGGGTGATCGGTACCGATGGCAGTGTGCGCACCCTGGCTGGTGGTGATCGGCCAGGCTTTGCCGATGGCGTGGGCGCCGCTGCGCGTTTCGATACGCCAGTGGCGCTGGCCTTCGACGCGCAGGGTGCGTTGCTGGTGGCCGATCTGTTCAACAACGCCGTGCGCCGGGTGGGGGCCGATGGCACGGTCAGCACCGTGGTCGCCGCCGGTGGCGTGATCAATGGGCCGCTGTCGCTGGCCGCCACCCACGACGGCGTGCTGTACGTGGGTGATCTGGATGGCCGCATCGTGCAGGTGACGCCGCAGGGCCACCAGATCGCGCTGCTCGGCAATGGTCGCCTGCCGCGCCTGGCCCGCCCCAGTGGATTGGCGATGGATGCCGATGGCAGCGTGCTGGTGGCCGACGCCGCAGGCTACCGCCTGCATCGCCTGCGCCCGCTGCCGGTGGGCGAACTGCCGGCGCCGGCACTGGTCGGCCCGGCCGCCGATGCCGCGTTGCCGAAGACGGGGGGCCGTTGGCCGCTCGCACCGCAGGACGGCTGGCACGAAGTGGTCGGCACCCTGGGCGAAGTGCGCGGCAACTTCAGCGGTGAGAGCCGCCACCACCTGCATGGCGGCTTCGACGTGCGCGGTGATGTGGGCCAGACCGTGCTGGCGATTGCCGATGGCAAGATCAGCAGCCCGGTGGCGGCCTGGAACCTGGGCGAGCAGGCCGAGGGCCTTGCGGTGGACCGCCTCAAGTACATCCACATGCGCGTCGGCCGCACCCCGCGCGATGTGCCGTTCGACGCGCGCTGGCAGGCGCTGTACGACGAGCAGGGCAAGCTGCAGCGGATGCGCGTGCGCCGTGGCATGCGCATCCACGTGGGTGACCGCCTGGGCAGCATCAACAACCAGGCGCACGTGCACCTGGCGGTGGGCACCGGTGGTTTCGAGACCAATGCGGTGGCGCTTGGCTTCCATAACTACGCCGATCACTTCGCACCGCGCATCACTGATGTAGCACTGCTGGACGACAACGACCAGCCGATGGCCGCAGGCAGCGATGGCGTGGTGATGGTTGCGCGGCAGGGGCGTGGCGTGCAGATCGTGGTGGAGGCCTGGGACCAGGTCGACAACAATCTGCCACGACGCCGCCTGGGCATGTACCAGGTGGGTTACCAGATCCTCGATGCTACGGGACAACCGCTGCAGGGCTACGAGCAGCCGCGCTGGAACATCGTGTTCAACCGCATGCCGCCGCAGCGGGAAGCAGTGCGCGTGGCCTACGCACCGGACAGCGGCATCACCGTGCATGGCAGCGCGGTGACCCGGTTCCGCTACCTGGCCACCAACACCGTGCGTGATGGCCTGATGGAAACCGGACGCTGGCAGCCGGCGGCGTTGCCGCCGGGCGAGTACGTCGTGCGCGCCAGCGTGCGCGACTACAGCGGCAACGAAGGCGTCGGTCCGCGCGAGATCAGGGTACGGCTGCTGCCATAGCCGCAGCCGGGGCGCCGCAGCGTTCGCGCTCGGCGTCCATGTCTTCCAGCGGCCGCACTTCGATGCTGCCGAAGCGTGCCCACGGGAAATCGCGGGCGATGCGCATGGCGTCGTCGCGGTCGCGCGCTACGATCAGGTTGAAGCCGGCCAGCAGTTCGCGGGTCTCGGCGAAGGGGCCATCCAGTACGCGGCTGTGGCCATCCCGCACGCGCAGGGTCTGCGCGGTGTCGACCGGCTGCAGCTTCTGTGCGGCCAGCAGCGTGCCTTCGGCCTGCAGTTTGTCGGCGTGGGCCAGGCAGTCGCGCATCAGCGCGTTGAATTCTTCGGTGGGCAGGGCCTGCAGCAGGGCAGGCTCGATGTAGATCAGAAGCAGGTACTGCTGCATGGCACGGTCCTGGCGGGGGCGGGGGTCCATGATCGCGCAGGATTGCGCACGGGCATGTTGCAGCGCAGAAGCGCGCCTTCGGCGGGGATCGGCGAACGGCGGAGCCCCTCCGTGGTGGGG
>NZ_LXXZ01000051.1 GCF_003244875.1 Stenotrophomonas sepilia
AATCAAACACAAAAAGTGCCACCAGGCGCAACCCCTGCGCATCGGCGGGAGAAAGGAAGTCGTCAACGACGATGAACGAGGTAGGCATGGTTACCGAGCGTAGCGATGCACTGCGGCGACGGCAACCGGGCAACGAAAAACCCCGCCTTGCGGCGGGGTTCTTCTTTACATCACATCGGGAAGGCGTGCCGACCGAGGCCGGCAACGACCGCCGGAGGCGTGGACTTAGAAGTCCATGCCGCCCATGCCGCCCATGCCACCCATGCCACCAGCGCCGCCCATGGCCGGCTCGTCCTTCTTCGGAGCTTCGGCAACCATGGCTTCGGTGGTGATCATCAGGCCGGCGATCGAGGCCGCGTTCTGCAGGGCCGAACGGGTCACCTTGGTCGGGTCCAGGATGCCGAACTGCAGCATGTCGCCGAACTCGCCGGTGGCCGCGTTGTAGCCGAAGCTGCCGGTGCCTTCCTTGACCTTGTTGATGATGACCGACGGCTCGTCGCCAGCGTTGGCCACGATCTCGCGCAGCGGGGCTTCCATCGCACGCAGGGCAATCTGGATGCCGTGGTTCTGGTCTTCGTTAGCACCCTTCAGGCCGGCCAGCGCGGTGATCGCGCGGACCAGGGCAACGCCGCCGCCCGGGACCACGCCTTCTTCAACGGCTGCACGGGTGGCGTGCAGGGCGTCGTCGACGCGATCCTTCTTTTCCTTCATTTCGATTTCGGTCGAGGCGCCGACCTTGATCACCGCAACGCCGCCGGCCAGCTTGGCCACGCGTTCCTGCAGCTTCTCGCGATCGTAATCCGAGGAGGTGTCCTGGATCTGGGTCTTGATCTGCGCCACGCGTGCATCAACGTTGGCCTTGTCGCCGACGCCGTCGATGATGGTGGTGTTCTCCTTGGAGACCTGCACCTTCTTGGCGCGGCCCAGGTCCTTGATGGTGGCCTTTTCCAGCGACAGGCCGACTTCTTCGGAGATCACGGTGCCGCCGGTCAGCACGGCCATGTCTTCCAGCATCGCCTTGCGACGGTCGCCGAAGCCCGGGGCCTTGACGGCCACGACCTTGACGATGCCACGGATGGTGTTGACCACCAGGGTCGCCAGCGCTTCGCCTTCAACTTCCTCGGCCACGATCAGCAGCGGCTTGCCGGCCTTGGCGACGCCTTCCAGCACCGGCAGCAGGTCACGGACGTTGGAGATCTTCTTGTCGTGCAGCAGGATGAACGGGTCATCCAGGTCAGCGGTCTGCGACTGCTGGTTGTTGATGAAGTACGGCGACAGGTAGCCGCGGTCGAACTGCATGCCCTTGACCACGTCCAGCTCGTTGTCCAGGCCCGAGCCTTCTTCAACGGTGATGACGCCTTCCTTGCCGACTTCCTTCATCGCGTCAGCGATGATCTGGCCGATCGACTCATCCGAGTTGGCCGAGATGGTACCGACCTGGGCAATCGCCTTGTCGTCGGCGGTCGGCTTGGAGATGTTCTTCAGCTCGGCGACGGCAGCCGAAACGGCCTTGTCGATACCGCGCTTGAGGTCCATCGGATTCATGCCGGCGGCAACGGCCTTGGCGCCTTCGCGGATCAGGGCCTGGGCCAGCACGGTGGCGGTGGTGGTGCCGTCGCCGGCATCGTCGTTGGTGCGCGACGCGACTTCCTTCACCATCTGCGCGCCCATGTTCTCGAACTTGTCAGCCAGTTCGATTTCCTTGGCGACGGAGACGCCGTCCTTGGTGATGGTCGGGGCGCCGAAGCTCTTTTCCAGCACGACGTTGCGGCCCTTCGGGCCCAGGGTGGCCTTGACGGCATTGGCGAGAACATTGACGCCGCGCACCATGCGCGAACGGGCGTCTTCACCGAAACGAATATCCTTGGCAGCCATTGCATTTACCTCATTGGTAGCGCCGGACGATGCCCGGCGGCTGGGAGTTTGGGATCAGGTTGAAACAGGTCGCGCCGGGGCTCAGCCGATGACGGCGAGCACGTCGTCTTCGCGCAGGACCTTGTATTCGACGCCTTCGCTCTTGTACGAGCTGCCGGCGTACTGGCCGTAGATGACCTTGTCGCCGACCTTCAGCGACGGCGCGCGCACGTTGCCGTTGTCCAGCGGCTTGCCGGGGCCGACGGCCACGACCTCACCCTTGGTGGACTTTTCCTTGGCCGAGTCGGGGATGACGATGCCACCGGCGGAGATTTCGTCGGCTTCGATCGGCTTGACCACAACGCGGTCGTGCAGCGGCTTGATGCTCATAGGAGACCTCTTAAGTGATTGATTGGTCTAAAAAAGTCCGGCGATGTTAGCACTCACCCCAGGCGAGTGCCAGAACCGCACGTGAAGAAACCCGACAACGTCGGGAGCAGGGCAGAGATGGAGCCCTGCCGCCCCCTTTCAAGGGCGGAATGAAAAAATTTTTTCGCCCGCGCGCCTCGGCCAGGGCGTCGGTCCAGATCAATTTCGGTGACAAGCGTCGCACTGTCAGATATCTGACGTTCATTTACGACAAAGTGTCACTGGATCGGCCTTAGGCTCGGTCAGGCATTCCCAATCACAAGGAGTAGTCGATGCGATTGCTGTCCCCGCTTGCCGCCGCCTGCCTGCTGGCGCTGGCCGCTGCGCCGGTCCAGGCCGAGGTCTTCATCAATGAACTGCACTACGACGACAGCACCGCCGCCGGTGACGTCGGCGAAGCGATCGAGGTCGTAGCCACTGCCGGTGAGGACCTGTCCGGCTACCGCCTTTACCTCTACAACGGCAGCAACCCGTCGGCCGCCACCGTCTACGCCAACAATCCGGTCCCGGCCGGCACCGCCGCCGGCTGCGGCAGCGCCACCATCGCCGTGGTCAACTATCCGACCAACGGCCTCCAGAATGGTCCGAACGACGGCATCGCCCTGGTCGATGCCAGCGGCAAGGTGGTCCAGTTCCTCAGCTACGAGGGCGCCATCACCGCCTCCGGTGGCCCTGCCGCGGGCATGACCAGCCAGAACATCCCGGTGGCCGAAAGCAACAGCACCGCGCCGGGCACCTCGCTGCAGCTGACCGGCAGCGGCAGCCAGTACGCCCACTTCACCTGGGCCGAATCGGCCGGCCAGACGTTCGGCAGCTGCAACAACGGCCAGACCTTCAGCGGCGGCGGCACGCCAGGCCCCAACACGCCGCCGTCAGTCTCCACCACCACCCCGGCGCAGGGCAGCAGCACCTTCCCGGCTGCCGCCGACCTGGAAGTGGTGTTCAGCGAGACGGTGAACCTGGCCAGTGGCGCCTTCGCCCTGAGCTGCGGCACCTCCGGCACCGTGCCGCTGACCTTCCCGGCCAGCGGCCGCAGCGTGAAGCTGTCCACCAACACCGCGCTGGTGGCCGGTGAAGCCTGCCGCTTCGACATCCGCGCTGCGCGCATCACCGACCTGCAGGGCGCGCATCCGGCCGCCGACAGCCGCATCGCCTTCACCGTGGCCAGCACCGGCGGCAATCCGGACCCGGGCAACCCGGGCGTGCCGGCCGGCTACTACTCCAGGGTCAACACCAGCAGCCCCAGCCAGCTGCGCTGCTCGCTGCACGCCACCATCAAGGGCCATACCGCCTACCCGTACAGCGGCTCGGGCACCAGCACCTGGACCATCCTGGAAATCGCCGACGAGGATCCGAACAACCCGAACCGCATCCTCGATGCGTACCGCAACCGCAGCTACGCCAAGGTCAGTGATCGTGCGGGCACCGGCAGCGGCCTGACCTACAACCGCGAGCACACTTGGCCGAACTCGCTGGGCTTTGCCACCACCACCGGTGACAAGGGCCTGCCCTACGCGCCGTACACCGACACCCACATGCTGTACCTGACCGACGCGCAGTGGAACGCCGACCGTGGCAACAAGCCGTTCGCCAAGTGCGATGCCAGCTGCGGCGAGCGTGCCACCGAAGCCAACAATGGGCAGGGCGGCGGCAGCGGTGGCTACCCGGGCAATTCCAACTGGGTGCGCACGCCGGACGGCAACACCGGCACCTTCGAGGTGTGGGGCAAGCGCAAGGGCGACATGGCGCGTGCGGTGATGTACATGGCGATCCGCTATGAGGGCGGCAAGGATGCGGCCACCGGTCAGTCCGAGCCGGACCTGGAGCTGACCGACGACCGCAGCAAGATCGTCAAGACCAGCAGTTCGCCGGCCTACATGGGCCTGCTGTCGACGCTGATCGACTGGCACCTGTCCGATCCGCCGGATGATGCCGAGCGTGCCCGCAATGACGTGGTCTACAGCTTCCAGGGCAATCGCAACCCGTTCATCGACCACCCCGAGTGGGCGACCCCGGCCCTGTTCACCTCGGCCAAGCCAGCCACCTGCCAGCTGGCCAACTGACCGCGCAACGCAGCGGTCCACTGCCGCCGCCGGGCCCTGACCCGGCGGCGGCCCTATACTCGGCGGTCATGCCGATCGTCGATCCCGTCCTGCTGCTGTTGACCACCTGCCCGGACCGGGCCAGTGCAGAGCGCATTGCGCACGCGCTGGTCGGCGAGCGCCTGGCCGCGTGCGTGACCCGCCTTGATGGCGCGCAGTCCACCTACCGCTGGCAGGGCGAGGTGACCACCGATGCCGAGCTGCAGCTGCTGGTAAAGACCACCGCGAGCCGCATCGATGACGCAATCGCCCGGATCGTCGAACTGCATCCGTATGAACTCCCGGAGTGCATCGCGGTCGAAACCCGGGCCGGCCTGCCGGCGTATCTGGACTGGATCCGGGCACAGACCCGGGAGGACACTGATTGAAGACTCTGTTTGCGCGTGGCGCTGCCTTGTGCGCCCTGTTGTGGCTCTCGCTGCCCGCCTTGGCCCTGGATGAGAAGGACCTGCTGCCGGTGGACCAGGCGTTCGCGCTGACCGCCACGGCCCCCGAACGGGGCCAGGTGCAACTGCAGTTCAAGATCGCACCGGGCTACTACCTGTATCGCCACCGCACCAGCGTCAAGGCGGATCCGGCATTCAATGCCGGCACGCTGCAGATGCCCAAGGGTGACAGGCACCACGATGATTTCTTCGGCGAGGTCGAAACCTATCGGGAGCGCCTGCAGGCCACCCTGCCCGGCACGCCGACGGACGCCGCCGGCACCATCAGCCTGGAAGTCCGCTACCAGGGCTGCGCCGATGCCGGCGTCTGCTACCCGCCGCAGAAGCGCGTGGTGCAGGTCACCCTGCCGGGTGCCGGTGCGGCGGCCGCGGTGCCTGCCGCGCGTACCGGTGCCGCCAGTCCGTTCAACAACCCGCTGGCCGGTGCCGGCAACAGCGGTGGCCTGCGCCTGCCGGGCGCGGCCAACAACAACCAGGCGCTGCCGCTGCCGTCGGAACAGGCGTTCGGCTTCGATGCCATCGCCAGCGACGGCAACACCCTGCTGCTGCGCTTCAGCCCGGCACCCGGCTACTACCTGTACCGCGACCGCACTTCGCTGAAGCTGGAAGGCAGCGCCGGCGTGCTCGCCGACAAGCCGCGCTGGCCGGCCGCGCAGTCGCATCGCGACGAGCACTTCGGCGATGTCTCGGTGTACTTCAACCAGGTGGAAGTGCCGCTGCCGCTGCGCCGCACTGTTACTGATGCGGTCGACAGCACCCTGGTGGTGACCTTCCAGGGCTGCCAGACCGATGGTATCTGCTACCCGCCGATGACCCGTCGGGTGAAGCTGTCGATTCCGGCCGGCAAGCTCACCGCCGGCACCGGCCAGGCGCCAGTGCGCGAGGAAGCCGTCAATGCGCTGCACGCTGCCGGTGCGCCGCGTGAATCCGCCAATGGCGTACCGCTGCGCCTGCTGCCGACCGTACCCAACGACGGCAACGCCACTCCCGCCGCCACGGGCGGCCAGGGCGCAGGCAACGCGTTCGCCACCGACGCGCGTGGTGACAATGCGCTTCGCACGCGTCCGCCGGCGACCACCCCGAACCCGGACCGTTCGTTCGTCTGGGTGCTGCTGCTGGCGCTGGCCGGTGGACTGGTGCTGAACCTGATGCCCTGCGTGCTGCCGATCCTGTCGCTGAAGGTGCTGAGCCTGGCGCAGAGCGGCGAAAGCCCGCAGCGCGCCCGCAGCCACGCGCTCTGGTACACGTTGGGCGTGCTGGTCGCGTTCGCCGTGATCGGCGCATTGATGGTCAGCCTGCGCGCGATCGGCAACGCCGTCGGCATCGGCTTCCAGTTGCAGCACCCGGGCGTGGTGGCGGCACTGGCCTACATCATGTTCGCGGTGGGCCTGAGCCTGTCCGGCGTGTTCACCCTCGGCGGCGGCATCGGCAACCTTGGCCAGTCGCTGGCCAGCCGCAGCGGCCCGGCCGGTGACTTCTTCACCGGTGCGCTGGCCTGCGTGGTCGGCAGTGCCTGCGTCGGCCCGTTCATGGGCGGTGCGATCGCCTACGCCTTCATTGCCCCGCCGCTGAAGGCGATGACCGTGTTCCTGTTCCTCGGCCTGGGCCTGGCGCTGCCGTTCCTGCTGATCGGCTTCGTGCCAGCGCTGGCACGCCGCCTGCCCAAGCCTGGCCCGTGGATGGAAACGCTCAAGCACGTGCTGGCCTTCCCGATGTACGCCACTGCGCTGTGGCTGCTGTGGGTGCTGGGCAAGCAGCGCGGCGTGGACGGCATGGCGCTGGTGCTGGGTGGCCTGCTGCTGTTCGCGTTCGGCCTGTGGCTGTTTGAACGCAACCGCTGGACCGGCTCGCGTGCGGGGACCCTGCTCGGCGTGCTGCTGGCGATCGGTGCACTGGTTCCGGCCTGGGGCGTGACCCAGCTGGCACCGCCGGCGAGGGCCGCACAGGCCGCCAGCGACAACGTGGTCGAGTATTCGCCGCAGCTGCTGGACCGCCTGCGCGCCGACAACCGCGTGGTGTTCGTCAACATGACCGCCGACTGGTGCGTGAGCTGCAAGGCCAACGAACGTGCGGTGCTGTCACGGCCGGAGTTCAAGGAACTGCTCAAGCGCACCAATGCGGTGTACATGCGCGGTGACTACACCAACGTCGACCCGCAGATCACCACGTTCCTGGAAGAGCACAAGGCGGTTGGCGTACCACTGTACGTGGTGTACGGCCCCGGCGCGCCGCCGACCGTGCTGCCGACCCTGCTGACCCAGGCGGTGGTCGAGGAAGCGCTGCTGCGCACCGCACGATGAAGTGGCAACGGCCAGCGCTGCTGTGGACAGCGGTGCTGGCCGCCGGCCTCGGCCTGTGGGCCGGGCACCGCCTGGCCCCCGGCCCATCATCACCTGCCGCGCCAGCGACGGCTTCCAGGGCGACGGCCATGAAGCCCACGCTGCAGGTGGGCGATCAGTTGCCCGCGCTGACACTGCCGGACCTGGCGGGACAGCCATTGGTCCTGCGCGATCGCTTTGCCGGCCGGCCGCTGCTGATCAACGTCTGGGCCAGCTGGTGTGCGCCCTGCGTGGAAGAGATGCCCGAACTGGCGCGCTTCGCCGGTGCCCAGGGCGACAACGGTGTGCAGGTGCTGGGTCTGGCGCTGGACACCACGGACGACGTGCGCGGTTTCCTGCAGCAGGTGCCAGTGGACTACCCGATCGTGATCGAGACACCGGGCCCGCGCGATGCCAGCGTGCAGCTCGGCAACGCGCAAGGCCTGCTGCCCTACAGCGTGTTGTTCGATGCGCAGGGGCGAATGGTAAAAGCGAAGCTGGGACCGTTCGCCCACGGCGAGATCGACAGCTGGGTGAAGTGAGGGTGTTTTTTGCAGGGCTTGCAGCCCTGCACCCGGCTCAATGCAACGCCAACAGCCAAAGCGGGCATTCCGCGGGTTGGCGGGGCGATGTCGGAGTGCGGGGACGCTGCAAGTAC
>NZ_LXXZ01000052.1 GCF_003244875.1 Stenotrophomonas sepilia
CCCCGCCTTCGACAGATTTCCGCGATCTGTCGGAAGTGCTCTTGGGGTCAGATCCGTTTTCCACAGGAAAACGGATCTGACCCCGGATTCATTTCGATACCTGACAGATGTGTCGACCAAGGTCGACACCTACCAACAGCCGCAGGAATCTGTCAGAGGTGGGGCGGTGTCGGATTGCGGGGTGTCAGCCGCATGGATGCGGCTGCCAAGCCTCCATGGACGGATTCACGGCGTCCCCGCAATCCGACACCGCCCCGCCCACCCACGGAATGCCGCTCTGGCTCTGGCTTTGGCCGTTGCCGTTGCCGTTGCATTGAGCAGGTGCAGGGCTGCAAGCCCTGCCGAAACCCTCCCCAACCATGACTGCAGTCACTTGCCCGGTTGCGCCGCGCTGGCGAAAGTCGAGGAGTTGACGTGATCGGTCCGGCGCGTTGCCGACCGCACGCAAGCGAGAGAGAGAAACGCTGTGCAACGACGTGAGTTCCTGGCTTTTTCCGGCCTGGGCCTGGCCGGCCTGCTGCTGCCGCATTCCCGTGCCATCGCCGCCGAGCAGCTGCTGGCGCCGGTCGATACCGCCCAGCGCCGGCGCTTGGCCGAGGTCGCGCTGGCCACCGCACGCTCGGCCAAGGCCAGCTACTGCGATGTGCGCATCGGCCGCTACCTCAATCAGTCGGTGATCACCCGCGAGCACCAGGTCGGCAATGTGACCAACCGAGAATCGTCCGGCGTGGGTGTGCGGGTGATCGTCAACGGCGCCTGGGGCTTTGCTGCCACCCATCAGCAGACCGAGGCCGCCGTGCGCGCAGCGGTCGAGCAGGCCGCAGCAATCGCCCGCGCCAACGCCAGCATCCAGACCCGCCCGGTGCAACTGGCACCCACGCCGTCCGTCGGTGAAGTGCGCTGGCAGACGCCCATCCGCAGGAACGCGATGGCGGTGCCGATCCAGGACAAGGTCGAGCTGCTGCTGGCCCTCAATGCCGCTGCGCTGGATGCGGGCGCCGACTACATCAATTCCACCCTGTTCCTGGTCAACGAACAGAAGTACTTCGCCTCCAGCGACGGCTCGTTCATCGACCAGGACATCCACCGCATCTGGTTGCCGTTCACCGCCACCGCCATCGACAAGGCCAGCGGCAGATTCCGCACCCGCGCCGGCCTGTCCTCGCCGATGGGCATGGGCTATGAGTTCCTCGATGGCGATGCGCGCGGCAAGGTGCAGCTGCCCGGTGGCATCACTGCCTACCGCGATTCCTACGACCCGGTCGAGGACGCCATTGCGGCCGCCCGCCACGCGCGCGAGAAACTGAAGGCGCCGTCGGTGAAGCCCGGCAAGTACGACCTGGTGCTGGACCCGTCCAATCTGTTCCTGACCATCCACGAGAACGTTGGCCACCCGCTGGAGCTGGACCGCGTGCTCGGCTACGAAGCCAACTACGCCGGCACCAGCTTCGCCACGCTGGACAAGCGCGATGCCGGCTTCCGCTGGGGCAGCGACATCGTCACCTTCTTCGCCGACAAGACCCAGCCCGGCAGCCTCGGCGCGGTCGGCTACGACGACGAGGGCGTGAAGACCCAGCGCTGGGACCTGGTGCGCGACGGCATCCTGGTCGATTACCAGGCCACCCGTGACGAAGCCCATATCCTCGGCCGCGATGCATCGCATGGCTGCAGCTACGCCGATTCCTGGTCCAGCGTGCAGTTCCAGCGCATGGCCAATGTCTCGCTGGCGCCGGGCAAGCAACCGCTCAGCGTCGAGGACATGATCAAGGACGTGGAGAACGGCATCTACATCCACGGCCGCGGTTCGTATTCGATCGATCAGCAGCGTTACAACGCGCAGTTCGGCGGCCAGCTGTACTACCAGATCAAGGACGGAAAGATCGCCGGCATGGTTGAGGATGCGGCCTACCAGATCCGCACCCCGGAATTCTGGAATGCCTGCACCGCCATCTGCGATGAACGCGACTTCCGCCTGGGCGGTTCGTTCTTCGATGGCAAGGGCCAGCCGGGCCAGGTGTCGGCGGTCTCGCACGGTTCATCCACCACCCGCTTCAACGGCATCAACATCATCAACACCGCGCGCAGTCTCGGCGCTTGAGCCACCCATCCTTCGACATGGAGAGCAGCCTTGCAAAGACGTGACTTCCTGGCCCTGACCGGGCTTACCGCGGGCGGGCTGATCGTGCCCTCCTTCTTCGGCAAGGTGATCGCCGCCGAGCAGCTGCAGAGCACGCTGGACCTGGGGCTGAAGAAGCGCCTGGCCGATGCGGCGCTGGCTGCCGCCCGCCAGGCCGGTGCCACCTACTGCGACGTGCGCATCGGCCGCTACCTGCGGCAGTTCGTGATCACCCGCGAAGACAAGGTGCAGAACGTGGTGAACACCGAGTCCACTGGCGTGGGCATCCGCGTGATCGTCAATGGTGCGTGGGGCTTTGCCGCCACCAACGCGCTGGGTACGGCCGATGTGGCCAAGGCCGCGCAGCAGGCGGCGGCGATCGCCAAGGCCAATGCCGGCGTGCAGACCGCGCCGGTGCAGCTGGCCAAGGCGCCGGGCGTGGGTGAGGTGAGCTGGCGCACGCCGATCCGCAAGAATGCGATGGAGGTGCCGATCAAGGACAAGGTCGGCCTGCTGCTGGACGTCAACGCCGCCGCAATGGGCGCCGGTGCCAGCTTCATCAACTCGATGCTGTTCCTGGTCAACGAGCAGAAGTACTTCGCCTCCACCGACGGTTCCTACATCGACCAGGACGTGCATCGCATCTGGGCGCCGATGACGGTCACCGCCATCGACAAGGCCAGCGGCAAGTTCCGCACCCGTTCGGGCCTGTCCTCGCCGATGGGCCTGGGCTACGAGTACCTGGACGGCGCCGCCGCGGGCAAGGTGGTCAGCCCCAATGGCGTGGTCAACTACAGTTCTTCCTACGACATGAAGGAAGACGCCATCGCCGCCGCCCGGCAGGCGCAGGAAAAGCTGAAGGCACCGTCGGTGAAGCCGGGCAAGTACGACCTGGTGCTCGATCCGTCGCACACCTGGCTGACCATCCACGAGTCGATCGGCCACCCGCTGGAACTGGACCGCGTGCTCGGCTACGAAGCCAACTACGCCGGCACCAGCTTCGCCACCCTGGACAAGCGCGAACAGCGTTTCCAGTACGGCAGCGAGCTGGTCAACATCTTCGCCGACAAGACCCAGCCGGGCAGCCTTGGCGCCGTGGCATACGACGATGAAGGCGTGAAGTGCAAGCGCTGGGACCTGATCAGCAACGGCAAGCTGGTGGACTACCAGACCATCCGCGACCAGGCGCACATCCTCGGCAAGACCGAGTCCGACGGCTGCTGCTATGCCGACTCGTGGTCCAGCGTGCAGTTCCAGCGCATGGCCAACGTGTCGATGGCACCGGGCAAGAAGCCGCTGAGCGTGCCGGACCTGATCAAGGACGTGGAGAACGGCATCTACATCATCGGTGACGGTTCGTTCTCGATCGACCAGCAGCGCTACAACGCGCAGTTCGGCGGCCAGCTGTTCTACGAGATCAAGAACGGCCAGATCACCCGCATGCTGGAAGACGTGGCCTACCAGATCCGCACGCCGGAATTCTGGAACGCCTGTACCGCCGTGGCCGACGAGCGCGACTACCGCCTGGGCGGTTCGTTCTTCGACGGCAAGGGCCAGCCGGGACAGGTCTCGGCGGTCTCGCACGGCTCGTCCACCGCGCGCTTCAACGGCATCAACGTCATCAACACCGCACGCAGCCTCGGCTGACCGGTCAGGAGCCCTTACACATGAGTATCTTCACCGAAGCCCAGGCCAAGGCCATCCTCGACAAGGTCATCGCCCTGTCCAAGGCCGACGAGTGCACCGCCGTGCTGGCCGGTGCAATCAGCGGCAACATCCGTTTCGCGCTGAACAATGTCTCCACCAGCGGCATCGTCGACAACACCGAACTGGCGGTCACCGTCGCCTTCGGCAAGCGCGTCGGCACTGCCTCGATCAACGAGTTCGACGACGCCGCGCTGGAACGCGTGGTACGCCGTGCCGAAGACCTGGCCCGCCTGGCCCCGGAGAACCCGGAGTTCATGCCGGCCATCGGCAAGCAGAGCTACCGCGCCAGCCCGACCTTCAGCGAATCCACCGCCGCGATCGATCCGGCCTTCCGTGCGAAGGTCGCTGCCGATTCGATCGCCCCGTGCCGCGGCCACGGCCTGGTCGCCGCCGGCTTCCTGGAGGACGGGCAGGGCTTCCAGGCCACCGCCAACAGCAACGGCAACTTCGCTTACCAGCGCACCACCAACTTCGATTACACCTGCACTGTGCGCACCGAAGATGGCCGCGGTTCGGGCTGGGTCGGCCGCAACCTGAAGGACGCGGTGGACTTCAAGGCTGACCAGGACATCCGCATCGCCATGCGCAAGGCCACCGAATCGGCCGAAGCCAAGGCACTGGAACCGGGCAAGTACACGGTCATCCTGGAGCCGGCCGCAGCTGCAGGCCTGATCAGCTTCATGATGAACTTCTTCAGTGCACGCTCGGCCGATGAGGGCCGCAGCTTCCTGTCGAAGAAGGGCGGCGGCAACAAGCTGGGCGAGCAGGTCTACGACCCGCGCGTGACCATGATCGCCGACCCGTGGCATCCGGAGGCGCCGGTGCTGCCGTGGGACAACGAAGGCCTGCCGCGCGAACGCATGGCCATCATCGAGAACGGCAGGATCGCCAACCTGGACTACTCGCGCTTCTGGGCGCAGAAGCAGGGCAAGACCGCCAAGGCTACGCCTGGCAACCTGCTGATGAGCGGTGGCGACAAGAGCACCGCCGAGCTGGTGCGCGGCACCCAGAAGGGCATCCTGGTCACCCGCACCTGGTACATCCGCATGGTCGACCCGCAGACCGTGCTGCTGACCGGCCTGACCCGCGACGGCACCTTCTACATCGAGAACGGCCAGATCAAGTACCCGGTGAAGAACTTCCGCTTCAACGAGTCGCCGGTGATCATGCTCAACAACATCGAAGAGCTGGGCAAGCCGGTGCGTGTGGCCGGTGATGAGTCCAGCTTCGTGATGATGATCCCGCCGATGAAGCTGCGCGATTTCACCTTCACCTCGCTGTCCGACGCGGTCTGATGGATCGCCGGGCCTGCCTGCGCTGGTTGGCCGCTGCCGCTTCGGCGGCGGCGCTGCCAGCCTGGGCACAGGCAGGCCCGCGCAGTTCGCGCTACGACTTCTGGTTCACCCGCCTGCAGTACGACTCCGGTGACTGGGACGTGGACGCGCGCATGCCGTCCAACCTGATCACCTCGCTGATCGACTACACCTCGCTGCGCGTGGACCCGCAGGAACACGTGGTGGCCCTGGCCGACCCGCGCATGCTGGAAGCGCCGTTCTGCTACCTGGCCGGGCACACGCTGGTGGAGTTCAACGCCGCCGAACGGCAGAACTTCGTGCGCTACGTGCGCAATGGCGGCTTCGTCTTCGTCGACGACTGCAACCATGACATCGACGGCCTGTTCGCCACCTCGTTCGAGGCACAGATGGGCCGGCTGTTCGGCCCGAAGGCATTGCAGAAACTGCCCAACAGCCACGCGCTGTACCGCAGTTTCTTCCGCTTCCCGGACGGTCCGCCCGCCACCAGCTTCGAACTCAACGGCTGGGGCGACGACCTGGTGCACGACTATCTGAAAGGCATCGAGGTCGATGGTCGGCTGGGCCTGCTCTACAGCAACAAGGACTATGGCTGCGAGTGGGACTACGACTGGCGCAACAAGCGCTTCCTGGCCGAAGACAACACCCGCTTTGGCGTCAACATCGTGATGTACGCGTTGAACAATTGACAGGACCTGCACGCCCATGAACTCCCCCGACCTCGATTCCCTGCTGCCGCGCCTGGATGAACTGCGCGCCGCGCTTGCACGCGCGGTGGTGGGCCAGCACACGGTGGTCGAGCAGCTGTTGATCGGCCTGCTGGCCGGTGGCCACTGCCTGCTGGAAGGTGCGCCCGGGCTCGGCAAGACCCTGCTGGTGCGCTCACTCGGCCAGGCATTGGAACTGCAGTTCCGGCGCGTGCAGTTCACCCCCGACCTGATGCCCAGCGACATTCTCGGCACCGAGCTGCTGGAGGAAGACCATGGCACCGGCCATCGCCATTTCCGCTTCCAGCAGGGCCCGATCTTCACCCACCTGCTGTTGGCCGACGAACTCAACCGCACCCCGCCCAAGACCCAGGCCGCACTGCTGGAGGCAATGCAGGAACGCACGGTCAGCTACGCCGGCACCACCTACGCGTTGCCCGCGCCGTTCTTCGTGCTGGCCACGCAGAACCCGATCGAGCAGGCCGGCACCTACCCGCTGCCCGAAGCGCAACTGGACCGCTTCCTGCTGCATGTGCTGGTGGATTACCCCAGCGAAGACGAGGAACGGCGGATCCTGGAACAGACCACCGGCGGTGCCACCGACGCGGTGCCGAAGGTGATGGATGCCGAGGCGGTGATCGCCCTGCAGGCGGCTGTGCGGCAGGTGCATGTCAGCCCCGACGTGCTGGCCTGGATCACCCGCCTGGTGCGCGCCAGCCGGCCCGGCGAAGGCGCCCCGGCGGCGATCAACCAATGGGTGAAGTGGGGCGCCGGTCCGCGCGCCGGGCAGTCGCTGGTGCTCGCGGCAAAAGCGCGCGCCTTGCTGCAGGGCCGCTTCGCCGCCACCCGCGAGGACGTGCAGGCGCTGGCCGCGCCGGTGATGCGCCATCGCCTGCTGCTGTCGTTCGCCGCCGAGGCCGAGCAGAAGCGTGCCGACGACGTGGTCGCCGCCCTGCTGCAGGCCGTGCCATTCCCGGGTTGATCCACGCGTGAACGCCGGTACCCCGCTGACCTTGCCACCGGAACTGCGTGCGCGCCTGCGCCTGCTGCGGCTGCGGCCGCGCCTGGCCAGCGGTGCCAGTGGCATCGGCCAGCACGCCAGCCGCAGCCGCGGTGCCGGCCTCGAGTTCGCCCAGTACCGGGCCTACGAACCGGGCGACGAGCTGCGCCAGATCGACTGGAAGCTGTACGCGCGTTCGGACCGCTTCTTCGTGCGCGAATCCGAACGCGAAAGCCCGATCACGGTCTGGCTGTTGCTCGATGCCACCGCCTCGGCCGGCCAGGCCGATCGCGCGGCACCGCAGCGCACGCGCCTGGATCACATGCGCGGCGTGGCCGCCTGCGTGGTGGAACTGGCGCTGCAGCAGGGCGACCGTTTCGGCCTGCTGGCGATCAATGGCGATGGACTGCAGCTGGTGCCCGCGGCGAACGGCGCACGCCAGCGTGATCGCGTGCATCTGCAACTGCATGCCCTGCAGGCGCGCGGCACCTGGCCCGCGGCCGAACGCCTGCGGCCACTGTGGGAGCGCGTGCGCCCGGGCGACCTGCTGCTGGCGATGGGTGATGGCTTCGACGCGGCCTGCATCGTGCTGCTGGAGCAACTGGCCAGCGCACGCCGTGAAGTGGCACTGCTGCAGATCCTGACCGCCGACGAGCGCGATTTCCCGTTCGACGCCGGCCATCGCTTCCGCGATCCGGAGACCGGCGAGGAACTGCTGGGCGATGGCGCGGCGATCCGCGCCGACTACCTGCAGCGCTTCGCTGACGCACGCAACGCATTGCAGTCGCGCCTGCAGGCCAGCGGCATTGCCAGTGCCACCGGCTGGCTCGACCAGCCGTTGGATCAACCCCTGCAGGCGCTGTTCGGCCGTGGGGGCAGTGCATGACCCTGCTGTTCCCGTTGGGCCTGGCCGCGCTCGCTGCGTGGTTGCTACCGCTGCTGATCCATCTGGCCCGGCGCCATCCGTACACGCCGCTGGATTTCGCCGCGCTGCGCTGGCTGCGCGCGCAGATCCGCCCGCGCCAGCGCATCCGCTTCGATGACTGGCCGTTGCTGCTGCTGCGCCTGTTGCTGCTGGCCGCATTGGCCTTGCTGCTGGCACGCCCTGCATTGACCGGCCCCGCGCCCGTCCCCACCGAGTGGACGGTAGTGGCTCCCGGATTGGACGCCGCCGCACTGCGCGGCACCGCCAAAGAGGGCAACTGGCACTGGCTGGCACCCGGCTTCCCCACCATCGATCAGGCACCGCCGGCATCCAGCGCATCGCTGCCCAGCCTGCTGCGCGAGTTGGACGCACAGCTGCCCGCGGGCACCGCGTTGACCGTGCACGTTCCCGATCCCCTGCCCGGTCTGGACGGCACCCGCCTGCAGCTGTCGCGCGAAGTGCAGTGGCGGCCGCAACCGGTACCGGCCACTCCGCAACCGAGTGCCGCGACGGTGCCGCGTCTGCGCGTGCACAGCGATGCGCCGGCCGCCGCCCAGCACTGGGTGAACGCACTGCAGCGCGCGTGGGGCATGCAGGCGCCGCTCGCTCCTCTGTCGGCCGATGCCCTGCCCGAACGCGGCGAGATCGGCGTATGGAGCCGCAGCGATGCACTGCCGGCGAGCTGGCAGGCATGGCTGCGCCACGGCGGTCGTGCAGTGAGCGCCGGCAAGCCTGCTGGCGACGCCGGCATCCTGCTGCGCAACGCCGACGGCTCACCAGTGCTGTGGCAACAGCGCATCGGCCACGGCGTCCTGCTGTCACTACCCGGCGACTGGGATGCCTCAGGCAACGCAGCGCTGCGCGACCCGCGGTTGCCGCGTGCCCTGCTGCTGGCGCTGCAACCGCCAGCGTCACCGCGCCTCGGCGATGCACAGGACCAGGCACCACGCCGGGCCGCACTGCCCGCCATAGCGCCCCCAGCGCGTGAGCCAACCACGTGGTTGCTGCTGGCCATCGTGCTGCTGTTCGCGCTGGAGCGCTGGATGGCCAGCAGTCGCCGGCGCAGGGTGGCCGCATGAACACCCTGCAGCACGCCTGGCAACGCGCACGGCGTCGACGTGCACTCGTTACCCTGCTGCTGGGCCTGCCATGGGCGCTGGCCGCGACGACGCTGGTGCTGCGTCTGGCGGGCTTCGATATCGCCTGCGTGGTCGGCACCGTCAGCGCGCTCGCCTGCGCAGCGCTCGCCACGGCACATGCCCGCCAGCTGGACCCACAGTGGGTGCAGCGCCAGCTTGATGCCAGCGGTGCCAGCGAGGACAGTGCCGACCTGCTGTTCGCCGATGCCGCCATGCTCAATCCGCTGCAGCAGCGCCAGCGCGCGCATGTGCTGGCCACGCTGGAGCGCGCGACACCGGACCTGCGTCAGCGCTGGCCGCGCAGGGCGTTGGCCCTGAGCTGGGTCGCAGGCCTGGCGATCACTGCGCTGGCATTCGGCTGGTCACGTTCCGGCCCCGACTCCGCGCCGGCCCGCACATCGGCGCCTGTCAGCACGGCTGCCGCCGGCCCGCTGCACCTTCAGTCCACGCGCCTGCGGATCGACGCACCGGCCTATACCGGCCAGGCCACGCGCACCCAGAACGCGCTGGATGCCAAGGTCGCCGCGGACAGCCGGCTGTCGTGGTCGTTGCGCTTCGATCGCGCGCCGGACAAGGCATGGCTGCAGTTCCACGACGGCCGCCGGCTGCCGCTGAGCGAGCAGGATGGGCAGTGGCTGGCGCAGGATGTGGCGCGCGTGCCTGTGCTGTACCGCGTGGTGAGCGAACCTGCACTGGCCCAGACCCGCCTGCATCGCCTGGACGTGGTCGCTGATCGTGCGCCCAGCGTGCGCGTGCTGGAGCCCGCCGCGACCCTGGTGCTGGGCACGCCCGGGCAACGCCAGTGGTCGTTGCGCTTCGAAGCCAGCGATGACTACGCCGTGGCCACGCAGGCAACGCTGTCGATCACCATTACCCAGGGCAGCGGCGAGAACATCACCTTCGTTCGCCGCAGTGTCGGCCTCACCGGCAGCGGCGAAGCGACTGCACGGCGTTTCGCGCACAGCCTCGACCTGGCTGCGCTGGGCGCGCAGCCCGGCAGCGATGTCATCGCCCAGCTGGAAGTACGCGACAACCACGCGCCAACACCGCAGGCCGGGCGCAGCAGCAGCGTGATCCTGCGCCTGCCCAGCGCCGAGGTTGCACTCGGTGCCGAACTGGAAGGCCGCATCAAGAAGACGCTGCCGGCCTACTTCCGCAGCCAGCGGCAGATCATCATCGATGCCGAAGCGCTGATCCGGCAGCGACGCAGCCTCGCCGCCGAGGACTTCGTGAAGCGCAGCGATGCGATCGGTGTCGACCAGCGCATCCTGCGCCTGCGCTACGGCCAGTTCCTGGGTGAGGAAAGCGAAGGCGCACCGAAGCCGCCGCCGACCAGCGACCTGCCCACCAGCGATGCGCCAGCTGCAGGCAGCCACGACGACGAGCACGAGCACGACCATGGCACCGAGGCCGGGGCACACGATGAGCATGGCCACGATCACGGCGGCAAGGCGTCCAATGCCGATTCGCCACCGGTGTTCGGCAGCGCCACCGATGTGCTCTCCGAATACGGCCACACCCATGACCATGCCGAGGCCGCGACCCTGCTCGACCCGCAGACCCGGGCCACGCTGAAGGCCGCGCTGGACCAGATGTGGTCGGCCGAAGGCGAGCTGCGCCAGGGCCGGCCAGAGCAGGCGTTGCCGTTTGCCTACAAGGCGCTGGGTTTCATCAAGCAGGTGCAGCAGGCCGAACGCATCTATCTGGCCCGGGTCGGGCCAGAACTGCCACCGATCGATGAAGGCCGTCGCCTCGGCGGTGATCGCGCCGGACTGGCCAGTCGTGAACTGCCGTTGGCCGCACGAACCCCGCCCGACCGGGCCATCGTTGAAGCCTGGCAGCGCCTCGGTGATGACACCAGCGTGCCCGACCTCGATGCACTCGCTGCCTGGCAGCAGCGCAATGCCGCCTACCTGCCCGATGCGCTGGATCTGGCTGCCGCCATCGAGCAGCTGCGCATCGAGCCCGGTTGCCGCGACTGCCGCCAGCGCCTGCGCGCTCAGTTGTGGCGGGCGCTGCAGCGTCCACTGCCGCAGGCGATGCGGCGCGGTGCCGCCGATGCGATGGGCCAGCGCTACCTGGACGCGCTGGAGGCGCAGCCATGAACCCCTCCGGCCTGAACCTGTGGATCGTCCTGGCACTCGCTGTGATCGTGGCGATCGCCAGCGTTCGCCAGTCGCGCAACAACACCACGCACCGTGGCCGCCGCTGGGGGGTGATCGGACTGCAGGTCATCGTCGCCACGCTGCTGTATTTCTGCCTGGTGCCGCCCACCCGCCAGCAACCCGCAGGCGGGCTGGTTGTGCTCGGAATCGATGCCAGCAGGGCCGGCGCGTTCCCGGCCAGCGAAGGTCCGCTGTGGCTGTTGCCGGAAGCTGCCGATGTGCCCGGCGCAAAGCGCGTACCCGACCTGGCCACCGCGCTGCGGCAGCATCCGGCCTCCACGCTGACGCTGGTTGGTGCCGGCCTGGTCGCGCGTGACCGCGACGCAGTACTGCCACGCGACGTACGTTGGCAGCCGACAGCACCGCCGCGCGGCTGGGTCGCCTTGCAGCCACCGGCCGACGCCGCGCCCGGCGCACGCTTCGAGGTACAGGCACAGGCGCGTGGCGTTGCCAGGGCAAAGGCGGAACTGCTCGACCCGGCCGGCAGCGTGGTCGATCGCGCGGATGTTGCCGACGATGGCCACGTTCAGTTGAGTGGCATCACCCGCGCCGAAGGCCGCAGCGTGTTCCAGCTGCGCCTGCTCGATGCCGACGGCCATGTGGTGGACAACGTGCCGGTGCCGCAGCAGACCCTGCCGGCGGCGCCGTTGCGCCTGCAGGTACGCGCCAGCGCGCCGGGCCCCGAACTGAAGTACCTGCGCCGCTGGGCAGCCGATGCCGGCATCCGCGTGCAGGTGCAGGCCGATACCGGTGCCGGCCTGAGCGTCGGCGACGGCGCCTTGCCGCTGGACGCGGCGTCGCTGGCGCGCAGCGATCTGCTGCTGCTGGACGAGCGCAGCCTGGCGGCATTGAATGCCGCCCAGCTGGCCGCTGTGCGGCAGGCGCTGCGCGAAGGACTGGGCGTGCTGGTACGCAGTGCGGGCGCGCCTTCGGCCAGCGCGCGCCAGCGCCTGCACGATCTGGGCCTGCCGCTGCGGGGTGATGGCAGCAGCCAGGTCCTCGAACTTCCCGGCGACGGCGAGAGCGCGGTCCTCGCCGCACGACGTGGCCCGCTCGCCGCGGGTACGCTGCCGACCGGCTACGGCGAAGAGGCAGACCGCAGTTCGCACGACGCCGCGCTGCCCACACTGGAAGCACTGGGGCTGCAGGTACCTGGCAGCAACGCGCTGCTGCACGATCGCACCGGCAAGGCTGTCGGTGGCTGGCGCGCTACCGGCAAAGGCCGCATCGGCCTGCTGCCCATCACCGACAGTTGGCGCTGGGTGCTGGCCGGCCGCGATGACCGCCACGGCGAACTGTGGAGCGGCGTGGTTGCCACGCTGGCGCGGGCGCAGGGCAGCGCTGAGGCGCTGTGGTCGCCACAGCCGATCAGCTGGGCGGGCGAACGGCAGGCGCTGTGCGGCGTGCAGGCGCCGCTGCAAGCCTTCAACGCACGCGGCGAAGGCACGCCGCTGATCGTCGATGGCGCGACGTCAGACCTGCGTTGCGCGGGCTGGTGGCCGCGCGAGGCGGGCTGGCAGCGCCTGCAGCACGGTGACGCTACCCTCTGGCGCTATGCGTTCGACCCGAAGGACGCGCCCGCGCTGCATCAGCAGGCAATGATCGATGCAACCACGCAGGCGCTGGCGGGCAGCTCCCCGGCAACCGCGTCGCTGATGCAACCCGTGCCGGGATCGCGCTGGCCGTGGTGGCTGGCGTTCGTGCTGTGCGCATCGCTGCTGTGGTGGTTGGAGCGGCGGCGCTGACCGCGACGATGGGATCGCGGGCGGCATCCACGCATGGCGTGGATCTACTGGCCGGTTGCCCTGGTGGACGCCAACCTTGGCTGGCGTCTTTCGGCGGGGTCAACGCGTTCCCGCGCGCCGGTACACGCCATTGAAGCGCACGTTCATGCCACCGCATTCGCTGTTGTCGGCCACGATCAGCACCTCACCCAGCGAGTGCACACGCACCCGGCACGTATCCTCGGCGAACTCGACATCGGCACCCTGCGGTGTGGCACGCGCTTCCACCTGGCCCAGGTTCGGCCCATACGGGCGCTGTTCCGGCGTGGGGTTGGCGGAGGGCCAGTAGGCGTCGCCATCCACATGCAGCTGTCCACCCTGCACCGTGATGCGCAGGCCGTTGTCGCCATCTTTCCAGTGGCCCGTCCAGTCCTGCAGCGTGGGCACGGCCACCGGCAACGGCTGCAGCTTGCTGCGGTCGACCCAGCCGGCGCTGCCGCCCACCTTGTTGGGGAAGAACGCGCAGCGGTAACGGCCCAGGTCGCGACCGGTCACCACCGTATCGCCGTTGACCACATAGCTGCGCTGGCGGCAGGCCGGTTCGCCCTTGGCGGGGCAGCCCTCCATGTCGCCGAGCAGGTACAGGCGCGGTGCATCAACCACCCGCGCCAGCGCGAACCGGCTCTGTTGGGAGGGGAACGCGCCATTGCGGCAGGCGCCGCCATCGGCGATACCGGACGCGAAGGCGGAGGCCGGCAGCAACGCGGCCAGCAGGCAGAATGAACGCAGGGACATGACAGCATTACTGGTGGGGGAGCCCGCAGGATATACCGGCCTACTTCACTGGCGCTGTGTCGCCGGCATCCTGCTCCTGTGAGAACCGCAGCCTCGCTGCTGCTGTTCGGCACTGAGCTCTGGGGGTGGCCGCGCCACGGCCGCCTGGATCTGGTCGGGACCGCCGGTGAGTTTGTTGATGCCTTTGGCTGCCGCCAGCACACCCTTGACCACGCCCATCATGATGTAGCCACCGCCCATGCTGACCTGCTCCGGCGATGGCGGTTCGCTCCAGTCGCGGCTGAAGCGGTTATCGCCGAACTTCACCGGGTTCTTGAAGCGGTACAGGTCCAGCGGCTCGTCATCGGGCTTGAGCGCACGCACTTCGCCGAGGGTGGTGACGTTGTCCTGCGGCAAGGTGGTGGAGATCGGTGCGGTGGGGGCAGGCGGCGCATCTTCAGGGGGAACGGGTGCAGGATCGGGCACCGCCACCGGCGCAGCCTGTTGCGCCTGTACGATGCCGGTCAGCAGCATGCCGGCCAGGAGTGCTCCCTGCGTTCCACGTCGTGCCACAGCCATCCACCCTTTGGTTGCGTCCAGCGCCCAAGCATACGGATGCCGGCTTCAGATTTCGTTGCTGCACTGGCCGCTGTTCAGCCAAGGGAGATGCGGCCACACCACGGGACGCGAGCACTGAACGGTTCACGTCTCCGTGTGTGGTGTCTCACATCCTGAGACATGGATGTGGTGCCATGTGACCCCTCGCAATCCGTCCCCGCTTCCTCTTCCATGGCCTACGAACTCGCCAAGCGCACCGCCGATGCCGAGCAGAAGCTCGCCACCCGCGATGGCCTGCCCGCCCGCGACGGCGCTCTGCTCAGCGCGCGCCTGCAGCGCCGCTACCAGGACCGCATCACCGGCAGCTTCGCCATTCCCGGCCGTGAAGGCCGCTACGCGCCCATTCCCGACTCGGTACCACCGGCGCTGGCCGCTGCACTGAAGGCACGTGGCATCGAGCAGCTCTACAGCCACCAGGCCGAAGCCTGGGAGGCCAGCCAGCGCGGCGAGCACGTAGCCATCGTCACCCCCACCGCCAGCGGCAAGTCGCTGTGCTACACCCTGCCGGTGGTCAGCGCGGCCATGCAGGACAAGGCCAAGGCGCTGTACCTGTTCCCGACCAAAGCACTGGCCCAGGACCAGGTGGCCGAGCTGCTGGAACTCAATCGTGCCGGCGATCTCGGCGTCAAGGCCTTCACCTTCGACGGCGACACCCCCGGCGATGCGCGCCAGGCGATCCGCCTGCATGGCGACATCGTGGTGTCCAACCCGGACATGCTGCACCAGGCCATCCTGCCGCATCACACCAAGTGGGCACAGTTCTTCGAGAACCTGCGCTACATCGTCATCGACGAGGTGCACACCTATCGCGGCGTGTTCGGCAGCCACGTCACCAACGTGCTGCGCCGGCTCAAGCGCATCTGCGCGTTCTATGGCGTGCAACCGCAGTTCATCCTGTGCTCGGCCACCATCGGCAACCCGCAGGCACATGCCGAGGCGTTGATCGAGGCACCGGTCACCGCCGTCACCGAATCCGGCGCGCCCACCGGGCCGAAGCAGGTGCTGCTGTGGAACCCGCCGGTGATCAACCCCGACCTGGGCCTGCGTGCCTCGGCGCGCTCGCAGAGCAACCGCATCGCGCGCATCGCGATCAAGTCCGGGCTGAAGACCCTGGTGTTCGCGCAGACCCGGTTGATGGTCGAGGTGCTGACCAAGTACCTGAAGGACATCTTCGACCACGACCCGCGCAAGCCGCCCCGCATCCGCGCCTACCGCGGCGGTTATCTGCCCACCGAACGCCGCGAGACCGAGCGTGCGATGCGTGCCGGCAACATCGACGGCATCGTCAGCACCTCGGCGCTGGAACTGGGCGTGGATATCGGCAGCCTGGACGTGGTCATCCTCAATGGCTATCCCGGCAGCGTGGCCGCCACCTGGCAGCGTTTCGGTCGTGCCGGTCGCCGCCAGCAACCCGCACTCGGCGTGATGGTGGCCAGTTCGCAGCCGCTGGACCAGTACGTGGTGCGGCACCCAGACTTCTTCGCCGAAGCCTCGCCCGAACATGCGCGCATTGCGCCAGACCAGCCGCTGATCCTGTTCGACCATATCCGCTGCGCGGCCTTTGAACTGCCGTTCCGGGTCGGCGATGGCTTCGGCCCGATCGATCCGGAGGTATTCCTGGAAGCGCTGGCCGAAACCGAAGTCATCCACCGCGAAGGCGAGCGCTGGGAATGGATCGCCGACAGCTATCCGGCCAACGCGGTCAGCCTGCGTGCGGTGGCCGACGGCAACTTCGTGGTGGTCGACCGCAGCGATGGCCGCCAGCAGATCATCGCCGAGGTCGATTACTCCGCCGCCGCGCTCACGCTGTATGAAGGCGCCATCCACATGGTGCAGTCCACGCCCTACCAGGTGGAGACGCTCGACTGGGAGGGCCGCAAGGCCTATGTCACCCGCACCCACGTGGACTACTACACCGACAGCATCGACTTCACCAAGCTCAAGGTGCTGGACCGTTTCGATGGCGGCGTGGCCGGCCGGGGCGATTCGCATCATGGCGAAGTGCACGTGGTGCGCCGCGTGGCCGGCTACAAGAAGATCCGCTATTACACCCACGAGAACATCGGCTACGGGCCGGTGAACCTGCCCGACCAGGAACTGCACACCACTGCGGTGTGGTGGCAGCTGCCGCAGGCGCTGCTGCTGCGCGCGTTCGCCAGCAAGCAGGATGCGCTGGATGGCTTTCTCGGCGCCGCGTATGCACTGCACATCGTCGCCACCGTGGCGGTGATGGCCGATGCGCGCGACCTGCAGAAGTCGGTGGGCAACGGCGATGGTTCCTGGTTCGCGATCGCCGACCAGAGCGGCCGCGGCCAGCTGCGCGGCAGCGAGGGCGATCCCGGTGGGGTGGAGCTGCTGCAGGAGTTCGTGCCCACCGTGTACCTGTACGACAACTTCCCCGGCGGCGTCGGCCTCAGCGAACCGCTGTGGCAGCGCCAGGCCGAACTGGTGCAGCGCGCGCGCGAACTGGTGCAACGCTGCGACTGCAAGGCCGGCTGCCCGGCCTGCGTCGGCCCGGTGCTGGCTGCACAGGAAGAGGATGAAACCTCGCCACGTGCGCTGGCATTGCGCGTGCTCGACCTGTTCGACGCCGAGGCCTGCCGGCACGTACCCGACGTGGTGGTAACCACGCGCGATCCGATGGAGCTGCTGGCACCGTGAGCCTGAGCCTGGACAAGCTGCGCCTGCTGCGCAGGCAGGCCGGCGACCCGAAGGCGAGCACACCGGCCGTGCCGGACGTGCCCCCTGCGCCACCGGCACCCATGGCCGCCAACGATGCGCGGCAACCACCGGCCGAGCGTTCGGTGTTCGCCTGGGTCGAGCAGGAGATCCGCCACAAGCCGACCGGCGCTGCGGCATCTGCCACGGCGCCGCCCGCACTGCGTCGGCCCGAAGTGGGCAGCATGCATCGCCTGCTCGGCCTGCGCACGCGCGGCGGCGCCGCTCCTGCTCGCGCCAGCGCACAGGACCGTCAGTTGCCAGGTGAGGAGATCGCACCGGGCCTGTTCCTGATCGAATCGCTGCAGCCGCAGGCGATCCCGGCACAACCGCTGTCGCTTGATTTCGCCCGTCGCGACGGCGAGCACCTGGCTGCGCGTGACCTGCTGTTCTTCGATACCGAAACCACCGGCCTGGCCGGCGGCACCGGCACCCGCGCCTTCATGATCGGCGCTGCGGACTGGCATGTGTGCCCGCGGCGTGGCGAAGGCCTGCGCATCCGCCAGCTGCTGATGGCCACCATGGCCGCCGAGGACGCGATGCTGGCCACCTTCGCCGGCTGGCTGCAACCGTCCACCGTGTTCTGCAGCTACAACGGCCGCAGCTATGACGCACCGCTGCTGAAAGCGCGTTACCGGCTTGCCCGGCGACGCGACCCGATCAGCGCGCTGGACCATGTCGACCTGCTCTACCCCACCCGCCGCCGCTATCGCGGCACGTGGGAGAACTGCAAGCTGTCCACCATCGAACGCCAGCTGCTGCGCGTGGTGCGCGAGGACGATCTGCCGGGCTCGGAGGCACCCGGTGCGTGGTTGCGCTTCCTGCGAGGCGGCGACGCGGTGAACCTGCGCCGGGTGGCCGACCACAATCACCAGGACGTGGTGACCCTGGCCCTGCTGCTGCAGCGGCTGGTGCGCGAGGAACAGCGCGAGCGCGAGACACTGGCGCTGGTCGGGCAGTAATGACACGGGGCCGCGTTGACATGCCCTGACGGTGGCAGCGGTGACACTGCCACCACCATCCACGCCTGGAGCCCGACGATGCGTCCCAGTCCCCTTGTCCTGCTCGCCATCCTGCCCTTGGCCGCCTGCAGTCACGCCGGCGGCAGCACCGCCCACGATCCCACGCCGGCACCCGTGGCCGACGCCGCGCACGAATGCAAGCCGGAGGCGCTCGAGGCCTTCACCGGCAAGACGGCTGACGAAGCCACCATCAAGAAGCTGGTGGCCGCCAGCGGCGCGCGCGGTGCACGGGTGGTCAAGCCGGGCATGGCGGTGACCATGGACTTCCGCCAGGACCGCGTGACGGTGCAGGTGGATGCGCAGAACCGGATCGAGCGCGCCAGCTGCGGTTGATCGCCCCAGGGCAGTGCCGGCCGCTGGCCGGCACCCCACATTGCCGGCCAGCGGCCGGCACTACCGATCAGAGTCGCTCGGCCTTGCCGCTGGCCAAGGCGCGCGCGATCACCTGCTGCGCCTGCTGCGACGCTTGGGCATGCACGCGTGCCTGGCGCTCGCCCAAGGCGGCCTGCTGGCTGCCCAGCGCTGCCTGGCGGCTGGCCAGTTCAGACTGCTGGCTGGCCAGGCGCTGCATGTCACGAGTGCGGCCGGACTGCCCGGCCTCGCTGCGGGCTTCCTGCATCGCACGGCGTGCCTCGGCGGCGGCCTCGCGTGCAGCCTCACGCGCAACGACCACGTCGCTGGTTGCACCGCGCGCTGCCTTTGCCGCTTCCGCCGCCGCCTCGCGGTTGATGTCATGCGCGGCCATCGCACTGCGCGCGGCCTCGGCGGCGATCAGTGCGATGCGGCGCGATTCCTCGCCCTGCAGGCGGCCCATTTCACCCATCTGCCTGCCGAGTTCGCCCTGCCGGCGACCCAACAGGCTTTGCTGGCGGCCCAGTTCGCTCTGCTGGCGGCCCAGCTCTACGGCACCGCTGTAGGCACGCTGCAGCGTCTGGATCAGCATCGGGTCACGCACCACGTAGCGCTTGTCACCCTGGCGGAACCACAACGCCGGGCCCTTGCCGAGCTGCCTGCGGGCCACCGTCACGTCGTCCATGCCGCCGTTGGCGAAGGTCGAATCACCATCAACCAGAACGAAGGCCTCCCGGGGCGACCTGCCCAGGTCGAGGCGACCGTAGGTGGTGATGGAGGTGGCGGCCGACGTCGCGCCTTCATCGTCTTCGGCCATGCCCGTGGCATCGTCGACATCGGCCACATCGGCATCGTCGGGCCCGGTCGCGTCAGCGGGTTCGGCCGGCGCGGCCGGTGCTGCAGGCGCGGCCGGGGCCGCCGGCACGCCCGCGGCGGATGGCGGTGCGGCCGGAGCCTTGGGAGCCTTCGGCGGTGCTGGCGCCACGACCTTGGGTGCCGCCGGTGGCGCGGGCGGTGCCGGCGGCACCGGCGCTGCGACCAGTCGCATCGGCGCCACGCCCACCACCACCACCACAGCAGTCAGCGCCATCGCCAGGATGCGCGGGCAGGCCCGGCGCGGCTGCAGCGAGAGCAGGCGACGCTTGAGGCTGGTGGCATCCGGTGCGGCACTGGCCACGCCCAGGTGCGGCTGCGGTGCCACCCCCAGCTGCAGCAGCAGACGGCCATAGGCCTGGCGGCTGGCAGCGTGCTGGCCCACCACCGCTGCGTCCACCGCTTCTTCGCGCGCTTGTGCATATTCACGCACCGACAGGCGCAGCAGCGGATGGAAGAAGAACAGGTGCTGGGCCAGCGCAGGCAGCAGGCCCCACTGCAGGTCCCGCCGCTGCAGGTGCTGCAGTTCGTGGGTCAGGGCCAGGTCCAGCGCGTCGCCCTGCAGGGCATTGTCGCCAGCCGGCAACAGCAGCACCGGGCGGAACGGGCCGACCAGCTGCGGTGCGTCCACCTGCGTGCTCATCCACAACCGCGGCGCAGGCCGCACGCCATGTGCATCGGAAGCCAGCTGCAGGGCCTGCACCAACGCCTGGTCCTCGCAGGGATAGGCCGCTGCCAGCAGCGCGCGGCAGCGACGCCACTCACCGAAGGTACGCAGCGCCATCAGCAGCACGCCGGATGCCCACAGCGCGGCCAGCGCGACGGCCCACCACGCCACTGCCGGCGCGTCCGCTGCAGGCATCGGCATCGCGGCCAGCAACTGTGCCGAGGCCTCCGGGGCCAGCGGGTAGACGATGTCAGCGGCCACGTCGGTCGCGGTCATCGCCACCGCCTGCGGGGCAGGCAGCCAGGCCAACTGCAACGGCTGGCTCCAGAACAGGCCGAGCACGGCCTGCAGCGAGACCAGCCACCACAGGCGGCAGCGGGTCGCCGCCGACAGCGACGGCAGCGCGCGGCACAGGCCGTACACCAGCGCCACCAGCAGCACGGTCTGCAGGCTGGTCCAGCCCAGGCGTTCCAGCATCGGGATCAGCATCGTGGTGTCCATGGCTCAGCCCTCGTGGCGACGCGATTGGAGTTGGGCGACCAGCGCTTCCAGCTCGGCCAGCTCGTTGTCGCTGACCTTCTGCCGCTGCGACAGATAGGCCACGAACGGCGACACCGAGCCCTGCAGGGTGTTGTCGACGAACTGCGCCACCGCGCCCTGCAGCACGCTCTGCGGGCCACGGGTGGCCTGGTAGCGGTAGACGCCGTCCTGCTGCCGGCGCTGAAGATACCCCTTCGCCCGCAGGCGCTCCATCATCGTCAGCACAGTGGAACGAGCCAGCCCACGGGCCTCGCCGTAGCCACTGGCGACCTCACCGACACTGGCCGGCGCATGTTCATCGATGTACTGCAGCAGGGCCAGTTCCTGGTCCCCGATGGTCTTGCCGCGCATGACACCACTCCCTTGACTACACGTGTCGTCACTGTCAGCTTGACGACATCTGTAGTCAACCCCCCGGAAGTCATGGGCCGACGAACGGTAGGCACCACCGAGCGCTTAAACCTTTGACCCGCCCGCCGCATCCGATCCGCAACGCCCCGCTGGAATTCCGCACGTCCCGCCCAATGCTCCGAGTCCTGCTCATGCTCGTCAGTGCCCTGCCCTTCGCCGCCGTCTCTGCCAGCCAGGACCAGGCCAACGACCAGACCCGCCGCCTGATCCGCCAGATCATGCTGGAGCAGCGCATCCCGGGATTGCAGATCGCGGTGGTCAAGGATGGGCAGATCGTGCTCTCCGAAGCCTACGGGCTGGCCAACGTGGAGAACGGTGTGCTTGCCTCGCGCGACACCCGCTTCCCGCTCAATTCGGCCACCAAGGCATTCACCGGCGTGGCTGCCGCGCAGCTGGCCCAGCAGGGGCAACTGGATCTGGACGCGCCGGCCTCGCGATATCTGGGTGATCTTCCGCCAGCGTGGAGAGACGTACGCGTACACCAGCTGCTGGCGCATACCTCCGGCCTTCCGGACATCCTTGATGCGAACGGGCTGCTGGGCGGAGGTTCCGAAGCACAGGCATGGGCGGCGGTGACAGCTCGACCGCTGGAAGCGGCGCCTGGGCAGCGCTTCGCCTACAACCAGACCAACTACGTATTGCTGGCACGGATCATCGCGCAGCAATCCGGCATGCCCTACGAACGTTTCCTCGCCACCGGCCAGTTCAGCAGCGCGCGCATGGCCCGCACCACCTTCGGCGACAGCTACGACCTGATTCCGGATGCGGCGACGATGTACAGCCTGGCCCCGCGCGCCACCGACGCTGTAGATGCGCCGTCCCGCCTGTCGCATTGGTTCTACGACATACCGCCTTCGCTGTGGGCGGGTGGCGGCATCCTCACCACCGCCGACGACACCGCGCGCTGGCTGGTCGCGCTGACCGAAGGCCGCCTGTTGCCGGAGACGGCCCTGCGGCGGATGTGGAGCGCAGAGCGCCTGGCGGATGGCCGTGCCGGCCCGTGGGCGGGTGGCTGGGCGGTACTGCGCGCGTCGCCCGACCTTCAGGTGGCCGGTATCGGCGGTGCGCGCTCGGCCTTCGTGGTCTATCCCGAGCGCGGCGTGGCGGTAGTGGTGCTGACCAATCTTGTCGGTGCCAATCCGCAGCAGTTCATTCCGCGCATTGCCGACTTCTATGCGACTGCTGAAACAGCGCTCAGACGCGGCAGGCAGCGGCAACACTGCGAGGGGTAGCGCATGCCGCTCCTGGAGTATCTCCATCCATGTTGGCGGCAATGAGCGCACCGTGTCCGCGATGTGCGCATCATCAACTATCTCGTAAATTTTCCCGTGACAGAGTAGAGCGGCTCGAGTAACCACTCATAGAGCTTTCGGCGCTCTCCCATAATATCTGCTTCAAGCTGCATACCTGGACGCAGTGGCTCGCGGTTCCCATATGCCAGAACATCCTGGTGGTCCAGCGAAACGAAGACACGATACAGGGACTGATTTGGATCGTTGCTCTCCTTACTTTTCATCATTGCGCTTCTGGAGATGCGAATTACGGTGCCCTCATGAGTACCGAACTTTTGGTAGGGATATGCTTGGTACCTCAGCAAAACTCGATCACCCACTTTCACGAAGCCTATCGCGGAACTCGGGACAAGCAACTGCGCTCTTAGCTCGGACCCTTCGGGTAGCAAGCTAAGAATCGCCTGACCTGGCTGTACGGCCTGTCCGGCCTCGACCAACCGGTTCGCGACAAGTCCGGCTACGGGAGCCCGAAGAAGGAGTTCGCCATCGGCCTCCATCCGAATAGTTTCCTGGCTCAGTGCCGCCAAGTCCCGCTCAGACGCGGCCTTAGTCGACAGCCTCTGCTGAGGAATCTCCGCAAGGCGCTGCTCCAGTTCAGCCAGACTCCTACGAATTGACGTCGCTTGGCGTTGGAGCGCCTGCTGTGCGTTCACCATCTCAAGTGTCGATTGCTCTTGCTGGTTGATCTGAACGAGACTCACATAACGCTGACCCTCCACGCTTCTATAGCGAGCTACGGTTTCGCGCCCGATCCTTACCTGCTCGCCGCGTGTCTGGATCTCAGACTCAATCTGGGCTAGCTCTTGCAACATCGCGCTGCGCTGCGCTTTGGCGCCGTCCTGCTGGGCTGCAAACTGTCTGTCCTGAAACTCGCTGATCGCGCTTACGCTTGCAATTCGGCTCCTCTGGGCATCGAGCAAGGTAGACACAGAATCGCGACCGGAGGACGTGACTCTTGGAACATTCACTGTCAGCAGTCCATCTTGAACACGAACATGGTCGCCCTCTTCCACATTCAACCTTGACACGACACCTGCAGAGGGAGCGACGACTGTGGACAGCCCGAGATCTGGCACAAGTTCACCCAGTACCCGCGATCTGCGCGAGTACTCGCCCAGGTACAGGAAGCTGACAATTGTCGAGGCAGCTATCGCTGCGAAGAGCCCCAGAATCCAGAATCGAACAGGTTGCGCGAGAGATATCGCCCCGAGCCAGCTGCGCCGCTGTGCGTCCACTGCCTCCTTTCGGAACAAATCGCTCATGAAACAGTGACCTTTTCACGCTGTTCTCCGTTCGCCAAAGGACCCGAAGGGCTTCGCTTCAGTTCCGGAGCAATCGTCCCCGCATGCATAACGAGGACTCGGTCGGCACTTGCGATCGTCTCGGGACGATGAGCAATGATCACTCGGGTGAGGTCAAGCTTCCGCACCGCGTTGCTGACAAGCCTCTCTCGATCCACGTCCAGATGGCTGGTTGCCTCGTCAAGAAAGAGAAAACGAGGTTTCCGATACAAGGCTCTAGCAAGGATTACCCTCTGCCTTTGGCCTCCCGACAAGGAGGTTCCCATGTCTCCGATCAGGCTGTTATACCCCATTGGCATCGCAGAGATATCGTCGTGGACTGCAGCTAGGCGAGCTGCCTCACGCACTCGATCTTCGTCCCAGTCCTGATCCTCGAAGGCAATATTTTCACTCACACTTCCCGCGAAGAGCTGATCATCCTGCATTACAGCTCCGATCACTCGGCGATAGGCATCCATGTCGAGCTTGGAAAGCGGCACGCCCCCGACTCGAACCTCGCCTTCGGAGGGTTGCAGAAGGCCAAGCAGAATCTTCAGTAATGTTGTCTTTCCGCAACCCGAGGGACCGATGATGGCCACCGATTCGCCGGGCTCAATCACCAGGCTGCAGTTCCTGAGTACCCACGGCTCACCAGGAGCATAGCGAAAGCCAAGTCCATCGGCCTCGATACGCAGATCATCAGGGGGCAGACCACCTGACCTTAAAGAAGGGCTCTCCGGCTCCGTGAGAACAATGTCAGAAAGCCGCTCACCATGTAAGCGAAGCATGCGGAGTTCCACCCACTTGTCGATCAAGGCGCCCACGCGCTGTGAGAACTGATCCTTGTAGGCAAGGTAAGCGATCAGCATACCCACTGAGAACACGCTCTCCATTGCGAGAAGCGCTCCAATCCAGATGACCGCGATGCGTTCCAGACCAAACACAAATTGGCTTGCGCCACTGAAACCCAGGCCAAACTTCGAAAGCCAAATGTCTCGGTTGATGGCATCGTTCAAAAGGTTGAAGTAGCCAGCTTGGCGAATCGACTCGCGGCCCGCGACCTTCACTGACTGAACTCCGCGGATTGACTCAAGCAGATGACTCTGCTGTTTTGCCCCCGCGATCAACTGCGCCTCGGTTCCGCGCCGAAGAGGATTAAATGCTAACGCGCGCGCGACGGCATACAGGGCGACGGCGATTAGGGTGACGAGAGCGAGCTTCCAGCTGTACAGCAACATCATGCCAAGCGTCACTGTCATCATGAGACCGTCGATCAGCGCTTCAACAAAACTTGTCGTCAGCGTTCGCTGAATGGCCTGAACACTCCCCATGCGCGAGGTGACGTCACCCAGATAGCGCTTCTCAAAGTAATCCAAGGGCAAGTGCATGAGATGTCGAAAGACGTTGCCGGTCCACTGCAGGCTCAACCGATTCGACAGATAAATCACCGCTCTGCCGCGAATCTGTCCGATGCATACCTGCAGTACAAGTGCCAGACCAAAGCCGAGGCCAAGTACAGTCAGAAGGTCTCTATCGGAAGCGACTAGTGCCTGATCAACTGTCCATTGCATGAAGAATGGCGCTATCAGCACGAATATTTGAAGAGCAACTGACAACATCAGCAGCAAGCCGAGGGATCGCCATAGCCCTTCGATCTTTCCGGTCAATTGCTTCAGCGAGACTGCGGCTGGAGGCGGCGTGACCTGGAACTCTGCGGTTGGATGGAGCTCAAGAGCGATGCCCGTAAAGTGCCGCGAGACCTCTTCGAAGGATAGCTTGCGCTTGCCAAATGCCGGGTCCAGGACAGTGACGCTGCTTCGATGGAGCTTCTCAATCACCACGAAGTGATTAAGGTCCCAATGCGCGATGCAGGGCAGTTGCAGCTGGCTCAGATGCTCCATGTCCAAGCTCAACGGGCGACAACGAAAGCCAAGCTTTGCCCCAACGTCAATGATGTGAGCCAGCGTAGCGCCTTTGAGCGAGAGCGGATACCGGCGACGAAGTTCCCGAAGCCCGGCCTTGTTGCCATGGTGCGCCGCGACCATGGCCAAGCATGCAAGACCACACTCAGCCACCTCAGACTGTATAGGGGCGTCCATGCGTCGCCCTCCTAGTCGTGAAAATACTTCATCGATTGCGTTCTCAATTGCGGTGGATCTCCAGACTAAGCGGACGCCCGCTGCAAAATGCTTTCAAAGAACTTTGAGAATAGGATGTAAATTTCGCCACCTTGACTCCAAAGGAACCACAGCAATGCAATCGCACCAAGAACATGAGCGTCCCGCCTTTTGACTCTGAAAACATAGAACTTGCCCCGCTCACCTCCACCTTTTGAATCATCTGATTGCACAAATGGCTCCACGACGAAAAATGGAAGATGCCGGGTAGAAGCACCCGGCATCCAAGGTAATAGGAAGCAACTAGACTATGACGTCAGTGGAAGAATCGGGAGAGGCCGCGTACTCCTTCATCGCGCCCCAAGCACTACCTAGAGCTGAACCCACCATCCTTCCCCAGTTCCAAGTCTGCCAATCTCCACCTGAAATTTCTCCGATTTCATCGCAATGTAGCTCTCGAAATTCCCTCATTTACTTTGGCTCCATATAGCTGGTTCGATTGAACCCGTCCAAGACGCCGTCTACAAAGTCCGCGATTTCATTTCGTTCGTAGTAGACAAACGCGGCCACGGCGGCCCAAGGCAGCCATCCTCCTGAGATGCTATCGATCTGATCTGCAGAAATCTCTTTCATGGAATGCTCCTTATCCTTGATGAAGGGACCATCTTCTTTAACGAATACAACCAACACGGCGGCAGTTCAGGACTCCGCATTCACGCCGCAGGTCAACGATGTGCTTGAATTTGCATTCACATCCATGAGGAAAGTTGCAAATCGCCTGACACTTAGTAGGCAGGCAATGACACTAGCCTCACGTGAGAATATTGGGTTGGCGATCCCGTCTTGGGTGGACCCGAACAGGTTCCCCCTACCCGCGTGGCCCACCCATCACCGGCAGGATCACCCCACTGATGTAACTGGCACAGGCCGGAGATGCCAGGAACACATACGCCGGTGACAGCTCTTCAGGCTGTGCAGGCCGGCCCATGTCGCTGTCCTTGCCAAACTCCGCCACGTCTTCGGCCTGCTTGTCGGCGGGGTTCAGCGGCGTCCATACCGGCCCCGGCGCCACGCAGTTCACGCGGATGCCGCGCGGCAGCAGCTGGCTGGCCAGCGCCTTGGTGAACGCATGGATCGCGCCCTTGGTGGCGGAATAGTCGATCAGCGCCTTGCTGCCGAAGATCCCCGTTTCCGAGCCGGTGTTGATGATGCTGGCGCCTTCGCCCAGATGCGGCAGTACCGCACGCGCCATCTGGATGTAACCGCCGATGTTGGTCTGCAGGGTTTCCTGCAGGTGCGCGTCTTCCAGGTCTTCCAGGCGCTCGCAGTGCAGCTGGAACGCGGCGTTGTTGACCAGGATATCGATGCCGCCGAACGCCTTGGCCACCTGCTTGACAGCCTTGTTGCAGAAGCGCGGGTCGCGCACATCGCCGGCGATCACCACGCAGCGGCCGCCTTCGCGCTCCACGTGCTGGCGGGTGATGTCCGCGTCCTCGGCCTCGTCCAGGTGCAGTACCGCCACATCCGCACCTTCGCGCGCGAACAACACTGCCACCGCACGGCCAATGCCGGAGTCGCCACCGGTGACGATCGCACGCATGCCCTGCAGCTTGCCGCTGCCCGCGTAGTCGGGCGCAAGGAAACGGGGCGCCAGCTCCAGTTCGTGCTCGTGCCCGGGCTTGGCCAGCTGCTGCGCCGGCATCGCCTCCGGCTGCCGGCGTGCGCCGGCCTGGGTCGCGGTCTTCTTTGTTGCCTTCTTGGCTGCGCGGGCGTCCTTGGCCTTCTCCTGGTCCTGCAGGCGCCGCTGCCGTGCAGCGACGCGTGCCGCCCGTGGATCACTGGCGGCTGCCTTGCGGGTTGCGGTCTTCACCACGCGCGGGCGATCAGGGTCGGCGACCGCCTTGGTCGAGGTGCTGCCTTTACGCACTTTCGGCGATGCCTTACGGCGGGCGGGGGTCTTCCTGGTGGTGGCCATGCAGGTCTCCTCGGGAGGGAAAGGGGCTGCCGGCCAGCGGCCGGCACTACCGGGGGGCGGCCCATGCCGCTCCTGCAGTGTCTCCACCCACGCTGTTGGCGGCGGTGAGCGCGCCGTGTCCACGATGTGCACGGCATTCATTCCGCCACCACGTCTGACGTCGCACCCTGCACGCAATCACACAAGGAGTGCCTCCATGAAACATGCCATCGCCACCGCCGCCGCCTGCTTTGCCCTTGCCGCCTGCAGCAGCACACCGATGGCCCAGGTGCAGCCGATCGACGGCGTGATTTCCGGCCAGTGCCACAGCGACAGGGTGCGCGGCGCGGTGGGCCTGGCCGCCTCGGACGCCACCGTGGCCCGCGCACGCGTGGACAGCGACAGCCTGCACGTACGGGTCCTGCGCCATGACGGTCCGCGGGTGCCGCCGGCCAGCGAAGGCGGCGACCGCCTGACCATCGAGAAGGGCCGGACCAACAACATCGTTGCGATCTACTGCGGCTGACGACTGCGACTGAGCCGCCGCGCCCGGCGCAGCACTTTCAGGGTGGCCTGCTCCCACTGCCGCGGGCCTCGCAGGCCGGCCAGCGAGGCCAGCTCACCGCGCTCCCAGCCGGCAAACACGCACGGGTCGATGTAGGCCTTGCGGCACACGGCCGGCGTGTTGCCCAGCCGTGCCGCCACCTGGCAGACCACTTCGCGCTGCGCCTTGGCCAGCGCGCGCTGGCTGGCCGGTTCCGGCAGTTCGGTGGCGGCCAATGCCTGTACCGCCGCCAGCGTGCCGCCCCAGGTGCGGAAGTCCTTGGCGGTGAAGTCTTCGCCCATCACCTCGCGCAGGTAGTCGTTCACCGCGCCGGAATCCACCGGCTGCAGCGCGCCTTCGTCGTCGCGGTACTGGAACAGCGCCTGTCCGGGCAGCTGCTGGATGCCGCGCACCAGCGTGCCCAGCCGCCGATCGCCCACCACCACCTCGTGCAACTGCCCGGATTTGCCCCGGAAGCGCATGCGCACGCGGCCACCGCGCAGCAGGTCCAGGTGGCGGTTGCGCAGCGTTGTCAGCCCGTAGGATTTGTTTTCCTGTGCATAGCTTTCGTTGCCCACCCGCACCAGGGTGTCGGCCAGCAGGGCCACCACCACCGCAAGCACCTTGTCGCGCGGGAAGCCGGGCTGCTTCAGATCGCGCGACAGCCGCCGCCGCAACGTGGGCAACGCCTCGCCAAAGGCGATGATGCGATCGAACTTGCCGGCATCGCGCTCCTTCGCCCAATCGGCATGGTAGCGATACTGCTTGCGTCCACGCGCATCGCGGCCGGTGGCCTGCAGGTGGCCATTGGCGTGGGCGCAGATCCACACAGCGGTATACGCAGGTGGAATCGCCAGCGCACGGATGCGCTGCAGGGTGGCGGCATCGCGAACCGCGTGGCCATCGGCATCGCGGTAACTGAAGCCCTTGCCGGCGCGGCGCCGGCTGATGCCTGGCTGGGTGTCATCGACATAGCGCAGGCCGGCCGCGCGCGCGGCCTGTCGTTCGGGGGTAGAGGAGGTTGACATGACCGCAGTGTCGCCGTCGCGATGCCGCGAACCTGTCGATAACAGAAGACAAACACGTGAGGGTCGGTTCGCCGCTATGCTCGGGCTTTCACAATCCCTTCCGGAGTCATGATGTCGTTCCCGATTCGCGCCCGTTCGCTCTCCGCCCTGCTGCTGCCGGCCGTGCTGGCCCTGACCGCCTGCCAGGCTCCGGCGCTGGATGAACAGGATTCGGCCACTGCCCATGCCCAGCAGGCGGCCGAAGCCGCCAAGGCGCCGGCCGACGAAACCGGCAAGGCCACCGAGGCACCGCCGGTCGGCACCTGCGATGCCAGCCAGGTGCAGAGCCTGGTCGGCCAGGCCTACGCCGACGCGCTGGGCAAGCAGGCGCAGGAAGATGCCGGTGCCCACCAGCTGCGCGTCATGAAGCCCAATGACGTCGCCACCATGGAGTTCCTCGGCGACCGCCTGAACATCGAAGTGGACGACAAGGGGCTGGTCAGCGGCGTGCGCTGCGGCTGAGTTCGACCGCGCGCCGGCACGGGGTTGCCGGCGCGTTCTGTTGCACCTGCAACCGTGTATTGCGGCGCTGCAGCAACCTGTGATCTAGTCGAGGCATCCGGTGGCCTCACGATGCGCTCCAGGGAATGAGCGGGGACGAGTGTCGCCGCCAACCCTATACGCATCGAGGTAGAGATGGCCCCCCGCAACCGCCAAGGGCTTTACGACCCGCGCTCCGAGCGCGATGCCTGTGGATTTGGCATGGTCGCCCAGCTCGACGATCAACCTTCGCGCCTGTTGGTTGATACCGCCATCGCCGCGCTTTCGCGCATGACCCACCGCGGCGGCGTCGCCGCCGATGGCCTGACCGGCGATGGCTGCGGCCTGCTGCTGCGCCGCCCCGATGCGTTCCTGAAACTGCTGGCCAGTGAAGCCGGCATCGCCGTCGCCGCACGCTTCGCTGCCGGCCTGGTGTTCCTGCCACACGATGCCGAGGCTGCACACGCCTGCCGCACGCAGCTGCAGGCGCAGCTCGAAGCGGTCGGCTGCAAGGTCGCCGGCTGGCGCGAGGTACCCACCGACGACAGCGTCTGCGGCCAGCTGGCGCGCGACACCCTGCCACGCATCGAGCAGGTGTTCGTCGATGCCGGCGTCGGCCAGGATGATGCCGGCTTCGCGCTGGCGCTGTTCCTGGCCCGTCGCCGCAGCGAACAGCAGCTGCGCGACCATGCCGACTTCTACGTCACCACCCTCACCCCGGATGCGATCAGCTACAAGGGCATGGTGCTGCCGGACAAGCTCAGCCGCTTCTTCCCCGACCTGCAGCGCCGCGAACTGGCCTCCAGCGCGATCGTGTTCCACCAGCGCTTCTCCACCAACACGCTGCCGCGCTGGCCGCTGGCGCACCCGTTCCGGATGCTCGCCCACAACGGCGAGATCAACACCATCGAAGGCAACCGTCGCTGGGCGCAGGCGCGCAGCAAGGTGTGGAAGACGCCGCGCTTCGACATCGCCGAGTTCGATCCGGTGATCTCCATGCACGGTTCGGACTCGCAGAGCCTGGACAACATGCTGGAGCTGATGGTCGCCGGTGGCATGGAACTGATCCAGGCGCTGCGCATCCTGGTGCCGCCGGCCACCCAGTCGCTGGAGTTCAAGGACCCCGACCTGGCCGCGTTCTACGAGTTCCACGGCCTGAACAGCGAGCCGTGGGACGGCCCGGCCGGCATCGTCGCCTGCGACAGCCGCTACGCGGTGTGCACGCTGGACCGCAACGGCCTGCGCCCGGCGCGCTGGATGCTCACCGCCGACCGCCACTTCCTGGTCGCCTCCGAAGCCGGCGTGTGGGAAGTGCCGACCGAGCGCGTGGTGCGCAAGGGCAAGCTCGGCCCCGGCGAAATGGTGGCCATCGACCTCAAGCGCGGCGACCTGCTCGATTCGGACGCGGTGGACCGCATCAACCGCGGCCGCGCGCCGTACAAGCAGTGGCTGCAGCAGGGCGTGACCTACCTGCAGACCGAACTGATCGACCCGTCGCTGGTGGAAGAGCCGTTCGACGAAGCCACCCTGCGCAGCTACCACAAGCTCTACCAGCTCAGCAGCGAGGAAGTGGAACAGGTGCTGCGGCCGCTGGCCGAGACCGAGCAGGAAGCCACCGGCTCGATGGGCGACGACACACCGATGGCGGTACTGAGCCAGCGCAGCCGCCCGCTGTACGACTATTTCCGCCAGGCCTTCGCGCAGGTCACCAACCCGCCGATCGATCCGCTGCGCGAAGACTGCGCGATGTCCCTGTCCACCCAGCTCGGCAAGGAGACCAACATCTTCCATGCCGGCCCGGAGACGGTGAACCACGTCATCCTCAACTCGCCGGTGCTGAGCCAGCGCAAGCTGCGCCAGCTGCTGAAGATGGACCAGTACGTGCAGGCCAACCGCCTGCTCGACCTGTCCTACAGCGAAGACGAGGGCCTGCGTGCCGGCATCGAGCGCATCTGTGCCGAGGCCGAGCAGGCCGCGCGCGAGGGCATGGTGATGCTGCTGCTGTCCGACCGCTACCCGGTGGCCGGTCGGCCGATGGTGCATGCGCTGCTGGCCACCAGCGCCATCCACCACCACCTCTCGCGGCTGGGGCTGCGCTGCGACGTCAATCTGATCGTCGAAACCGGCACCGCGCGCGACCCGCACCACATGGCCTGCCTGCTCGGCTTCGGTGCCACCGCGGTGTATCCGTACCTGGCCTACCAGACCCTGTTCGACCTGGGCCGACGCGGCATCCTCAAGCTCAGCAAGGGCGGCGAGCAGTCGCAGATCGGCCGCCGCTACCGCAAGGGCATCTACAAGGGCCTGTCGAAGATCATCTCGAAGATGGGCATCTGTACGGTGGCCAGCTATCGCGGCGCACAGCTGTTCGAGATCATCGGCCTGGAACCCGAGGTTGTGGACATGTGCTTCCCGGACACCGCCTCGCGCATCGGCGGCGCCGGCTTCGCACGCCTGGATGCCGACGCGCGCGAGCTGTGCGCGCAGGCCTGGGATGCGCAGCAGGGCGTGGACGTGGGCGGCCTGCTGAAGTACGTGCACGGCGGCGAGTACCACATGTACAACCCCGACGTGGTCACCACCCTGCAGCGCGCCGCGCGCAGCGGTGACCCGCGTGCGTGGCAGCAGTACTGCGATGCGGTGCACGCGCGCCCGCCATCGGCGCTGCGCGACCTGCTGGAACTGGTGCCGGCCGCAATGCCGGTGCCGCTGGACGAGGTCGCCCCGGCCAGCGCCCTGTTCCCGCGCTTCGATACTGCAGCGATCAGCCTCGGCGCCCTGTCGCCGGAAGCGCACGAGGCACTGGCCATCGCCATGAACCGCCTCGGCGGCCGCAGCAATTCCGGCGAAGGCGGCGAGGATCCCGCACGCTATGGCACCGCGAAGCGCAGCAAGATCAAGCAGGTGGCCTCGGGCCGCTTCGGCGTCACCGCCGAATACCTGGTCAATGCCGAGGTGCTGCAGATCAAGGTCGCGCAGGGCGCCAAGCCCGGCGAGGGCGGCCAGCTGCCGGGGCACAAGGTCAACGAACTGATCGCACGCCTGCGCTATGCGCGCCCGGGCATCGGCCTGATCTCGCCGCCACCGCACCACGACATCTATTCGATCGAAGACCTGGCGCAGCTGATCTACGACCTCAAGCAGGTCAACCCGACCGCGCTGGTGTCGGTGAAGCTGGTCAGCCATGCCGGCGTCGGCACGATTGCCGCAGGCGTGGTCAAGGCCGGTGCGGACCTGATCACCATCTCCGGCCATGACGGCGGCACCGGTGCGTCGCCGGTCAGCTCGATCCGCTATGCCGGCGTGCCATGGGAACTGGGCGTGGCCGAAGCGCACCAGGCGCTGCTGGCCAACGACCTGCGCGGGCGCACCCTGCTGCAGACCGATGGCGGCCTGAAGACCGGCCTGGATGTGGTCAAGGCCGCGCTGCTGGGAGCGGACAGCTTCGGCTTCGGCACCGCGCCGATGATCGTGCTGGGCTGCAAGTACCTGCGCATCTGCCACCTCAACAACTGCGCCACCGGCGTCGCCACCCAGGACGAGCGCCTGCGCGAGAACCACTTCACCGGCCAGCCCGAACGCGTGGAGAACTTCTTCCGCCTGCTGGCCGAGGAAGTGCGCGGCTGGCTGTCGTACCTGGGCGTGCGTTCGCTGGAAGAGATCGTCGGCCGCACCGACCTGCTGCGGCAGATCGACGCGGCACCGCGCGAGGGCGTGCGCGTGGACCTGTCGCGCCTGCTGGCCGATGCCCGCTACGAAGGCAGCCACTGCGCCGCCCAGCGCCTGTACGAATCGCCGGACAGCCTGGCCACGCAGATGGATGGGCTGCTGGCCCCGGCCATCGAGCACAAGCGCGGTGGCGAGCACCGCTTCCTGATCCACAACACCGACCGCAGCATCGGCACCCGCCTGGCCGGCGCGGTTGCGCGCGCGCACGGCAACCAGGGCATGGCCGAGGCACCGCTGGAACTGCGCTTCCGTGGCAGCGCCGGGCAGAGCTTCGGTGCCTTCAACGTCGGTGGCCTGCACCTGGAAGTGGAAGGCGAAGCCAACGACTACGTCGGCAAGGGCATGGCCGGCGGCCGGCTGGTGGTGCGTCCGCCGCGTGGCGCCCGCTTCGAGGCACGCAGCACCGCCATCATTGGCAACACCTGCCTGTATGGCGCTACCGGTGGCGAGCTGTTCGCCGCCGGTCGTGCCGGCGAACGCTTCGCGGTGCGCAATTCGGGCGCGCTGGCGGTGGTGGAAGGTGCCGGTGACCACTGCTGCGAGTACATGACCGACGGCGTGGTGCTGGTGCTGGGCAAGGTCGGGCTGAACTTCGGCGCCGGCTTCACCGGTGGCCTGGCTTACGTGCTGGACGTGGACCGCGATTTTGTCGACCGCTACAACCACGAGCTGATCGACATCCATCGCGTCTCCGCCGAAGGCTTCGAGAACTACCGCCAGCACCTGCACCGCCTGATCGGCCGCCACCGCGAGCTGACCGGCAGCATCTGGGCACAGCAGATCCTGGACGAGTTCCGCGATTACATCGGCAAGTTCTGGCTGGTCAAACCGAAGGCCGCCAGCATCGAGTCGCTGACCGAAACCCTGCGACGCGCCGCCTGACGGTAGTGCCGGCCGCTGGCCGGCAACCCAGGATCACGTAGTGCCGGCCGCTGGCCGGCATCCGTAAAACACCACAGAGTCCGCCATGAGCCGCAAGCACGCCTTCCAGTTCCTCGACCTGCCCCGCACCATGCCGCAGCGCATCCCGGTGGAACTGCGCACGTCCGGCGACTGGGGCGAGCTGTACGGCAAGTTCGGCAAGGAAGACGCCCAGTACCAGGCGGGCCGCTGCCTGGACTGCGGCAACCCGTACTGCAGCTGGAAGTGCCCGGTGCACAACGCCATTCCGCAGTGGCTGCAGCTGGTGCAGGAAAACCGCATCCACGAGGCCGCCACGCTGTGCCACAGCACCAATCCGCTGCCGGAAGTGTGCGGCCGGGTCTGCCCGCAGGATCGGCTGTGCGAAGGCAGCTGCACGCTGGAGGAATTCGGCGCGGTCACCATCGGCGCGGTGGAGAAGTACATCGTCGATACCGCACTGGCCAGTGGCTGGCGCCCGGACCTTGGCGCGGTGCAGCCGACCGGCCACAGTGTGGCGGTGATTGGTGCCGGCCCGGCCGGGCTGGCCTGTGCCGACCGCCTGGCACGCGCCGGCATTGCCGCCGTGGTCTACGACCGCTACGAGCAGATCGGTGGCCTGCTGCAGTTCGGCATTCCCAGCTTCAAGCTGGACAAGGACGTGATCCATCGCCGCCGTGAAGTACTGGAAGGCATGGGCGTGCAGTTCCGCCTCGGTGTGGAGATCGGCCGTGATGTCAGCGTGCAGCAGTTGCTGGACAGCCACGATGCGGTGTTCATCGGCACCGGCGCCTACCGCTATACCGAGGGTGGCCTGGTCGGCCAGGACCTGAAGGGCGTGCTGCCGGCGCTGCCGTTCCTGGTGCAGAACAGCCGCATCGTCGGCGGCGATGATCCGAAGGGCCGGCCGATCGCCGGCTGGGAAGACACCATCGCCCTGCCCGACCTCAACGGCAAGCGCGTGGTGGTTCTGGGCGGTGGCGATACCGGCATGGACTGCGTGCGCAGTGCGGTGCGGCTGGGCGCGGCCAAGGTCACCTGCGCCTATCGCCGCGACGAAGCCAACATGCCCGGCAGCGCGCGCGAAGTCGCCAATGCACGCGAGGAAGGGGTGCGCTTCCTGTTCAACCGGCAGCCGCTGTCGATCGAAGCCGGCGCCGACGACGAGGTGATCGGCGTGACCGTGGTCGAGACCCGGCTGGGCGAGCCCGATGCCAATGGCCGCCAGAACGCGGTGCCGATCGAAGGCAGTGAGTCGCTGCTGGAGGCAGACGTGGTGATCATCGCCTTCGGCTTCTCGCCGAGCGTGCCGGCGTGGCTGGCGGAACTGGGGGTGGAAGGCCAGCCCAATGGCCGCATCCTCGCCGGTGGCAAGGACCGCCTGCCGTTCCAGACCGCGCATCCACGCCTGTTCGCCGGTGGTGACGCGGTGCGTGGTGCCGATCTCGTGGTAACCGCGGTGGCCGAAGGCCGCGACGCTGCTGCCAGCATCGTCCGCCTACTGGCGCACTGAGTCCGGCAGCAGCAGCACTTCCAGCAGCGCGCGCAGTTCGTGCACCTCCAGCGGCTTGGCCAGGAAATGGTCGATGCCCGCATCACGGCAGGCCTCACGGGTGCGCTCCAGCACGCTGGCAGTCAGCGCAATGATCGGGACCCGCGCACGGGTGGCGCAGGCGTCGCTCCGGATCGCCCGGGCCAGCGCGAAGCCATCCATGTGCGGCATGTGGCAGTCGGTGATGACCAGGTCGAACGGTTGCGCCTGCCAGGCCTCCCATGCCTGCAGGCCGTCGCTACAGGCGTGCACCTGCAGTCCCAGCTCGCACAGGCGTTGTGCCAGCAACTGCAGGTTGGTCGGATGATCCTCGGCCACCAGCACCCGCGCCGGCGGCAACGGTCGTTGCGCGGGCCGTGCCGTCGCCGGTCCCGCAGCGGGGGCCGCACAGGCCGCCAGGTCCAGCTCCAGCCACACAGTGGTGCCCTTGCCGGGCACGCTGCGCAGGTGCAGACGCCCGCCCATCGACGTCGCCAGCTCGCGGCAGATCGACAGCCCCAGGCCACTGCCGCCGAAACGGCGCGTGGTCGACGCCTCGGCCTGCTCGTAGGCGGCAAACACCGCCTGTTGCCGCTCCACGCTGATGCCCACGCCGGTGTCGGTCACCTGCAGGCGCAGTCGCTGGCCGCCGTCGCGCTGCTGCAGCACGCGGACCTGCAACACCACGCTTCCCTGCAGGGTGAACTTGAGCGCATTGCCGGCCAGGTTGAACAGGACCTGCCGCAGGCGCAGCCCGTCAGCCAGCGACCAGGGCTGCAACGTCGGGTCGATCTCGCTGCACAGGTGCAGCCCGCGGCTGGCCGCGACGGGCATCAACAGCTGCTGCACCGCGCGCACCAGCGCCGCCAGATCGGTCGGACGCAGCTGCAGGGGCGCCGGCTGCAGGCGCTGGCTGTGCAGCACATCGTCGAGGATCTGCCGCAGCATCTGCGCAGCGTCACCGACGGTGGTCAGCACCTGCCGCTGGCCCGCATCCAGGTCCGTGCCAGCCAGCCGCTCCAGCATGCCCAGGAGGGTGCTCATCGGCGTGCGGATCTCGTGGCTCATGGTCGCCAGGAAATGGCCCTTGGCCAGCGCCGCCTGCTCGGCCGCGCGGCGCGCCTCGGCCAACGCCGTTGCGCGCGCCTGGGCTTCGCTGACGTCCATCCAGTAGCCGCTCCACTCCACGCTGCTGTCATCGCACGGCAACGGTCGTCCCTGTGATCGGACCCAGCGCCAGCCCTGCGCCGACCGGGTGCGGAAGGTAACGTCGATCGGACCGCGCACGAGCGCGGCCGCTTCGATGCTCGCCATCACCCGGCTGCGGTCACCGGCATGCACGGCCGCCAGCAGCTGCAGATGGTCGATCTGCTCAGTCTCCACGGCTACGCCGAACAGCGCCTGCACGTCGCCGGCGATCTGCGCCAGGCTGTAGTGGCCGGTTGCCGAACGGCGCGCCTGGTAGACCACCGCCGGCAGGTTCGCGGTGACTTCATGCAAGCGCTGCTCCAGCACCCGGCGACGCACGCTCTCGCGATGCACGCGCCAGTAGCCGAAGGCATGCAGCAGTATGAGCGCGAGCAGGATCAGCGACACCGGCACCAGCCAGCGCAGTGCCGAACCGGCGGGCCGCGCACGTGGCAGTTCCGGCAGCCAGGCACTGCGAACCGACGCCCGACGCGCATCGCCCTCCCGCTGCAGCTCCCGGTCGAAGGCAGCGACCACCGCGGCACAGGCCGGTACGGCGGCCAGCACCAGTGCATCGCCGAAGCCCGCGGGTGCTGCGATCACCAGAGGGTCACCCGGCACGGCGCGAAGCGCGGCTTCGACTTCAGCGAGATTGGCCACCACGGCATCGACCAGCCCGGCGCGCAGCAGTGACAGCGCGTGGTCCAGCGGCGCCGGTGCCAGCAGCTGCGCACCCGGGGCCTGTTCGGCCAGCAATGCGTCCAGCGGCAGCCGGTCCGGGCTGGCCACGCTGCGGCCACGCAGTCCCTCCAACCCCAGCACTGGCGCTGCACCCTCGCGCCGCACGATCACCTGTGGCACTTCCAGGTAGGGGCTGCTGGCCACCCAGCCGGTCGGCAGCTGTGCGCGCGGCCAGCCCAGCAGCACCTGGGTGCCAGCCGGCAGCGGGTCATCGGTGAGCACCGCTGCCGGCAACGGCTGCGCATGCTGCACTGCCTGCGGGCCCAGCAGCGGCAGGTAATCTGCAGCCAACCCCGCAAGGTCGCCCTGCACGCTGTACGACAGCGGCGGCCGATCGGAACGCCATGCCACCTGCAGTGGACTCGCACAGCCGGACGCAGCAGCGATGCCGGGCAGCAACAGCGATGCCATGACAGCGGCGACGGCGCGGCGGCCGGCGACATTCACGGTAGACATCCTCATTTCGCGGGCAGGAACCACGGCCGCGCAGCGGTACCGCTGCCAGCCACGCTAGCGAGGCGCGCTTCCGCGACAATGAGAAAAATTCGAAAAACATCCCTATCGGCGAATGCCGACATACACTGCCGCTTCTACCCGTCCCTACGGAGCGCTCGATGCGTATCGGCCTGGCCGCCAACCGTCTCCATCACCACGATGCGCGCGCCGCGCTGTTCCGCTGGCTGCGTGCCAGCGAGGCCGGGCTGCGTGAACTGGGGGTATCGCTGCACGCGGTCGGGCGCACCCACGATGCGATCGAACGGCAGGGCTTCCTGGCCGGCTACGGCGGCCTGCACCGCTACCCCTACGGCCGCGAGGGTGGCCTGATGAAGCTGGTGGCCGAAGTGGTTGGCATGGGGCCGGAGCGCACCCTGGACGGTGCGATCTACCTGATCGACCCGGTCGATCCTTCCTCGGTGTTTCCGGAGGCAACCGCGCTCAAGCGGCAGTGCGTGATCCACGGCAAGCCGTTCATTTCAACCGTGGCCACTGCGCGTGACTGGATCGAGGTGGAACGCATCCACGCCGGGCTGGCTGCCGATGCCGGTGCCGACGATCTGCATGCCTTCCAGCACCAGACGCTGGCGCTGATCGCGCACGACGCCATGAAGCCGGCGATGCTGGCCTTCGCCGACGAGCACTTCGATGTGCTGGCACGGTTCGGCGAGCGCGTGGCGACCGGCACCACCGGCCAGCGCTTGAACGAACTGGCCTGGAGCCGCGGCTGGCCCAGCGATACGCCGTGGGTGACGCGCTACCAGAGCGGCCCGATGGGCGGCGATGCGCAGATTGCCGACCGTGTGCTGGAGGGGCGCTGCCAGCGCGCGATCTTCTTCGAGGACCCGCATGTGGCACGCCAGCACGAGGCCGATATCCAGCTGTTGGAGCGCGCGGTGACAACGGTGACCGACCAGGCGGTGTGCATCACCGCGCCGAGGGTGGCGGCACGCTGGGCGGCCGCGGCGGCATTGCGGGCTGGGTGAGGGTTTCGGCCAACGGCTGCACCCCTCGTGGTCGGTCGTTCAAACCAGAAGCCGTGCTCGGCCAGGCGGGGTGGATTGCGCAGGGGTCGCTGCAAGTACGTCCCTGTAAGCTCGGTCGCCGCATCCATGCGGCTCACGCCCCCGCAACCGGACCCACCCCGCCTTCGACAGACCTCCGCGATCTGTCGGAACAGCTCATGGGGTCAGATCCGTTTTCCGAAGGAAAACGGATCTGACCCCGGAATTTCATTCGATATCTGACAGATTTCATCCACTCATGGCGTGGATCGTCACTACATGT
>NZ_LXXZ01000053.1 GCF_003244875.1 Stenotrophomonas sepilia
GGGCCGCGTTCTTTTAAAGTGCGTTGGAAAAAGGGCGGGTGGGGCCTCGGCTTCCACCGGGCCCGGTGCTGGGCGGGAAATGTGCTGCGGTTCAAGTTTTCCGGCGATCTGCGGCCCTTATGGCGGTTTTGATATTTAGTCGATAAAACGTAGGGTGAAAGTATTGCGATTTTTTTGAGGGGGCTTAGTTTGAGTGGGTAGTGAGGGAATGCCCCCTCTTCAAAGGTTTTCTAATGATTGCTTGCGCTATTGGCCGGTCAGGCTTTGTTGCCCTTGGTTATCGGGGGGTCTTCTAATGGCCCACCACCACGCCAGGCCCCTCCAACTCAAGTCGGGCGAATGGGGCGCCCGGGTGCCCGCCCCGAATGTTCGGAACGGCGACAGGCTCACTGTGGTTGCCCGGAGCGGCAGCTCCTGGGAAGCCGTGGTGGTCGGCGTGGTTTGGCAAGGCCCGGAGGTCGCGATTTGCCAAACCGCCCGGGGGCTCATGCAGTGCGGGTGCTGCGGGGAAGTGGGGCAGAAAGGGGCCTACCCCTTCTCAACGTATCCGGCAGAAATGCAGCGTTGCGACGATTGCGGGGGGGCTGCATGAAACCCCCAGCAACGCGTCGCCGCCGCTATTTCGCCTATCAACGCCGCTCTGGGTCCACGTGCTACTTCGACAAGGACATGCACGCCCACCTCCAGCGGTATCCCCACACCATCGGCCATTACCAGCTCACGCGTTTCCTGGGCACTTCCGCGTTGCTGACCGCTGAAGAAGCGGCCGCCCAAGGATGGATGGCCAAGCCCAGCCGGAGGACCGCATGAGAAGGCGCTACGTCCTCTGGCCCTCACAAGCAGGGTTCGAATGAAAGAGTTGATTGAAATCGAGAACGCCGGTTACCGCCACCGGGTCAAATACATGTGCGACTCAGAAGATGGCTTTGGCGTAGTGACTCGCCAGGAATACAGCTACCTCAAAGATGGGATTGTGGTCTGGAGTCAAGAGTTTCCGGCGGGCGTTTCGTTTCGCGAGATGGCCCTCGTTTTTATGGATTCGGGGTTGTATGTAAGAGCAGACCTGAAGGAGAAGAGGAGGAGCGGATGAGCCGCTACACGCTACAACCCAAGCGGAACAACATGCCACTTGTGGAGACCATCCACGAAACGTGGATTGACGCGCCCAGCAAAGCCGCGTTTCAAGCCCTGGCCGCCGCGCAAGGCCTGAGCATGCGCGCTGCACTGGCCCAGCTCATCGAGCAACACGCCCAGATTCGAGAACCGTTTTCCCCTCGACGCCCCACGCCTTGGACCGGAGAGGCGGCGAAGGGGCGAGAGCGCTACAAAACCGCGCTCCCCAGTGTGCAGGTGGCTCCCCAGGTCGCCATGGCCCTGCTCATCGACGCCAACCGAATCGGCATTCGTCAGCCAGAAGCCGTTCGCCAGTTGGTCTGGCGATGCATCCAAGCCAGCGCCTGACGAATCGGACTGCCTTTTGCGGGCATGGGGCCAAGGACAGCCACGCGGACGCTGGGGCGGAAGCCCCGGCCCATGTCCTAACCTCCCCGGAGGGGGCTTTTCAGGCGCGGCCCCGGGCCGCGTTCTTTTGAGATCTAGGAGAGAGAAGGCAACGGCAAAAGTGGCTCAAAGCAAAAGCGCATTGGGGGAAGGGCAGGTGGGGCCTCGGCTTCCGCCGGGCCCGACGCTGGGCTGGAAATGTGAGGTGTTTCAGGGTTTTTGTGTTTTCTGCTTTTCCCCGTCAGTTTTGTGTTTTAGTCATAAAAATGTAGGGTCAATCTATTGCGAAAAGTTGGTTTTCTTTTACTTTGAGATCAGAGAAGAGCGCTGATGCTCTTTAACCAAAGGAAACCCCATGTTGACGTTCTTTGCTTTTTGCCTCTTGGCTGGATTGGTCGCCGGATTGGCCATTGCTGATCGATTGGATGCGCTCTGATGAATACCCGCAGCCAAACCCAAGCGCCCGCCCGGTCCACCTTCGCCACCACCGCAGCCCTCCTGCGATTCCTGTTCGACGCCATGTCGGGGATGGGGGCGGCCAAGCTGGGATGGGAGATGGTGACCGACCCCAAGGCCAAGCTGTCGGACATTGCCCTCGGCGTGTCGCTCTGCCTGGCCCCTGCAGCGATTGCGGCCACCTGGGCGCTTTGCTTGTTCGGCATCGCCCAACACCACCAGCTTTTTTGAAACCCGAACCCCTGACAACCACGGAGGACCCCGCTCGTGCGAAAACTTTTCAACAAACTGCTCAACATCGCCCTTTTTGGCATGGTTCTGTTCGCCCTGGACCAAGTCCCAGAACGCCTGGATCGCATGTCGCAAACCGCCCAGAACCTGGTTCAGCAGGTGGGCTACTCGGGCCCCATGCAGGGCATCCCCTCGGGCGTGCCAGACGGTTACGAGTTCTGATGACCCCCGCACCCTGGCCATCGTCGGAGCTCGTTCGCCTCGCATGGGCGGCACGCCGGGATCCTCTTGCCCGGCAGCACCTGCTTCAGGCGTTCCAAGAGGGGGCCGATTTCCATACCCCTCTGTCCAGCAGCGATCTGAACGACGACCTGTTTGCCGTCCCTGGGGATTGCATGGCCGGGGTGGTGATTCGGGAACTGACGGGCGTCAAGGACGCCGAAGAGTGGCTGCACGCGTTTCTTCGCGCGCACGAGTTGCATCAAGCGCTGCCACCTGCTGTGGGAAGCGCTGGCAAGCGGCGCTTCTGATGAACCTGAGCACGCAGTAACGGGTGGCCAGGGCTACGCCTTGGGTTTCGCCGCGGTTTCCGCTCGCTTACCGAACTCCTTGCACCATTCGAGCATGTCTTGAACGTCCTTTAGCAGTTCGTCCGGACCCGGAAGCCAACTGGGGGTGTCGGTGGGTTGGGAGTGCTCGAATGCCGAATACTTCGTCATCATCCCGTCGATCAGTGCGCAGTCTGCTGGGGTGATTGCACTGAGCCGCTGTAGCTTGTTGAGCGTGTTGATCTCGCGCCGGTAGCGGTTGATGACGCCAGAGCAAAGTTCGTCCTCTACAGAGCGCTCAACCAAGATTCGGAAGTTGCTGCAGGCGGCCTTCAGGGCAAGCTCTTTCAGCGGCGGATCGAGCTTCTTGAGCTGTCCGATGCTGCTGACCATTTGTCCCAAGCCGGATTGTGGCTTCAGAGAGAACGTATTGATCTGCGCCGGCATGCCGGTCCTGCTTCCATCGCGGGCGATCGATTCAACCGCGACCTTGACCGTAGACTGATCGAGGTTGGCCCGCTGCTTCGAGGCGTTCTGCAGGAGAACCATTAGAGACAGCCGATGCGTGAAAACGATCACCTGGCGATGCTCGGCCAGATCCACCAGTCGTTTGGCGACCGCCTCCTCAAAGCGCTGGTCCAGGGAGGAAATGGGGTCGTCGAAGATCACGGGCATGCCCCGTTCAAGGCCCGTCGCGTCGGCCAGGAAGGCCGCCAACGCCACAATGCGTTGCTCCCCCTCGCTCAGGATTTCACGATTCTTCTGGGCACCTTGCGCGTCCTTCAGCTCAACGTAGAAGGTGAACGCCCCTTTACCTTGGGATCGATACGACATGCGGACGGGCAGCGAATGACCGCCCAACGCCTGCAACTCGGCATTGAAGCGGTCGCAATAGCCCTTGGCCAACTCCGATTCGCCGATGTCATTGCTTTTGGTCGTCAACTGGCTGGTTGAGGTGGACCGGACAGCGGCCTCCACCGTTCCCACGCGTTTGAGGCGGATCACGTCGGCCCATACCGCATCGCGCTGCTCCGACAGCCACTGTTGTGCTTTCAGCTCTGCTAGGCGGGTTTCCTTCTCCTTCCGCCCCATCGGGTCCAGCAAGCCCGCCAGCGCGTCGCGATCAGCGGTGGTTGTCTTGACCTTCTGATCGTAGGCGTTGGTCCACACCGACCACTCCACCGCCGAAGCCGTCGTGGCCCCGGCCATGGCTTTCAACCTCGCATGGATGGCCTCAAGCAGCTCAGCGGCTTGGGGGGCTTCCAAGCCAATAGCAGCGCACTGGGCCTGCCAGGCGACATCGGTGAGAGGACTGGGCAATGCCTTCTTCAGCGTCGTCAGCGCGTCTTCCGCGCTCTTGGCTTCTGTCTGCAGGGTGTCGTTGAGATAGCTCTCGAAGCTGGCCAAGCGGGCCTTGCCGTCGTCTCCCAACGGTTGCTGGCAGAGGACACAACGGGATTCGTCCCCAACGTGGGGGAAAGGGTGGTCACGGTAGGCAAGACCTGTCGAATACGCTTTTGCAGCGTCCCAAAGGGTTCGCCACACGGCGTCTCCGATGCCCTTGAGCGGCAACCCGTTGAGGAATGCCGTGGCATAGGCGGTGGCGGCCTGGCGCTTGACCTCTGCATTGCTGCGGGCATCCAAGAGGGCTTGGGCCTTCTCGTCGCTCAAGCTCTCCCTCAACGCCGAGACGCTTGTGGCCATCTGCGACAAGCGTTCCAGCTCTCCGACGGCCTTGGCGTGGGCCACTTCAGGGTTCGCCTGGGCCAGCGCGGTCTCCAGTGCCAAACGCTCATCGTTCAGTGCAGCGGGGAACGCGCAACGCTGGTTGATCTCCTCTTCGGTCAGTTTCGCCGTCAACTTCCGGAGGACCGTTGCAGCGCTGCTCTGCGCATGGTCTTCCGGGATGATGGGCAGTTTGCTGGTGAGCTTGGCCGCGCGGGCCTTCAACTGGGTGGCCAAGTCATCGGAGATCTTGATGAGCATCCCGACGAACCGCATCGCCCGGGGAAGATGGGTGGCGGTGGTGGCGCTGTCTCCGAACTCCAGCGCTGTGGCTGAGTCGAAGACCGGGACCGCTTTCAATGTCGCGTGGGGGCCGTCGGATGCTTGCCAAGTGAGATCGGCAGGCGAAGTGGTGCCGTCGGCTCGCGTCGCCGTGACTTTGATCAGAGCAGAGGCGGCAGCCGGGTTCTGCTTGAACACGTTGCCGTGGATGGATCCCTTGGCCCGCGCGCCGCAAACGTGCTTCATCAAACGGGCGTAGCCCGATTTGCCGGCCCCGTTGGGTCCGTAGACCACGGTCATGTGGCCTTGGCTGAGATCCAATGCCGCGTCCTCGCCAAGGGCATTGACGCCGCGGATGGAGGAGACCGAGTCGATGCGAAGCTCAGCGGCGGTGGGCGTCCCCAAGATGGTTCCCGGTGCCAAAGCAGGGTGGGGAGCGTCCAGCGTCTTCGCCGCGTCGGCCAGGCAGTGATTTGCCAGCGCCTCCATCTCTTCTTCGGTCGGCATGCGGCGGTGCTCGATGACCGTGGCTGCCGCCATGCGCAACCAGCTTGGGCGGCTATTCAACCAGTCTTCGAGCGTCGTGGGCGCGGTAGCCCCGTCCTTCTTTGCCATCGGTCACTTCCCTAGTGATTGGCGGTAGCCAGGAAGGCTCCGTCCCCCTTCCTCAATAGTGACGCGGGTCACATTTAGAGGCAAGTCGGTGATCGTCGTAGGAAGGGGAGCATTTCAGCGATACGCACGTCTCACATGTCAGAAGGCGCAGCGACGTGCGAGGCAGCCAGGGCGGCCGCCAAATCACGGTTCAGTGCTCGCGCTTCAGCCCGCAGTTCGCTCCAGTTCGGCGTCCCGACCGGGCCTTGCCCACGCACCGACGCGAGCCAAGCATGGGATCGCAGTCTGGCCGCTTCCGCGGCTGGCGTCGAGGACTTGAGGGCGTCCAATGCCGCCAACTGGATTTCTAGCAGGTTGATGTCCATCAGCGCCTGCAACTGCTCCGGCGCCATAGGGCTTGGCGCATGCTGCGGCAGCCACCAGCGTCGAAGTCGTTTCAGCATGTCTTCTCTTCCCTGAGATCGTTGTCGCTACTCGGGAGGATCGATAGCCACGCCACGGCTCTGGGCGTAATCCCTCACCTTCGTCAGCAGCTCTCGCTGCTGTTCGGGTTCAAGCCGCGACATCACCAGCAACGTCTCTGCCACTAGATCATTTGTGGCATGGAAATAGGCGACCGGCATGCCAAGTGCTTGGGCCAGCTTTTCCATCGTTGCAGGATCCGGCACGCGATCTCCTCTCTCGTAACGAGAAACCCTGGGAGCGGCGGAGTTTTCCTCGTCCAACCCAAGCACGGCCCCCAACTGTGCTTGCGTCAGGCCCTTGGCCAGCCGGGCCTCGCGCAAGCGGCGGCCAAACGTGTGAGCTGGGGCGAGAGGGGCAGGCATGGGCGATCACGAACCGGGAACAATCCCCAAGTCTGCCGCTTCCCATGCTGCACCGCATTTGCCAAAATGGCAAATAAGGCCATGGTGGCCGGGATCAGGGGGATGGATGAAGCAAGCGATTGCAGCCGTGGCCGTGTGCCTGGCGTTGTCCAGCGGGGCCGCCACTGCTCAGGACGGCATTCTGGGAAGGATTAGCAAGGGGTTGATGCAGGCGGGGAAAGATGCCGCATCCGCGCCTGCGACTAAGCGTTACCTAGAACCTGCCGGCACCTACTGGGACGACGGCGACCCTCCGGTGCTCGACGGCTACACCCGGATCCGGTGGGGCTTGGCGGCCACCGCGTCGGCCGGTTTCGGCATGTGCGAAGACAACCTCTTTGCCCAGGCCAAGGCCGGCGCTGCCCTGGCACCGGCGATGCGAACCCACTGCATTGGCTCATGGGGGCACCAGTTCAAACGCGTAGGCCTTCAGGGCGACCGGGCCTCTGCGTTTGAGGCCAAGGCGCGGCAGATCGCCTCCACCGACGCGTTCTACCTGCGGCCCTACATCGACGTGGAGATCGACCCCAGCACCAACATTCTCCACGCCTACGTGCTGGTCATGAACCACGACTGGTATCCCCGTTCGCCTGACTTTCTTCCGACGGCTGTTATCGGCGCTTCGCCGTTGGGCAAGGGGAGTGCGGTGGTCGGGGTCGAGCATGGCGGGCGCTACCACGCCGCGCTGCGATTGAGGCCGGAAGACGCGGCCGAGCTGCGACGGGTGGGGCGCGACGCCACGGGAGATCGAATCTTTTTCAAGGTCGTGGAGGGCAGGTTGAAGCCCAACGGCCTGCCCGACATCGTTCTCCAAATCGACCGGCTGGAGATCGGCTACAAGACCCAGATCATCGGCATCACTCCTTCCAAAGACAAGGACGCATGACATGAAGCACGCAATGATCGTGGCCGCAGCAGCGGCACTTTTGACCCTGACGGCCTGCTCTGGCGACAAGGGCCCCACGAAGGAGGACGGGGTGAAGGTCGTGGAAGGCTTTTTCACCGAGCAGGGGAGGCAGGCAACCCTCCAGCGCTCTTGGCGGTTCGAAGTGACCGACGCGGGCGGCTTGGATCTCGACTGCGAGAAGAAGCCCAATGGGGATCAAGAATGCATGGTGGGCGGGTCGGTAAAAGCGCAGGGGTCCATCGGTGGCCAGCCCACCAAGCCCGAGCCAAGCACCCTCAAGCCGAAGCTGCGTGCACTGTTCCGCCCGCAGGGCGAGGGCTGGCAAGTGGTCGAAGTGACCGACGAAGGGACGTCTGCGGGCTAAACGGGCCGCAGTCCGCCGCTTGACTGCACGCCGGTCCCGATCAAGCGTGCAGCCATCCAACAGGGGAGGACCATATGAACCGCTATCCGCCGCAGCAAGTTGTGTATGCGCCGCCGGGCCCATCCGCGCTGATCCTCCCTAGCGTCATCTTGGGCCCGTTGGGCCTGGTTGGGCTGGCGGCCGGCCTGGAGGTGATGAAGCGCGACTTCTTCATCGGCGTGGTCTGTTGTGTGCCCGGTGCGCTCGTCTTCGCGTTTTTGGCATTTTGCCTGGCGCTCCATCTCCGGGCTCAGCGGCTCTGGGACTGGCACGTCCGAACGGGGCGGATGCCGTATTTTCGGAAGCACGGCTTCCTGAAAGGGGCGCTGCTCGGGGGCGGATTGGGCGTGGTGACGGTGGTGGCGGCCGCCGTTCTGGGGTTCAAGTATGCGGAGCATCCCCAGCTTGGGGAGATCGCTACCGCAGCGTTTTACTTGGCTTGGCTCTGGGGCGTGCTGTTGATCGGCGTGCTGGCCGTAGTGTTCGGGTGGGTCAAGCGGGCGTGGGATAGAACGGCCCTGCCGGACGCCCGATGAGCCAGCGCATGGACTGACATCTTAGGCGGGATGAGAGGTGAGCACCGAACCGTGTCCTTCGTGTGTCATTCCCAGTGTGACTTGATAGGACCGACCACGCACGTTCGTTTGGAACTCAAGCCAGTCGCCGTAGGGCTTTGCCACTCGCGTAATGATCGTGCATTTGCGTTCATGAACGTAGCTGACCACTGCGCTGTAGGAAATCTCGTCGTAGGCGGTTCCGATTACGCTTGGCTCTTTGCCAAGAGTCTCGATTGCCCATTCGATCATTTGGGTAGTGCGGGCATCGTTGCGCCTCGGAGCGTTGATGGGGAGTCGGCGTTCGATTGGCGTGTGGAGGCTGCGATACTGTTCTTCTGTCAGATCAATGTTTGCGAACTTAGCTTTGTTTGCTGCGTCCAAGCGATCCCACATCTGGCAGACGAAATCGATGCTGCCGGACTGCTGCTCCACGAAAGAGGCGCCGTTCTTCTCCATCTCTGCTGCGAAGCCCAACAGGATTTCTAGAGACTGCCGAGTGTTGAGCATCACGCCCAAGTAAGCCTCCGGAACTCCTCTTCGCTGAGCCATCATCAGCAGCGCGCTGACAAACTCATCTCGCCGATCCTCGTTTTTAACCCAAGAGGGAAGGTTCTTCGGGCCCTCGCTGTCAATCGCTTTAAAGGCGATGTTCTTGTTGGCCTCCTGCATCCTTACTTTAGCTTTAAGGATGGCTTTCCCTACAAATACTGCACCGTAGACCAGTAGAGATAGGCCGCTGGTAGGGATCGCAAGGGCTAGCGCAATCAAGAAAAGGATTGTCATGTGCGTCCGAGGATGTGGAAAAAGATGTCGGTTGGGCGGAGTATACGTTCCAACTTTATCGGACGGCAGATATGTCGTGGCAACTTCATCTAAAAGTATCAAGGGTGCTCGAAAGTCAAGGGCCAAGCCGGATCAAGAGCTGGAGGATGTGGTTGCCCAAGCCAAGGCGATCACCGAGTCATGGGCAGAGCGCCACGACCTGTGGGGTGATTCTGGGCACAAGGATCCACTTGATCACTACGACACTGAGCCGGGTGAGGGTTCTTCCATTTTGACCCTCTGGTCCGAAGGTATGGTGGGGCGCTGCTTGAATGAAGGGATGGACGAGGCCGAGGAGCTCTACGCGGCATTGGAGTCCATCGGTGTATTCATTGAGCTAGATGACCACGTCACCGCCGGCTACTACCTCATTGACCAGGAGTCCGACCTTCAGAAGAGGTTCGACGAATGGGCTCGCTGGAGGTGGACCTGTCGGCTGATCGAGGCCGATACGGCGGATGTTTCCGGCGATATCTACGAATATTTTTCGAAGCGCCCAGATGACCTGTATCGGCTGAGTCCCCGTGCGTTCGAAGAGCTGATCAGCAGCGTGTTCACGGCCAGAGGCTGGCGGACTCAGATCGGACCGGGCAGCGCCGATGAAGGCGTGGATGTCCGAATGTGGATTCAATCCCCTTTGGGGGATGCCCTCACGCTGGTGCAAGCGAAGCGTTACGCCAAGCATCGTCCTATAGATCTTGATGCAGTGGCAGCCCTTGAGGCGCATAGCCTGCGGGAGAAGGCGGGCGGGTTGTTTGTTACTACGTCTCGCTACAGAAACGTCGCCAAGCGCTTTGCTAGCCGAAATAAGGACCTGATCCTCGCCGACTCATCGGACGTTGCATCTTGGTGCGAGGAGGCAAGCCAAGAGGCCATGAAGGCGAAGGCCAGGGCGCTAGCAATGACTTCGCTCGGCCCGCTGCTCGACGAGATTCGTTCCCGAGGCACGCATCCTGCGCTGGTCTTTTCCTGGAAGAGCTTCAGCTACCCGTGCTTCTGCATCGTTCTTCGAGAAACGCCGACAGGTGCTCTCCTTTTACCAATCCCTTCTCAAGCAACTCCGCCGGATGGCCTGGTTGGATATGTTCTCCCGGTGCTTGATGGGAGCTTGGTCGACCAGACACCGGGAAACGGCGTGTTCAGAGCGATTCGGCGCGAAAGCGAAGGCCGGGTCAGCTATTGGGGGAGTGGCGAGCTGTATGGTCGGTGGGATGGCAAGCCGTTGAGGTTTGATCTCTGCGACTGACCTATGGGCGGGGACGATGGTCCCCGGCACATCAGCTAGGCCCTCTGCATGTCAGCGTCAGCACCTGGTAGTCCACCCGCACTGGGTTGTAGAACTGCCGATACCAGTTGAACACGACGGTCTGGCCGACGTTGTGCTCGTTGCACGCAGGCAGCCCTTGCTGGGTGCCAAACCCGCCGTTGGGCGTGCATCCGGGCTGGCCCGTGCAGGTGGTGTAGGGCGTCGAAGCCACCACGGACGACTCGGGCCACTCCCAGCGATAGGGATTGTTGCTCTTGCCCACTAGGTCGGACGCGCACGCTTGCCGGCACACGGCCAAGGACGTGCCGCCGCTGGTCCAGTTGTAGTCGCAGTAATGCATGCCCATGTTGGAGACGCACTCAAAATCGTAAGAGTAGGCGTAGCGGATGTTCCCCGCGTCCGAAAGCGCGTTGCATTGCTCTTCATAGAAAGCCGACTCGCTCACGTTGGCGGGCCAGTTGCCGGGCATCGGTGCGGGCGTCTCCACCCGGTGGATGGGCACGTTGGCGATGGCCCAGTCCAGCTTTGCTTTCTCCGCTGGCGTCAGGCGCACCACCGCGTCGGGATACCAGTAGGAGATGCCACTCGAACCCGAGGGGGGCGGAACGTCCTGCCAATCGGCGGAGTGCCATGCCACAACCTGCAAGCTGCCATCGCTGCAGCGAGCGGCCGTGGGCTTGCACGTGTTGACCTCGTAGCGACGAGACCCGGTATCCACCCAGTGGGACCAGCCGCCGTAAGTGGGCCCGGGCAGGGTCGTGGTGCCGAACGGGCAATGGGTGAATACGTCCCTCGACCGCACCTGCTGCCGTTCCCAGGTGTGCGTGCCGGTTTGACCCGACGGGCAGGCTTGCGAAGTGGGCAGCCATTGATCCCGTTCCTCTTGGGCGGCTCCAGGGCAGGCCTGGCAATCCCTCGTCGTCACGGCCGCCACCGTCTGGGCTTGAACCCACGCCTCGGGATGCTCCCACGCGGCGTCTGAGTTTGGATCCACGTCGCCGGGAGCGCAGACCTGGCGCGTGCGCACCGTCTCTGTGCCCCACGTGCCCGCCGGACAGCTCGCCCGGGCCGCCGAGCTTTCCGATTGCCGGCACGGCACCAAGGCCGGCGGAGCCGGGGTGGGGACCGGCGTTGGGAGCGGCTGAGGCACCGGAACGCTGGGCGCAACAGGAAGCGGCGGAACCGCCGGGGAAGGCGCAACGCCAGGGCCCGGCGGCACGCTCCCAGCAACGCCTGGCACCGCATCGCTGACGCTGGGCGCGCTAGAAACGGGTCCAGCCGGGGGTGGCGTTGAGGGGCCATGGACGGCGGGCGCGGATGGCAGGGGAAGCGTGGGCACCACGGCGACCGACGAGCCGGCCACCATGCCCGAGTAATAGACGATCTCGACCACGGCCCCATCGGCCCCGCACGCCAATCCCAACCCGGGGACGTCCAAGCTCCCTCGGTTGCTCAGCAGAAGGCTGGTGTTGCCCACGATCACGTCCCGCACGTTCGCGTCGCCGGCCACGGCTGAGACGAACGGCACGCAGGCCCGGGCAGGAAGCCCGGACAGCCCCACGGTGAAGGCATCTCCTGCCAAGCGCACCGTGGCTGGGGCCACGGTCACCGCGCCGCCCCACGCGTTGCTCATGGTCGCTGCGCTGCCTTGGCGGAAGTCGGTGGGGGCCAGCCCATCTTCAAGCACGTTCAACGTGCTGACGCCGCGGAACGAGCCGACGACGCCATGGGACCGATCAACGCGGCTGGCCAGGTCCCGAACGTTCTCGACGTCCGACGCAACCTTCACCCGGGTGGTAACGCGGGGGTAGACCCAGAACGCGGCGGCCCCCATTGCGGTGGCAATCCCCAATGCGAGCAGCAACTCGACCAGGCCAAAGCCGGGGGCGGGCAAACAACGGCGAGGGCGGGCATACGGTGTCATGCATTTCAGCATGCGACACAACCGCGTTTTGACAAGCCCTTACGGCAGTTCTTGATTTTAGTCAAAAATCTTTCAAATCAATGGGTTGACATCGGTTGGCGATGTGGTTGGATCGTGGTGAAGGAGCGGTTTAATGGGTAAGCCGACCTATCCACAAAAAGAGAGTGAAGACATGAAGATTCATCCCGTCGAGCCTGCCAGCACTGACCTGGCGCATTTCCAACTCCACACCGCCGCGCGGTTCCTGGACCGCACCAATGGCCTCAACCAGCTGGCCGACAAGCACCGCAGGATCCAGCGCTTGGCCACCCGCGCCCGCCATGAGCGGCGTTGGAAGAAGGAAGAGGAGCGCTTCGCATGAGCCTTTTGAACATGGCCCTGCTGTTTGTCGGTCTCCTGGGCACCACGGTGTTCTACCAGGACCTGGTCGCCAACCCCATCACCGCTGGGCGCGCCCTGGTGCGCCTCTATCGCGTGTCAGCTCCTGTTCGACAGGGCAGCAAGGCCCAGGAAGCATCCCGGCAGTGGTGGAGCATCATGCTGGTGCCGTTCTACGCGTTGGTGGCCTTGGTGCTCATCGGGGTTTTGGGAAGTGGGCAATGAGCGCCGGGACCGAAAGCCTCATCAGGGCCATCCAAACCAACGACCCGCTGGCGTTTTATGGGTGGCTCCACACACTCAAGGGGACGCCCGACCTGGACGCTGGCGTGGCCGGCGATCCCGGCATCACTGCGTTGGCCGTCGCGAGCGTCATGTATTCCAAGGCCATCCAGTCGGACCGGATCTTGGCGGCGCGCTATGCGGCGATGGTGGAGGCGCTCATGGACGCCGGGGCAAATCCGTTGGTTCGGATCGGGGAGCGGTTCGTGGTGCGACGGGGGCACACGGGGAAGCTGGAGCGGCGACGGGTGGACGAAGGCCGAACGCTGGCGGAGGTCTGCGGGGCCGTTCTTTGCCCGGCCATGCAGGCATGGTTCGCACGCCATACCGCGGATTTGATGAACACCCACCTTCACCGCTACCACCCAGCGTTCATCAAGACTCAGCAACCGGTCGCTGAAAAGGTTTGAAGCACGTGCCGGCGGCTACTCGCCGCCGAAAGGCGTCGTGGGAGAAGGGGCGGGGAGGGCCACGGCTCCCGCCGCGGCCTGGGTCGCTGAATCCCGGACGTCTGCACGGCGAAAACCCTCTGGATGCAGAGGCCCTTGCGGGATTAGGTTTGCAGCCTAGTGTGTTGCATGACCTACCCATAAAAGGATCTCTATCATGCGTCTCGTCGTCTGTTGTTTCAAAGGGGGCGTTGGCAAAACGACGCTTTCGCTCAATCTTGCTGCGCTCTTCGCCTCCCAACACCGAGTTTTGGTGAACGACCGAGATCCGCACTGCTGTTCTGTTGCCTGGGCCGCGCTTTCCGACGAAACCCCATTCACCGTGGGCCGTTCGGCCTCCCCCGGGTTCGACTTGGAAATCCAAGACCTGCCGCCCAGCGCCCCAGTGAAAGATCAGCTTCCGGATGGCGACCTCTACATCGTTCCCACTCTGCTCGACGGCGGGAGTTACGTCGTCTACCTGCATACCATCGAGACCCTCCGGAAGCAGGGCAAGGCCTTCCTACCGGTGGCCAACCGGGTCAACATCAAGCGGGCTGAACACCGCCGGCGGCTGGAAGACCCGGAGCTGGCCGGGGCCATCGTCATCCCCGAGCGCGCTGCGCTGGGAAGCTTCTATGAGCTGGGGGAGACCGTCTTTTCCATGCGCGGCGCGGGCGTGGCTAACGCCCGAGAAGATATATTGCGGGTAGGTCAGGCTATCCAAAAAAGATTGGCCAACCCAGGCCGGGGGAATGCATGATGGACATCCCAATGCTGCCCCTGCCGGACCTCATGGCTGCCAAGAAGACCCCCGCCAAGAACGCCGTTGCCAAAGCCCGCAAAGACCTGTCCAAGGCCGCGAAAGTGGTCCACGCCAAGCCGCAACGCACGTATGCGCCGCTCATTGATCTGGACCAGTTTTCCGAAGAGCAGCTGGCAGAGCTGATGGTGGCTGCAGGGGACGCGCCTGGGCGGAAGACCTACTTCGATTTCCAAGAAGAGCGGCCCTACTTGCGGGACGGCCAGAGGGTTCATCTGGACGTGGGACGCGACTCCACCATGTTCGACTACCGCGACGAGAACGGGGCGCGTGTGGAGCGAACGATGGTCACCGTGCCGCCCAAGCTCCGGGAGCAGATTCAGGACGTCACCGGGGAAGAACAGCCGATTCTCACCACCGCGCTCATTGCGCTGGCTTCCTGGGCTTGCCAGGAGCTCAAAAAGAGCAAGCGTCGCCTCGTCGTGACCACGGCAACCGATGACCTGGATCCAATGCGGAGACAGGTTCGGAAAGCCATCGTGGGGCGGGCGAGGAAACAACGGTAGCCCTAGGTTGGTAGTGAACGACAGGCGGCCATGGGCCGCCTTTTTTATGGCTGGCGGCGGGTGGAAAGAGCAACGGAAAAAGCGGCTAGAGCAAAAGCGTTGTGGAGAAAAGGCGGGTGGGGCCTCGGCTTCCGCCGGGCCCGTGCTTGGCTGGAAGTGTGAGGTGTTTCAGGGTTTTTGTGTCTTTTGCGGTTGCCCGTCAGTTCTGCACTTTAGTCAAACAAATGTGTTGTTTTTGGGTTTACATTTTTATGCCCTGTCGTAACCTGGATTCATAGGAAGGCAATACCGCTGACCCGAAAACAAACAAGGATTCATCATGAAAACCCCTCGTCGTCAAACCCTCGAAAACCGCGCCGCCCGTTTGGGACTGCGACTCTCCGAAGCTGGGCTCCACGTCAAAATGGAAGCCGCCAACAACTGCGAAGCCATGCCGCGGTGGGAGCTTTCGGACGGGAAATACCAAGACAGTCTTTGCGGGTATGCCACCCTGGCCGAGGTTTCCGAAGCGTTGGATCACGAGGAAATCGCTGCAGAGCTATGAGCAGGTCCTACGCCATCCCTCGGGTGGCAGTGAAAGACAGGCGGCCATGGGCCGCCTTTTTTATGGCTGGCGGCGGGTGGAAAGAGCAACGGCAAAAGCGGCTAGAGCAAAAGCGTTGTGGAGGAAAGGCGGGTGGGGCCTCGGCTTCCGCCGGGCCCAGTGCTGGGCTGGAAATGTGAGGTTTTTCAGGGTTTTTGTGTCTTTTGCGGTTGCCCGTCAGTTCTATACTTTAGTCAAATAAATGTGTTGTTTTGTGGTTTACATTTTTTGGGTCTGTCGTAACCTGGATTCATAGGAAGGCAATACCGCTGACCGAAAAAGACAAAAAGGTAACCGCCATGCAAAACAACACTTTCACCATCGAAGCCGACTACTCCACCAACAGCTGGGGCAGCAACTGGGAGTCCATCGACAACGCGGAATACTCGACACTCGCCGAAGCCGAAGCCGGCATGGAAGATCTGGAGCAGAAACTGGGCTGGCGCAACATGCGCATCGTGGATGAAACGCGTTTTGTTTGGGCCTACGGACAGGAGGGCGAGGATGAAGATGCCTAAGCTCTATGCCATCCAATCCAAGCAACCGGCCTCACGCCGGTTGCTTGGGCCGCACAAAGAACTGATCTACGTCGATGAATGCAACGTTCTGATTGAAAGCGATGCGCATGTCTTTGACTTCCGCGAGCTTCTCAGGCTCTACAAAGAAGATTTGGAAAGGCGGAAGAGCAACCTATTTCCGGACACACCCTATGGCGGGTAACCTCTACGCCATCCAACCCAAGCAACCGGCCTCGCGACGGTTGCCTACGGTTCGCATTGCCCCGGACAAGGTCGCTCAGTTCCGGGCTCTAGCTCGCCAGAAGGGGCTTACTCCCACCGCCGCCCTTGCTGCCCTGGTGGCCGCCCATGCCGACATCCGCCAGCCGTTCGGGCCCCGAGTCCGTGCCCAGCATGGGCCTGATGGGATGCGCTACGGAGCGGTGCTGCCCGATCCCAAGGTGTCTGAAGAGGTGGCCTTCGGATTGGTGGAAGACGCCCGAGCTGCCGGTATCTCGTTGGGCGAGGCTATGCGGCAACTGGTGGACCGGTGCCTGGAGCAGAGCCGGTGAAGAAATGGAAAGGAAAAACGGCGGCCTGAGGGGCGCCTTTTTTATGACTTGGGTTCGGAGAAAATGCTTTCGAAAGGAGCAGGTGCCCATTGCTGGGGGCAGGGGTAGATGGTTGGGGGATAGTAGAGCGGTGGCTGGGGCGGAAGCCCCGGCCCATGTCCTAACCTCCCCGGAGGGGGCTTTTCAGGCGCGGCCCCGGGCCGCGTTCTTTTGAGCTCTAGGAGAGAGAAGGCAACGGCAAAAGCGGCTCAAAGCAAAAGCGTGGTGGAGAAAAGGCAGGTGGGGCCTCGGCTTCCGCCGGGCCCAGTGCTGGGCGGGAAATGTGAAGCGTTTCGGGTTTTTGGGTTTTCTGCGGTTGCCCGTCAGTTCTGCACTTTAGTCAAATAAATGTGTTGTTTTAGGGTTTACATTTTTATGTCCTGTCGTAACCTGGATTTGTAGGGGGGGGCTATGACGCCGACCCAAAAAAGAAAAGATAACCGCCATGCTCATGCGTCATTTCTACCACTGCTCCCGCAATGCCAACCTGGCCGACCAGCCCTTGGAGCCCTTTGATGGGCAAACCTCTGAAATCCGTGGCCTCTGCTTTTCGGATGGCGAAGAGCAGCATTTCGGGCCCCACAGTTACCAGATCAGCCTCCCAGACGACTGCGATTTTCTCACCGCCAACTTGGTGTGGAACATGAAGCTGGCCGTGGAAGAAGGAACCCGGGCGGTGGGCAGGAATGGCGAACAGCTCCAGTTGACCCTCACCATGGCCGAGCAAGCCTGCAAGGAAGCCATGGCAGAGATGGGCTATGACCTGGACGATGAAACCGTTGAGTTTGTTTTTTGCCGCGCCATTGAGTTCGACGATTGCGATGAGAGCATCGGCGGTGACGATAGCGACTGTTGCGACCCCTGGGATGAGCAGATCGACGGCTGGGGCCTGCAAAGCGTTCGGGCCCTGGTGGCGCACAAGCTGGGCTTGGTGGGGGCCGCCATCGATGATGAAAACGGCCAGTGCTACATCAGCGCCAACCCGGACCTGGTGCTGAAAAAGGTGGAAGAGGAAGAGGTGTCTTGAAAGTAAGGGCGGATCAATGGCCGTCCTTCTCTTGTCTGCTCCCCCGTCACCGCTGGCCCCATACACTCTTCCCCATGACTCCACTTACCACCCCAGACGGCCGTTACCTCATCGTCCGAGGGCGCCTCTGGCGAACCACCAACCCGGGCCTAAGCGAGCCGCAGAGGGAGCGACTGGTCCACGAGCTGATGGACGCCCGGCGTGCCGTGAAGTCAGCAAAAGCCAACCAGGATGGGGAAGCACTCGCCGCCGCGCGGCGCGCCGTGGACAGCGCAAAGAGGGGCTTGGGCGAACGTGGTCCGGTGTGGTGGACGGATGGGGAGAGGGACTGGAACCGGCACCTGGTGAAGAACTCCCCTTATGCCGGGTGGTTCCGAAACATGGATACTCGCGAGACCACACCACGGAAAGGAAGTGAACATGCTGAAGGGTGAAGCGAAGATCGATGTCCCGGTTTACAGCGATGACGAGAGAGATATTGAGCAGGGCATGGACCCTATCATGCACGGAATCCTCATCACTCCCTCAGATCTCAAGCCCGTGCCAGGCAAGCCTGGTGTCTATGTCGCCGAGCATAAGAATCCAAACGTCACGGTGACAGTAACGGTCCAGGCGGACGGCAGCACGACCATTGAAACGGACCCCGAATCCGACATTTTCGAAAACACGTTGCATGTCTGACCAGTGACTACTGCTCCCGGCTCTCGGTGACCATCCGAGCCCAGGCCACGCCTAGCTGCCGCACCACATCCGCCCACGCGCGGTATTCTTCCAACGGCATCGGGGCCTCCAGCCCACGCTTCACCCGCTCCAAGTATTTGGTCTTCCGGGCCATCGCTTCTCGAAACCGCAACTCCGCTTCCTCCAACCGGTCAGCACGCCGACGCTCCTGCAGCTGGGCGAGCCGACGAATCGAATCAGGATTGGTGGAGAGCGTTCTAGGGGCATGAGGCAGGGCCTGGCCTCCGGTCATCGGGACGCGCTTGTGGTTGCTCACCGGGTCCATCACTCGGTGGCGCCAGCACTCCCTCCAGTCGCCCACATCGAGCGGACCACCGCCTGGCACGTCCAACTCAACGACGATCCCATGGGCCTCAATGAGCGCCCACACGGCCCCTAGGAACGCGTCTGGCGGCACTCGCAGAAGGATCACCTGGCCCTCTGCCAGCACCTCGCCCCCGTCCCTCAGTCGTAACGCCAGCAGGGCCTCGCTCAGTGCCAAGGCATCGCCTGACCGGGTGCTCCAGCCCACCAAACCCACCCTCTCCCCATCCACCTCACCCGACCAGGCATAGACCCTGAAGCGGGGCTTAGAGAAACGTGCCGACAGATGGGAGAGCACGCGCTCGCGCTTCGAGTGACGGCTCAACGGGGTGAAGTGGTTCTCCGCGTAGAGCAACGCAGATCGCCGACGCTCCAGCAGCAGGGCCACCCGGTCAGGGGCCGCCTTCGCTTGCCACTCCGACCAGCTCACCACATCTCGCAGGCCCTTGGCAGCAGCGCAGGGACGGCAGGCAGGCACCCAGTTTTCGACAACGCCAGCGGGGCCGCCCAGTTGAGCGGGCACCAGTGACGTAGCCGTCCATGACTTTGGAGAGGACAGGTCCAGCGGAGCGGAGCAGAAGGCGCAGGCGTTGCCGAACTCGGCCAAAACAGCCTTGCGTTGCCACCCGTTGGCCTTGCCCTCCAGCGGGGCGTCGGCTTGGGCAATGGCATTCAAGAAGGGGGACAGCTCAAGCACGGAACACCCCCCAGCCGTTCTGCGTAGGCCGAGCACCTGGATCGCAGAACGGCTGGGGGGTGT
>NZ_LXXZ01000054.1 GCF_003244875.1 Stenotrophomonas sepilia
CAGCCGCCAGCGGCTGGGCCGGGCCCCGGAGGGGGAGTTGCAGCGTCCCCTGCATGGCCCACCCGCCCGGCCAAGCACGCGATCCGCTTTACGCGTCCAGCCACGAGGGGCTCAGCCGTTCGCCGCCAGCTCCACATCCAGCGCGCGCAGGCGATCCACGGTCCCGACATCGGTCCAACGCCCCCGATGGTGCTGCCCCGTCATCAACCCCTGCGCCATGAAATGCTTCTGCAGCGGCACCACCGAGAACCTCGGCGGCAGCCGCTCGCTGCCCGGCGCATCGCCGATCACCGCGCGCCAGTCGGCCACGATCGAGGGGCGGTACACGCCGATGCCGGCATAGGTCAGGCATGGCCCTGCGCGGTCGTGGTGCAGCAGGCCCTGTGCATCCAGCCGATAGTCACCGTTCGGGTGCTGAACCGGATTGTCGACCAGCACCAGATGTGCCTGGCCCTGCGGCTCGCGCGGCAGCGTGGCGAAATCGAAATCGGTCCAGATATCGCCGTTCACCACCAGGAACGGGGCATCGCCCAGCACCGGCAGTGCATTGAGGATGCCGCCGCCGGTTTCCAGCGGGGTCTGCCCTTCGTAAAGGAAATGCAGGCGCAGGCCCCACTGGCTGCCATCACCCAGCGTCGCCGGGAACTGCTCGGCCAGCCACGCGGTGTTGACCACCACCTCGCGCACGCCGAGCGCTGCCAGGCGCTCCAGGTGCCAGACGATCAGTGGCTTGCCGGCCACTTCCAGCAGCGGCTTGGGTGTGTGCAGGGTCAGCGGGCGCATGCGCTCGCCGAGCCCGGCGGCAAAGACCAACGCCTTCATCGGGCCACGCGCATCGGTGCGCCCAGTTCGGCCAGCGCCGGCTTGATGCGGTTTTCCAGCAGCTGCTGCAGAGGCGCCAGCTCGCGATAGCGTGGCAGCACTTCATCCAGATAGCCGATGAAGCGCGGTGCGTCGTCCAGGTAATGGCCCTTGTTGTCGCGGTAGCGCAGGCGGCAGAACAGGCCGAGGATCTTCACGTGGCGCTGGATGCCCATCCAGTCGGCATCGCGTAGGAAGGTGGCGCGGTCGGGCACCGGCAGGCCGGCGTCGCGCGCGCGTTCGTGGTACTGCGCCAGCCACGCGTCAACGCGCTGCAGCGGCCAGCTCAGGAAGGCGTCCTTGAACAGGCTCACCGCGTCGTAGGCGATCGGGCCACGCACCAGGTCCTGGAAATCCAGCACCGCGGGGCCGTCGTCGACCGGCATCAGGTTGCGCGGCATGTAATCGCGGTGGGTCATCAGCTGGGCCTGGCCCAGCGCGTTGTCCATCAACCGGCGATGCACCAGCTGCAGCCCCTCGAGCTCACCGCAGTCCAGTTCCAGGTTCAGGTGCCGCTGCAGGAACCATTCGTCGAACAGGCCGGCATCGCGCTGCAGCAGCGCTTCGCCGAACTGGCCGAAGTCGGCCGGTACCGGAATCGCCTGCAGGCGCAGCAGCTGTTCGATCGAGCGGCCAAACCATTCATCGGCATTGCGCTCGTCGAGGATCCTGGCCAGGGTCGGGCCGCCGAGATCTTCCAGCAGCAGGAAGCCGGCCTCCAGGTCCTGCGCCAACAGTGCGGGCACGCGCAGACCGTGGTCGTGCAGCAGGCCACGTATGCGCAGCCACGGCCGTGGATCTTCCAGCCCCGGTGGGGCGTCCATCACGATGTGGCTGCCACGGGTGCTGGTGGTACGCCAGTAGCTGCGCATGCCGGCATCGACCGAAGCGCGCTCGACCACCGCGCTGGCATCGTCGAGCTGGGTACGGGCCCATTGCAGGCGCCGCGCGCTGCGCTGGGGATCGGAGGCGGGTTCGGTCATGCGGGCATATCCGGGGACGCTGGGCGCGCCAACGTCGGGAACAGGAGGGGAAGGAGGGACGGGGTCAGCGGCGGCCGCTGAACAGGCGCAGGACGGCCAGCACGGCCACCGCGCCCACCACCGCACCGAGGAAACCGGCCGGTTCGCCGGGGGCGTACCAGCCCATGTACTGGCCGAACCAACCGGCCAGCAGTGCACCGAGGATGCCCAGCACGATGGTCAGCAGGCAGCCCATGCGGTTGTTGCCGGGCATGAAGAAACGCCCGAGCAGGCCGACGAAGAAGCCGACCAGCAGGATGTACAACCAGCTGCTGCTGCCGAACAGACCATTCATGCGCGCGGATTCCGCTTGAGTGTGGACGCAGCCTAGCAAGGCCAGGCTGCGTCCGTCACCGGTGCCGGATCAGCAGCAGCCGTGGTCGCCGTGGCGGGTGCCGCTGTCGGCAGCCACCGGCGAACCGCTGGTCTCGCCACGCAGGCTGGCGGCGTAGTGCTCGCTGATCACCTTGGACACGCAGGCGGTGACCTTCTTGCCCATCGGGATGTGCAGGAACTCGTTCGGGCCGTGCGCATTGGAGTGCGGGCCGAGCACGCCGGTGATCATGAACTGCGCACCCGGGAACTTCTCACCGAGCATGCCCATGAACGGGATCGAGCCGCCTTCGCCCATGTACATTGCCGGCTTGCCGAAGAAGGCCTGGCTGGCATCGTCGATGGCCTGGGTCAGCCACGGCGCCATGGCCGGGGCGTTCCAGCCAGTGGAGGCCTTTTCCAGGTCCAGGGTGACCTGCGCGCCGTTCGGCGGGTCGCGCAGCAGCGCTTCCTTCAGCAGTTCGCCGCAGGTCTTGCCATCGGCGGTCGGCGGCAGGCGCAGCGACAGCTTCACCGAGGTCTGCGGGCGCAGCACGTTGCCGGCCGATTCCAGCGGCGGCATGCCGCCGACACCGGTGACCGACAGGGCCGGGCGCCAGGTGCGGTTGAGCACCAGTTCGGTCAGGTCCTCGTTCATCGGACGCAGGCCGTCGACCATCGGGAACTTCTCGAAGATCTCGGTATCCACCACTTCGGCCGCGCGCTTGGCCTGTTCCAGGCGCTCGGCGGGGATTTCGACGTTCATGCCGTCGATCAGGATGCGGCCGGTGTCCTGGTCCTCGATGCGCGACAGCAGCTGGCGCAGCAGGCGGAAGCTGGACGGCACCACGCCGGAGGCATCGCCGGAATGCACGCCTTCGTTGAGCACCTTCACGGTGAAGTTGCCGCCGGTCAGGCCGCGCAGCGAGGTGGTGCACCACAGCTGATCGTAGTTGGCGCAGCCCGAATCCAGGCAGACCACCAGCGAGGGCTTGCCGATCCGCTCGGCCAGGTGGTCGACGTAGGCCGGCAGGTCGTAGCTGCCGGACTCTTCGCAGGCCTCGATCAGCACCACGCAGCGGGCGTGCGGCAGGCCTTGGGCCTGCAGCGCCAGCACGGCGGCCAGCGAGCCGAAGATGGCGTAGCCGTCGTCCGCACCGCCGCGGCCATACAGCTTGTCGCCGCGAAGGACCGGCGTCCACGGGCCGAGATCGTCATCCCAGCCAGTCATTTCCGGCTGCTTGTCCAGATGGCCGTAGAGCAGGATGGTGTCGTCGCCGGTTTCGGCGCCGGTCGCTGGAATTTCCAGGAAGATCAGCGGCGTACGGCCTTCCAGGCGCACCACTTCAACCTTCAGGCCGGGCAGCTGCTGGGCCCTGGCCCAGTTCTCCATCAGGGTGACCGCCTGTTCCATATAGCCGTTCTGCACCCAATTGGCGTCGAACATCGGCGACTTGTTGGGAATGCGGATGTAGTCGACCAACTGCGGGACGATTTCGCTGTCCCACTTGTCATTGACGAATTGGCCGAGCTTGGCGCTGTCCATCTGAAACTCCGGTTGCATGGGCTGATCCGGCCATTCTACGCCTGTGCCACGGGTAGGGTTTTTCCTACATCACGTCGGGTATTTGGCTGGCTTACGGAAATCCGGGAAACCGATAGGCTGTGCACATGTGGTGACGGACACTGTTCCTGCCGACGGGATTGCCGGTCGGGGCGGCCAGAATCACAGGGAGATACACGTCGTGCCTTGGAGTGTCGTGTTGAGGGCACTGGTGCTGGTAGTGGGGATCGCTGGGGCGCATGCCGCCGAACCGATCGACATCAACCGCGCCGATGCCCAGGCGCTGCAGCAGGGATTGACGATGGTCGGGGCCGCCAAGGCCGAGGCGATCGTCGAGCACCGGCGCAGACACGGCCCGTTTCATCGCGTCGAGGACCTGGCGCAGGTGAAGGGGATAGGGAAAGCGATCGTCGAACGGAATCGACAGCGGATCACCGTAGGCAACAGGTTGTTGCCGGCGGATCCGGTACCCGGATCGGTACCGGTGCGGACCGTACCCAGGCGCTGACAGCAGGAATCGTCGGAACCGGCAGGAGGCTGGTTCACCGGTCGCGGACAGGAAGGCCGTGACCACCGACCGCCGCAGGACGCGGCACCAATCACCAGGATGGTGGCATCACAGACCTGTGGAAGGGGCTGAGATACAAACAGGACAGACGCGGCCGCGTGCAGGATGCAACGCTACCCCCACAGCGCAGGATGCGAGGGGGCGGCAGCAGGCCGACAAGGACGTAACGATTGCCCGGTACGACACATGGCTGTGTCGCCGGGCAGTTTCATTTCCGCGCCTGGTTTTGCCGCGGCCACCACGGGCCGATGGTGTACGGTGGCCGCTCTGCATGGAAAGGACCCCCGCTGGATGCTTCCGCACCGCCCCACGACCCTGATGCTCGCCCTTGCACTGGCCCTGCCGCTGCTGGCCCATGCCGCTGCGACGACACCGGCTGCCAAGCCCGCAGCTGCCACCGCCGGCACCGCCGAGGTGCGCGGGCCGACCGACCTGAAGCCGGGCGAATACCTGTGGCATCCGGAAATCTCGCCGACCGGCCCGATCGTGCTGGTGGTCAGCCTCGATGAGCAGCGTGCCTACGTCTACCGCAACGGTATTGCCATCGGCCTGACCACGATCAGCTCGGGCAAGGCCGGGCACGAGACACCGACCGGCGTGTTCACCATCCTGCAGAAGGACAAGGACCACAGGTCCAACCTCTACAACAGCGCGCCGATGCCGTACATGCAGCGGCTGACCTGGGATGGCATCGCCCTGCATGGCGGCAGCCTGCCCGGGCATCCGGCCTCGCACGGCTGCGTACGCCTGCCGCAGGCCTTCGCGCAGAAGCTGTTCCGCGAAACCCAGCGCGGCGACACGGTGGTGGTGGCCGATGCCAAAAGCTCGCCGATGACCCTGGCCTATCCGTCAGTGCTGGCGCCGGTCAATGCCCGCGGCCAGGCCCTGCCGGAGGCAGAGGGCGGGGCGCCGGCGCAGGCGTGGTGGAATGACAGCGCGGCGCCGGCCGGGCAGGTCGGCATCCTGGTCAGCCTGCACGACCAGCGCCTGTACGTGCTGCGCGATGGCGTGATGATCGGCGAGTCGCCGCTGAAGGCCGACGCGCTGCCGGCCTTCCAGGGCACCACCCTGTTCGTGATGGGGCAGGGTTACAGCGATACGCCCAGCCCGCTGGACGCGAACCAGCGCCTGCACCAGTGGACGGCCTACCCGTTGCTGGGCCAGGACCGTGCCCAGGCCACGCCGGACCTGCTGGCCACGCCCTCGCTGCCGATGGCGCTGCCGGCCGAGTTCGCCCGCCAGCTGTACCGGGTGCTGGTGCCAGGCACGACCCTGCTGGTGACCTCGCTGCCGGCGGTCCGCCCAAGCCCGGCTGAATCCGGAATGCAGCCGGTCTTGGAATCCGAGCCGCCAGGGTCCACCCTCAAGGGCAACTGAGTCCCTTCGTTGTGCCCATGACTGCATCCCGCCTGTGCCGGCTGGCCGCGTTCGGCCTGCTGGCGACCTCGGCCAGCGCCCCGGCGCTGGCACAGACGCCCGCCCTCGCCACCAGTGCCGATGATCTGGCTGCCTTGCTGTCGCGCAGTGCGCCCAAGGCCGACCGCCACGTGTTGCAGCTGGCGGCGCACGCCATGCGCTGTGCGTTGCAGCGGCCGGAGCTTGGCATCAACGGTGATCGACTGAGCGTTATCGATTACTCGCGGCCGTCCACCGAGCCGCGCCTGTGGGTGTTCGACCTGGCCCACCAGCGCCTGCTGTTCGAGGAATGGGTGGCGCATGGCCGCAACAGCGGCGAGAACCGCACCGAGCACTTCTCCAACCGCGATGGCAGTTTCATGTCCAGCCTCGGCGCGTTCACCGCGCAGGAGACCTACATGGGCGGCAACGGGTATTCGCTGCGCCTGGCCGGGCTGGAACCGGGCTTCAATGACCGCGCGCGCGAACGCGCGATCGTCATCCACGGCGCGCCATATGTGAACCCGGCCACCGCGCAGCTGCAGGGGCGGCTGGGCCGCAGCCTGGGCTGTCCGGCGGTGCGCCTGTCGGTGGCCAAGCCACTGATCGATGCGTTGCGTGGCGGCACGATGGTGTTCGCCTATTACCCCGACCAGGACTGGTTGAAACACTCGCAGCTGCTGGCCGGCGGGTGCGGCGGCCAGGGCACGCTGGCCACGCGGTGATGCACGATGGCGCGCGGCGTGATGCAATGCGCCGATGAACGTCGACTCCCTGCTGCACACTCCGAGCCAGGTCATCTCCCGCCTGGACTACCGCCGCGAACGCTGGCGCAACGGCCTGGGCTGGACGCGCGAGATCCTGCGCCTGCCTGCGCAGGGCGACGACTGGGCGCTGCGCCTGTCGGTGGCCGAGATCGAGCTGGACGCGGCGTTCTCCGCGTTTCCCGGCGTGGAGCGCGAGCTGGTGCTGCTGCAGGGCAATGGCGTGCGCCTGCGCTTCGAGGATGGCCGCGTGGCCGAAGTCCTGCCGCCGCATGGGCGCGTGCGCTTTGCGGGCGAGGAAACGCTGCACGGCGAACTGGTCGACGGCACCACCCACGACTTCAACCTGATGTGGAAGCGCGACCTGCTGCAGGCCGAACTCCTGCATCGGCCGCTGGTGGGCTCGATGTTCTTCTTCTGCGAACCAGGCGTGGCCTGGGCGCTTTACCTATTGGCCGGTCATGCCGAATTTGGGGCTGACAGCGGTCAGCCGCCGATGCACGCTGGCGATACCGCGTGGTTGGCGGCCGGTGAACGGCAAAGGCATGCGTTGCAGGGCGGGGGCGAGTTGCTGGCGATCCGGGTCAGTGCGGCGGCGGGATGATTCCTCGGCGCCGGTGGGCGCTATCCACGCATGGCGTGGACCTACGGGTGTGCGATTGCCACGCTGCCCGGACACGCCGTTCAGTAGATCCACGCCATGCGTGGATGCGGTGAGCTCAATACACATCGCGCCGGTAACGACCGGCCAGCAGTAGCGTTTCCTTGTCCGCAGTCCCCAGCACCTGCTCGATCACCGCATCCACCGCCGGGGCCATGCCCTGCAGGCTGCCGCAGACCAGGATCGTCGCGCCTTCATCCACCCACTGCCGCAGTGTTGCTGCTTCGGCCAGCAGGCGGTCCTGCACATAGCGATGCGCACCACCATCGCGGCTGAACACTGCATCCAGCCGCGCCAGCGTGCCGTCTTCCAGCATTGCCTGCAGCTCGTCGCCGAAATGGAAGTCGTGTGCGGCGGTGCGCTCACCGAACAGCAGCCAGGTGCGGCGCGCGCCCTGCTGGGCACGTTCGTGCAGGTGGGCGCGCAGGCCGGCGATGCCGGTGCCGTTGCCGATCAGCAGCAGCGGTACCTCGGCGGCGACGCCGTGGAAATTGTCGTTACGGCGCAGGCGCAGCTGCACCGGCTCGCCGATGACCGCGTGGTCGCACAGCCAGCCGCTGCCGATGCCAGGCGTGCCGTCCGCGCGCAGCTGGCGACGCAGCAGCAGCTCCACCGCGCCGTCGGCCATCACCGAGGCGATGGAGTACTCGCGATGCGGCAGCGGCTGCAGGGTCGCCAGCAATGCGGGCAGATCACCCGGGGGAACCAATGAAGGCAGGTGCGAGCGCGCGACGCGTGTCAGCAACGTCTGCCCGTCATCCAGCACCCTGTCCGCATCGAAGCGCTGTGCGTCCAGCCAGGCACGCACGGTGTGCGACGCATGCTGCGGGCCGATCTCGGCGATGTCGCCGGCCTGCCACTGCGCCTCTGCGCCGGCCGGTGGCTGCAGGCGCAACCAGTACACCGGACCGCCGGGGCTGCCCGGGTTCAGATGCTCGCGCTGCAGCAGCGTCCACGGCTGGTACGCGGCCGGGCTCCAGTCGGGCAGTTCACTGGCGCCGCCGCCGAGTTGTCCCAGCAGCTGTTGCCAATGACGAAGCGCTGCCGGATCGGCGTTGTCGACCTCGATCGCATCGAACAGCGGATGCGCGCCGTGCTGGCGCAGCCATTGGTCAAGCTGGTGGCCGAATCCGCAGAAGTGACCGTAGCTGCGGTCGCCCAGTGCGAGCACGCCGTAGTGCAGGTGCTGCAGTGAAGGCGGCGAGACCATGACATCGCGCAGGAACGGCAGCGCGTGGTCAGGTGGATCGCCTTCGCCGGTGGTGCTGGCGATGAACAATGCACGCTGGCTGCTGGCCAGCAAGGCGGCGTCGACTTCGTGCAGACCGCGCACGCGCACCGGCACGCCGGCACCACGCAATGCCTCGGCACTGCGTTCGGCCAGGTCGCGGGCAAAACCGGTCTGGCTGGACCAGACCAGCAGGATCGGCGCGGTGTCAGCGGAGGCGGCATCGTCGCGCGGGCGCCCACGCCACCACAGTGCGGCGCAGGTCAGCGCATACAACGCCGTAGCGAGCACCGCGATCTGCGACTGCCGCGCCGGTGGCGCGCCCTGCCACCAGGCTTCGCCGAGATGCAGGCGCAGCAACGCCGAACCGATCAGCGCCAGCAGAAGCAGGACCAGGGCGTTGCCGAGCCAGGCGCGTGACGGCCGGGTGCTCATGCATCCTGCTCGTCGAGCAGGCGCTGGAAGGCGCTGCTGAGGAACTCCCGCGCGCCGTCCGCTGCACGCTGCAGGTAGCGTGCAGCCAGGCCTTCGCGCTCGGCCAGTGCCATGCCCTGTTCGCGACCAAGGACGGTCAGTGCGGTGGCCCAGGCATCAGCATGCATCGCGTCGTCTGCCACCACGGTGACCGCTGCGGCGACCTGGCGCACCGGCCTGCCGCTGCGCGGGTCGAGGCTGTGGCTGTAGACCTCGCCATCGGCCTGGTACTGATGCCAGCGATCGCCGGAGGTGGCGACCGCCTTGCCATCCAACGCCAGCACCCGCAGTGGTGTTTCGCTGTGCGCGTCTTCTTCGGGTGCGGATTCCACCAGCACGCGCCAGGGATGGCCATCCGGTTTGCGGCCGTAGCCGGCCAGCTCGCCGCCGACTTCAATCAGCGCTGCCGCAATGCCTTGCTCACGCAGCCAAGCCGTAACGTGATCGACGCCGAAGCCCTTGGCGATCGCAGAGAGATCCAGTTCCAGTCCACCCGGTTGCAGCAGCGCATCGCCCTGCCACTGCAGGCGCCGCCAACCGCAACGCTCACGCGTGGCCTGCAGGGTAGCGTCGTCGGGCGGGCGGCGTTCGCCGGCGTGTGCACCGAAGCCCCACAGCGCAACCAGCGGACCGATGGTGGGGTCAAAGGCGCCGTCACTGGCGGCAGCGATGGCGTGTGCGCAGGCCAGAACGTGGCGGGTCTCGGCCGGCAGCACGCACCATTGGCCCGCGTTGGCGCGGTTGTAGCGACTCAGGTTCGAGCCGGGCTCCCATGTGCTCATCTGCGCCACCACCGCATCCAGCCGCGCCTGGATGCCGGCATGCAGTGGATGCAGGTCGCGCTGGCGCGGCGCGACCAGCGACACGCTCCAGGTGGTGCCCATGGTGGTGCCGCCGAGGCGGGCGATGTCGAGCTGGGGATCAGTCATGGTGATGCGTCGTGGCGGCGATGCCGGGGTGTGCCCGGCATCGTGGTCCACATCACTGCGGCAGCACTTCCAGCGTGGCGACGTAGCTCAGGCGGCGCTTGGCGGCCTGCTTCACCGAGGTCTTGTTGTCTTCGGTGCCGGTTTCCAGCCAGTACATGCCGGCTTCCGGCCAGGTCACCTTGATCTCGCCCTTGGCGTCGCTGGTGAGCTTCAGTTCGTCCTGTGCGTTGCGGTAGCGGGTGGCGCCCCGCACGATCTCGAACTCCAGGCCAGCGGTCGGCTTGCCATCGACCAGCACGCGGAAGGTGGCTTCCTCGCCGGCGAACAGGTCGTTCGGGTGGCCGACAGCGACCAGCTCGATACCCCGGTTGGTCGGCTTCAGCGCGGTATCGTTCGGTGCACCGTTGGTGACGAAGGTCTCCACGCGGCCGATCGACTGGCTCAGTTCCAGCTTCTTCGCGTCCTTGGGCAGTTCGCCAAGGGTCGCCACGCTGCCGCGCCAGCGCTTGCGCTCGCCGTTCTGCTCGTAGGTGGCGAACAGGCCGTCATTGACCGAGGCGATGCGGTAGGTGCCCGCCTGCTTCAGTTCGATGTCGAACACGCTGCGGTACTTGCCGGTGGTCGCGTTCTGCGGCTGCACGGTGCTGCCGTCCGGCGCGGTGATCACCAGCGATTCCAGTCGCAGCGGCACGTGGTTGAAGTAGAACAGGTCGTTGGAGACCGCACCGTCGACGGTGATCCACGGTGCGTTGCCGGCGATCACGGTCTGCGAGGGCAGCAGCCAGGCCTTGTGGGCCAGGGCGGAGAAGGGAAGGGCAGCGGCCAGGGCGGCGGCGAGGACGAGCGTGCGCTTCATGCGGAAGACTCCAGTGGATGCGGGGTGATGCGGCAAGGAGAAGGGGATTACGACTTAATCCCCTCCGTCCCCTTTTCAGGGTTTGACGGACAGGGTGACCTGACCCAGTTCGGTGGCGCCCTGCGCCTTGCCGTTCTGCGCGGCGGTGGCCGGCCAGGTGAAGGGGATCTTCAGCAGTTCGCGGCCGCCGACTTCGCGCACCGCCTCCACCACCAGGGTGTAGTTGCCCGGGGCCAGCTGCTTCAGTGCCGGCTGCCTGTCGCTGAACGACAGTGTGTGCTTGCCGGCCGGGCGGGTCGGGCCGGTCACGCCGTCCACCGGCACCTGCAGGGTACGGCCACTCTTGCGCCACCACTGGCGCAGGTCGGGCAGCCACTTGGTGCCGTGGCCCTCGCTGTTGCTGGTCTGCTGGTACCAGACCGACAGGTTGGCCGCGACCTTCTGGTCGGCGCCTTCCAGCCACACCGCCACATACGGGCGGTGGTACTCGGCCACGTTGAGCTTGGGCACTTCGACGTTGATGTCGAGGGTGGTGGCATAGGCCGGCGAGGTGGCCAGCAGGCCGCTGAGGGCGATGGTCAGGGTGACGCGCATGGGGCGGCTCCGGAGGAACGGATGGAATTCACGGTGGAAGTCAGTGGATCAGCAGCAGGGCGATCAACAGCGGGATCATCAGGCCGAGGCCGACCAGCGGCCAGGTCATGCGCCGTTGCCGCGCATGCAGGTGCAGCAGGAACAGGCCGGTGATGCAGAACACCAGGCAGGCCACGGCGAACAGGTCCAGGAACCAGCCCCATGCGGGGCCTGCGTTGCGGCCCTTGTGCAGGTCGTTGAGGTAGGAGACCACGCCGCGCGAGGTCGATTCGTACTCCACCGCGCCGGTTTCGCGGTCGATGCTCAGCCAGGCGTCGCCACCGGGGCGCGGCAGCGACAGGTAGATCTCCTCGGCCGACCACTCGGCCGGGCGGCCACCGATGGCGATGCCCAGCTGCGTGTCCAGCCAGTGCCGGGCCGGGCGCGGAATCGGCGCGTTGCCGTCCTCGCGCGTGCCCAGCTGGCCCAGCAGCGCGGCCGGCAGTTCCAGATGCTGGTTCTGCACCTCGGGCTTGGCCTCGATCTTCGCGGCATGGTTGAGAGTCAGGCCGGTCACCGCGAACAGCAGCATGCCGATCAGGCACACCGCCGAGCTGATCCAGTGCCACTGGTGCAGCGTCCGCAGCCAGAAGCCACGGTTCTGTTGCTGCTGCACGGTGGAAAGGGCGGGACGGCTCACGGCACGGTTCGAGGCGGACGGGGACTGCCCATTACATCATTGATGAGAATAGCTCGCAATTGCGTGTCGTTCTGTATCCCGGAGCTATTTCGGGATGCCGGCCAGCGGCCGGCACTACCGATCGGTAGATCCACGCCATGCGTGGAGCAGGAGCAGGGCGCGGCGATCAGAACTTCGCGTTCAGCGAAATCCAGTAGCTGCGCCGCTGGTCCTTGGTCGCATAGTCGTCCACGCAGTTGAACTCGCTCTGGCTGATCAACAGGCACGACTGCGAGACGAAATCCTTGTCGAGCAGGTTGTTGACCCGTGCGTTCACCGTCAGCCAGGGCGTGGCCTTCCAGCTGCCACCGAGATGGAAGATCGTGTAGTCCTCGTAGTAGCGGGTGTGGCTGGCGCCGTTGGCGTCCAGCAGCGTGTCGCGGTAGCGGTCGTAGCGGCCCTCGCCGATCAGCGACAGGCTGACCGCTTCATTGATCTGCCAGTTGAGGCTGGCGTTGGCCATGTGTTTTGCCGGCATGGTGCCGCTGATCGGCAGCCCCTTCTGTGCGCCACTGGTCTGCTCGCTCCTGGTCCAGGTGTAGTTGCCGCGCAGCTGCAGGGTGTCGAGCAGGTCGACGTGGGCGGCCAGTTCGGCACCCCGCGTTTCAGCCTTGTCGATGTTCACGCTCTGGGTGAAGGTGCTGTAGCCCAGTGCGGCCCAGCCCGGGCCGATGTCCACGCAGTAGCCGCTGCCGGCGCGCGCCACTTCGCAGTTGGGGAAGGTGCCGCCGCTGGCGATCTTGTCTTCGAACGTGTTGAAGAAGCCGGTGACGTTGAAGCCCCAGCGCTGGCCCTCGTAGTAGGCGGCCAGCTCGTAGTTGGTGCTGGTTTCAGGCTTCAGGTTCGGCGAACCGACCAATGGCAGCACGCCCTGGCCACCGAAGCCGGTGATGCCCGGGAACAGCTGGTCCGGTCGCGGGGTCTTGTAGCCGGTGCTGACGCCGCCCTTGAAGGTCCACGCATCGCTGGCGTTCCACACCAGGTAGCCACGCGGGCTGACGTGGCTGCCGAACACGTTGTGGTCGTCGTAGCGCAGGCCGAAGGTGGCGGTGAGGGTGTCGGTCAGCGCCCAGTTGTCCTCGGCAAACAGCGCCCACATGCGGTGTTTCTGCTTGACGTTGCTGCGGTAGCCGGCGCCATCCATGCCAAACACACCGTCGACCATGTCAGTGTTGTTGTACTGGCCACCCACCGTCAGCTTGTGCGCGCCGAAGTCCAGGTCGAGCATCGTGTCGAGCACGTAGCCTTCCAGTTCCATGCTGCGCAGCGGGCGCGGCAGGAACGCCTGCAGGCGCGCCGTCTCACTCGGGTTGAGGGCGGCCAGGGCGTTGCCTCGGCTGGCCGCACAGTGGTTGGCGGCGCCAGTGCGGCGGCAGACGTCATTCCACAGCGTCTGCAGGTTGGCACGCTCGTCCAGGGTCAGCGGCAGCGAACGACCCAGGTTGTTGCTCTTGCTGTGGGTCAGTGAGGTCTGCCAGGTGCCGAAGCCGTAGCGGCCCTGGTGGGTCAGCGACAGCTGATCGCGCTCGTAGCGCTGGTAGGCGGTGTAGCCCACGCGCGGCTGCACCACGCGACGGGTGACGGTGCCGCTGCCGTTCGGGTTGGGAATGATCGCATTGCCGACGCGCCACAGGCTGGCCAGGCTGTCGAGGGTGCCGGTCTGGCCTTCGCTGTTGTCGTATTTCTGCCGCGACACGTCGTAGTCCAGCCACAGTTCGTGATCGTCGTTGATGCGGAAGTCCAGGCGCACACCGGTGTTCCAGTTGGTGTTGGCGACCGACTTGCCGCCACCGCCGAAGCCGATGCTGCGCTCCCACGGCGTACCGTCGGGAAGGGTCAGTGCACCCCATTCCGGGTTCGAGGCCTTGGCATCGTAGTAGCTGCCGCGTACCGCCAGGCTGAGGCGATCCTTCAGCAGTGGGCCGCTGAGGTAGAGGTCGGTGGTGCGCGCATCGCCGAACTGGTCGTCCTGCTGCACGGTGAAGCCTTGGGTCACCGAGCCGTGCCAGCTGTCCTGGTTGCGGCGGGTGATGATGTTGATGACGCCGCCCATCGCGTCGGAGCCGTACAGCGTGGACATCGGCCCGCGCACGACTTCGATGCGTTCGATCGCCTCCAGTGGCGGCACGTAGGCGAACTGGCCGCCACCGAAGTTGTTCGGGTAGATCTGGCCGACATTGCTCTGGCGACGGCCGTCGATCAGCACCAGGGTGTACTCGGACGGCAGGCCGCGCATCGACACGGTGGCGCGGCCGTTCTTGTCGGTCGCTTCCAGGCCCACGTCGATGCCTTCGACGTCGCGCAGGGCGTCGACCAGGCTGGTATACGGGCGCTTGCTCAGTTCCTCGCGGCTGACCACGCTGATGCTGGCCGGGGCATCGATCACCTTCTGTTCGAAGCCGGAGGCAGTGACCACCACCTTGTCCAGCGTCTGCGGTGCGCCGGCGGCGTCACCGTGGGCGAAGGCGGGGCTGGCGAAAGCCGCCAGCACGGCGCTGGTCAGCAGGGTACGGGACAGGGACGAACGGACACGATGGCGCTGGGCCATGGCAGTTACCTCGAAGGATGCAGGGTGGCGCGATGCCGTGCGCGAAGGGCGCGGCAGGCACGGAAGGCCCGGTCAGGGGCGGCAGGGATGAAGCAGACAGCGGCGTGCAGGCGCGACCGCGCAGGCGGTCACGCCAGGCCGTGGATCAGGCGAGCGGCGGCGCCTGGCCGCGTTGCTGGCGGCGCCCGGGCGCATCGGCCCAGGGCGTGTCCGGAGCGGCCAGCGGCCAGTCCGGGCGCACGCCGGGCATGGCCGGCGTGGCGGGTACGAGTTCGAGTTCAGTGCGCAGCCAGTGGCTGGCCAGCAGCAACGGCGGGTGTGCCTGCTCGGCCGCTTTCACCGGGGTGGCGGCACAGCGGCGCAGCTTGGCCGGCGCCTCTTCCTGCAGGGGGCTTTCGCCACCGCGCTCTTCCAGCGGCATCTGCATGGCCATTCCGGCCTGGGCCTGTGGCAGCAGTGGCAGGGTGCCCAGCAGCAACGCCAGCATCGCCACCCATGCCAGCAGGCTGGCCAGCGCCGGACGCTGGCCGCGCATGGCGGTGCCCATCTTGCGATGGATGAGTGGGCGAGGGCGAAGCGGACGCAGCACGCAGGGATCCCCAAGGGTCTGCCGGCAGCGGCCGGCATCAACGGGGCGTGATTGTAATGAGAGCCGTTAGCTGTTGCAAATGAGAATGATTGCCAAAATGCCGCAGGCCGGCCCGGCAAGGCTCAGACTTCGCTCCAGCGCCGCAAAAGGTTGTGGTACACGCCGGTCAGCTGCAGGATCGCCTCGGCGTCGCCGCCGGTCTGCCGCAGGCGCTCGATCGAGCCATCCATTTCCCACAACAGGCGGCGCTGCACGTCGTCGCGGATCATGCTCTGCACCCAGAAGAACGAAGCCACGCGTGCGCCACGGGTAACCGGCCGCACCTGGTGCAGGCTGCTGGACGGATACACGACCAGGTCGCCGGCCGGCAGCTTCACTTCGTGCTCGCCGTAGGTGTCGCTGATGATCAGTTCGCCGCCCTCGTACTCATCCGGCGCCGACAGGAACAGGGTGCAGGAGATGTCCGAACGCAGCTGTTCACCATTGGCGAGGTTCATCACCGCGCCATCGACATGGAAGCCGTAGGTGCCGCCGCCGCTGTAGCGGTTGAAGCGCGGTGGCAGGTACTTCAGTGGCAGCGCGGCGCTGAAGAACAGCGGGTGCCGGGCCAGCGCGACGAGGATGATCTCGCCCAGTTCGCGGCGCAGCGGCGAGGCCTCGGGCAGCTGCTGGTTGTGCTTGGCCTGCGCGCCCAGATGGCCGACGGTCTCGCGGCCATCGGTCCAGTCGGCGGCATCCAGTCGGCGGCGGAAGTCGGCCACCTGGTCGGCGCTGAGAATGTCGGGGATGTGCAGCAGCATGCGGGGCTCCTCAGAGGGACGGCGGTGCGACCAGGGCGCGCACCTGCGGATGCGGCGACGCGGCCAGTTCCGGCACGATGTGCGCCATGAACGCCGGGCTGCCGTGCGCCAGGGCGAGCCGTAGCCAGTGCACGGCCTGCTCGACCTGGCCGGCGTGCAGCAGGATCGAGGCGTAGTTGGCCTGGCCGCGGAAATCGCCGGTCTCGGCCGCGCGCCGGTACCAGCCCAGGGCGGCCTGCGGATCGCGCTCGATCTCCAGGCCGTCTTCAAGGTGGCGGGCCAGCAGGTTCATCGATTTGGCATGGCCCAGGTGCGCGGCACGGGTGTACAGGGCCAGTGCCTGCGCGCGGTCCTGGGGCACGCCGCGGCCGGTGGCCAGCAGGTTGGCCAGGTTGTACAGGCCCCAGTCCAGCCCGGTGTCGGCCGCGCGCCGGTACCACACCGCGGCCAGCGTGGGATCGGGCGTGGTGCCCTGGCCCAGCTCATGGCAGCGGCCGAGCATGTTCATCGCCATCGGCGCGCCGTTGTTGGCGGCGGTTTCGTACCAGAGCAGCGCAGCCGAGGCGTCCTGCGCGGTGCCTTTACCTTCCATGTGCATCTGCGCGAGCAGCAGCTGCGCCTCGACCTGCCCGGCCTGTGCGGCGTCGCGCACGCGTGCGAACGCAGCCTGTGGATCGTGCTGGAGCAGCTCGGCCAGGGCGTCGCTGTCGATGGGGGTACGGGTTGCCATGGGGTGAGTATCGCCGGAAACAAAAACGGCGGCAGGAGCGCCTGCCGCCGTGGTGGAGCGCGGTTACATCAGAACTTGACGTTCAGTGCCAGAGTGGCCGAGCGACCCGGGGCGATGCTCGCGTAGTGCGAGGCATAGGCCTTGGTGAAGTAGGTCTTGTCGGTCAGGTTCTGCACGTTGAGCTGCAGGCTGATGTTGTCCTGGATCGCGTAGCTGGCCATCGCGTCGAAGCGGGTGTAGCTCGGGATCCACTTGGTGTTGGCGACATCACCGTACTGCTTGTCCGAGTAGAACGCGCCGGCGCCGAGGGTCAGGCCGATCGGGAAGCGGTAGGTGGTCCACAGGTTGGCGCTGTGCTTGGCAGTGTTGGGGAACACGTTGCCGTTGTACGGCGACGGCACGTACACGTTGGACGGGCAGGTGCGGCCCACCGGTGCGCCACAGACGAAACCGTTGTCCTTCAGTTCCGAGTCCAGGTAGGTGTAGCCGCCGTACAGGCTCCAGGCGTCGGTCAGCTGGCCGGTGAAGCCCAGTTCGAAGCCGTTGATCTCCTTCTTGCCGGCGTTCTGGCTGGTGCCGTTGTCGACCGTCACGCGTGCGTTGTTCATCACGGTGTGGAAGATCGCTGCGGTCAGGTTCAGGCGCTGGTCGAACAGGTCCCACTTGGTGCCCAGTTCGAGGTTCTTCGTGTCCTGCGGCTTGAGGTCGGCCACGGCGGCGCTCAGGCCGTCCGAACCGTCACCACCGTCCATGCCCGGCGGGGTCGAGGAGGTGCCCCACGACAGGTAGATGCTGCCGTTGGCGGCCGGCTTGAACACCACACCGGCCTGGTAGTTCAGGAAGTCGTTGCTGTTGCGCACGCGGGTCGGTGCCTTGCCGGCCACCGGGGTGGTCAGGGTGGTGCGGAAGTCGTCGTAGCGCAGGCCGAGGTTGATCATCCACTGCTCATTGAGCTCGATGGTGTCGAACACGTAGGCCGAGGTGGTCCTGGTGCGCTGCTCGACGTCCAGTGCCTTGTCGCTGCGGTACACCGAATGGGTGGCTGCCCACGGATCGCGCGGATCCGGATTGGCGAAATCGGTGCAGTTGTAGCCGGTGGCCGCGCCGGTGGTCGGGCACTTGCTGTTGCCGGTGAGCGGGTTGCTGGTGCCCGGCGTCATCAGGTAGCTGCCGCGGGTCATCTTCTCGTCGCTGTATTCCACGCCAGCGCTGTAGCTGTGCTTGAGCGCGCCGGTCTGGAAGGCACCGGTCAGGCCCAGCTGGTCGGCGAAGCTCTTGACGTCGACGGCGCGGGCGTTGGTACGGCGCCACAAGGTGCCGTAGTTGTTCGGGTTGCCCTGGCTGTCGTCCGGCTGGGTCCACAGGTAATCGTTGCTGGTGTTGCCCAGGCGCGCGATGTTGCGCAGCTTGTGGCCGCCGAAATCGTAGCTGGCATCCAGCGTGCTGATGTCGGCACGGGTGCGCTGGAAGTCACGGTCGACCAAGCCGTAGTAGTTGTTGCGGTCCGGCACCATCGGGCGGCCGTCGACCCACTTCGAGGCCGGCGCACCGTTCGGGTTGCCGTAGGGGAAACCACCGGCGTCCGGCAGGTCATCGCTCTGCATGTGGTAGTGGCTGGCGATCAGCTGCGCCGGGCCGTTCAGGCCGAATGCAATCGACGGCGCGATGCCCCAGCGGCTGACATTGGCGGCGTCGCGGCCAGCGATGTCCGATTCGTGCTTCATCAGGTTCAGGCGCGCGGCGATGCCGTCGCCCAGGACGTAGTTGGCGTCCACGGTGCCGCGTGCGTAGCTGTCGGTACCGATGCCCATGCTGGCGCTGGTCTCGTTCTTCAGCTTCGGCGTCTTGCTCACCAGGTTCAGGCTGCCACCACCGGAATCACGGCCACCGTAGGCCGAGCTCGGGCCCTTGACCACTTCCACCTGCTCCAGATCGAAGATCTCGCGGGTCTGCGAGCCGACGTCGCGCAGGCCGTCGACGAAGACGTTGCTCTGCGAATCGAAGCCACGGATGAAGGGGCGGTCGCCGGTCGGGTTGCCGCCTTCGCCGGCACCGAAGGTGATGCCCGGCACCATGCGCAGCGCATCCTGCAGGTTGGTCGCACCGGTTTCGGCGATCAGCTTCTCCGACACGATCGACACTGACTTGGGGGTGTCCAGCAGTTCGGCGGTGAACTTCGGCGAGGACGGATTGAACCAGCTGCCGCGCACCTGCACCTTGTCCAGGTCGGTGGCCTTGCTGGATGCGGCATCAGCGCTGTCGGCAGCCTGCGCGGCCAGCGGCGCGAAGCCTGCGGCCAGGGTGGCGGTGGCGAGCAGGGAAACGCGCGGGGCGTGCTTGCGGGACGTGATGTGGGTCATGGCTTTGGGTAGTGGCGTGGATCGGGAAACGGCGAAGGCCGAAGCGCAGACAGCGCGACGACAGGGAGGGAGCGTCTTCTGTAGAGCCGAGCTGATGCCCGGCGATGCGGCGAACGACTTCAGGCGCACGGCAACAGCCGCAGGGCGCCTCAGCTGGCGTGCGGTGCGGGCGGTGCGTGGCCGGGGTTCAAGCGCAGTGCGGGATCGTGCAGTTGCCGGCGCAGGGCGTCGGAGCGCCATAGCGGGATATGTGCGACCAGGGGCGCGCGCAGGGGTGCCACTCCGGTGCAGGGCGTGTTGCCCTCACCCTCAAGCGGCGGCTCCGGTGCAGGTGCAGCATGTTGCGGGCATTCGTCTGCCGACGGCGCCGGCAATGGCATGACCTGGCGCAACCCTTCGGCATGTGCCTGCCACCCTTGGGTAGTCGGGGCGTTGCTGCGTCCTTCGTGCAGCGCCGACCAGCCCAGCAGCAGCGTCAGCAGCACGGCCACGGCCAGTGGCCACCCCTGGCGGGCGAGCTGGCACAACGTGGCAGTGGGCGCGGGCGAGACCATGGCGCGAGGGCGAAGTCGTTACGAAGATGTTACGTAGAATAACATCAACGATAATGATTCGCATGTACGGGGTGCTGCGGGACGCCGGGGCGGCCGGGGAACGCCCTGCGAAGGCCCTTGCGGGGCCTCCTGCAGATCCAGCCCAGGGTGGATACCCCCAGACCGTGCGCCGCCTCAATCGCGGTCGTCGCGGGTCCAGACGGCGTCGTGCTCGCGCTTCACCGGGAACTTGGGCACCGGGGTATAGGCCGGGGCGCACAGGGCGCGGCCATCGCGCACGTCGAAGCGCGCACCGTGCAGTACGCACTCCACGCTGCCTTCGGCGGTGTTGAATTCGCCCGAGGACAGCTCGAATTCCTCGTGCGTGCACTGGTCTTCCAGCGCGTACAGCTCGCCGTCGAGGTTGAACACCACGATCGGGGTGCCGGTCACCTCGTCGAACACGCTCTTCATTTCACCGGGCAGCAGCTCGTTGCTGGCGCACACGAAGGTCCAGGTATCGCTCACGCGGCCGCTCCGGCCAGCGGTTTTTCCAGGATCTCGAAGCGCAGGTCGTCGCGCTTGGGGATGCCGAAGCGTTCGTCGCCATACGGGAAGGGTTTCTTGATGCCGGTCCGCTGGTAGCCACGACGCTCGTAGAAGGCGATCAGTTCGTCGCGTACGTCGATCACCGTCATCTGCATCACCGGCACGTTCCATTCGCGTGCGGCGTGGGCTTCGGCGGCGACCATCAGCTGTTTGCCGACGCCGCCGCCCTGCTGTGCGGGGTCGACCGAGAACATGCCGAAGTAGCCCTTGCCCTCAACGTCGGCAACGTGGGCGCAGGCCACAAGAACGCCTTCGCGCTCGGCCAGCAGGATGGTGGAGCGGGGGCGGTCCAGGTCGGCCTGGATGCCTTCGGCGTCGATGCGGGCGCCATCCAGCAGGTCGGCTTCGGTAGTCCAGCCCACGCGGCTGGCGTCGCCACGGTAGGCCGAGGTGACGAGGGCGATCAGGGCGGGGATGTCGGCCGGCGTGGCGGCGCGGAAGGTCAGGGTGCTCATGGGGGCATTTTAGGTGGGCAGTGGGCGGGCGCAAATGGGGGAGACCCTCGACGGTCCTGGCAACCGCTATGCTCGTGCATTCTTCAAATGCCAGGCGGAGTGCAGGGGTGGGCATACCGAAGGGAATCGCGCTGGCCGCAACTGTCCTGCTTGTGGCTCTTCTGGCTTGCCTGCCGGCGCACGAGGAGAGTGGCGGCATCGCGCCCAACGGCCTGGGGTGCCCGCGTTTCAGTGCGTCCCGTGCGTTGCCAGTGACGGTGGAGGCGCTGCGTGCCGATCCCATGCGTTATCACGGCAGACTGGTGCGCGTACGGGGTGCCTACGTTGAGAGCTTCGAAATGTCTGCGCTGCACCCGGGGCCACCGGTGCAGGATCCATGGGCGGCCGACGGCGTGTGGGTGAATGGAATTCCCGTCACGGCGCTGCCGTCGGAGCAGGCGGTTGAACTCACCGGAATCGTATCGGCGGGCCAATCCGCGTTCCCTTACGGCAAGGGGCACCTTGGGCAATGGCCTGCGGAGCTCTGCGTGTCTTCGATCCTGCCCTTGGCGGCGCCATGAAAAACGCCGCGGTTTCCCGCGGCGTTCTCGTTGCTTCCGGCTGCGCTGTGAGTCTTACCCCAGCAGCTTGCGCACCTTGGTCAGCGCGGTCATGAACCGCTCGATCTCGGCGTGCGTGTTGTAGAACGCCAGCGAGGCGCGGCAGGTGGCGGCGACGCCGAAGTACTGCAGCAGCGGGTGTGCGCAGTGCTGGCCCGAGCGCACGGCCACGCCTTCCAGGTCGAGCAGGGTGGCCAGGTCGTGGGCATGCGCGCCATCGATCAGGAACGAGACCACGGCGGCCTTCTCCGGTGCCTGGCCGATGATGCGCAGGCCATCGACGCGGCGCAGCTCTTCGGTGAAGTGCGCCAGCAGTTCGGCTTCGCGCGCCTCCACGTTGTCCTGGCCAAGCTGCTGCAGGTAGTCGGCGGCCACGCCCAGGCCGATGAAACCGGCGATGTTCGGGGTGCCGGCTTCGAACTTGTGCGGGGCATCGTTGAACACGGTGCCGTCGAAGCTGACTTCCTTGATCATCTCGCCGCCGCCGAGGAACGGTGGCATCGCGTCCAGGTGCTCGCGACGCGCCCACAGCGCGCCGGTACCGGTTGGACCGCACATCTTGTGGCCGGTGATGGCGTAGAAATCGCAGCCGATCGCGGCGACGTCGACCTTGCGGTGTGGCACGGCCTGCGAGCCATCGACCACGGTGATGATGCCGCGCTTGCGCGCTTCGCGGCAGATCTCGCGCACCGGGTTGACCGTGCCCAGCACGTTGGAGACATGGGTGACCGCCAGCAGCTTGACCTCCGGGGTCATCGCCGCGCGCAGCGCATCCAGGTCCAGCGCACCATCGGGAGTGATCTCGGCCACGCGGATGGTGGCACCGGTACGCTGCGCGACCAGCTGCCACGGCACGATGTTGGCGTGGTGCTCCATGCGCGACACCAGGATCACGTCGCCGGCCTTCAGCCGCGGCAGCGCCCAAGAATACGCCACCAGGTTGATGGCGAAGGTGGTGCCGCTGCACAGCACCAGCTCGCTGGGGCGCACGTTGAGGAAGCGCGCCAGCGTGTTGCGCGCACCTTCGTAGGCATCGGTGGCTTCGCTGCCCAGTGCATGCACCGCGCGGCTGACGTTGGCGTTGTAACGGCGGTAGAACTCGTCCACCGCGCCGATCACCTGCACCGGCTTCTGGCCGGTGTTGGCATTGTCGAAATAGACCAGCGGCTTGCCATGTACTTCGCGCATCAGCAGCGGGAAGTCGAGGCGGACGCGGTCCCAGTCGGGAGCGCCGGTGCGTTCTTCGATCGGGCGCGGCGTGGACAGGTTCATGCCACACCCGCCTCGGCCAGGGCCTTGTCCAGGCGGCGTGCCAGCTGTTCGCGCAGCGCGTCCGGCAGGATCTTCAGCGGTTCATGGCAGAACGCAGCGCTCAGCAGCGCCTGCGCCTGGGCCTGCGGCAGGCCGCGCGAGCGCAGGTAGAACAGCGCATTGGCATCGAGCTGGCCAACGGTCGCGCCGTGCGCGGCCTTCACTTCATCGGCGTCGATCACCAGCGTCGGCTGGGTGTCGATCTCGGCGTCCGCCGACAGCAGCAGGTTCTTGTTGGACAGGTTCGCGTCGGTGCCATCGGCGCCTTCGCGGATCTGGATGCCACCATGGAACACTACGCGGCTGCGGTTGGCGGCTACGCCGCGCCACAGCAGCTCGCAGGCGGTATCGCGGGCGATATGGTCGATGCCCAGGCGGGTTTCGACGTGGCGGCGGCCATTGCCGAGCAGCACGCCGTTGGCGGTCAGCCGGGCATTGTCGCCTTCCAGGCGCACGTTCAGTTCATGGCGGCTGAGCGCGGCGCCCAGTTCCAGGTCGACGCGGTGGTACTGCGCGTCGCGGGCCAACACCGCGTCGGTGCGCAGGAAGCTGGTCTGGCGTGCGCTGCCGGCCTGCACGCGGGCGTGCTTGAGCACGGCGTCGCGCGCGACGTGGGCATGCAGCACGGTGTTGTCCAGGTGGGCGGAGTCACCCACGCTGAAGCGGTGCTCGACCACGCCGAGGCTGGCGCCGGCACGCAGTTCGATCAGGTGGCGGTGATGCCAGGCCAGGTCGGTCTCGCCGGCCACACTGGCGAATACCAGCTGCAGCGGCGCTTCGACCTGCACGCCTTCGTCCACGCGCAGCACCACGCCTTCATCGGCCAGTGCGGCGTTGAGGCGGGCAAAGATCTCCTCGCTGCGCTCGTAGCGGCGGCCAAGGAAACGCACGGCGTCTTCGCCGGAGGCCAGTGCGGCCGACAGCGGCTGCAGCTGCACGCCGGCCGGCAGGGCATGCACGTCGCTCAGCGCGGCATCCAGGCGGCCGTTGACGAACACCAGGCGCGGCGCCGGGATGTCGTCCAGCAGCGCGGCGTCCAGCGCCGGGCCCTGCAGCGGTGCCGCAGCAAACGCACGGCGTTCCAGCTGGCGCAGCGAGGTGTACTTCCAGGCTTCATTGCGTGCGGCCGGCAGGCCGTCGCGCAGGGCCGCATCCAGCACTTCGCGGCGCGCATCGCTGCCGCAGAAGGCCTGGGCCATCGAGTCGAGCAGGGCGCTCATCAGACCGCCGCCTCGGGCACGACCCGGTCCTTCAGGAAATCATAGCCGTGCGCTTCAAGTTCCAGCGCCAGCTCGGGACCGCCGCTCTTGACGATGCGGCCATCGGCCAGCACGTGCACCACGTCCGGCTTGATGTAGTCCAGCAGGCGCTGGTAATGGGTGATGACCAGGAACGAACGGTCGGCGGCGCGCAGCGCATTGACGCCGTCGGCCACGCTCTTCAGCGCGTCGATGTCCAGGCCCGAGTCGGTCTCGTCGAGGATCGCCAGCTTCGGTTCCAGCACGGCCAGCTGGAAGATCTCGTTGCGCTTCTTCTCGCCGCCGGAGAAGCCTTCGTTGACGCCACGATGCAGCAGCTCGTCCTTCAGGTGCAGCACGGCCAGCTTCTCCCGCACCAGCTTGAGGAACTGCATGGAGTCGAGTTCGTCCTCGCCGCGTGCCTTGCGCTGGGCGTTCAGCGCCGCGCGCAGGAAGTAGGTGTTGTTCACGCCCGGGATCTCCACCGGGTACTGGAATGCCAGGAACAGGCCGGCAGCGGCACGCGCTTCAGGGTCCTGCTCCAGCAGGTCGACACCGTCGAACTGCACGCTGCCTTCGGTCACTTCGTAGCCGTCACGGCCGGCCAGGACATTGCCCAGGGTGGACTTGCCGGCGCCGTTCGGGCCCATGATGGCGTGCACCTGGCCGGGCTTCACATCCAGCGACAGGCCCTTGAGGATTTCCTTGTCGCCGATGCGGGCGTGGAGATTTTCGATCTTCAGCATGGTGGGGGTTTCCGTGGGGCGGGCCTGGGCCCGCCGGTAAAGAGAATGCGTTTGCGAGGGGCAGGGGCGGGCGGTCAGCCCACCGAACCTTCCAGCGAGACTTCCAGCAGCTTCTTGGCTTCCACCGCGAACTCCATCGGCAGTTCGCGGAACACCTGCTTGCAGAAGCCGTCGACGATCATCGACACCGCGTCTTCCTGGCTGATGCCACGGGCGCGGCAGTAGAACAGCTGGTCGTCGGAAATCTTCGAGGTGGTGGCCTCGTGCTCGACGGTGGCGCCCGGGTTCTTCACCTCGATGTAGGGGAAGGTGTGGGCGCCGCACTGCTTGCCGATCAGCAGCGAATCGCACTGGGTGTAGTTGCGCGCGCCGTCGGCATTGCGGTCCACGCGCACTAGGCCGCGGTAGGTGTTCTGGCCGCGGCCGGCGCTGATGCCCTTGCTGACGATCTTGCTCTTGGTGCGTTTGCCGACGTGGATCATCTTGGTGCCGGTGTCGGCCTGCTGGCGGTGATGGGTCAGCGCGACCGAGTGGAACTCACCGACCGAGTCGTCGCCCAGCAGCACGCACGAGGGGTACTTCCAGGTGATCGCCGAGCCGGTCTCGACCTGGGTCCAGGTGACCTTGCTGCGCGCGCCGCGGCATTCGGCACGCTTGGTGACGAAGTTGTAGATGCCACCGACGCCGTTCTCGTCGCCCGGGTACCAGTTCTGCACCGTGGAGTACTTGATCTCCGCGTCTTCCAGTGCCACCAGTTCGACCACCGCAGCGTGCAGCTGGTTCTCATCGCGCATCGGCGCGGTGCAGCCTTCCAGGTAGGAGACGTAGGCCTTGTCCTCGCACACGATCAGGGTACGCTCGAACTGGCCGGTGTGGCCGGCGTTGATGCGGAAGTAGGTGCTCAGTTCCATCGGGCAGCGCACGCCTTTGGGAATGAACACGAAGCTGCCATCGGAGAACACCGCCGAGTTGAGCGCGGCGAAGTAGTTGTCACCCACCGGCACCACGGTGCCCAGGTACTGGCGCACCAGCTCCGGGTGTTCCTTGATGGCCTCGGACATCGAGCAGAAGATGATGCCCTTCTCAGCCAGTTCCTTGCGGAAGGTGGTACCGACGGAGACCGAGTCGAACACCGCGTCCACCGCCACGCCGGCCAGCTTGGCGCGCTCGTGCAGCGGAACGCCCAGCTTGTCGTAGGTGTCGAGCAGTTCCTTCGGCACGTCGTCCAGCGAGGCGTACTTCGGGCCCTTCGGCGCCGAGTAGTAGCTGAGCGCCTGCAGATCGATCGGGGCGATCTCCAGCTTGGCCCAGTCCGGCATCGGCATGGTCAGGAAGTGGCGGTAGGCGTCCAGGCGCCACTGCGTCATCCACTCCGGCTCGTCCTTCTTGGCCGACAGGGCACGGATGGTGTCCTCGTCCAGGCCCGGCGGCAGGGAGTCCGACTCGATCTCGGTGATGAAGCCAGCCGAATACTTGCGGCCGAGCTGCTCGTGGATCTCGCGGTTGGGGGTGTCGTCGTGGGCGACGTTTTCGATGGTTTCGGTGGCCATGGGGGGCTGCCTGTGGATCAGGAGACGACGTCAACAGCGATGGTGCGGCGCTGTTCGTCATCGGCAAGGGGAAGGGGGGGCAGGATCTGCGCAAGACTGACGTCGCGCAGGGCCTCGGAGACCACGTCGTTGATCAACCGCCAGCTGCTGCGCGCGCCGCACTTGGGTGCCATGCCGCACTGGTGGTGGTCGTGGCTGCATTCGGTCAGGGCCAGCGGCCCTTCCATCGCTTCGACCACTTCGAACAGCGAGATCTCGATGGCCGGGCGGGTCAGCCGGTAGCCGCCACGGACGCCGCGCAGGCCTTCGACCAGGCCGGCCTGGGCCAGCGGCTTGAGTACCTTGCTGACGGTGGGCGGCTCCAGGCCGGTGAATTCGGCCAGTTCGGTGGCACTGAGCACCTCGCCCGGACGGGCGGCGAGCACGGTCAGCACGACGGTGGCGTAATCGGTGAGCTTGGTGACGCGCAACATGGGGATGCGAGTGGTTCTTAAAGCGGACTGAAATTGTACGCTTTTATTCGCCACCATCCAACCCGGGCATTCAGCCGGCGCTGGGGCCGGGCCGGGAGGCTCTGCCAGCGGGCGCTGCCGGGGGCGCCATGCTGCGCCAACCGGGTGATTTTCGCAATCACCCGGAATGGGCGAGAATCCCTGTTCCATCCGCTGCAAACAGCCCGTGCCGATGCCGAAGAAGATCCAAGCCCGCAAGTCCGCCATCCATGGCAACGGCGTGTTCGCCGTCGCCCCGATCAAGCAGGGCGAGCGCGTGATCCAGTACAAGGGCCTGCTGCGCAGCCATGGCGACGTTGATGCCGATGACAGCGGCGACGTCGAAAGCGGCCATACCTTCCTGTTCACCCTCAATGACGACTGGGTGATCGATGCCAACTACAAGGGCAACGACGCGCGCTGGATCAACCACAGCTGCGACCCGAACTGCGAGGCGGTGATCGAGGAAGATGAGGACGGCGACAGCCGTGGCGACAAGGTGTTCATCGAGGCGCTGCGCGATATCAAGGCTGGCGAAGAGCTGACCTATAACTACGGCATCACCCTGGCCGAGCGCCACACCGCCAAGTTGAAGAAGATCTGGGAATGCCGCTGCGGCTCGCCCAAGTGCACCGGCACCATGCTGCAGCCCAAGCGCTGACCGGTACCGGGTAGGGCCGGCCGCTGGCCGGCATGGCGCGATGCAGGAGCCGGCCAGCTGCCGGCACTTGCGGGAGGCTCTCCACCTGCCGTGCACGGCAGGGTCACCGCCGTGCAAGGGCCGTTCGTCCACGCTGTGCACTCCCCCAACTGGAGTGCACCCATGGCAGAGCGATTGAAGGGAAAACAGATCGCAATCCTCGCGACCCACGGCTTTGAACAGTCCGAATTGACCGAGCCCAAACGGCTGCTGGAAGCGGAAGGTGCGCGGGTCAGCGTGGTGTCGCCCGCAAAGGAGGCGACCATCAAGGGCTGGAAAGAGAAGAACTGGGGCGACGCCGTCGCGGTCGACATCCCGCTGGATGAGGCGGATCCGGCGGGCTTTGATGCCCTGGTGCTGCCGGGAGGTGTGATCAATCCGGACACACTGCGCACCGACGACGCGGTGCTCAGCTTCATCCGCTCAGTGGATGAAGCCGGCAAGCCCGTCGCCGCGATCTGTCATGGCCCGTGGCTGCTGATCAACAGCGGGCTGGCCGATGGCCGCGAGCTGACTTCCTGGCCCTCCCTTCAGCAGGATCTGGCCAACGCCGGTGCGAACTGGCGCGACGCCGAGGTCGTGGTAGACGGCAACGTGATCACCAGCCGCAAGCCGGATGACATTCCTGCTTTCAGCGAGGCGGTGGTCAAGGCACTTGCCGCGTGATCCGCTATACCGGTAGTGCCGGCCGCTGGCCGGCAGATGCAGTCTGCGCTGCCGGCCCGCGGCCGGCAGATGCAGTCTGCGCTGCCGGCCCGCGGCCGGCACTACCTTATTTGCCCAGCAGGCCTGCCGGCACCAGGTTGCCCAGGTTCTGGTTGAAGGTGACCACCAGCTTGCCGTTTTTGACCTGTGCCGCCTGTACCTGAAGCGCGCCGAGCACCCCGGCCACGGCCGGGTCCAGCTTGTAGATCGGTTCGCGCTGGGCGTAGTCGCTCAGCCAGGCATTGAGCAGGCCACGGGTGCGTGAGTCGAGGCGGCCGCCCTGGTTGGCCGGGGTGAAGTCGTCCACGCTGGGCTGCTGCAGGTGGAAGCCCTGGGTCTGCGCGTCGTAGCGCAGGCCGCTGCTGAGCTTCACCGTACCCAGTTTGGCCGGGTTGCCGCCGGCGGTGGCCAGTGCCACGTCCATGCCCAGGTTCAAGCGCTCGCCGGCCGGAAGGCTCAGCTGAGGATGGCTCATGGTCAGGGAGATCAGGCCGCCAAGGGCGTCCTGGGTGCGCGGGAAGCTGCCATCGAGGTACTGCTGGACGTCGCTGGCACCCACCGACAGTTCGCGGCCGGAAATGGAGGGAGCCGCCTGCGCGCCGATCGCAGCGGCGATCAGTACGGTGGAGGCAGCGAGGCGGGTCATCAGGGAACGCAGGCGCATGGCGGTGACCGATGGCAGGGAATGGATGGATCAAAGAGTAGCCGTGCAGGCTGAATCGCGCGTGCATGCGGCTGTAACGGTTCAGTCCAGCATCGGACGCAGTTGCGCCGACTGGATCTGCCAGGCGCTGCCATCGCTGCTGGGTTGCACGCGGTACCAGCCACCGAAGCGGAACGTACCGTTGGCGGTGACCGCGCGGATCTGCACCGGCACTTCAAGCAGCTGCGGTGGCTGCCGATCGTCGCGGGCGACCGGGGGATCGCTGTGCAGGCGCAGGGTGCGCAGGTCCTGCAGCTGCCGCAGCGCGGCGTCGTCCGCATGCCGCGGGTCGCTGGGCGGGATCGTCCAGGCAGCATCGCTGGCGGCGCGGTCGCGGTTGAGCAACGCCGCTACGTAGCGGTTGAGCATCGTCGATGGCGGCTCGGCATCGTCGGCGACAGCGGACAGCACCGGCATTTCACTTGCCTGCACTGCTGCGGGATCGGGGCCGGTGCGGGTGTCCATGGCTGCGGTAGCAGCGACGGGAGCGGACGCTGCCGCGATGTCGCCGGTCGTCTGTGCTGCCGGGCGTGAACAGCCCAGCAGCACCAAGGGTGCGATCAGCAACGGGATCCTGCGCATGTCTGCCTCCTCCCCGAGGCAACCTGGAGGGCGGCAGTGTAGCGATTGCGCCGGGATCAGCGGGAGGAGGGCAGCTGATCCAGAGCGTCCAGCGCTGGCAGGACCTGACCGGCGATGGCCGCCAATGCGTGGCCGCCGGTCTCGGCATGGCGCTGCACGATATCGCGCAGCAGCTGGGTGGCGATCACCAGGGTCGCACGCTCGTCGCCGCTGATCCCGGCGGTACGCGGGGCCGCCTCCAGCAGGCGCATCAGGTCGCGGCTGGCGCGATGCTCCAGTTCGATGGTGCAGCGCCCTGTGCACTGCAGCCCGTCCTTTTCGATGGGGGTCACCGAGATCCGGTAGCGGGTGGAGGGGCTGGCCATGAGGGTGTGCTCGCCGTAGCTGTGGAGGATGTGCCCACCATAGGCAAGGCCACGGCCTGAGGCGACGGCCGGCGCTGCACGCAGTGTTCCACCCGGTACGTTCCAGCACCTGCCCAGGCCGCGCTCGGCCAGTGGCGACGGGCCTGTACGGGCATTCCCGGGGAGGCGGCAACGCTGTGTTGCGGATTGCCACAGCGCGACGCATCCACGCATGGCGTGGATCTACCGCCGGGCACGCAAAAAAAACGGGACGGCCAGAGCCGTCCCGTCGGAATCCACGTTGGGGCGCGCGCTTACAGCGCGGCGTCCTTCAGCTTCTTCAGCGGACGCACCTTCAGCTTGGTGGTGGCCGGCTTGGCGGCGAACCACTGCTCTTCCTTGGTGAACGGGTTGATGCCCTTGCGCTTCGGCTTGGCCGGCACATTGACGGTGGTGATCTTCAGCAGGCCCGGCAGGGTGAAGGAGCCAGCGCCCTTCTTGTGCACCGAGGAGGCGACGGCGCTTTCCAGCGAGGCCAGCACAGCGCGGACGTCCTTGGCGACGACGCCGGAGGCTTCAGCGATGTGTGCAACCAGGCCGGACTTGGTCAGCACTTCCTTGATCGGCTTCGGAGCGGCCGGCTTGGCGGCTGCCTTCGTCGCGACTTTCTTCGCTGCCTTCTTCGGGGCAGCCTTCTTAGCGGTCTTTGCCATGGTTTCCTGTTCCGTGAACGGTTGGTTGTTTGGTCGGCGCCGAACCCCGTCGGCAAGCGCAATGTAGGGCAACTCTTGGGCGCCGCCAATAGCCCGAAGCGCGGAAAGTGCATGTTTTTTCATATCCAGGCCGATTCAGTACATGGTCGGCGGTGGGGGATGGGGGCACGCCAGCGTGTTCGATCGCCGGCGCCCGCCGATCGGTGGGGTGCGCGAAACCACTGAAAACAAGAGGAAAATGCGTTCCGGGCTGGCGAGGAAGTGTCCACGCGCCGGACTCGGGGGCGACGTCCGGCGTGCGGCGGAGCGACGCAGGGCTAACGCGTGGCGTGCGAGGGTAGCCGTTCATCACCGCCACGCAGGAGCAGCACAATGGGAATCTCGCGACACGCCACCGCGCACTGGGAAGGCGATCTGAAGACGGGCAAGGGGCAGTTGAGCACGCCGCAGAGTGGGCTGCTGGACAAGACCCGCTACGGTTTCAACAGCCGCTTCGGCGACGAAAAGGGCACCAATCCGGAAGAGCTGATTGCCGCCGCGCACGCGGGTTGTTTCACCATGGCGTTGTCAGCCAAGCTCGGCGAAGCAGGCTTCACCCCGACCTCGCTGGACACCGAAGCCAAGGTCGACCTGTCGCTGGAAGGCGGTCCGCAGTTGTCGCAGATCCGCCTGAAGGTCAGGGCGGTGGTGCCCGGCATCGATGCGACGCAGTTCCGTGCCATTGCCGATGATGCCAAGCAGAACTGCCCGGTATCCAAGGCGCTGAGCGCGGTGCCGATCAGCCTGGAAGCCGAGCTGGGCTGAGCCGGCGCATCTGTAGAGCCGAGCCCATGCTCGGCTTCTGCAGGTCCCGTGATCTGGCCGAGGAGCAGCCGAGCGTGGGCTCGGCTCTACAGTACCCCTTTACCAATCAAGGGTGCCGGTGATGACGGTCTGCACCTGTCCCCCGGACCAGACCTCGCCGTCCTCATCGACCCGCAGGGTCAGACGCGCATCGTGGCCGACTTCGCGGCCCTGGCTGACTTCGAACGGTGCACGGCCACGTGGCAGCGCGTCGCGCAGGTCCAGCCACGCAGCCAGCACTGCATTGGCGGCCCCGGAGGCGGCGTCCTCGAAGCGCCGACCATTGCCGACGAAAGCGCGCACGGCCAGATCGAATCCCTCACTGCCATCGCTGAAGGCATAGGCGAACACGCCCATGCTGTCGGTGGACTCGGCCAGCGCAGCCACCGCGTCCCAGTCCGGATGCAGGGCGCGCAATGCGGCTTCATCGGCCACCTGCACCACCCACCAGCTGCGTCCGCCCTGCATGCGCGCCGGCGGCAGCGAGCCCAGTGGCCAGTCCTTCAGTGCTGCCAGCAGGCGCGGATCGGTGGCTTCAGCGATCTCCGCCAACTGCGCGCGCGGTGTGCGGATGGCGATGCGCTGCTGCGCGCCCTCACCGCTGACGCGCAGCGGCAGGGCACCGGCAATGCCGTCCTGCACCAGCACGCCGTCGACCGGTGTGGCCAGGCCTGCCTGCAGCACCGCATGCGCCGTGCCGACGCTGGGGTGACCGGCGAACGGCACTTCCTTCTGCGGGCTGAACATGCGCAGCCGGTAGCTGGCACCGTCGGCCTGGGGCGGAAACACGAAGGTGGTCTCGGGCAGGCGCGTCCAGCGCGCGATGGCCTGCATGCTGGCATCGTCCAGGCCGTCGGCATCGAGTACCACGGCCAGCGGGTTGCCAGCGCCGGCGCGCGGGGAAAACACATCCAGCTGCAGGAAACGGCGGGTGGTCATCGGGGCGAAACTCCAGGATCGGGTGGCGCGCAGCTTAACGCGCGGTTGTAGAGCCGAGCCCATGCTCGGCTGTGTCGGGGTGTGAGAAGAAGCAGCCGAGCGTGGGCTCGGCTCTACAGCCAACGGATCTGGCCGTCGATGACCGGCTGCACCTGGCCGCCGATCCACACCGTGCCCTGCGCGTCGACCTGCACCTGCACGCGGCCATCGCGGCCCACTTCGCGGCCCTGGCTGGCCACGTAGCGGCCTTCGCCGCCGGGCAGGGCATCGCGCTGCCGCAGCCAGGCGCCGATCAGCGCATTGGCGCTGCCAGTGACCGGGTCCTCGGGCACGCTGGGGGCATCGGCGGGGCAGAACGCACGCACCACGCGGGCATGGCCGGCGCCGGCTTCGTCGGCGAACACCGCCACGCCGGTGGCATCGGTGGCAAGGCTCCAGTCGGCCAGCGCGGCCATGTCCGGCAGCAGGCTGCGCACGGCGTTGGCATCGCGCAGTGGCAGCAGCCACCAGCGTGCGCCGTTGTCCCAGAGTTCGGGCGCCTGCCCGTCGGCAGCGAGCGCCAACAGCGCGGCGGGCGCTCCGCCTGCCTCCGTGTCCAGTTGCCGTGCCGGCGGGCTGGCCAGCTGGATCTCCAGTGCCTCGGCCGGGCCGCTCACCCGTACTGGGAGCAACCCTGCCGCGCATTGCTGCAGCAGGGCGCCGTCGCGCGGTTGGGCCAGGCCGCAGGTCACCGCCGCCCAGGCGGCACCGACGCTGGGGTGGCCGGCGAAGGCCAGCTCACGGGTCGGTGTGAAGATGCGGATGTGGTAATCGGCGCCGGGCGCGGTGGGGCGCAGGAAGAACACCGTCTCGGACAGGTTCAGCCAGGTAGCCAGGGCCTGCATCTGGCTGCTGGAGAGCGCGTCGGCGTCCAGGATGACGCCCAGTGGATTGCCGGTTCCGGGGCGGGGGCCGAAGACATCGAGCTGCAGGTAACGGAGGACGGCCATCTACGGGGATATTGCGCTTAGAATCGAAGGTTCCGCCCCCGAGGGCGGCTTCCCCACATTCTACATAGCCAATCCATGTCAGCTTCCCCCCTTGTCGATCGTTGGATCGTACTGAAGTTCGGCGGCACCTCGGTGTCGCGTCGTCACCGCTGGGACACGATCGGGAAGCTGGCGAAAAAACGCGCGGAAGAGACCGGATCGCGCGTGCTGGTGGTGGTATCGGCGCTGTCCGGGGTCACCAACGAACTGACCGCGATTGCCGACGGCGCGCCGGACAGCGGTGATCGCGTGGCAGCGCTTGTCGAGCGGCATGAGGGCTTCCTGGCCGAACTCGGCCTGGGCCGCGAGGTGCTGGCCGAACGGCTGGCGGCACTGCAGGGCCTGCTCGACGATGCGCGGGCGGCCACCCGTCCGCTGGATTGGCAGGCCGAAGTGCTGGGCCAGGGCGAGCTGCTGTCCTCCACCCTGGGCGCGGCCTATCTGCGCGCCTCGGGCCTGGACATGGGCTGGATGGATGCCCGCCAGTGGCTGGACGCGATGCCGCCGCAGCCGAACCAGAGCGACTGGTCGCAGCGGCTGTCGGTGAACTGCCAGTGGCGCGCCGACGCGGAGTGGATGCAGCGCTTCCGCGCGCAGCCGACCCGCCTGCTGATCACCCAGGGCTTCATTTCGCGGCATGCCGATGGTGGTACCGCCATCCTCGGCCGTGGTGGCTCGGATACCTCGGCGGCGTACTTCGGTGCGCTGCTCGGCGCCAGCCGGGTGGAGATCTGGACCGATGTGCCGGGCATGTTCAGCGCCAATCCGAAGGACGTGCCGGACGCGCGCCTGCTGACCCGCCTGGACTATTACGAAGCGCAGGAAATCGCCACCACCGGCGCCAAGGTGCTTCACCCGCGCTCGATCAAGCCGTGCCGCGATGCCGGCGTGCCGATGGCCATCCTCGATACCGAGCGCCCGGAACTGCCGGGCACCAGCATCGATGGCAGCGCCGCACCGGTGCCGGGGGTGAAGGCGATCAGCCGCCGCAATGGCATCGTGCTGGTGTCGATGGAAGGCATCGGCATGTGGCAGCAGGTCGGCTTCCTGGCCGATGTGTTCAACCTGTTCAAGAAGCACGGCCTGTCGGTGGACCTGATCGGTTCGGCCGAGACCAACGTCACCGTGTCGCTGGACCCGTCCGAGAACCTGGTCAACACCGATGTGCTGGCCGCGCTGTCGGCCGACCTGTCGCAGATCTGCAAGGTGAAGGTGATCGTGCCGTGCGCGGCGATCACCCTGGTGGGCCGTGGCATGCGGTCGCTGCTGCACAAGCTGTCGGACGTGTGGGCGACCTTCGGCCGTGAGCGCGTGCACATGATCTCGCAGTCGTCCAACGACCTGAACCTGACCTTCGTCATCGACGAGGCCGATGCCGATGGCCTGCTGCCGATCCTGCACGCAGAGCTGATCGACAGCGGCGCGATGCCGGTGGAGGAGACCGAAGTGTTCGGCCCGCGCTGGCGCGAGATTGCCGGCACCGTGCGCCCGCGCGGCACGCCGTGGTGGCGCGGCCAGCGTGCGCACCTGCTGCAGCTGGCCGATGCCGGTACGCCGCGCTACGTCTACCACCTGCCGACGGTGCGCGCCCGCGCCCGTGCACTGGCCGCGATCAAGCCGATCGACCAGCGCTACTACGCGATCAAGGCCAACAGCCACCCGGCCATCCTGCAGCTGCTGGAAGCCGAAGGCTTCGGCCTGGAGTGCGTGTCGCACGGCGAGCTGAAGCATGTGTTCCAGCACCTGCCGGAACTGTCGCCCAAGCGCGTGCTGTTCACCCCCAGCTTCTGCCCGCGCAGCGAGTACGAGGCGGCGTTTGCGCTGGGCGTGACCGTGACCGTCGACAACGTGGAAGCGCTGCAGCGCTGGCCGGACCTGTTCCGTAACCGCGAGCTGTGGCTGCGCGTCGATCTGGGCCGGGGTGAGGGCCACCACGCCAAGGTCCGTACCGGTGGCAAGGAGTCCAAGTTCGGCCTGCCGATCGCCCGCGTCGACGAGTTCGTGCGCGCGGCCACCGAACTGGGCAGCCGCGTGGTGGGCCTGCATGCGCACCTGGGCAGCGGCGTGGAAACCGCGCAGCACTGGCGGCTGATGTGCGATGAGCTGGCCGGTTTCGCTCGCCGCATCGGCAGCGTACAGACCATCGATATCGGTGGTGGCCTGCCGATTCCGTACAGCGACGAAGACGAACCCTTCGACCTGGACGCCTGGGCCGAGGGCCTGGCCGAGGTCAAGGCACTGCACCCGGCATTCCGCCTGGCGATCGAGCCGGGCCGCTACCTGGTGGCCGAATCGGGCGTGCTGCTGACCCATGCCACCCAGGTGGTGGAAAAGGACGGCGTGCGCCGTGTCGGCCTGGACGCCGGCATGAACGCACTGATGCGCCCGGCGCTGTACGACGCCTGGCATGACATCGAGAATCTCAGCCGCCAGGGCGGTTATGCCGAAGCGGCGTTCGATGTGGTCGGGCCGATCTGCGAATCCAGCGATGTGTTCGGCAAGCGCCGCAAGCTGCCGGTGTCGACCGCGCCGGACGACGTGATGCTGATCGCCGATGCCGGTGCCTACGGCTATGTGATGGCCAACACCTACAACCAGCGGATGCTGCCGCGCGAAGACGTGATCGAATGACCACCGCGCGCGCCCTGCACCCGCCCACCGACACGCCCCGCGCCCTCGCGCGGGCCCGTGCCTGACCGGATACACCATGACTGCTTTCGACAAACACCAGGTTTCCCGCTTCCGCTTCGTCCGCTGCGACTTCGCAGCGGATACCGGCGTGGCCCGGCTGGTCTACGCCTTCGACGACGGCCCGGAGATGGTGGAGACCATCACCGTGCCGGGTGCCCCGTTCGTGCTGGACGAGGCGCGCGCCGCTGCCGTGCAGCGTGCGCTGCAGCTGCTGCACCTGATCGCCGGCGTCAGCTACTACAAGGCCGGCGTACCGGATACGGTCAGCATCGACAGTTACAGCATCGATGCCGATACCGCCGCACTGGTGGAGACCATTTACCTCAATGGCCTGGGCGAATTCGCCTACCGTAACGGCCTGAACCTGCGCGGCCGGTTCCGGTTGCCGGTGCAGGGCGAGGCCGTGCAGGCGCCGGCGCTGGGCCTGCAGCCGCACGCACTGGTGGCCATCGGCGGCGGCAAGGATTCGCTGGTCAGCATCGAAGCGCTGCGCCGTGCCGGCGTGGACGAAACGGTGACCTGGATCGGTGGCTCGCAGCTGATCCGCGCCTGTGCCGAGCGCACCGGCCTGCCGACACTGAACCTGGGCCGTGCGCTGGCGCCGGAACTGTTCGAGCTCAACCGCCAGGGCGCCTGGAACGGCCACATCCCGGTCACTGCGGTGAACTCGGCAATCATGGTGCTGGCCGCGTTGCTGCAGGGCGTGGACCAGGTGGTGTTCTCCAACGAGCGTTCGGCCAGCTACGGCAGCCAGATTCCAGGCACCGGCGAAGTGAACCACCAGTGGTCCAAGGGCTGGGTGTTTGAACAGGCCTTCGGCAGCCATGTACAGGCGCACGTTGCGGCGGACCTGCAGTACTACTCGCTGCTGCGCCCGTTGTCCGAGCTGGCGGTGGCCCGCCAGTTCGCCAAGACCGATTTCTACGACGCGCACTTCTCCAGCTGCAACCGCAATTTCCACATTCTTGGCGAGCGCCCGGTGAACCGCTGGTGCGGCGTCTGCCCGAAGTGCCATTTCGTGTTCCTGGCGCTGGCTCCGTTCATGCCCAAGACGCGCCTGGTGCGCATCTTCGGCCGCAACCTGCTGGACGATGCCGAGCAGGCCGCTGGCTTCGACGCGCTGCTGGAGTTCCAGGACCACAAGCCGTTCGAGTGCGTGGGCGAAGGCCGCGAATCGCGTGCGGCGATGGCGACCCTGGCCCAGCGCCCGGAATGGAAGGAAGACGTGTTGGTGAAGCGCTTCTGCAATGAAATCCAGCCGCAGCTGGATGCCGCCGAACTGGAACTGGCGCCGCTGCTGCAGCTGCAGGGCGAGCACCGCGTTCCGGCTGCGCTGTGGGACCGGGTGCGTGAAGATTTCGAAGCTTGAAGGAAAGCGCGTCGCGCTGTGGGGCTGGGGCCGCGAGGGCCGCGCCGCGTTTGCGGTACTTCGTGAGCGCCTGCCCACGCTGCCGCTGAGCCTGTTCTGCCCGGCGGCCGAAGTCGGGGCCGCACGCGTGGAAACACAGGGCGCCCTGGACGTGCGTGGCGAGCCTTCCGCTGAAGCGCTGGCCGCGTTCGACGTGGTGATCAAATCGCCCGGCATCAGTCCCTATCAGCCGATCGCGCTGGCGGCGGCAGCGCAGGGCACCACCTTCATCGGCGGCACTGCGCTGTGGTTCGCCGAGCATGCGGCTGACGATGGCATCGTGCACGACACCGTGTGCGTGACCGGCACCAAGGGCAAGAGCACCACCACCGCGCTGGTCGCGCACCTGTTGCGCGCGGCCGGGCATCGCACCGGACTGGTCGGCAACATCGGCCTGCCGCTGCTGGAAGTGCTGGACCCGCAGCCAGCGCCCGAGTACTGGGCCGTCGAGCTGTCCAGCTACCAGACCGGTGAAGTGGCGCGCAGTGGCGCCCACCCGCAGGTGGCAGTGGTGCTGAACCTGTTCCCGGAACACCTGGACTGGCACGGCAGCGAACAACGTTACATCGAAGACAAGCTGCGGCTGGTGACGGAAGCCGCACCGCGCATTGCCGTGCTCAATGCCGCCGATCCGCACCTGGCGGCACTGTCGCTGCCCGATAGTGAGGTGGTCTGGTTCAACCAGCCGCAGGGCTGGCATATGCGGGGCGACATCGTGCATCGCGGCGAACAGGCGGTGTTCGATACCCGCAACACGCCGCTGCCGGGCCGCCACAACCGCGGCAACCTGTGCGCGGTGCTGGCTGCACTGGAAGCGCTGGGCCTGGACGCGGTGGCGCTGGCACCGGCGGTGCAGGATTTCCGCCCGCTGCCGAACCGCCTGCAGCGCATCGGCGTGGCCGATGGCCTGACCTACGTCAACGATTCGATCAGCACCACGCCGCATGCCAGCCTGGCTGCGCTGGAGTGCTTCGCCGGGCAGCGCATCGCGCTGCTGGTGGGCGGGCACGACCGTGGCCTGGACTGGACCGACTTCATGCAGCACATGGCGCACGATGTGCCGCCGGTGGAGATCGTGACCATGGGCAGCAACGGCCCGCGCATCCACGCGATGCTGCAGCCGCTGGCCGACGCCAGCCGCTTCGGCCTGCACGCTGCGGGCGATCTTGCCGAGGCGATGGCGTTGGCGCGCACGGCGCTGGGCGCGCAGGGCGGGGTGGTGCTGCTGTCGCCGGGTGCGCCGAGCTTCGGGGCCTACCGCGATTACGTGGCGCGCGGACGCCATTTCGCCGAACTGGCTGGGTTCGATCCGGACAGCATCAGCGCGATTCCGGGGTTGGGCATCGCCTGATCCGCCGGATCGGGGTCGGATCCCTTTCCTCAGGAAAGGGCTCTGACCCCGGCGAGTTACCATGGGCGCATCCCCGGACGGACCCGGATAGCCGCGTGTGCACCTTCATTACCCTGTTCCTGCCCGCATCCTTATCGCACATTGAAGCCGCCGCGATCATGCAGCGCAGTGGCCGGCGCCTGTTTGCGCAGGATTCGCCCAGCCTGCAGTCAGCGGTCGGGCCCGGTTGGCAGCCGTGGTTGAGTGCCGTGCACTGCGATTGCGGCACGTCGCTGGCCTCGGCGCAGGCGGTTCGTGCGTGGAACGGCGATGCCGAACGCTGGCGCAGGAAGGGCTGGAGCGAAGCGAAGATCGCGCGCGCGTTGGCGGCGCAGTTGGCGCGGCATGAACAGGATCAGCAGGCACGCCGCGATGAAGCCCTGGACGATGCCGGCCAGTGGTTGCAGCGTATCGATGCGCTGTTGCAGGCTGGGGCCGCGCGCATCGGCCTGCTGGTGCGCGACTACGACGGTCCGGTGGGTGCCCGGCAGCCGAAGCCGCCGGAACGGCGCTGGTCGCGGGATCAGCTGGCCGCAGCGGATCTGTTGGCGTTCGCGCCCGGCACGTTGCACTGGATCGAACGCGGGTGAGATCGCCATCCACGCATGGCGTGAATCTACTGTAGAGCCGAGCCCATGCTCGGCTGGGTTTCAATCCTCGTCCTGGTCGATGAACGCGTAATCGCCATCGATCAGCTGCTGCAGGTACGCATCGAAGCTCGGCGCAATGACTGCATAGCTGTCCGGATCGTGCAGGTAGCGCACCACCTGGCCGACGGTGCCACCCGGTGCCGGATCGAAATCCAGGTACAGCATCGAGGTGCCGCCGTTGTTCATGCAGTGCGAGAAGCACAGGCGCCTGCTCATCGGCAGATCACCGTCGATGCCTTTACCCAGGATCTCCGGCTCGTCATCCAGCCACTCTTCGTAGATGGAACGGATGCTGTCGTCCCACTGCTGCTGGTCCTCGAAGATCTGCGCGACTGATCGCAGGTAGTACGGGTAGCCACCGTCCTCCACGTCCGAGCCCAGCATCAGTACGCAGACCTTGCCGCCGGGGTACTCCCGGTAGTGGGTGCCATCCACGCGCGATAGGAGTTCCACAAGGCTGTCCGGCACCTGCGGCCACTGCACACGCAGGCGCTGCAGGTCCTCGGCGCTGGCGCCCTGGACATGTGCCCACTGCGGGGCATCCTCGGCAGGCAAACGCGGGATCAGGCCAGACAGAAAGCGATCAACAGGATTCATGCGAAAAAAGGGGACAGAGGGGATTAAGTCGTATCCAACCACACCTGCGTCACGCCGCCAATGCAGAATGCGACGCGGGAGGGGCGAAAACGGCTTAATCCCCTCCGTCCCCTTTTTCTTGCGGAGCAGGCGCATGAATCGTTGGCGATGCGGTGTGGCGATGATGCTGGGGCTGGCGGCGATGCCGGCGTGGGCGGCGATGAAGACGCAGCCGGTGGAGTGGAAGCACCAGGGCACGACCTTCAGTGGTGTGCTGGTCTATGACGATGGCGAGCATGACAAGCGCCCCGGCCTGGTGATGGTGCCGAACTGGAAGGGCGTGAACGAGTCGGCCATCGAGAAGGCCAAGCAGCTGGCCGGTGATGACTACGTGGTGCTGGTGGCTGATGTCTACGGCAAGGACGTGCGGCCGAAGAGCGATGCGGAGGCGGGACCGGTGGCCAGCAAGCTGCGCAACGACCGGCCGCTGCTGCGTGCGCGTGCACTGGAAGCGGTGAACGTGCTCAAGGCGCAGGCCGGCAAGGTACCGCTGGATGCCAGCCGGATCGGTGCGGTCGGTTTCTGTTTCGGTGGCACCACGGTGCTGGAGCTGGCCCGCGCCGGTGCGCCGCTGGCCGCTGTGGTCAGCCTGCACGGTGGGTTGGGTTCGCCGCTGCCGGCGCAGGCCGGTGGCGCCCATCCGTCCGTGCTGGTGCTCAACGGGGCCGATGACAGGAGCGTGACCGCCGAGGACATCGCCGCTTTCCAGAAGGAAATGGATGCGGCCAAGGTCGATTGGGAGTTCACCAACTACAGCGGTGCCGTGCACTGCTTCGCCGAGCGCGACGCCAACAGCCCACCGGGCTGCCAGTACAACGAGCGGGCGGCCAAGCGCGCGTGGAAGGCGCTGGATGAATTCTTCGAGGAACGCTTCGAGAAGCGTTGAGCCGTGCAGTGGTAGTGCCGGCCGCTGGCCGGCATTCCCGTGACACCCGCAGCATCATGAGGTTGCCGGCCAGCGGCCGGCACTACCAGATGCGGTCAATGCGAGCGTTTCCGTGCCGACCAACGGTCGGCACCCACCGGAATGCCGGTGGGTGGGTGCCGACCGTTGGTCGGCACACCTCAACCCATCAATGCGAGCGCTGCACCGCGTAGCGGGCCAGGCCACGCAGGGCGGCCACGGCATCGTTGTCGGCCAGGCCATCCAGGGCACGCTCGGCGGCTTCGGCGTACTCTTCGGCACGGCGGCGGCTGTACTCCAGGCCGCCGGTGGCGCGGATCGCGGCCAGCACTTCCGGCATTGCCGAGGCGTCGCCGTCCTGCACGATGGTGCGCAGGCGCTCGCGGGTAGCGTCATCGGAGTGGGCCATCGCGTGGATCAGCGGCAACGTGGCCTTGCCCTCGGCGAGGTCGTCGCCCAGGTTCTTGCCCAGCTCCTCGGCGTTGGCCGAGTAGTCCAGCACGTCGTCGGCGATCTGGAATGCGTAACCCAGGTGCATGCCGTAGTCGAACAGGGCCTGCTGGGTGGCTTCATCCACGCCGCTGGCCAGCGCGCCCAGGCGGGTACCGGCGGCGAACAGCACCGCGGTCTTGCGCTCGATCACGCGCAGGTAGGCGGCTTCGTCGGTATCCGGGTTGTGCACGTGCAGCAGCTGCAGCACTTCACCCTCGGCGATGCGGTTGGTGGCATCGGCCAGGATCTGCATCACCGGCATGCGCTCCAGCTCGACCATCAGCTGGAAGCTGCGCGAGTACAGGAAGTCGCCCACCAGCACGCTGGGCGCGTTGCCCCACAGCGCGTTGGCGGTGCTGCGGCCACGCCGCAGGCTGGACTCGTCCACCACGTCGTCGTGCAGCAGGGTAGAGGTGTGGATGAACTCGATGATCGCCGCCAGCTGGTGGTGCTCCGGGCCGGCGTGGCCGACCGCGTGGCCGGCCAGCATCACCAGCATCGGGCGCAGGCGCTTGCCGCCGGCGGAAATGATGTGGTCGGCGATCTGGTTGATCAGCACGACGTCCGAGGACAGCCGGCGCCGGATCAGGGCGTCGACGGCGGCCATGTCGGCCGCGGCAAGCGACTGGATCTGGGGCAGGCCCAGGGCGGGACGGGTGTCTTCGGTGATGGTCATGCGATCAGGCTTTCAGGCTCACCATCGATTATAGGCGCTGGCCGTGAATTCGGGCGCAAACCGGCCCGAGCGGCAATTCCAGCCCGGCCTGCGCGGCCCTTCGCGTGAATACGTATGCAGGTTGCGCCATGCCCGCGAGGCCACCGCTAAGCTTGCCGGATCAGGATTTCGGCCCGCTGCCGGCGGGTCCCGCATGCCCGGAGGGGGGCTGTCGATGTCGCACTATCCATGGTGGCGCGGAGCCGTCATCTACCAGATCTACCCGCGCAGTTTCCTCGATGCCAACGGCGATGGGGTGGGCGACCTGCCGGGCATCATCGAGCGCCTGGACCACATTGCCGCGCTGGGCGTGGATGCGATCTGGATCTCGCCGTTCTTCAAGTCCCCCATGGCCGATTTCGGCTACGACATCGCCGACTACCGCGACGTCGACCCGCTGTTCGGCAGCCTGGACGACTTCGACCGCCTGCTGGCCAAGGCCCACGGCCTGGGCCTGAAGGTGATGATCGACCAGGTGCTGAGCCATACCTCGATCGAGCATGCCTGGTTCCGTGAGAGCCGCCAGGACCGCAGCAATCCGAAGGCCGACTGGTACGTGTGGGCCGACCCGCGCGAGGACGGCACCCCGCCGAACAACTGGCTGTCGCTGTTCGGTGGCGGCGCCTGGCAGTGGGAGCCGCGCCGTGAGCAGTACTACCTGCACAACTTCCTGGTCGACCAGCCGGACCTGAACTTCCACCACCCGGACGTGCAGCAGGCCACCCTGGACAATGTCCGTTTCTGGCTCGATCGCGGCGTGGATGGCTTCCGCCTGGATGCGATCAACTTCTGCTTCCACGATGCGCAGCTGCGTGACAACCCGCCCAAGCCGGCGGAGAAGCGGGTGGGGCGCGGCTTCAGCCCGGACAACCCGTACGCCTACCAGTACCACTACTACAACAACACCCAGCCGGAGAACCTGCCGTTCCTGGAGCGCCTGCGCGCGCTGCTGGATCAGTACCCGGGCGCGGTCAGCCTGGGCGAGATCTCTTCGGAGGATTCGCTGGCGACCACCGCCGAGTACACCCGCGATGGCCGCCTGCACATGGGTTACAGCTTCGAGCTGCTGGTGGATGACTACAGCGCGGCCTATATCCGCGACACGGTCTCGCGGCTGGAAGCGGCGATGACCGAAGGCTGGCCGTGCTGGGCGGTGTCCAATCACGACGTGGAGCGGGCGGTCAGCCGCTGGGGCGGCCACCCGGCCGATCCGCGCCTGGCGCGGATGCTGGTGGCGATGCTGTGCTCGCTGCGCGGCTCGGTCTGCCTGTACCAGGGCGAGGAGCTGGGCCTGGCCGAGGCCGAGGTACCGTTCGAGGCACTGCAGGACCCCTACGGCATCACCTTCTGGCCGAACTTCAAGGGCCGTGATGGCTGCCGCACCCCGCTGCCATGGACCGATGCGCCGTTAGCAGGTTTCACCAGCGGCCAGCCCTGGCTGCCGATTCCGGCCGAGCACCGGGCGGCGGCGGTGGCCGTGCAGGAACGCGACCCGCACTCGGTGCTGGCGGCGTTCCGCGCGTTCCTGGCCTGGCGGCATACCCAGCCGGCGCTTCTGCATGGCAGCATCAGATTCCTTGAAAGCGCCGAGCCTGTGCTGCTGTTCGAGCGTATGCTTGCAGATGAAACCCTCCTGCTGGCCTTCAACCTGTCGGCCGAGGCGGTGACCCATCCGCTGCCGCCGGGCAACTGGCAGCAGGTGGCGGTACCGGGCCCGGATGCGGGCACGGTGCAGGGCAACGAACTCCAGCTGCCGCCGCGCGCGGTGTATTGCGCCCGACGCAGCTGACCGTTTTCTCCGGTGGCGGTACTTGCGGGGACGGGGCCGAAGCGCCCCGTCCCTTTTTTGTGGGTGGGATTCCAGAGAACGGCATCCACGCATGGCGTGGATCTACGGGTTGGAACGTCGCTGCATGGGCCTTGCCGATCACGTGCTGGCATCCGCGCATAAGAAAACCCGCTGCCTGCGCAGCGGGTTTCCGGTCCTGCTCCCTTTGTGTTGCCGGCCAGCGGCCGGCGCTACCGGGTTCGGGGTGGTGCCAGCCAGCGGGCGGCACGACCCGGCCGTGGTCAGAACTTGTAGTTCACGCCCAGCATGTAGGTGCGGCCCCACTCGATGTACTCCAGCGGGCGGTCCTTGCTGCCGGCGTAGGTGCGGTACGGCTCGTTGGTCAGGTTGCTGCCCTGCAGAAGCAGGGTCAGGCCACGCAGGGCACTGCTGTCGCTGAAGGTGTAGCTGATCTGCGCATCGGTCACGTTCTCGCCGACCACGTAGCGCAGGCTGCGGTTGCCGTTGAAGTTGCCGATCTCGCCGATGAAGTCCGAACGCCGGCGCTGGCTGACGCGTGCTTCAAAGCCGCTGCGCTCGTAATAGGCGGTGAAGTTGTACACGCGCTTGGACAGGCCCGGCAGGCTGATCGGATCACTGCCAACGCTGGAGGCGCTCTCCGGGTCCAGGATGGTGATGTCGCTCTTGTTGAAGGTCGCGCTGGCCTGCACGCCGAAGCCACGCAGGCTGTCGGTCAGCATCTCCAGCGGGAACGATGCGGTCAGTTCCAGGCCCTTCAGCGTGCCGCCCTTGCCGTTCTGCGGGGCGGAGAAGGTGCCGGTGGTCAGCACCGGTGCCGTCATGCCCGGCGGCGGCACGTAGCTGCCCAGCAGCGCGGTGAAGTCGTAGTTGTCGACCGATTGGGTGTAGACGTAGCTCTTCAGGTCCTTGTAGAAGATCGCGGCGGCCACGTAGGCCTTCTCGCCAAAGTACTTCTCGTAGGACAGGTCCAGCGCGGTGGCACGCCACGGGTCCAACAGCGGATTGCCGCCGCTGCCGCCGGGGCGGCCGGTGCCGGTGTCCACGCCGAACTCCAGGCCGGCGCGCATCTGGTCCACGCGCGGGCGCGCGACCTGCTTGGCGACGGCGAAGCGCAGCGTCTGCTGGTGCGGGAACAGGAAGGCCAGGTTCAGGCTCGGCAGCCAATCGTTGTAGGTGCGGCCGTTCGAGTACGGCTGCACGTTGTTACCGGCCGACTGCGAGCTGTCCCAGTAGCGCGAATCCGAACTCTGGTCGGTGTGCTGCATCTGCACGCCGATGTTGCCGCGCACGCCGACGTCGCCGATGTCGGCGTTGATGTTCAGGCGCGCCCAGGCGGTGGTGATCTTCTCCTGTACCGTCCACGACTTGGGAATCAGGTAGTCCAGGTTGTCGACCGGGTTGAAGGTCATGTAGCGGCCCACCGCGGCCGGTACGTTCCAGGCCGGGATGGTGCCGAGGCCGGCGAAGCCCAGGTTGACCGGGCGGTACTGCAGGTCCGAGGCGATGTTGGCGTCGCCCTGCGCACCCAGCAGGATGTTGCCTTCGGACTGGGTCTTCACCTTGCGGCGGTCGGCGTAGTTCACGCCGATGTCGATGTCCGGCGCCCACGACGCGACGGCGTCGGGCAGGGCGATGGTGGCGGCCAGCTTGCCACCCTTCAGGCGGTCTTCCACCTTCGGCACCTTGCCGTAGCCGGAACCATAGATGGTGTTGGTCAGGAACAACGCATCCGGGTTGGAGTAGTTCAGGCCCGGGCTGATCTGCGAGAAGCCGTCCTGGCGGATCGACACGCCGACCGTATCCAGCTGCGGCATCGGCGTCAGCTGCAGGTTGTTTTCCAGGTTCAGCTCGTCGCGCGTGGCCTTGGAGTAGTTCAGGTCGGCGACCAGCTTGACGCCACTGAAGTTGAACTCGTTGTTCCAGCCGAATGCGTCGATCTTGTCCTTGCGCTTGTTGTACATGCCGCGTACCAGCGGGTACACGCCGCTGGCGGTGCCGCCAGTGAACGAACCATTGGCGTTGACCTGCGGGTTGCTGACCAGCAGGCCCGGGGTGTAGTTGCCGTTGTAGTTGCTGAGGTTCAGCTCGAACTGGTTGGCGGTGTCGATCTGCTCGGCTTCGGTGTGGAACGCATCGAAGGTGCTGGTCCAGCTGTTGTTCGGCCGGAACTGGATCGTGGCCATCACGCCGTCGCGCTTGTTGTTGCCGGTGCGGCGCAGCGCCTTGATGCCATCGGAGAAGTAGGTGCCGGCACCCACGCCCGGACGGTCGCCCTTGTCGGTGTGCTCGGTGGTCCACGGTTCGTACAGGCCGACCTGGTTCTCCTGGATCGGCATGTCGCTGTGCGCATAGCCGATGGCGATGCCCAGGGTCTTGTCCAGGAACTGGTCGATGTAGCTGGCGCTGAAGCGGTTGCCGTACGGATCGGTGTTGGCGGCGCGGCCCAGCGAGCTCTTCTGGTAGCGGCCACTGACCGCGATCACGCGCTCGCCGAAGCTGAGCGGGCGCGCGGTCTGCATGTCGATGGTGCCCGACAGGCCCTGGCCGACCAGCGCCGCATCCGGGGTCTTGTACACGGTCACGCCGTTGACCAGCTCGGACGGGTACTGGTCGAACTCGACGCCACGGTTGTCGCCAGTGCTGACCACTTCGCGGCCATTGAGCAGGGTGGTGGCGAAGTCCGGCGACAGGCCGCGGACGCTGATCACCTGCGCGCGGCCCGCCACGCGCTGGGCGGCCAGGCCGGGCAGGCGCGAAATGGACTCGGCGATGCTGACGTCGGGCAGCTTGCCGATGTCTTCGGCGGAGATCGCTTCGACCACCGAGGTGGCGTCCTGCTTGACCGCGATCGCGCTCTCGATGCCGCGGCGGATGCCGGTGACCTGCACCGTATCGAGGTTGGTGGCGGCGGTGCCGGCCGGTGTGGTGGTGTTCTGCGTGGACTGTGCCGACGCCAGTGTCGGCGCCAGGACAACGGCCAGCGCGATGCTCAGCGCGCTGCGCTTGTGGTTCAACATTTTCCCCTCCCAGGCAATGTTGCAGATCGATTTGTGAGCGTTCCGGCGGGGCCGTGAACGTGCGACGCGGTGGCCGCTGTCGTCGCCGCTATGGTAGGCAGCGCGTTCTTCGCGGGAATCACCCTGCATACGTATTCAATGGCGTCTGCAGGGATGTAATCGCTTTCAAGTGTCTCGTTCTGTAGAGCCGAGCCCATGCTCGGCTGCATTTCGGTGCTACGCACCGCCGCCCGAGCGTGGGCTCGGGCGCTACGGGGGCGCAGGCAGGAAAACGTTCAGCGGATCGGCGTGAAGCGAATGGCCTGGCCACCGCCGGGTGCCAGCACCAGCGTCAGTGCATCGGCGCTGGTCACTTCGCGGGTTTCGCGAACGAACGCGAACGGGTTGCTGCGGAAATCCGCGCCTTCACCATCACGGTAGATCTCGGCGCGGTAGCGCACGCCAGGTTCCAGGAAGCCCAGCGACACCGGCAGCACGCGGCCGTGTTCATCGGTGATGCTGCCGAGGAACCAGTCGCGGCTGTTGCGGTCGCGGCGCACGATCGTCACGTAGTCGCCCACTTCGCCATCGAGCACGCGGCTCTGCTCCCAGTCCACCGCCACGCCCTCGATGAAACGGAACGCCTCGCGATGCTGCAGGTAGTGTTCGGGCAGGTCGGCGGCCATCTGGATCGGGCTGTACAGCACCACGTACAGCGCCAGTTGGCGGGCCAACGTACTGGGGATGGCCTGGCCGTGGCGGCCCTTCAGGCTGAGGATGCCGGGGGTGTAGTCCATCGGCCCGGCCAGCATGCGGGTGAACACCAGGTTGACCTCGTGCTCCGGCGGGTTCGGTGGCTGGCCCCAGGCGTTGTACTCCATGCCGCGTGCGCCTTCGCGCGAGATCCAGTTGGGATAGGTGCGGCGCAGGCCGGTGTCCTTGATCGGCTCATGCGGGTTCACCGACAGGTGCCGGCGCGCGGCTTCCTGCACCACCTTCAGATGGTGGCGGGCCATGAACTGCCCGTCATGCCACTCGCGCCACAGTGGGCCCCCCGTGGGATTGCGGCGGTCGACCTGGCCGTCGTCGCAGACGTAGCCGGTCTTGAACTGGTCCACGCCCAGCCGTGCGTACAGGTCCAGCGCGGCGTCCAGCTGGGCCTCGTAATGTTCGATGGCGCAGCCGGTTTCATGGTGGCCGATCAGGTGCACGCCTTTCTTCAGGCCATACGCCGACAGCGCTTCGATGTCGAAATCGGGCGTGGCGCGGGTGAAATCGAAGTCGTAGCCATTGCCCACCCACATGCCGTCCCAGCCTGGGTTCCAGCCCTCCACCAGCACGCCGCGGAAGCCGTGCGCCGCGGCGAAGTCGATGACTTTTTTCGTCTTGGCGGTGGTGGCCGCGTGCTTCGGCCCGGTCGCCCAGCTCTCGTTGTCCAGGTGCATCGACCACCACACGCCCAGGTACTTGGCTGGTTTCACCCAGCTCACATCACCCAGTGCATTGGGTTCGTTGAGGTTGAGGATCAGGTCCGATTCGACCAGGCCGCCGGCACGGTCGGCGATCTGCAGCGTGCGCCACGGCGTGGCGAAGGGCAGGGTGCGGCGCACCTTCCAGCCTTCAGCCGAGGGCGACAGCTGCGCGCGCAGGCGCTGGCCCTCGCTGCGGCGCAGCCACATGCCGGCGTAGTCCACCAGCGCAGCCTCGTGGATCGCCACGTGCAGGCCATCGCGGCTGCGCAGGGTCATCGGCGTATGCACCAGCGGTACTTCGCGCAGCGGGGTGCGCTGGTACAGGTACTCGTAGTGGATCGGCTCGCCGGCGGGGATCCACCAGGCGGTGGAGTCCTGTGCGATGGCGAACTCGGTCAGCTCGTCATCGATGATGGCCTCGCGCAGATTCGGCTGTTCGGGGAATACGTAGCGGAAGCCGAGGCCATCGTCGTAGACGCGGAACACTACATCCAGCCGGCGCTTGCTGCCGGTGGTTTCGGCCAGCTGCACGGTCAGCTCGTTGAAATGGTTGCGGGTGAGCCGGCGTTCGCCCCACGGCTGCTCCCAGGTGTCATCGACGCTGCGCCGCTGCTGGCCCAGCAGAGTGAAATCGCGGTCCAGGCGACCGTCGCGCAGGGCGAAGCCGAGCTTCGAATCCTCCACCACAGTGTCGCCCAGGCGCTCGACCCGGTAGCGGGCCGTGCCGCCGTGCAGCACCAGGCTGACCTTCAACACCTTGCCCGGCGATTCGACGCTGGCCACCTGGGGCGCGGCCTGTACCAGCGTGGCCCATCCGATCAGGGCCAGGCCCAGCATGTGCGCGAATACCGCACGTACAGCAGTGGGTGACATCGGCAATTCCCCTCCCAAGGCGCCTTTGGCAGACCCGGACCATAAGCCAGCGCGGCGGGTGCGCTACCGCGCGACGCCATGAATACGTATGCAACTGGACGCAGCCGACAGCCCCGCGTCTACCATGGCGCCAGGGCACCTTGAGGGAGGGGCCGCGCCCGCCCGCCGGCAACGACGGTGCGGACCTACAACGCGTGCAGAGAGGGAGGGAGGCCGACGGGCGCGAGCCGGTCCGCCGCTTCGATGCTGAAGATCATTTGCCTGACCGCTGCCCTGGGGGCAGCGCTGGGGACGACCGCGCAGGCGGCCGACCTGCAATTCGACGGCCGCCATGCGCGCGCCGAAGCCACTGCCAAGGGCAGCTTCGTGCTGCATGCGCCGAAGCGCGAGGTGCGCATCGCGCCGATGCCGATGCGCAGCCAGACCGGCAGCGTGATGTTCGATGCCCTGTTCGCACTGGCCCAGCAGGAGATGGACCAGGACCGCGTGGATGCGATCCGTGATCCCGCCTTCGACGAAGGCCGGCCGGTGCCCTGCGAGTGCTTCCAGACCGGCGCGCGCTGGCCCTATGTGTGGACGCGCGATGTCAGCTTTGCCGCCGATCTGGCGCTCGCACGCCTGGACCCGAAGCGCACCCGGCAGTCGCTGCAGTTCAAGCTGTCGGCGGCGCGCGATGGCCGTACGCCCGGCCTGTTCGTTGCGCAGGACACCGGCTCCGGCGGCAGCTGGCCGATCAGCAGCGACCGCGTGGTGTGGTTCCTGGCCGCGCGTCACCTGCTGGAGGATCGCGCGTTTGCCGACCAGGTCTGGCAGGCGCTGCAGGGCACGCTGGCGCAGGACCGCGCGATGGTGTTCGACGTGCAGATGGGCCTGTACCGCGGCGAGACCTCCTTCCTGGACTGGCGCGAGCAGACCTATCCAGACTGGACCCGCGAGGATGTGCGTTTCATCGGTGATTCCTACGCACTGTCCACCAACGTGCTGCACTACCAGGCACTGCGCCTGGCCGAACGCCTGGCCGGGCAGCACGGCGATGCCCGCGCGGCCGACTACAAGGCCTGGGCCGATGCATTGGCGCAGCAGATCGATGCGCGCTTCTGGCGCGAGGATATCGGCCAGTACATGAGCTACATCGGCGAAGCCGCGCACCCGGTACCGTACGCCAAGGTCGATCTGCTCGGCCTCTCGCTGGGCATCCTCGCCGAGGTGCTGCCGCCCGGGCGCGCGCGGCGTGCGCTGGCGGCGTATCCGATGGGCCCGGCTGGCAGCCCGGTGGTCTGGCCGCAGGAAGCACAACAGCCGATCTATCACAACCGGGCGATCTGGCCGTTCGTCAGTGCCTACTCGCTGCGTGCGGCGCGGCAGCTGGACGATGCGCCGCGCATCGCCGCCGAGATCCGCTCGCTGATGCGCGGTGCCGCGCTGGCCGGCTCCAACATGGAGAACTACGAACTGGTCACCCAGGCCGTCCATGTGGATGAAGGCGCGCTCAGCGGGCCGGTGGTCAATTCGGAGCGCCAGCTGTGGTCGGTGGCTGGATATCTGTCGATGGTGGTCGAGGGCGTGTTCGGCGTGCAGGACGATGGCCGCGTGCAGCCCAAGCTGCCAGCCGCGCTGGTCCCCGAACTGTTCGGCAAGCAGCGCCGCATCTCCCTGGAGGCCGATGGCAAGCGCTATGTGCTGGAGCGGCCGAAGCAGGTGGGTGATGGCCTGCTGGTGGCGGGCGAGGTAAAGACGCGTGGCGCCACCACCACCGTGCAGCTGGTGGCCACCGCAGCGGCACCGCGCAGCGTGGCGACGACGGCCGACGCCAATGCGCGCGCACCGGCCACGCCGGCCGCACCGCAGGCGCGACGCGAGGGCAGGGGCTGGAATGTCGAGGTCGCTGCCGGCCAGGTGCTGTGGCAGGACGGCCGGGCGCTCACCGCCAGCAATGGCCTGGCACGCATCGGTGACGATGGCCTGCAGCATTGTCTGAGCCTGACCCGGCGCGACGGCGCATTGGAATCGCTGCACAGTCCGATGGTCTGCGTCGGTCCGCAGCAGCGATTGAAGGGTGCCGAGCGCTGGCAGTTCACCTCGGCCAAGGCGGGGCAGGTGCGCCTGCGCCTGCAGTACAGCAACGCGAATGGGCCGATCAACACGGGCGTGACCGCCGCGGTGAAGCAGCTGGTGCTGCAGTGCCCGGGCCAGCCGTTGCAGCGGCACACCGTCACCCTGCCGCACAGCGTGGCCGTGCAGGACTCGACCTCGGCGACGTTCCCGGTGCCGAAGGGCCGATGCGCGGTCACGCTTGAAGAGGGCTTCAACATGAGCACACTGCAGCACTTCGCGCACTACACCGGGGGCAAGGGCGGGCGCGACGGCGTGCTCAACCAGGCGCAGGTGCAGGCGCTGACGGTGGCGCCCGTGGCCGTAGAGGGCGCGCGATGAATCGCCCCGCCAAACCCCAGCTGTCGTTCTGGCAGATCTGGAACATGTGTTTCGGTTTTCTCGGCATCCAGTTCGGCTTCGCCCTGCAGAATGCCAACGCCAGCCGTATCTTCGAGACGCTGGGCGCGGACATCGACGCGGTACCCGGGCTGTGGATCGCCGCGCCGCTGACCGGCCTGCTGGTGCAGCCGGTGATCGGCTACCTGTCCGACCGCACCTGGACGCGCTGGGGGCGGCGCCGTCCGTTCTTCATGATCGGTGCGGTGCTGACCACGCTGGCCCTGCTGGTGATGCCGAATTCGCCGACGCTGTGGATCGCGGCCGGCACGCTGTGGGTGCTCGATGCCTCGATCAACGTATCGATGGAGCCTTTCCGTGCCTTTGTCGGCGACCAGCTGGCGCCACGCCAGCGTCCGGCCGGCTACGCGATGCAGAGCTTCTTCATCGGCGTGGGCGCCATCGTCGCCAGCTTCCTGCCGTTCATCCTGGCCCATTTCGGCGTTGCCAATACGGCCGCCGCCGGTGAGGTGCCGGACACCGTGCGCTATGCGTTCTACTTCGGCGCGGCGGTGCTGCTGGCGGCAATCACCTGGACGGTGGTCAGCACCCGCGAATATTCACCAGCAGAACTGGCTGCCTTCGATGATGCCGAGCCGCCGGCGCATCATGCGGGAGCGGTGATCAACGGCCCGGCGCCATGGACGCGGGTGGCCCTGTGGCTAGGGCTGGGTGTGCTGTTGGCGCTGCTGATCACCTGGCGGCAAGGCGACAGGATGCTGTATGTGCTGGCAGGCCTGTGCGCCGGCTACGGCCTGCTGCTGGCGGCCGCGCGCGTGTTGCCGGCCACGCATATGCTGGCCGCCATCGTCGGCGACCTGCGCGCGATGCCGGTGACCATGCGCCGCCTGGCGTGGGTGCAGTTCTTCTCATGGTTCGCGCTTTTCGCCATGTGGATCTACACCACTGCTGCGGTGGCCGGTACCCACTTCGGTTCGACCGATCCACAGTCGGCGGCCTACAACGAAGGTGCCAACTGGGTTGGCGTGCTGTTTGGCGCCTACAACGGCTTCGCTGCGTTGGCGGCGGTGCTGATTCCACCGATGGTGCGTGCGATCGGCCTGCGCTGGAGCCACCTGGTCAACCTGTGGCTGGGCGCTGCCGGCCTGGTCTCGCTGATGTTCATCCGCGACCCGCACTGGCTGCTGCTGTCGATGGTGGGTGTGGGTTTTGCCTGGGCATCGATCCTGTCGTTGCCGTATGCACTGCTGTCCGACAGCGTGCCTGCGTCGAAGATGGGTGTGTACATGGGCATCTTCAATTTCTTCATCGTGATCCCGCAGCTGGTGGCGGCCAGTGCGCTTGGCTTTGCCCTGCGCGCATGGCTGGGTGGCCAGCCGATGCATGTGCTGGTGCTGGGCGGCTGCAGCCTGTTCGTCGCCGGCCTGTGCGTGCTGCGGGTTCCGTCCCGTCCGGAGGTGGTGTGATGCGTGGTGTCCTGGCTGTTGCCGTTTCCCTTGCCCTGTTCGCCGGCCAGGCCGTGGCCACGCCGCGCCCGGACTACGTCGGCACCACCGAACCGTTCGCCAGCGATGCGGTGTACTTCGTGGTCACCGACCGCTTCGTCAACGGTGATCCATCCAATGACCATCGCGACCAGGGTGGCGCGCACCGCACCTTCGACATCCCGGTGCCATGCCCGGACAAGGTGGACGGCAACATTGGCTACCTCGGCGGCGACTTCCGTGGCGTGCTCGACAATGCGCAGTACATCCGCAACCTGGGTTTCGGCGCGGTGTGGATCACGCCGATCATCGACAACCCCGACCAAGCTTTCACCGGCAGCAAGCCGATCAGCTGCACCAGCACGCTGACCGACCGCGGCAAGACCGGCTACCACGGCTACTGGGGCATCAACTTCTACAGACTCGATGAGCACCTGCCCAGCAGGGACCTGGACTTCGCCGGACTGACCAAGGGCCTGCACGGTGCCGGCCTGAAGGTGGTGCTGGACATCGTAGGCAACCACGGTTCGCCGGCCTGGACCATGCCGACACGGCAACCGCAGTTCGGTCAGATCTTCGACAAGGATGGAAAGTTGATCGCCGACCACCAGAACCTGCCGCCGCAGAAGCTGGACCCGAAGCACAACCCGCTGCACGCGTTCTACAACAACATCGGTCCGGTCGACAGCAAGGACGGCTCGATCTTCGACGGCAACCTGGCCGAACTGTCCGACTTCAACCAGGACAATCCGGCGGTGATGGATTACCTGGTCGGCGCTTACCTGCAGTGGACCGCGCAGGGCGTGGACGCATTGCGCATCGACACCATCGGTTGGCTGCCGCACCCGTGGTGGCATGAATTCGTCAAGCGCATCCGCGCCGAGCACCCGGGCATGTTCATGTTCGGCGAAGCCTTCGACTACAACGCGGCGACCATTGCCGAGCACACCTGGCCGGTCAACGCCAATGTCAGCGTGCTCGACTTCCCGTTGCGCGGTGCTCTGGAGCAGACCTTCGGCACCGCCGGCAAGGGCTTCGAGACCCTGGCCGAGCCGCTGCACCTGAGCGGTGGCCCGTATGCCAATCCGTACGAGCTGATGAGCTTCTACGACAACCACGACATGCCGCGCCTGCAGGCCAGCGACAGTGGCTTCATCGACGCGCACAACTGGCTGTTCACCGCGCGCGGCATTCCGGTGGTCTATTACGGCTCGGAGACCGGCTTCATGCGTGGCCGCGCCGAGCATGCAGGCAACCGTGCCTACTTCGGCCAGCCGCGTGTGGACGCTGCGCCGCAGAGCCCGATCTTCGCGCCGCTGCAGCGTATCGCCAAACTGCGTGAAGCGACCCCGGCACTGCAGCGTGGCTTGCAGGTGAACGAGCGCCTGCACGGCGACGAAGCGGTGTTCCTGCGCGTGCTGCAGCAGGAAGATCTGGCGCAGACGGCGCTGGTGCTGCTGAACAAGGGCGATGTGGCGCGCACCTTCGAGGTGGATCGCTACCTGCAGGCCGGCACGTGGCGTGACGCGCTGGATGGCGGCACGGTGAAGGTCGAGCGGCAGCTGAAGACTAACGTGCCGGCGCATGGGGTAAAGGTCTATGTGCTGGACGCCACCGTGCAGCAGCCGGCACTGCAGGCCGAACTGGACAAGGCGATGGCTGACCAGCGGGCACGGGACCAGCGCCTGGGGCGGTAGTGCCGGTCGCTGGCCGGCAACTCATGAATCCATGGTCCCTTCAGGTGCCGGCCAGCGGCCGGCACTACCGGGGGGACCACATCCGGCACAATAGGCACCCCTCACGCCGTGCCGCACCGCCATGACCGACCTCGCCCCGCAGACCCCGATCGAAACCCTGCTGAAGGCGGCGATGGACGGGGCGGTGCCGATCCGCGCCTTCATGGAAGCCTTCGTCGCCTCCGAGGTGGTGCTGCAGACCGGCAGCCTGGTGACCCCCGACGGCAGCGGCTTCGACCCGCTGCTGTTTGACAAGCAGGGCACCCTGCACGTGGCCGTGTTTACCGACCCATCGCGGGTGGGCATCTACAGCCAGCAGGCCGAACACCAGATCCGCTGGCTGATGCTGGACGTGCTGCGTCGCGTGCCGGGTGGCTACGGCGTGGTGATCAACCCCGGCACCGCGCTGGGCTTCGAGATCTCGCCCAGCGGCGTCGGCGAGATCCTGAAGGACTTCGCCCAGGGTTGATTGTCATGTAGAGCCGAGCCCATGCTCGGCTGCCGTTCGCGCCATGCCGGATCAGTCGAGCACGGCCCGACCCTACAGAACGCTTCCCTTCGGGTGCAGTACGTGGTTCCTTTTGGATAACACCAGGATCGAGGCTCTGCTGTGGAATTGAAGGAATTACCTGTCGGCTCACCGGCACGATCACGCCATTCCCGCTCCGCACTGATCTTCCTGATCGCAGCCATCGTTGCCGCGCTGGTGTCCGTGCCCCTGCTGCGCGCGGTGGGCATGGTGCAGTGGCCGGCCTTCGCCATTGCCTGGCTGATCAACCTGGGTTCGGCCTGGTATCTGGCCCAGTGGGCACGCGAGCAGGGCCGTTCGGCGTGGGCCTACGGATTGCCGGCGGTGCTCGGTACCGTCGCCTCGATCGTGGTCTATGTGCTGTTGGCGTTGCTGGGGCCGAAGGCCGGGGCACGCTGAACCTGCGCGCCTGTCGCGGGTAGTTTGCCGAGCACGGCTCGGCACTGGCACTAGGGTAAGACCAAGCCAAACAACAAGGGCGAGGCCAAGAGCGATCCCGCCCTGCGGCGCCTACCCGCGCAGCGACGATTCCCGCACCACCAGCTTCACCGGGATGCTCTGGCTCTCCACCGGCTGCCGGCCGATCAGCGTCAGCAGGCGCTCCACCAGCAGCTGGCCGGCCTGCTTGGTGTCCTGCTGCACCGTGGTCAGCGCCGGGGATACCGAAGCGGCCAGCGGGATATCGTCGAAGCCGGTCACCGCCACGTCCTGCGGTACCCGCAGCCCGGCCTCGCGCAGGGCGCGCATCGCACCGATGGCGATCAGGTCGCTGGCCGCGCAGATCGCATCGATCGGCTCGCCGCGCGCCAGCAGGGCCTGGCAGGCCTCCTGGCCGGAGGCCTCGGTGGTGATCGCATCGTGCTGCAGCGCCGGTTCGGCGGCCAGGCCGTGGTCCTGCAGGGCCGCGACATGGCCGCGGTAGCGCTCCTGGAATTCGGGGTAGTGGCTGGAGGCATGGCCAAGGAAGGCGATGCGGCGGCAGCCCTGCAGCAGCAGATGGGTGGTGATGTCATGCCCGCCCTGGAAGTTGTCGCTGCCGATCGAGACACCGGGCTGGCCGGGCAGGGCGGCGCCCCAGCGCACGAAGTGCGTGCCCTGTTCGACCAGCCGCTGCAGGCGGTCGCGCGATTCGTGGTAGTCACCGTAGCCGAGCAGGATGATGCCGTCGGCCTTGTTGCTGTCTTCGTAATCTGCCTGCCAGTCGGTGGACAGCTGCTGGAACGACACCAGCAGGTCCTGCCCGTGCAGGGCGCAGGCGCGGGTGATCGAGCCCAGCATCGAATGGAAGAACGGGTTGATCAGCGAATCGTCGTTGGTCGGGTCCTCGAAGAACAGCAGGGCCAGCGTGCCGGCATTGCGCAGGCGCAGGCTGGAGGCGTTCTTGTCGACCTTGTAGTTCAGCTCGCGGGCGATGCGCAGGATGCGCTCGCGGGTCTCGGCGTTGACCATCGGGCTACCACGCAGGGCCCGCGACACGGTCGGCTGGGAGACCCCGGCCAGGTGGGCGATGTCGAGGGAGGTGGCTTTGCCTTTGATCGTCATGGGCGGGCGGAGCGGGCAGGTGGAAGGTGCCCGGGCATGATGCCATGCGCAGACGCGAATGCCTCTCTGGACGTCGGTCGGGGCGAAGGTAAGTCATTGCCGGACAAGGAAATCAGCCTGATCCTTCGGTGCGGTCGGGGTCTCCTGACCGGGCGGACGGCGGCGGCAATGGTAAGATGCGTCGTTCTCGCATTCCCCAAAATTTCACCAGGGGCGGCCCAGCGTACTGCACCCCGCCCGGGGCTGTGCTATCACTGGCGGTCTGCCCCTGGACAACGGACGAAGGTACCTATGGCGCGCGGCATCAACAAAGTCATCCTGGTCGGCAATCTCGGCAACGACCCGGACGTGAAGTACACCCAGGGCGGCATGGCGATCACCCGCATCAGCCTGGCCACCACCAGCGTCCGCAAGGACAAGGATGGCAACCAGCAGGAGCGCACCGAATGGCACCGCGTGGTGTTCTTCGGCAAGCTCGGCGAGATCGCCGGCGAGTACCTGCGCAAGGGCAGCTCGGTCTACGTCGAAGGCAGCCTGCGTTACGACAAGTACACCGGCCAGGACGGCGTGGAGAAGTACTCCACCGATATCATCGCTGATGAAATGCAGATGCTGGGCGGCCGCGGTGAAGGCGGCGGCGGTGGTGGCGGCAACTACGGCGGCGATCGTCCGCAGCGCCAGCAGGCGCCGCGCCAGGAGTACGGCGGCGGTGGCGGCGGCCAGCGTGGTGGCCAGGGCGGTGGCTATGGCAACCAGGGCGGCAACCAGGGCGGCGGCTACGGCAACCAGGGTGGCAACCAGCGTCCGCAGCCGCAGCAGGCGCCGCCGATGGACGACTTCGCTGACGACGATATTCCGTTCTAGCGAATACTAGATCAATAGTGGTGATATAGCTTCGAGGAAGGCCCTGTTTTTACAGGGCTTTTCTTTTTTCTACGCTGACTTGCGTAGTCGAAAATTTCATATACAGTTGTACATATGCAAAAACAGTAGAAGAAGAGTGATGGCCATGCTGTCAGTTCATGTGCTTGGCGAAGGAGAACGAGTTCCAATGCTCCACGACGAGCAGGGCGTGCCTTTGTTCTACCCGACCCTGTTCGCTACTTCCCAGCTTCGGAATGCCGGGGCAGCCGTCAACACGATCCGAAACAAGCTTGCCGACATCGTTGTACTTCTGCGCTGGGAGCAGGCCAATGGCCGAGACCTGATCACCGAGTTCCGCAGCGGGCGCCTTCTCACAGTTTCAGACATAGTGTCGCTTCGAGATTTCGCCAAGCTCGACATGCGGGAGTTGAGTTCAGTTGGAGAAGGTGACAAGAAACGAAGCGTCGTCATCGATTTTCTCGAGGCGCGAGTTGCCTCAAATCAGGTGCTGGCCACCATTGGTGGGCAACAGCATTTCAACCGTATCAGCACGTTTGCCGACTATCTGGAATTTACGGCTTCGGTCGTTACACAGCACCAGAACTCGTCTCGAACCGCTCAAGAAATTGCGCGGATGGCCAGAACCATTCGCAAGCACCGACCGCGCGGGTTGGCAAAACAGAGGGATGACGATTTGGATCTGCGCTCGCCACCCTCCGAGTTGGTCGAGCGATTCATGGCGATAGGCACTGAGGGTGATCCGCGCAATCCGTTCCGGCATCCGGAAGTCCAGCTCCGCAATGCCATCATCTTCGGGCTGCTAAGACACACCGGAATGCGACGAGGAGAGCTATTGAGCTTGCGACTCGACCAGTTCGACTTGGGCCATGAGCCGCACGTCTGGGTTCGGCGCAATCAGGATGATAAGCATGACCCGCGACCCTATCAGCCGGTAACGAAGACCAAGGAGCGGCCATTACCGATACCTGAGGCGCTCGCCAATCAGATCGACCGTTACATGCTGAATGTCCGTTCCAGGATCGGCCCCGCCAGAAGGCATCCGTATCTACTTGTCTCGCACAGGAAGGGCGATACATGGGGCAAGCCACTCTCCACCTCAGCTCTGAGTAGCCAGATCTTTTCGCGGATGCGCGCGGTGGACCCCGCCTTTGAGGCGATCCATCCCCACGCCTTTCGACACCATTTCAATTACGAGCTTTCCGTCAGCATTGACAAGCACAACGCCAAGATCCGGTCGGGTGAAGATGCTGAGGCATTGCCGTTCAGCGAGGCTAGGGAGCTGGATGTTCGTGCTTTCCTGAACGGTCATCGCAGCAAGGCATCGGGAGCGACGTACAACCGGCGTCACATTCGTGAAGCCAGCGACAAGGCTGCTCGTCAGGTGCAGGCCGCTCATCCCAAGCGTAGCGATAACTCCAAGGGGGGCGGTGGTGATTCGCGCTAATCCAAAGCAGGTCGATGTCGAGGGAAAGTCGACCGCTCAGACAGTGTCTAAGGATGGTTATCCCTTCAAGCCTTCGGATAAACATTGGCAATTAAACAAGGACGTGCAGATTTCACTAGCGCTGCCGGGGGTGGTTGAAGCTAGAACCGAGGCTGGCTTTCGCGCCACGCTGTTGCGCTATGCGGAAGAGGCATCCGCTCGTCATGCGCGAAATATGGAGACGCGTTTCAAGCGATACCTGCGGGATACAGGAGCGTCGCGGGTGACCGTGGTTGACCTCATCAACTGGCGCGCCAGCCTTGCGGCAGACGAGCAATATCAGTTAGGCGGCCTGAAGGGCTTTCTGCTTGCCTGGCATGACTACGGATTTGACGGCGTCACTAGCGAAGTCGTTGATCTCCTCCAAAGCTGGCGAATAAAGGGGAATGAAAAGGGGGCGGCCGTTGCCAGTGGTTGCCCCGAGAATGGGCCCTACACCGACCTCGAGATGGCTGCGCTCCTGGATTGGGCGAACCTCGCGGTAGCACGAAAGGACATTGCATTCGAGGACTACGCATATCTGCTCACCTTGGCGATGACCGCGCGCCGTCCCGTCCAGATCGCTGCTCTCAGGGGGCGGGATCTCGTTCGTGAAACAGGTGAAGGCGCGCCCATGTTTAGGCTCAACATTCCGCGAGCCAAGCAACGTGGCATCGCTTTTCGAGGTGCCTACCGGTCTCTTGCCATCCTTGAAGACCTATATCTGGTGCTTCGGCAGCAGCATCGACAGTCCGTCGCCGCAGTTCTCGAGGCGATTGGGGGGGCGGTTGATCCTGCCTTGGTAGGTGAGGTGCCGATCTTTCTCAATCGCAAGAAGCTTGAGGATGTTGGAAATTTAGACGAGCTCACCGACTATCTGATGGGTGGCGCGCCAGATCAACTGCATTCAAAAATTGACTCGCTCGATTCCGCTCTACAGCGTTGCGCGAAGGCGTCGACTGCGCACTCGGAGCGTACTGGTGAGTTTATTCGTTTTTCCGCACTGCGATTCCGACACACGCGAGGCACGAAGCTTCGCCGAGAGGGATTCGGTGCAGTCATCATCGCCGAGTTGCTGGATCATTCCGACACCCAGAACGTCCATGTGTACACGGAGAACACCGCTCAAGAGGCGGTAGTCATCAATGAGCTAGTGGGTGCTCGACTCGCTCCCTTCGCGCAAGCCTGCCTCGGCAAGCTTGTCCACTCTGAACGTAAGGCAGTTCGCGGTGACGATCCGCGGAGCCGTGTGCCGAATGATCGTCAACACGCGGTGGGGACCTGCGGTAACTATGGATTCTGCGCTAGCGGCTACCGAGCCTGCTACACATGCTTTCACTTCCAGCCGTGGGTCGACGGGCCGCATGAAGAGGTGCTGGTGGACCTATATGCCGAGAAGGAGCGCACCCGGGAGGCAGGCTGTTCCAACGTCATTGTTAATGCTAATGACCAACTGATCCTTGCTGTCGAGCACTGTGTTTCGATGTGCAAGGATGCGAGGGCTCAGATGCTCGACGCGAATCTGTTGGAGGCGGGCACCCATGGGTGATGTCGTCCAGTTCGTTCCCCGCGCTGAGCGTGAAGCCAGCGGAAACCTTGCCGACTTCATACGCTTGGCAAAAGAGGGTCTGACTGCCTTCGCGAATGGTGGCGCTTGGGATCGCGACAAGTGGCAGCAAAACGAGACCATAGTCGTCTTCGCAACGAAAACAGCACCTCTGAACTCATACTCTTTCACGCCCTTCGTCGAACCATTCATGCAGTTCGCAAAGGCATACATTCGATACAGATATAGCCACAGGCCAGTCAAGAGCTTGGCAATGATGCTCCAAGCACTTCGCTGCGTGGAGGCAGGATTGCTGGCGGCTTGCGGCCGAGGAGATGTCGGACTCCTGAGTGGTGCGGTAATGGACGTTTGCGCCAACAAGTGCAAGGAGTTCTACTCCAGCGAGGACGTGCACCACAAGACCGGGCTCCAACTTCAAGCTGTATTCGACTTCTTACGTGAGAACAGCCTTGTCCCGTCGTTGCCGGCTTGGAAGTCTCCTTTCAAGAAGCCGGTGATCCTGACCGAGGATCTCGGCGAAGCGGGACAGGCCCATCGCATGAAAAAGCTTCCCACCAATGAGGCAATGCTCGCAGTTGCTGACGTGTTTGCCCTGGCCGACGATCGGGAGAGTCAGTTTTACTCATCAATCTTCATCCTGCTTATGGCCGCGCCAGGCCGCGTCTCCGAAGTGCTGAAGCTTCCTATTGACTGCATCCAGTGGGAGGAAGATGACGACGGTAATCTTCAGATGTTCCTGCGTTGGAATGCGGCCAAGGGCAAAGGAGCGACGAAGAAGTGGGTCGTGCCTGTCATGCATGACGTCGTGAAAGAGGCCGTCCGGCGCCTGATCGAAATCGGTGCTCCTGCACGTGAGTTAGTCAGGGCGGCGTTCGAAGGCTCCACGTCTTCGTCTGAAGATGTCGGCACGTCCAATCTCATCAAAGAATTTGGCGGCTTCTACTGGCCCTTCCTTGATGAGAAGAGGGTGCTGACGACCTGGAGTGCTCTGTGCCTGCATCGAGAGAATGAATTCAGTCGCGAGAAGGAAATTAGGCCAGACTCATGGCGGATTCCAAGCGCTAACGAGGTGAATAAGCGCTTGGGCGCTGGCAGCGGCCACGGCGAATCTCTTTTTGACCGTATGGGCCTGCGGAATTTGGATGGCACGCGCATCACGTTGACATCGCACCAGCTCCGTCATTGGCTCAGCACGATGTCAGAACGGGCGGGCATGGACGATTACAGCCTGGCGCGCTGGGCCGGTCGCGCAAAGGTTTCCGACAACCGTCATTACGACCATCGCTCGCCGGAGGAACGCCTAGAGGCTGCCCGTGGGCTGCTTCCGATGCAGCCTGCCCCATTGCTCGAACGCATCAAGCAGCGTCAACCGGTGACGTATCAGGAACTTGGGACTGATCGGCTGGGAACGGCCAAAGCCACGCTCTATGGCATGTGCGTGCACGACTACGCCATGGCACCGTGCCAGAAACAGCGCGAATGCATGACCTGCAAGGAGCATGCTTGCATCAAGGGTGATCACGTTGCGCTAGACCGGATTCGCCTCTTGGAGGCGCAGACGGAAAAACTGCTCCAGCAGGCCATGAAAGCTCATGAGGATGGCGACTTTGGTGCCGACCGCTGGGTGGACAATCACAAGTGGAAGCTCGCGCACGTCAAGGCAATGAGGATGGCATTGGAGCATCCCAATGTTCTGGAGGGAGCGGTCCTCAGGATTCCGGATGGGCACGATCCTTCTCCGGTTCGCCGTGCTCTCATGGATCTTGGCGTTGTCGAAGTGCCCTCCATGGATGCGCTTGGTCCGAAAATGATTGCCTTGGCTCTTACCTGACCCGCCATGCCAAAGAAGATCATCACCAAGGCAACGCTGCCAAAGATAATGCGTGAGCTGGATCGCTGGGACGGCAAGCTCACTTGGCCGCTATTCTGCGAGCGCGCCGCAAAGGTGCTGGACGTGCCTTCGATCTCGAAGCACACGATGTACCTTTATCCTGCCGTCAAGGAGCGGTTTCAGCAGCGTCAAAAGGATTTGCGTGAGGCGAGAGATGCGCTTCCGAGAGATTTCACGTTGGACGCCGCTATCCGCCGCATCACTGACTTGGAAGCGCAGGTTAAACGGTTAGAGGACACCAACAATCTGCTTCTTGATCAGTTTCGTCGATGGCAATACAACGCCTACGCGAACAACGTTCGTATGGACTTGCTTGCATTGGACAAGCCGTTGCCTGAGGTGAACCGTTCTGGTCGCCGGAAAGGTGAAAAGAAGAAGAGAGAGAATAGCGAGCAGTGACCTGGAAGTGGTTTCTTTTGAGAGGTCACGGCAGCTCCGCCGGTCGCAATGCACGCTACTGAGTAGTAGAGCCTCGGTTCGGACCGATCAGAATCCGCTGCCGGCTCTTATCGGCGTCTTGCTGGAAGGGATCCGGACACTGAAAGAGCGGCGCGCGCAAGAAGACCAAGCTAAGCATGGTCGATCTGTTCGAGGTGTGGTGCGCATTGCTGTACGTAGAACCTAACATTCGCTTGGATGAGACGGGGATCCTGTAGTGCTGTTCCTGCGCGCTATAGCCTGCAGCGGAGTGCGCCCCTCCGACCATGTGCGGCTGCTGTAGCCGATTCACCGCAACCGCGTGATGCAGATGGGCGCTAAAGATCTGAAGTGCGCTTCCCTCGCCGTCCCGTGGAGATCCAATGGCGTAGGAAGAGTTAGGGTCGGTGGTCACATCGCCGTGGACGTTCGGATCCGTTCCGGCAACGCATGAGAAGGACCAGGCGGGGCCGTCTAGAACACAGATGCAGTCGGGCAAATGTTCAATTTCCTCAATCCCAAGCTGCTTGAACAGTTCGCCGGAGTTCATCGCTTCAGGCAGCTTTCGGAGGGGGCGCGCAGAATAGGCGATTACTCCCGCAAAGTACGTATTGCGGCGGATGGATGCAGCTTCCATCACGTCGACCGCAGATTTGATGTTCTCAAGGGCCTCGACCAGGCTGCCCGCCCAGCGGTAGTGTCGCCCCTTGGGGGTGAGAAACGATGGGCTGGTACTCATCCGGACGGTTTCCCTCACTATTTCTAGAGAGCTCTTGACCTCAATGATCGCAGCAACGGATTCAGGCCTAACGATCGAAAATTCATCGGCGCGTAACAGCGGGGTAAAGTCCTGCTTGTCATGCGCGAGGCAGTCGATCTGGCGCCAGGATCGATCAACCTGATTGTCTTGCTCTCGATCATGATCGGTCACGAATCCGCTGGTGACCAGGAAGCGTGATGGGAGATGCTGCTTGAGGAACTCTCGCAGACTCGCTTCCCGATAATGCCCATCGTCGCGGTGCGGAGCTGCTCGGATCATTTGTGATGGATTTCCTCTTCCAAGCCCAATGATGCCGTGAAATCCATCGCCGGCGCCTTCCCTATAAGGCCTGTTGCGGCAGGGCATAGAGGCCCAGTAGTCACTGTTGTCCCCTTCAGTGTTTATAGGTCCTGAAGGGGTCACACCACGTTGTTCACTACCAGCCACCACGTGTCGTTGAAATAGAATGCAGACGTGCGGCCGGCAGGCAGTCGGCTGCCAGACCGTCGGCCGAGGCGGGGCTGTTAGGCCTCCCTCGCACCGAACGGTCGAGATGACATGAGCATCGCCCGCCTATGTAGGCCAACCATTTAGTCAATCGGCGCATCGCGGAAGGGTGCGATGAGTGAAACGGGAGTAGCATGACTCATCTGCTCCCCCAGGCCAGAGGGATGATCTACCCAATCGCCAGTGACGCCACCAGCCTGGAAGGACCTGCTCTGCGCGCGTTTACCAAGATGGCAGAAGTTTGGAAACTAAGCGCTCATGAGCAGTCGGCAATCCTGGGTAGGCCCATCGACGTTGCTTGTGCACAGCTAGAGGCGGGAGTGACTGACGGCCTTTGGCCAGAAACACTCGAGCGAATCAGCTATGCGCTCGGCATATACCGGGCACTGCACATCCTCTTCCCTGATCAGCAGCAAGCTGACAGCTGGCTACGACGCCCCAACAGCGCAGCACCGTTCAAGGGGACCCCGGCCTTGGCCTTCATGTGCTCTGGTCAACTCAACGACCTTGCCACTGTTCGTGACTATCTAGAGGCCCAGGGAATCGCCGCCTCCCTGACAGCTCCGACGACGTCCAGCAGTCTGTGACCGAGCACCACTAAGAAAGTCGGGACTATAACCACCACCTCGTCACAACCACCAAACCGCATAGCCGATACGTGAGACGAGCGAAGACGATGGATCCTGTTCATTTAGCAGTCTTTGATGGCTTACCTTCTGTGCCCGCCAGGCCTGTCCAGAACAAATTCTTTCCAAATCCAGTCCAGTTGGCATCGTTCTTACGAGCCGCGTAAAGTTCTGTAGAGACAGGATAGTCCACCGGGGGATGGAGCATGCCGATCGAACGTATTGTTATCGAGAACTTCAAGTCTTTTCGCCACCTCAATCTGCAGCTCAATGCGCACATGAACCTTGTGGTTGGTGACAACGAGGTGGGAAAGTCCACCTTGCTGGAAGCGATCCACGCAGTGATAACTGGGCAGCTGTATGGTCGCAACCTCACCTACGAGCTCACACCCTATCTTTTCCACCAGCCAACGGTGAGGGAGTACTTAGCGGCTCTGCGCGCGGGAACGCCTGCGTCACCGCCCAGGATCTCCATTGAAGCCTATTTGGGGAACGATCCCGCGCTGGCGTCTTTGCGCGGCACCAACAACTCATTAGGTCTAGACGGTGCAGGCGTCCGATTGCTGGTCGAGCTCAGCGATGACTATCGCGAGGAATTCAACGCCTACCTGCAGCAACACCAGGGCGCGACCAGCCTCCCAGTGGAATACTACACGGTGCGCTGGTACTCCTTTGCCAACAACGGTGTCACCGCTCGTACCATCCCGTTCGATTCAACTATCATCGACACCCACGGTATCAAGACACTGTCCGGAGCCGATCGCTATATCGCCAGCATCATCGAACAGGCGCTTACCCCAGCGCAGCGCGTGTCGCTATCTCTGAGTTTTCGCCGCATGCGGCAAAGCTTCGCGGAAGAGGGCGACGTTGCCGCCATTAATGCTTATCTCACTGAGCACACGGGGGACATCAGTCACAAAGCATTGACGGTGGGCGTGGACTCTTCACCGCGCTCAACGTGGGAAACCAGCTTGTCACCGTACCTGGATGAGCTTCCTTTCACCCAAGCTGGCAAGGGTGAGCAAAGCGCAGTAAAGATGAAGCTGGCTATGCATGCTGCAGGCTCGGCGCATGTACTGCTGATCGAAGAGCCGGAGAACCACCTCTCCTTCTCTGGCATGAGCCAGCTGATTGACAAGATTTCAGCGCTCTCTACAGCGCAGCAAGTGGTCATCGCAACCCACAGCAGCTTCGTTCTGAACAAGTTGGGCGTGGACAATGTGATCCTGTTCAGCGCCCAAGGCCAGATGAAACTGGATCAGTTGCCGCATGATACGCACGATTACTTCATGAAGCTTCCTGGCCATGACACGTTGCGACTGATTCTGGCCAAGCGGGTAATTCTGGTGGAGGGCCCGTCCGACGAGCTGATCGTGCAACGTGCCTACCTGGATCACCACGGTGTAGCACCATTGGCCCGTGGCGTGGACATCATCTCGGTCAAATCACTGGCGTTTAAGCGCTTCTTGCAGATTGCGGAGCGCCTGCGTATTCAGGCCAAAGTCGTCACCGACAACGATGGTGATATCGCGCTAGTGCAAGAGCGATATGCCGACTTCCCCAATGCCATCTACTACGATTCTGACGAGACCGCCCCATCGTTGGAAGAACAACTTATTAAAGCCAACTCACTGGACGAGCTGAACACCGTGCTGGCCCAGTCATTCGCCGACGAGGTGGCTTTGCTCAAGTACATGAAAGGTCACAAGACCGATACGGCTCTAGCCATTTTCAACAGCCCTCATTCAATCAGGTTCCCGGACTATGTCCAGCGTGCTATCGCCTAACCGGGTACTGCTATCGGCAGCCGGCTCTGGCAAGACCACCTTGCTGGTCCGCCAGGCCTTGGAGCGACCACAGCGCCGCATCGCTATGCTCACCTATACCTTGGAGAATCTCGAAGAAATTCGACGCTCATTCGAGGCCCATGCCGGCGCGGTGCCCGCGAATGTTACCTTGTATAGCTGGTACGGATTTCTGCTACGCGAGTGTATTCGACCTTATCAGGCGGCACTGTGTCGCGAGCCACGGGTTGAATCGATTCAGTTCGTTGAAGGACGGACTAACAACCGGGCACCCCGCTCGCAGATTTCCCGCCACTATCTGGCAGGCGACAGGATGTACTCGGATCGGGCCTCGGATTTCGCCGTTCGTTGCGATGAGCTAACTCATGGTCAGGTCATCTCGCGCTTGGCGGACATGTACGACGAAGTGTACGTCGATGAAGTGCAGGACTTGGCTGGCTACGACCTAGATCTGATTGAGCGCCTGTTGAAGAGCCCCATCGGCGTTACGCTAGTGGGCGACACGCGCCAAGCGACCTACGCCACCAACTACGCGCCTCGGTACAGCCAGTTCCGCGGACCGAACTTGGCGACGTTATTCCAGCTTTGGGAGTCGCACGGCCTGTGCCAGATCGATCACCGCCTCACGAGTTTACGATGCGTGCAGGCCTTGTGTGATCTGGCCGACGCGCTCTATCCACAGATGCCCCGGACCCAATCAGGCAATGATCAGTTGACCGGTCACGATGGCATATACCTGGTCGCGCCCGAGCATGTCACTGCGTACATGCAGGAGTTTGCCCCAGCCGTGCTGCGGCATGACCGACGGCAGGCTTGCGATGGCCTACCAGCAATGAACTTCGGTCAGTCCAAGGGACGCACCTATAGCCGTGTGCTCATCTTCCCTAATGGGCCTTTGACGCAGTACCTGCGCACTGCCGACGCGTCCCGCATAACGGCGCCACCCAAGTATTACGTCGCCTTCACCCGGGCGAGGCAGAGTGTGGCGTTTGTGTATAACGGCACGTGCGCGCTTTTGGGCCACCAAGTCTATACCCCTCAAGCTCAAACGACTTAGCGCCGCAACAGTTTGCACGGACACGCAGTAGGCCCACGGACTGGGCATGGCTGACCGACGTGACGAGTACAGTGCTGGAGCGGCTGGCAACGTAGGGTAGCTTCGTGGCAACGATCTGTACGGGCTTTGCAGCGGTCACAATTTCTTCAAGGGCGCCGCCGTGGGTGGCGGCGGCACTGGCCCAGGGTCGTTGAAGGAAAGCACTGCCCGCTCGATGCCGAATTGATCGAAAAGTACCCGGGCGATCACAGCGTGGACCACGTCAAGGTCCACCGAGGGGGCAGCGACAGTGATGGTGGCCGCAATCGCGCGTCCAGGTGCCAGGCCTGGGACGAGCCGCAGGCCGTCTACCGCTTTCACGCCCGGGTCCGTGAACATCGCTGCCCGGACCTCTTCCAAATTGATCTCGTTCATGAGGTTGAGGGATCTTGGATAGCGCCATCGCCACGACTGCCGCGGTCGCGATGTAGCCAGCGGTACAGCACCGGCAGGACCAACAGCGTCAGCGCGGTCGAGGACACGATACCGCCGATTACGACCGTGGCCAGCGGCCGCTGTACTTCAGAACCAGCGCCTACGTTCAAAGCCATCGGCAGGAAACCAAGGGAAGCCACCAGGGCAGTCATCAAGACCGGTCGTAGTCGCCCCAGGGCGCCATCCCGGACAGCATCTTCGAGGGCGTCGCCTTGCTCACGCAGTCGGCGGATGAAGGCAATCATGACCAAGCCATTGAGTACTGCCACGCCCGAAAGCGCAATGAAGCCTACGCCCGCAGAGATTGACAGCGGAATTCCGCGTAGAGCCAAGGCGATTACGCCACCAGTCAATGCCAAGGGAACGCCACTGAACACGATGGCGGCATCCTTGGCCGAGCCGAAGGCCATGAACAGCAGGGCGAAGATCAGCGCCAATGTGACCGGGACAACTACCGCCAAGCGCTGGCTGGCCGAGATCAGCTGCTCGAACGTGCCGCCATAATCGATCCAGTACCCCTCTGGAAGAGGTACATCCTGGCCGATGCGGGTACGCAGATCGCCAACGAATCCGCCAAGATCACGCTCACGCACGTTGGCGGTGATCACCACTCGACGCTTGCCGTTCTCACGATTGATCTGGTTGGGCCCGCGCTCTACCTGTATCTTCGCCACTTCTCGTAGTGGAACAGTGCGAGGCCCACCGTTGGCACCAGCGGCTACACGGCTGGACTCATCGATACTGGTGCTCTCCGGCAGTGGAATGGGCAGGTCCGCAAGCACAGCCGGGTCTTGCCGCAGCGATTCGGGCAAACGCACCACCAGGTCGAATCGGCGGTCGCCCTCGATCAGCTGGCCAGCGACGCTACCGCCGATGGCGGTTGCCACCGTGTCCTGCACGTCACCCGGATTCAATCCATACCGCGCCAATGCCGCTGGATCTGGCGTGATGGTGAGCAGTGGTAGGCCAGTAACCTGCTCGGCCTTGACGTCTTGGGCGCCGGGGACCCCGCGCAGGACGCGCTCGACCCGGCTGGCCAGGCGGGTCAGCTGGTCAAGATTGTCGCCGTAGACCTTGACCGCAACGTCCGAGCGAACGCCGGAGATCAATTCGTTGGTGCGCATCTGGATGGGCTGAGTGAACTCGTAGTTGCTACCCGGGATCTCCTTGGCCGCCGCCTCCAGCTCTTCCACCAGCTCGGCCTTGGGCTTGCGCGGGTCGGGCCACTGGTCGCGGGGCTTGAGCATCAGGAAGGTGTCGGCCATCGACGGCGGCATAGGATCGGTGGCCACCTCGGCGGTGCCGATCTTTGAGAAGATGTTGGCCACCTCCGGGAACTGGGCCAGGCGCTTCTCCAGCGTTTCCTGCATGGCCACCGACTGCTCCAAGCTGGTGCCGGGAATACGCATGGGCTGCAAGGTGATGTCGCCCTCATCCAGGCTCGGCACGAACTCCGAACCCAAGCGGGTGGCCAGCACGCCACAGCCCACCACCAGCACGGCCGCGCCGGCCAGCACCACCACGCGCCGACGCAGGGCCCAATCCAGCAGCGGCGTATAACGGGCACGCGACCAGCGCATCAGGCGGTTGTCGTGCTCAGCCACACGGCCGCGCAGGAAGCTGGCGATCGCCGCCGGCACGAAGGTCAGCGACAACACCATGGCGCCGGTCAGGGCCAGCACCACCGTGATCGCCATCGGGTGGAACATTTTTCCTTCTACCCCGGACAGCGCGAAGATCGGCAGGTAGACCGCGGCGATGATGCCCAGGCCAAACAGGCTGGGACGGATCACCTCGGCGGTGGCCGAGGCGGTCAGGTCATAGCGCTCTTCATCGTTGAGCTGGCGGCCCAGCGCGTGCTGCGCCTCGCCGAACCGGCGCAGACAGTTCTCGATGATGATCACCGCCCCGTCCACGATCAGGCCGAAGTCCAGCGCGCCCAGGCTCATCAGGTTGCCCGACACGCCGCCACGCACCATGCCGATGATGGTGAACAGCATCGCCAACGGGATCACCGCCGCGGTGATCAACGAGGCGCGCACATTGCCCAGCAGCAGGAACAGCACCACCACCACCAGCAGCGCGCCCTCGATCAGGTTCTTGGACACCGTGCCGATGGTGCGATCCACCAGCGCGGTGCGGTCATAGACGGCCTTGGCATGGACGCCGGCAGGCAGGCTGGCGTTGGCGGCATCCAGCTTGGCCGCGGCCGCCTGGGAGACTTCCCGGCTGTTGGCGCCGAACAACATGAAGGCGGTACCGACCACGACCTCATGGCCATTCTGGGTCGCCGCACCCGTGCGCAGCTCCTTGCCTTCGCCTACGCTAGCGACGTCGCGGACGCGAATGGGCACGCCATCGCGCCGGTCCAGCACGATGTTCCCAATCGCGTCCAGATTGGCCAGCTGGCCGGGCACGCGGACCAGAAATTGCTGGCCGTTGCGCTCGATGTAGCCGGCACCGATGTTCTGGTTATTGCGCATGACCGCTGCGACCACATCGTTCAGCGTAAAGCCCAGTGCCACTAACTGGGCCGGATCCGGGGTGATGTGGATCTGCCGCTCAAAGCCACCGATTGTGTTGACCTCGGTCACTCCAGGCGTGGTGCGCAGCTGCGGCCGGATCACCCAGTCCTGCAGGGTGCGCAGGTCCGTGGCGGTATACGGGGTGCCGTCGGGCTTGCGGGCGTTGGGCTCAGCCTCCACGGTGTACATGAAGATCTCGCCCAGGCCGGTAGAGATGGGACCCATCTCTGGGTCCAACCCTTCGGGCAGCTGAGATGCGATCTGCTGTAGCCTTTCGGCGACCTGCTGGCGGGCAAAGTACAGGTCGGTGCCGTCTTTGAAGACGACAGTGACCTGGGAGAGTCCGTAGCGCGACAGCGAGCGGCTGTAGTCCAGCTTTGGTAGCCCGGCCATGGCCGTTTCAATGGCGAAGGTCACTCGCTGCTCGGCCTCCAGCGGCGAGTAACCCGGGGCCTGGGTGTTGATCTGGACCTGGACGTTGGTGATGTCGGGCGTGGCGTCAATGGACAGGTGACGGTAGCTCCACACGCCCAGTGCGACTAGCGCAGCGGTGAGCACCAGCGTCAGCCAGCGGTGGCGGATGGACAGACCAATGAGGCGTTCGAGCATGGCGGGCCTCATTCCTCTTCCACGGTGGATTTTTCGATGTCGGCCTTGATCAAGAAGCTTTGGGCCACCACCACTCGTTCACCCGCCTTGAGCCCTTCCAGCACTTCGGCGCGTTCGGCGTCGCGGCGCCCCAGCTTGATCGGCCGGGTGTGGTACGTCTCGCCCTGCTGCACGTAGACAACGTCCTGGTCCTGTGCGGTCTGCAGGGCGGTGATCGGAACCACCAGCGACGCCGATTGGCGATCCACGGTGACCCGCGCCTTGACCGCTGAACCCGGCCGCCACAGCCCATCGGTATTAGCCACGGTGGCGCGGGCGATGGTGCTTTGGCTGGCAGTGGCGGTGCCGGGCAGGACGCGCTCCAATGTGGTCTGCGCCGTGACGCCATCGCTCAAGCGGGTGACCGTCACCGGCACGCCGGCACTGATGTGCTGGGCGTCGGCGCCGAAGATGTGCAGGTCCACCCACAGCGTGGACAGGTCGGCGACCTCGAACAGCGGGGCGCCCTCAGGCGCCGACATGCCCACGGTGGCCGTACGCGCCATGACCACGCCATTGATCGGCGCGGTGATGGTGTAGGTGGTCAGGCTGAGGTTGCTCTCCACTGTCGCGAGCACCTGGCCGGTGCGTACCTGGTCACCCACGCCCACTCGCACGGAACGGACCGGTCCGGGGAAGCGTGCAGTGACCTGCGCGATGCGCCCATCGATTGGGGTCAACAGCCCTTGCACCTCATGCTCATCGGCAATCTCACCGGGTCCAGCCGGCGCGACCTGGATACCCGCCGCCTGCGCAGCTTTGGCCGCGATCTCGGTTTCCAGCGGCGCTTCCTCGTGCTCGCCGTGCTCTTCGCCCTCAGCGGCGTGGCCTCCTTCAGATGCTTCGTTGGGGGTCGACGCGTTGCAGGCCGCCAGCATCAGGGCCATGCCCAGTGCGGTCCAGGAAAAGCGATTCATGGGGTCTCTCCAGTGGAAGCGGCAGCCGGCGGCGTGACAAGCGCCTGGCCGGTCAGTCGTTGAATTTCGATCAGGGCGCGCTGCGCATCCAAGGCGACGTCCAGCTGTTGCTGGGCCATGGCGGCGCGTTCGGACTGCAACTGTGCCCATTCCAGGTAACTGATCGCCCCAGCACGATAGGCACGCTCAGCGGCCTGCTCGGCTCGGGCCAGCTTCGGCAACACGTCGCCGTGCAGGCGCGCCACCTCGGCCTGTGCCACGGTGTAGCGGCCATGGGCTTCGACCAGCGTGGAGTACAGCGACAGGCCCTTGGCCTCGCGCTCGATCGTCAGGACCTGCAGCTCGGCTTCGCCGGCGCGAATCTCTGGCTGTGCGCGGCTGCGGCTACCCAGCGGCATGGATAAGCTGGCGACCAGCGCGGTGTCATCGGTCTCCTGTAGTCGGCGCACTCCGAGCTGCCAGGACAGGTCCGGTGAGGCCGCTGAACGCGCCAGCTGCAGTCGTGCCTGCGCGATCCGGCGGGCGTCGGCAAACTGCGCCAATTCCGGAGTCCGTTCCAACTCATCGGCCAGCGTCTGCATGGAGGCGATCTTCGGCAGGGCCATCGGATCGGCCGGGGCCACCTCGAAGCTGGGAGTACGTTCGCCCCACAAAGCGGCCAGATGCTGACGAGCAGCGAGTCGCTGTTGCTCGGCCCGATCACGCGTCAGCTCGGCCCGCGCAAGCGCTGCCTGCGCGGTGAGCAGCACCGACTCGGGTGAAGCGCCGGCCTGCAGGCGCTGCCTGGCGGCGGCCACGGTTCGCTGGCGTTGGCCAACATCGATGTCCGCTAGGCTTCGTTGCCGGTCGGCACCAACGACAGCCAAATAGCGCTGCGCCGTCTCGGCTAGCAAGTCCAGGCGCCCGGTCTCGCGCTGCACGGCCAGCGCATCAATCCGGCTTTGTGCCAAGGTACGGCGGGCGTCGAGCTTGCCGCCGCGCTCCAGCACCGAACTCAGGCTCAAGGTCAACTCGGCGCTGTCCAAGCCACCGGCCGCGCCGGTGCCCAGCGCGTTTTCGACCTCGGCACCGAGCGTCCAGGGTGGGCGCTGCACCGCCTTATCTCGCTCGGCAACGAGGACAGTGGCTCGCGCATCGACCAGACGCAGCTCGGGATGGGTTTGGGCTACGCGTGCAAAGGCATCGTCCAAGGTCATCAACTCGACCGCCGCCGCAGGCATCGCTGCTGCGCCCGTTAACAGCAACGCGGCCAAGGCCGCCCATCGCACAGACATGGAAGTACTCCGAAGGTTCTCGAGATCACAGGGATCGGCCTGCGCCCACATGCGTCACCCGGAAATTGGCGGTCGAAAGGGCGCGTGCAGATGCTCATACGCATCTGCACGCGTTTCGGCCTCGATTTCAGGCAAATACCGGCCGACAGCCAATTGCGCCAGCAGCAACCAGCGCAGGGAAAATCCCAGCTGGCCGCCCGCGGTCATGCAGGGGTCTTGCGCGCGTCGGCGCGTGCCCGGCGCGCGTCGCCCAATATTTCAAAGGCTTCCTTCATCACGTAGAGGCCGATAAGGGCACCGATTACGAAATCCGGATATGGACTGGCCAGCCACCACACCAGCAGGCCAGCCAGGATCACGCCCACGTTGGCTACCACATCGGCTCGGGTGAAAAGCCACGTCGCCCGCAGATGTACTTCGCCAGACTTCAGTGGCGCCAGCATGCGAAGGACCGCGAGATTGACCACTAGCGACAATAGAGCCGTACCGATCATCCACCCGCTTACCGGTTCAGCCCCGTGGAGTACGCGGCGACCGACCTCGACCAGCACGCCAACGCCCAGAATCAGCAGCACGCTACCGCTGACCCAAGCAGCGTTGGCCTTGAAGCGCGCCGTCCGACCAATAGCGACCAACCCAATGGCGTAGGCCGTGGCGTCGGAGAGCATGTCCAGTGCGTCGGCAAGCAAGCCGGTGGAATGGGCGATCCAGCCGGCAATGCCGCCAATCACCGCCATTGCAGCGTTCAGGGCCAGAGCGATCCACAGCACGCGCCGTTCCTGCGCGTTCTTTGCCTCGTGGTGGCAGCCGCAATCACTCATCGGATCTTCTCCATCGCAGGGGAGCCGGGCCGGCGCGGTCCGCTGGCATGGCAGGGCCCACGAGGGTAAAGTCCGTAGCTACTACGGAGTCAAGCCTACTACGAATGAAAATTAGTGACGCCGCCACCGCCAGCGGGTGCCATCTGGAGACGATCCGCTACTACGAGCGTATCGGCTTGCTCCCGAGGCCGGGACGATCAGGCAATGGTTACCGGGTCTACGGATTGGCGGACATTGAGCGCCTGCGCTTCATTGCCCGCGGTCGGGATTTGGGCTTCAGCCTGGAAGAGGTCCGTAGCCTGCTGCAGCTGGCCGGAGACGAGGGCCTGTCGTGCGTGGATGTGGATCGTCTGGCCCGCAGCCACTTGTCCGACATTCGCGCCCGGATGGCAGACTTGCAACGTATGGCCAACGAACTGGAACGGGTAATCGCCAGTTGTCACGGCGGACAGCGAGCTGAGTGCACCATCCTGTCGACGCTGCGCCAGCCGACTTCCGAGGACTCCCCACGCAAGGAATCGAGCAAGAGCGCTACCTAGGCACCCGCGGTCCAAAACCTATGACTTCTGCAGTCCGGCCGGTCGACGGTGTCAGTTGCCTGTAGCCTAGCTGCCCGAACCTGGACTCCAGGCGCGTATGAAGTCCTCCTGCTCATGCGTCTCGATCGCACCCGGCCTGACCTGACGAACCATGCTCATGGCCTGCTCACCAGTGGCAGCCGTGCCTGTTTCTAACAGCAACAAGCACGCTACGGTGCCAGCTCGTCCTAGCCCGCCCTTACAATGCACAACTGCGCGGCTTCCGCGCAACAACTCATTACTGAGTGCTGGGCCCAACTCGCGCCATGCCTCCAAGAAGGAACTGTTAGGCGCTGCGCCGTCTACGATTGGAAGTCCGTACCACTTGATTCCCTGCGCCATCGCCCGCTCTGGCAGCGCGGCAATCCTAAGCTCATCGAACTCCCATGGCTCAATCAGGGAGATCAGGTACCCCGCGCCCCACTGGCGAATCGCGCAAAGGTCCACGTCAATGTCACGACTCCATGGCCCCGTCATCGCGGCCTTTTGAAACTTCCCTGGCGCGAAAGTTACACCTACTGCGCCGCCACTGACTCCGACAGCGATCGTGGCGATATGCAGAGGATGTGTGTGACTAGTTCTGAACATTGTCGATCCCTCATCGCGGCAACTAAGAGAGCCGCGGCGCAGCGGCGACCACCCATGGCTTCTATGCCGATCCTTGAGCTAAACATTCCAGCCGACCTAGTGGTGCCGCCCTGCCGAGCAGCACAGCAAAGGTGATCCTTTTGTCAGTTGCAGGCAACAAGTACCAGTAGGCTCACGCTACATGCGTACCAGTAGGCTCACGCTGCATGTGTACCAGTAGGCTCACGTGTTGGACAGCGAGAGTGTCCAGGAGCAAGGTGTACACACGCTCCTCGCTAGAGACAACACATGAAGCCGAGCATTCTGGCATTGGACCTCGAAGGGACACTCATTTCCAATGCGATAAGCCAGATTCCAAGACCCGGCCTCTGTCGGTTCTTGGAGGACGTCCGATCGCACTTCAGTCAGCTCATGATGTTTACGACTGTGCCGGAAGAGCGCTTTCGCAGCATTGCCGATTTGTTGGTTCGTGAAGGAAGCGCGCCTCCGTGGTTCGCGAGCCTTGAATACATCCATTGGACGGGCAGCACGAAGGATCTACGGCTAGCCACACCAAAATTAGGCGCGGCCTTGCTGCTTGATGATCATCGCCCCTATGTACACCCAGGACAGGAGCATCTGTGGGTTCAGATACCTCTGTTTGCGTCTCCCTACCCATCAGAGGACGAGGGATTAGCGATCGCGCTTCGACTCCTGCTCGATCGCATCCACGCAACGGGCAATTTCACTGAAGCATCTCTCCAAGAACAGCTAAAGCCACAGGCAGAAGCAACGGGCGCACCACGGCGTTCCGACGCCTGCTCATCGGCCCAGAAGATCCTGTCCGACGCCGCCGTCAGGCGAGATGAACTTGCCGCACAGTGGCATAGCGCCGCCGAAGTCAGTTCACAGCTCGGCCCGTCATTGACCAGTGGTAGCGGCCTAGCCGGTCAGCTGCGCAGAGCCGGCCAGCTACTTGGGGTCTATGTAACGAAGCCTGTGCCCGGCTATCGCTACCCAGACTGGCAGTTTGGTGAAAACGGCGAGCCCGTTGAATATTTGGCAGAAATCCTGTCAGCACTGCGTGCAATCGGTCATTTCGAGATCGAGCCGTACGGGCAACTTCACAGCACCGGATGGCGTGAGGCAGAGTGGTTTCTCTCACCGCACGCTCTGCTCAACGGCATGCCACCTGCCGAAGCCCTCAGCTCTGAACCGGCTCGCGTGCTGCGGGCGGCCCGTACCGAGTTCGGGCAAGGAGAGTCATAGCGTCCCCCTCTGAAGTGTTGAGAAAAATATAGGATTGAGGTCAGTGGGCACTCTTTCTCACCCAAATTTTCCATTTGGTAGAATAAATGGTGCTATCCATGGTGAATGAGTTCCTAGAAAGGCAGTGTTTTAGAGAGATGCCTAGTAATGAGGTATGCACAACATGTGTGCACAACCGTTCTAAGCGCATCTTCGGTGCATCCCGACAAGGGCTCCTGGCATGCCTGCCTGGGGCCCATGTCGTTCTTGAGGCACTGCCGGGATCCTGTTGTCCGGCGGCGGCCGATGCGGACGTTCCTCGATGTTGTCACCGATTACCGAACACGCCCTGGTCCAGCAGGCAATCAATGAACGCACCCAGCAGGGCGGGGCGGTGCCGCCTGTTCGGGTAGTAGAGAAAAAGCCCGGGGCGCGAGACCGACCAATCCGCCAGTACCCGCACCAGCAATCCCTGGGCCAGCAGTTCCCCCACGCGATCCTGCTCGAAGTGATAGGCGATTCCGAGGCCGGCCAGTGCCGCCGCAATCCCGACGTCAGCGTGATTGGTGACGACAGGACCGTCCACGGCGACCTCCAGGTGGCGGCCTCGCTTCTTGAACTCCCATCGGTACTGCCTGCCGTCACTCTGCAGCCGCCAGTTGATGCAGGCGTGATCCTGCAGGTCCGCCGGAGTTCGCGGCGTTCCACGGCGTGCGAGGTAATCCGGTGACGCCACGGCCACCATGTTCAGGTCGGGAGTGAGGCGGATGGCCACCATATCCTTCTCGAGCTGCCCACCCACGCGGATGCCTGCATCAAACCGCCCACTGACGATGTCGCTGAGCGCGTCGTCGACCACGATGTCGACAACGACATCAGGGTAGGCCTGGTGGAAGCGGGCAAGCCGCGGGGCAATCAGTGTTCTTGCGGCGATGCCCAGCGTATTGATGCGCAGGGTCCCGTTGATCCGTCCGCTCGCTTCGCTGGTTTCAGCGACCGCTACCGCCAACTCCTGGAACAGCGGCGCGATGCGCGCGTACAGTCGTCCGCCACTTGCCGAGGGTGCCACGCTTCGTGTTGTGCGATTCAGAAGGCGGGTGCCGAGACGGCCTTCCAGTTGACGGATGGTCTGGCTCAGGGCCGAGGGCGATACCCCCAGATGTTCCGCCGCCCGCGCGAAGCTCTGACGTTCCACTACCGCCACGAAGGCCTTCAGTTCAGCGAACTCGGATCCGCGCATTATGTAAGATTCTTGACATAACCCATTCGGATTATAGGGCATTCACTTAACCGACCTGCGTGCACATCCTGAGCGCCTCACCACTGCAGGAGCCAGGAATGAATGCGTTGACTCTCCCAGAACCCATCGCCGCGTACTTCGCGGCCGAACATGACCCCGAAGTGCTGGCGCGTTGTTTTGCCGCCCAGGCTGTGCTGAAGGACGACGGGCACACCCTCGTCGGCGTCGACGCCATCAAAGCCTTCCTGGCCGAGGCATCCGCCAAATACAGCGCCACCAGCGTGCCGAGCGCCATCGAACGGCAGGGGAAACACCACGTTGTCCGTGCCATCGTGAGCGGCAACTTCCCCGGCAGTCCGATTCTGCTGAGCTACCGTTTCGAACTGGAACGGGGCCTGATCGCATCGCTGGAGATCACCGCATGAGCTTCGATCTTCAACTCGGTGGCCTGCGGGCCGTGGTGACCGGCGGCACGGCCGGTGTGGGGGCGGCCGTGGTCAGGACCCTTGCCGAGGCCGGGGCCAGGGTGATGACGTCGGCGCGCAGCCTGCCGGCACGCCCGGTGGAAGGAGTCGCCTACGTAGCCGCCGATCTGTCGACGGCCGAGGGCACCGGCATTTTCGCCCACGCCGTGCTGCAGGCATGGGGCGGCGCAGACATCCTGGTCAATGTGCTGGGGGGATCAAAGACACCTGGCGGCGGCTTCGCAGCGATCAGTGATGCGCACTGGCTTGCCGAGCTGAACCTGAATCTGATGCCGGCGGTCCGTCTGGATCGTGCCTTGCTGCCATCCATGCTCGCGCAGCGCGCTGGCGTGATCATCCACGTCAGTTCGATCCAGCGCATGCTGCCTCTGCCGGAGTCCACCACCGCGTATGCCGCCGCCAAAGCGGCACTCACGACCTACAGCAAGTCGCTTTCACGAGAGGTCACTCCCAAGGGCGTGCGGGTGTTGAGCGTAGCGCCGGGCTGGATCGAGACAGAAGCATCCCGGGAATTTGCAGAGCGGATCGCGGCAGAAGCGGGAACCGATTATGAAGGTGGCAAGAGGCTGGTCATGGACTGGCTCGGCGGGATCCCGGTGGGACGGCCCGCGGCACCGCAGGAGGTGGCCGATCTGATTGTGTTCCTGGCGTCTCCCCGGTCGGCGTCGATTGCCGGAACGGAGTATCGGATCGACGGCGGCACGATTTCGACGCTGTAGCCAACAGGCGTCGTCCTGCTCCCACCGCCAGAAGGAAAGCCTCGCTCACGCGGGGCTTTTGTTTTCCAGGTCGGCTGCGGAGTTGTGCCTCGCAGCATTGATTTTCGTGCACTGCGACTTGCAAACACACAAATTCCTCCCCTATGGTGCAATCGATTGCATTGCAGTGAATCCTCAGTGTTTGATGTCGGTTGGGAGGCCGGCAGGTGGATGTCCATCCATTCGATCAGACCGGCCCCGGCGATGGGCATCACGCGACGCGACGCGCTACGCCTTGCGGTTGCCGGCGGCATTGGCCTGGGGGCTGCAGGTGTGCTCCCTGCATTCGCCGCCGATGCCCCCCTCAAAGGAAACCTGAAGCACGCCGTCGCCCGCTGGACCTTCCCGCAGCTGTCGGTCGCCCAGCTCTGCACGACGGTGAAGGACATCGGTTTCGCCGCGATCGACCTGGTCGGTCCCGAAGACTGGCCCACGCTGAAGGCCCACGGCGTCTACAGCTCGATGTGCAACGGCGCGGAGCTGGGCCTGACCAAGGGTTTCGCCGGCCGCGAGTTCCACGACCAGCTGGTGGAGCGCTACACGCGGCACATCGACCTGGTCGCCGATGCCGGCTACCGCAACCTCATCTGCTTCTCCGGCAACCGCAACGGTATGGACCCGCAGGATGGCATGGCCAATGCCGAAGCCGGCCTCAAGCGCATCCTCGGGCATGCCGAGAAGCGCGGCGTGGTGCTGGTGATGGAGCTGCTCAACTCCAAGGTCGATCATCGCGACTACCTGTGCGACCACTCCGCATGGGGTGTGGAGCTGTGCCAGCGGCTCGGCTCGGACAATTTCGGCCTGCTCTACGACATCTACCACATGCAGATCATGGAGGGCGACATCATCGCCACCATTGGCAAGCACCACGCCTGCTTCAAGCATTACCACACCGCAGGCGTGCCCGGCCGGAACGAGATCGGAGACCAGCAGGAGCTCAACTATCCGGCCATCTGCCGCGCGATCCGCGACACCGGTTTCAAGGGGTATCTGGCGCAGGAGTTCATGCCTGCCGCGCCCGATCCCGTTGCTTCATTGCGCGAGGCGATCCGCCTCTGCGACGTCTGAAACGATATCCACCCAGGTGAGAGACCCATGGCAGATAATCACTACGACGCCATTGTTGTTGGCTCGGGAATCAGTGGCGGCTGGGCAGCGAAGGAGCTGACCGAGAAGGGCCTGAAGGTCCTGATGCTGGAACGCGGGCGCAACATCGAGCACGTCAAGGACTACGTCAATGCGATGAAGGAAGCGTGGGACTTCCCGCATCGCAACCGGCCGACGCAGGCGATGAAGGCCGCTTTTCCGGTGCTGATGCGCGACTACGGCCTCGCCGAGAACCTGGAAGGAATGTGGGCCAACGAGCAGGACTCACCCTACATCGAAACCAAGCGTTTCGACTGGTTCCGCGGCTACCACGTCGGTGGCCGTTCGCTGTTGTGGGGCCGTCAGAGCTACCGCTTCTCCGACCTGGATTTCGAGGCGAACCTCATGGAGGGCATCGCCACCGATTGGCCGATCCGCTATGCCGACATCGCGCCGTGGTACGACCATGTGGAAAAGTTCGCCGGCATCGCCGGCACGCGCGAGGGACTGGACGTGCTGCCGGATGGTGAGTTCCTGCCGCCGATCCCGTTGAACATCGTCGAGAAGGACGTGGCCGCGCGGATCAGGAAGGCTTTTGGCGGCACGCGGCACATGATCCACTCGCGCACGGCCAACATCACCCAGCCGATGCCCGAGCAGGGGCGCGTGAACTGCCAGTATCGCAACAAGTGCATTCTGGGCTGTCCCTTCGGTGCCTACTTCTCGACCCAGGCGGCGACGCTGCCAGCGGCGATGAAAACCGGCAACCTGACCCTGCGCCCGTTCTCGATCGTCAAGGAAGTGCTCTACGACAAGGATCGCAAGCGCGCGCGTGGCGTGGAGGTCATCGACGCCGAGACCGGGCAGACCTATCAGTACACGGCCAAGGTCATCTTCCTCAACGCATCGTCCTTCAACTCGACCTGGCTGCTGATGAACTCGGCCACCGATGTCTGGGAGGGGGGGCTGGGGTCTTCGTCGGGCGAGCTGGGGCACAACGTGATGGACCATCATTTCGGTGCGGGCGCCTCGGGCCGGGTCGAGGGCTACGAAGACAAGTACTACTTCGGCCGCCGTCCGTGCGGCTTCTACATTCCGCGGTTCCGCAATGTCGCCGCCGACAAGCGTGGCTACCTGCGCGGATTCGGCTACCAGGGCGGTGCCAGCCGCACCGGCTGGTCGCGCGAGATCGCCGAGCTGAACATCGGTGCCGACCTGAAGGAAGCGCTGACCGTGCCCGGTGACTGGCGCATCGGCATGACCGGGTTCGGTGAGATGCTGCCGCACCACGACAACACGATCCGCCTGGACCGCGAGCGCAAGGACAAGTGGGGGCTGCCGGTGCTGGCGATGGACGTGTCCATGCGCGCCAACGAACTGGCGATGCGCAAGGACATGGCCGCCGATGCTGCCGAAATGCTGGAGGCGGCCGGGGTCAAGGACGTGAAGATGCACGACAACGACTACGCCCCGGGCAAGGGCATCCATGAGATGGGGACTGCGCGTATGGGACGGGACCGGAAGAGCTCGGTATTGAACGCGCACAACCAGGTCTGGGATGCCCCCAATGTGTACGTCACCGACGGTGCCTGCATGACCTCCAGCGCCTGCGTGAATCCGTCGCTGACCTACATGGCGCTGACCGCGCGCGCGGCCGACCACGCGGTACGCGAACTGAAAGCGGGGAACCTGTGATGGATCGCCGCGAACTGCTGAAGATGATCGTCGCCGCCACCGGTGCGGCCATGGTCGGCCTGCCTGCGCTGGTGCAGGGCAAAGCGCCAGCGGCCGGGGCGATGGCCGCGTTCTCCGATGCCGAAATCAGCACGCTGGACGAGATCGCCGAGACCATCCTGCCGCGGACCCGGACACCCGGGGCGAAGGACGCGGGCGCCGGTGCGTTCATGGCGACGTTCGTCAGCGACTGCTACACCGCCAGGCAGCAGGCGGTGTTCCGCGCCGGGCTGGCGGACATCGACAAGCGCGCCGGTGGCCGCTTCGTGTCGCTCACGGCGGAGGCGCGCACCGGATTGCTGCGTACACTGGATGCCGAAGCCAAGGCGCGCAATGCAGACGTGACCGAAACTGGAACGCCCGAAGAGGGCGAAGCCATGCCGCATTACTTCACGATGATCAAGCAGCTGGCCATCTTCGGCTTCTTCACCTCCAAGGTCGGTGCGACCGGGGTGCTGCAGTACGTCGCCGTGCCGGGGCGCTACGACGGTGACCTCGCCTATGTCCCCGGCACACCTGCCTGGGGAACCAGCTGATGGACACCAACCTGATGATCCGCCCTGCGTTGATCACCGCCGGCCTGCTGGCCGCTGCATCTGCGTTCGCACAGGACAGTGCCGACGCTGTGCGTGACCCGAAGAAGACGGAAGTGTGGACCCCTGTGCCCGCGACCGTGGCAACGCCACCCGGCAAGGCACCGTCCGATGCGATCGTGCTGTTCGATGGCAAGGATCTCTCCGCGTGGGAATCGGAGCAGGGTGGCCGCGTGCCCTGGAAGGTTGCCGGAGGCGCCATGACGGTTGTTCCGGGCAGCAAGGGCATCCGTACCCGGCAACCCTTCTGCGATGTCCAGCTGCATGTCGAATGGCGTACGCCCACCGAAACGAAGGGCTTCGACGGCCAGAACCGGGGCAACAGCGGGATCTTCCTGCAGGGACTCTATGAGTTGCAGGTACTCGACAGCTACCACAACCCGACCTACGCCAATGGCCAGGCGGGTTCGATCTACAAGCAGGCCATGCCACGGGTGAACGCCTCGCGCGCACCGGGCCAGTGGCAGGTCTACGACATCCTCTGGAAGGCCCCGCGCTTCTCGCCGGGCGGCGGCCTGACGTCGCCCGCACGGATCACCGTGCTGCACAACGGCGTGCTGGTACAGGACGACACCGTGCTGGCGGGCAGGACCGAATACATCGGTGCGCCTTCGTACGCACCGCATGGGTGCGCGCCGCTGTATCTGCAGGAACATGACTCCAAGGTCAGCTACCGCAACATCTGGGTGCGCGAGCTGTAGCGCCCACCCGCTACTTCGCCAGGTAGCTGGCGATGTCATCGATCTCCTGCTGTGACAGCTGCGGGAAGGGGGGCATCAGACCGCCGCCCTTCCTGATCCTGTCCTTGACCTGGGCGGGCTGCAGCCGCTTGCCGACATCGGTGAGCGCCGGGAACGTCGGCGGTACACCGGTGCGTTCAGCACCGTGGCAGGCGGTGCAGTGCTGGGCGTAGAGTTTCGCGCCGGCGGCCGGGTCGTCCTTGGCCCACGCTGCCGTCGCAACGTTCATGCCGCCCAGGGCCACGGCCACTGCCAGGATCATTTTCATGTGGGGCTCCTTGATGCGTCAGCGGTGGGCACGGGTGGGCAGGTTGGTGGTCAGGTGTTCACGCAGGTAGTCCGCGCCGGCCTGGATGACCTTGGCCGGGTCGCGTGGCTGGTCGTGTTCGACGATGTACCACTGCACGCCAGCGGTGGCGGCGGCCGGCAGGATCGCGTCCCAGTCCAGCACGCCCTGGCCGACCGCAGCGAATCCACCTTCGTCTTCGGCCTCGCCCTTGGGCGCATTGTCCTTGGCGTGTACCGCAAATATGTGGCCGCGGAACTTGCCAAGCATCACGGCCGGGTCCAGGCCCGCGCGCGCGACCCAGGCCAGGTCCAGTTCGGTCTGCAGCTCGGGGCCGGCGGCGTCGAACAGCAGCTCCAGTCCGGTCCTGCCATTGAAGTCGACCAGCTCGAAGTCGTGGTTGTGATAGGCCAGCTGCATCCCCTTGCCGCGCATCTGCTTGGCAATCCGGCCCAGCTCCCGGCCCAACGCGGTCCAGCCGGCGGCATCGCGCGGACGGTCCTTCTGGTCCAGATAGGGCACCACCAGCGTGCTGTTGCCAATCGAGCGGTTGAAGGCCACCACGGCATCCAGGTTGTCGCGCAGCTCGGCCAGCTGAACGTGCGACGAAACCGCTTTGATCGAGTAACGGTCCAGCAACTGTTTCAGCTCCGCAGCGCTTGCATTCTGCGTACCGACGGTCTCCACCGCACGCACGCCCGCGTCGTGGACGATCTTCAGCTGTTGGTCAAGCGGGCCGGCGTTGCGCAGCGTGTACATCTGCACGGCGATGGGCTTCTGCGCACCGGCTGTGTTTCCTGCGAAGGCGGGCAGGACTGCGAGCAGCAGCAGGACGAGGGTTGCAGTTCTACGGACAGGGATGTTCATCAACAGATCCTCCCGGGATTCAACCGATGGTGGTCCAGGTGCGTGACCTGGCCGATGCAATGACACGATCAACGATCCGCGCCGAGCGCAGGCCGTCTTCGAAGGTGGGCAGGCCCTGCGGCTGCTCGCCTTCAATGGCGCGATAGGTGTCGGCCACGAACGCTTCGAAGCACTGCCCGTAGCCCTGTGCGTGCCCCGCTGGCAGCGGCGACAACCGGCGTTGTTCGGCACTGCCGGCGCCCGGGCCGCGCACGAAGATTTCCTCGCGCTGCTCGGGCAGGCCGATCCACAGCCGCTCGGCATCCTCCTGGTTGAACGCCACGCTGGCGTTGGCGCCGTCGATCTCGAACCAGAGCCGGTTGTGGCGTCCGGCCGAGACCTGGCTGACCGTCAATGACGCCAGCGTGCCCGCGCCGGTCCTGAACATCGCTGCGGCCACGTCCTCGCTCTCGACCGCTTGCTTTGCGCCGTCTGTCGCCGGCGTGCTGAAACTCTGGGAGGTGGTTGCGCTGCGCTCGGCGATCACTGTGGCAAACGCCGCGTTCACTTCGGCGAAGCACTCGCCGCTGACCCATTCAACCAGGTCGCACCAATGCGACCCGATGTCAGCGAACACGCGCGATGTGCCACCCAGTGCAGGGTCAACCCGCCAGTTGTTGCTGGCCGGGTCCAGCAGCCAGTCCTGCAGGTAGCTGCCATGGATCAGGTGCAGTGGCCCCAGATCGCCCTGCGCGATGCGTGCGCGTGCCTCGCGGACCACCGGGTGGTAGCGGTAGACGAAGGGGACGGTGGCGACCAGTCCGGTCGAGGCGGCCAGCGCCGCCAGCGCCTGCGCATCGTCCAGCGTCGTCGCCAACGGCTTCTCGCAGATCACGTGCTTGCCGGCGTCCAGTGCGGCCTGCGCCATCGCGCGGTGCAGGTGGTTGGGCGTGCAGATGTGCACGACCTGTACCTGGGGATCAGCGACGACGTCCTCGATATCGCGATAGGCGCGCGGGACATTCCACGCATGCGCCACCTCGCGCGCGCGCTGCGGCGACGAGGCGGCCACGCCGCGCACCTCGGCGCCAGCCAGCAGTGCCGCGCGGCGATGCACCGCGCCGATCATGCCGGTACCAACGATGGCGATTCCAAGCAGGGGCATCGGCCGGTCTCCTCAGGGTGTGGACGACGCGGCCGCCGCTACCGGGCGGTCGCGGAACAGCAGCAGGAAGGCGATCAGCACCACCAGTGCAACGCCGGCCGGGAACAGCCAGATCTGCTGCCAATCGGGGCCGGCCTCGGTGGTGAAGTGCTCCACTACCGCGCCGGACAGGAAGGTGCCGATCAGCATGCCCACGCCATAGGTGGCCAGGGTGATGAAGCCCTGCGCGCTGCTGCGCGCGGCGGGGCCGGCGTGGGCATCGGTGTAGATCTGGCCGGTGACGAAGAAGAAGTCGTAGCAGATGCCATGCAGTACGATGCCGATCACAAGCAGGGAGAAGCCACTGCCCGCATCGCCGAAGGCGAACAGCGCGTAGCGCACGACCCAGGCTGCCATGCCGACCGCCAGCATGGTCTTCACCCCCAGCCGCACGAACAGGAACGGCATGGCCAGCATCAGCAGCACTTCGGACACCTGGCCCAGCGACTGCAGGCCGGCCGCGCCCTGCACGCCCAGGTCGTTGAGATACGGATTGGTGAAGTTGTAGTAGAACGACAACGGGATGCAGATGGCGATGGAAGCCAGGAAGAACACCAGGTAGGCGCGCGACTTCAGCAACCGCAGTGAATCCAGCCCCAGGATCTGTCCCAGCCCGGCATCGCGCTGCTGCGCCAGTGGCGGCGTGTGCGGCAGGGTGAACGCATACAGGCCCAGCACCAGCGATGCCAATGCGGCCATGCGGAAGGTCAGTTCAAGCCGATGCGCCTGTTCCCAGCCCAGCCAGCCGATCAGCACGCCTGCAACGATCCAGCCGACGCTGCCGGCCACGCGTACCAGCGGGAACTGCTTCTCCGGCGATTGCATGTGCCGCATGGCGACGCTGTTGGCCAGTGCCAGCGTCGGCATGAACAGGAGCATGTAGCCCATGACGCACGCGGAAAACACGCTGAAACTGGTGGCGGTGGACGCCAGCCACATCAGCACCGCGCCGGCCAGGTGCAGCACCGCCAGGATGCGCTGCGCCGCGAAATAGCGGTCTGCGATCAGGCCGACCAGGAACGGTGCCACGATGGCACCGATGGACTGGCTGAGAAACGCCGTTGCCACCTGGCTTGCGCTGGCCTGCAGCGGGCCCTGTACCAGGTAGGTGCCCAGGGTGACGAACCACGCCCCCCAGATGAAGAACTGCAGAAACATCATCGCGCCCAGGCGCGACATGGCGTGCGTCATGGCTTGCCCTCCCGGGGCGGTCGTGGCTCAGATTCCCAGCATGCGGCGCAGTGATCCAGCGTCCGTGGCGCTCCCGGCAAAGTCGTCGAAGGCGCGTTCGGTTACATGGATGATGTGATCGCGGATGAAGGCGGCACCCTCGCGCGCGCCGTCCTCCGGGTGTTTCAGGCAGCACTCCCACTCCAGCACCGCCCAGCCGGGGAAGTCGTACTGGGCGAACTTCGAGAAGATCGCCTTGAAGTCGATCTGGCCGTCACCGGGTGAGCGGAACCGGCCCGGACGATCGATCCAGTCCTGGTAGCCGCCATACACGCCGCTGCGCACGCTGGGGCGATACTCCGCGTCCTTGACGTGGAAGATGCCGATGCGGGCGTGGTAACGGTCGATGAAACCGAGGTAATCCATCTGCTGCAGCAGCAGGTGGCTGGGGTCGTACAGGATCTTCGCGCGGGGATGATGGTCGACCTCATCGAGGAAGCGCTCGAATGTCGCACCGTCATGCAGGTCCTCGCCCGGGTGGATCTCGAAGCACAGGTCCACGCCGCAGGCATCGAACACATCCAGGATCGGGCGCCAGCGGCGGCCGAGTTCGGCGAAGGCTTCTTCCACCAGGCCCGGCGGGCGCTGCGGCCACGGATAGAAGTAGGGCCAGGCCAGCGCACCGGAGAACGTGGCGTGCGCGGTCAGCCCCAGGCGCTGGCTGGCCTGCGCGGCGAGCCGCAGCTGCTCCACGGCCCAGGCCTGGCGCGCGGGCGGGTTGCCGCGCACGTCTACGGGTGCGAATCCGTCGAACAGGCTGTCGTAGGCGGGATGGACCGCGACCAGCTGCCCCTGCAGATGCGTCGACAGTTCGGTGATCTGCAGGCCGTGCCCGGCCAGCATGCCGGCAACATCGTCGCAGTACGCCTGGCTGCGCGCCGCCTCGGCCAGATCGAACAGGTGGGGCGCGGAGGTGGGAACTTGTACGCCAGAATAGCCCAGACCCGCGGCCCACCCGGCCAGCGTGTCCAGCCGATCAAAAGGAGCTGTGTCGCCGATGAACTGCGCCAGGAACAGCGCTGGACCCTTGAGCGTCTTCAACGTGATTCGCCCTCGATGCAATCGATTGCATTATCCTAGCAGGGGCGCACGCAGGACCTGTTGTGCACTGCACAGCGGACAGGAGAACTAACGCCATGGCCACCATCTACGACATCGCCAGGCACGTCGGCGTCTCCGCAGGCACGGTGTCACGGGCGCTTTCCCGGCCGGACAAGGTGCTGCCGGCCACCCGTGCGCGCATCGAGCAGGCCGCCGCCGCATTGGGCTATGTGCCCAACACGGTGGCCCGCACGCTCAAGACCCAGCGCAGCGGCAAGATCCTGGTCACCGTCCCGGACATCGCCAATCCGTTCTTCGCACAGATCCTGCAGGGTGCGGAGGAGGCCGCGCAGGCGGTCGGCTACGCGGTTCTGCTGGGCGATACCCAGCATCAACCCGATCGTGAGGAGCGCTACGCACAGATGCTCCGGCGCAACGAGGCCGACGGCATGATCGTGCTGGGCCATCGCCTGCCACCGACCGCGCGCGAAATCGTCGAGCAGCGCGGCGCAGCTGCGCCGGTGGTCAATGGATGTGAGTTCGACCCCGCACTGGGCATCCCCAGCGTCCATATCGACAACGCGGCCGCCGCACGCGCGGTGATGGAGCACCTGTACGGCCTGGGGCACGAACGGATCGCCGTGGTCGGCGGGCCACCTGACAACCCCCTGCACCAGCAGCGGCTGGAAGGGGTCCGGGCCGCCGGCAAGGCGCGGGGTCGCCTGCGCCAGCTGAGCATCGTGCCCGGGGACTTTTCCGTTGAGTCCGGGAATGCGGCGGTGATGGCGCTGCTGGACGGCACGCCCGTGCCGACCGCGGTGTTCTGCTTCAGCGACCAGATGGCACTGGGGGCACTGGCGGCCTGTCGCGACCGGGGCATCCGCGTTCCGGAAGCGCTCTCCATCGTCGGCTTCGACGACCTGGCCTCTTCGCGTTATCTCACCCCGCCGCTGACGACCATCCGGCAGCCGATGCGTGAAATCGGCGAGCGCGCGGTCAACCTGCTGCTCGCCATCATCGAACAGATCGATGTACCGCTTCAGCAGACGCTGGAGTTCAGCTTCATGCTGCGCGGTTCGACAGCGGCGCCTCGGTGGTAGCGCAGGCGAGGCAGGGCAGTCGGAGCAGGGCGGCCGGCCCGCGCGTTGTGCCGCGACCTTGATCCCGAATTGACGCAAAGCTGTCAGACTCATCGCAGGCAGCCCGGCAAGGGCCGTGGCAGCAGGTGCGATCGCGCAAGGGGGGGGCAATGCCATTCTTCACCGATTCGGCGGAAGGCGCGGTCGAAGGCATTGGCGCGGCACGTCGCATCGGCTGGATGCGTTTCGTCGGCAATGGACTGGGGGCAATCCCCATCGCTTCGATCATCCTCGAGCGCCACGATGGGCCGCTGGCGTGGGTCCTGCTGCTGCTCAACGCGCTGGCGTGGCCTGCGCTGGCATTGATGCTGACCCAGCGCTCCGGCCAGCCCGCGCTCGTCCAGTTCCGCTGCATGGTGGCCGACTCCTTTTTCGGTGGTGGCTGGATCGCCTTCATGGCGTTGAGCGCGGTGCCCAGTGCACTGTTCGCCGCACTGCTGGTGGCCGACAAGATCGCTGCCGGTGGCGTTCGCCTGGCGATGCGCGCCACGCTGGCCCTGATGCTGGGCTTCGCGCTCACCTGGTGGGCGCTCGGCTTCCCTTACCAGCCGGTCACCTCGCAGCGCACGATCGTGCTGAGTGTCCCGTTCCTGTTCGTGTATGGCATCGGCCTGAGCATTCTCAGCTGGCAGCTGGCGCGCCGGGTCAAATCGCAGAACCGCCAGCTGCAACGTCTCAGCCGGATGGACCCGCTGGTCGAACTGGCCAATCGTGGCTTCCTGATCCTGCGTGCGCAGCAGGCGCTGGACCGGGCACAGGGCCAGGGCGGGTTTGCCTGCCTGCTGATGCTCGATGTGGACGACTTCAAGCGCATCAATGACTCGCATGGCCACCGCGCCGGTGACGAGGTGCTGCGGCATATCGCGGCGACATTGCGCACCGTTGCCCGCCCAGGTGATACGCCCGCGCGGCTGGGGGGCGATGAGTTCGTCGTGCTGCTGCGCGACTGCGCGCCCGTCGATGCAATGCAGGTGGCCGAGCGGGTGCGCCTGCACCTGCTCGAGGCTGCGCGGCAGGCCACGCCGGGGGTGGAATTCAGCGTCAGTATCGGCATTGCGGCCACGCCGCGTGGCGGCAGTGTCGAGGACTGGTTGGCACTGGCCGACCGCGCGCTGTACCACGCCAAGCGCCAGGGCAAGAACACCGCCAGCTACGGCGAGTGAGCGCGCGTGGGGACGGCACGGCTGCCGCCGAACGCAGATGAAATGCCCATTCATCCTGCACGCGGAATCAGCACGCCAATCCTCTACCATGGGCCACCCCGCCCGGACGCGCTCCCATGCAAGACGCTCTCGTTGCCCAGCCCAAGCCCCCCATCCCAAGGATCGCGGCATGGCTGATGATGCTGCTGGGCATGTGGCTGGCGCTGAAACTGGGCCTGGTGGTCACCCTGCTGTCCGGCCTGCTGGTGTTCCAGCTGACCCACCTGCTGGCCTCCACCGTGGAAGGCAGGCTGCCGCCGGGACGCGCACGGGCGATCGCAGTGATCGTGCTGTCGGCGATCATCATCAGTGCGCTGGTGCTGGCCGGGATCGGCGTGGCCTCGTTCTTCCGCAACGAGACCGGTGGCCCGGACGCTTTGCTGGCGCGCCTGATGGAGATCCTCAACACCTCGCGGCACCAGGTGCCGGCGCTGCTGCAACCCTACATTCCCGAAGACATGCCAGCGCTGCGCGCGGCGCTGAACGACTGGGCCGCCGAGCATCAGCGCCAGCTGGGCGTGGCCGGTACCTCGGTGGTCCAGGTGGGTGTGCGCGTACTGATCGGCATGGTGCTGGGTGCGATGATCGCACTGTATGACGAGCTGCCGCTGCCGAAGATGGGTCCGCTGGCGCAGGAGCTGGTCGGGCGCACCAGCCGCCTGGCCACCGCGTTCCGTCAGGTGGTGTTCGCGCAGGTGAAGATCTCGCTGCTCAACACCGTGTTCACCGCGATCTTCCTGCTGGGCGTGCTGCCGTTGTTCGGCGTGCACCTGCCGCTGTCCAAGACCCTGGTGCTGATCACCTTCCTGGCCGGCCTGCTGCCGGTGGTGGGTAACATCATCTCCAACACGATCATCACCATCGTCGCACTGTCGGTCTCGTTCTATGTGGCGGTGGCGGCGCTGCTGTACCTGATCGTGATCCACAAGCTGGAGTACTTCCTCAACGCGCGCATTGTGGGTGGCGAAATCCAGGCGCGGGCCTGGGAGCTGCTGCTGGCCATGCTGGTGATGGAGGCGGCCTTCGGCCTGCCGGGCCTGGTCGCCGCGCCGGTGTTCTATGCCTACGTGAAGCGCGAACTGGTCGACCAGCGCTGGATCTGACGCGGCGGGGCATGACGTATTTGTCCCGATTCGAGCGTCCGCGCGGCCTTGTCGGTGCGTTCGCGGCGCGCACGGTGTACCCACGGCCACGGTTGGCCCGTTAGCGGCTTGGCGCCTGTGCAGGCGGCCGCTACAGTGTTCCGCACGACAGGGGAAATGTGCATGGCCCGCAAGGCGTCGCCCATCGGATTGCGGACCTGGGTCTGGATCCTGGCCGGGCTGTTCGTAGTCTGTACGCTGCCGCTGATGGCCATCGCACTGGTGCAGGGCACGCTGCGCTTCACCGCCGCCGAGGACAACCTGGTCAGCCTGCGCCGGCTGCAGCAGACCTTCGACCTGGCCAACCGGGTGTCGGCCGAGCGCGGCCCAGCCAACAGCCTGCTGGGAGTCAATACGGCCGATGCGGCCGAACAGGCGCGGCTGGCCGCGCAGCTGGCGGTTGCGCGCAAGCGGGTCGACACCGCCCTGCTGCAACTGGACACCGTGTTCAAGGCCGATCCGGGCGTGGTCGACGAACATGGGCTGCTGGCCGACGCGCAACGTCGCCTGCAGTCGGCGCGGGCCGCGGTGGACCAGGTGGCGGCACAGCCGCACGAAGTGCGCCGGGTGGAAGACGTGGAGCGCGCGATCAGCAGCATGTTCGCCGTGGTCGATCGCCTGCACGTGCTGACCTCGGCGCAGATCAGCGTGCTGGTCAGTGCCGACCGCGAAGCGGCGATCCCGGCGATGCAGGGCCAGGTGCTGATCGACCTGCGCGAGCATGGCGGCCGCCTGGCCTCGAACGTGATGGCGCCGGTGGCGGTACCGGGGGCCTGGCGTGACGAACAGGTGCGGGCGGCATTGCAGACCGAAGGCCGCCTGCTGGAACTGTGGCGGCTGGCAGGCAGCCATGAAGCCGTGTTCCGCAGCGATCCGACGCTGTCCTGGCATTGGGACATGGCACGCCGCCAGTTCTTCGGCGAATCGCTGCCGATGATCGAACAGCTGATCGAAGATGGACGGCGTGGCGTGCCGCCGCCGTGGACCGCCGCCGAGTTCACCACGCGCTACGTACCGACCCTGCGGTCGCTGGAAGCGCTGCGTGACGGTTACCTGAGCGTGTCCATCGCCCGTTTCGAGCGCACCCGCAACCGCGAAGCGACGCGCCTGGTGGTGCTGGTGGCGACCGTGCTTGGCACGCTGGTGGTGCTCGGCGTGGCGCTGCGCATTGCCCATCTGCAGATCCTGCGGCCGCTGCTGCAGGCACAGAAGCAGGTGATCCAGATCGCCTCGGAAGCGCCCGGCCCGGAACAGCACGTGACCCACCCGCTGGCCGAGATGCAGCGCCTGTTCGATGCCATCGAAGTGCTGCGCGAGAAGTCGCGCGAGCGCTCGGCGTTGACCAGCGAGCTGCGCCAGCTGGCCGGCACCGATGAACTGACCGGGTTGTTGAACCGGCGCGCGCTGGACCAGAGGGTGCAGCAGCGCCATGCCGACGGTGGCACCAGCGCGGTGGTGATCCTGCTTGACATCGATCGCTTCAAGGCCATCAACGATGGCCATGGGCATGCTGCTGGCGACCAGGTGCTGGTGCAGGTGGCACAGCTGCTGCAGCGCCACCTGCGCCGCAGCGACAGCATCGCCCGCTACGGTGGCGAGGAATTCCTGGTGCTGCTCGCCGACGGCGATCTGGCCGGCGGCCGCCAGTTGGCCGAGTCGCTGCGCGTGGCCATGCGGCAGCTGGACATCGCACTGGCCGGAGGCAACGTACTGCGGGTCACTGCCAGCTTCGGCGTAGCCGAGGGGGGCACCGATGCGCTGGGCTGGCGCACCCTGCTGCGTGCCGCCGACGCGGCCATGTACCAGGCCAAGGCGCAGGGCCGCGACCGCGTGCGGGTGGCCGGCGGCGGCCGCAACGCACGTTGAGGATACGCATCAACCGATGCGCGCATGCACGCGCCGCAGCGTGCGCGCGATCATCCGCCTCGCGATGGGACGCGGCACCGAGAGACCGCGCCAGCGCAGCGCACCCACCCGGAAGGTGGCGCTGGCGGTGGCCAGTACCTTGCCGGCCGGGTCAGTCAGCCAGCCACGGGTGAAGGCGATGCTGCCCTTGCTGTGCTCGACTTCGCCCCAGCCGATGATCCGCCCCGGCCGTGCCGGGTTGACGAAACTGGTCTTGGATTCCACCGTGACCGCGATGCGGTTGGCTGGCAGGGTGGCGTAGATCGCCGGCCCCATGCAGTCGTCCAGCATCGCTGACAGGAATCCGCCCTGCACGTTGCCCATCGGATTGGTGAGCACCGTCCCGGCGTCGAACTCGACCTGGATGCGACGCAGTGCATCGTCATAGCCGACGAAGCGCCAGCCGAGCAGGGTGCCGGCCTGGGAACGTGGAAGATTACCGTTGACCACGCTGTAGAAGATCGATTCGGGGTTCATGGCGGAGCCTCGTGGGGAGGGGGCAAGGGAACTCACCGGGACAGTGACAGCACGGCCAGCGCGAGGCCGAGGAGCGACAGCAGCACCACGACCGCGCCGGTGGATACCGGGGTACGCGCACCGGTGCGTCGCCGCACGCCGAAGGCGACCAGCACCGGGGGCGCGGTGGCGACCAGGCAGAACAACTGGAACGCCAGCAGCTGTGGCAGCGCGAAGTGACCACCGAAGAAGATCAACCAGGCCAGCATCACGCCGGCACCGGCCAGTGCGATCCACCCGGCGCCGACCACGCGGATGAGTGCCATCAGCAGCACCTGCATGCGCGGTTCGATCTCCGCCCACGACATGCCCACGGCCTGCGCGTGGTAGGGCATGAAGTCGGAACGTTTCAGATAGGCCGCAGCAAACAGCGAGACAATGAAGAACGCCAACAGGTAGCAGCCGAACGCGAGCCAGGCGAACAGATCCATGTGGAGGCCGTGCGGTTGGGGGAGGAGTCGCCGCGTGCACGCCGGCTGCCATGCCGGTCGTGCCACGGGGTTGCGCGATTCTCGGGCACGCCCCTGTTAGCTGGGTGTAGTGCTCCGCAGGGGCGTTCCTCTATCTGCCTTTAACGTAAGCATGGTGGTGTGGAGTGCGTCACGCATGGACCATGCGCCGTATCTCGTTTCCCGTGAAGAGGCCGCAAGTGCTCATGCACTTTCCGGTCACCGCTCTGCGCAGACGCTGGGCGTCCCTCCGATCAAGGACCGCGCCGTGACCCAGCTCACCCTCCCAGAACTTGCCAAGAAAATGGCCGGCATCGATTTCACGATGCTGCAGACCCGCGCCGGTGGAGAAATTGCCGGTCGCCCCATGAGCAACAACGGTGACGTGGACTATGACGGTGACAGCTGGTTCTTCACCATGGAAGACACCGACATGGTGCGCGAGATCGAGGCTGACCCCACCGTCGCACTGGGTTTCTCCGGCAGCAAGTCGCTGCTGGGCAAGCCGCCGCTGTTCGTGCACGTGCAGGGAAGGGCGGCGCTGGTGCGCGATCGGGCCACGATGCGCGAGCACTGGGTGAAGGACCTGGAACGGTGGTTCGAACAGGGAGTGGATACACCGGGACTGGTACTGATCCATGTGCGCGCCAGCCGTATCCACTACTGGGATGGCGAGGACGAGGGCGAAATCACAACCTGATCCCGGCGCGGGGAGGCCGGCGGCAACGCGGCCGTTGCGCGCCGCGCCCGGGCTTTGCCATCCTCCCTGCTGTTTTCCGTACCGTGGAGTTCCAATGCGCCCTGCCTCCTGGCTGATCCTGGCCCTGCTGCCTGCCCTGGCGGCGGCGCAGCCTGCACGTGCACCGAAGGCCAGCGCACAGGCGCAGGACCCTTTCAGTGAGTTGTTCGATACCGCCTGCATGCAGCACATCGGCGCACCGGCGCGGTTGCAGTCGTTGATGGAATCCAACGGGCTGTCACCCCTGCAGCCTGCCGAGGCGGCAACGTTGCTGCAGGGGCAGTCGGGCGTGGCCTGGATGGTGCCGCTGGCCAGCGGCCGCTATGCGGTCAGCTGGGCTGACGATGGCACGTGTACGGTCTACGCCGAAAAGGCCGACGCGGCGGTCGTGCAGAAGGGCTTTGCCCGGTTGGTGCAGGCGGCGCCGACGCCGTTGCAGGCGCGCTCGCTGCCAGGCCGTGGGCCGTTGTCGGCGGACCAGGTGGCGATCCAGTACGGCTGGGCCACGCCCGGGCAGGCCAAGCTGCAGGTGCGTTTCCGGCTGGTCACGCGGCAGGCGGCCGAGGCCGGCGTGCAGGCGATGGCCTCGGTGACGCCGGGCGAAGCGATGCTGGAGCAGGCTGCACCCAGCCGGTAACGCTGGCCCCGCGCCGCGCAGGCTGCCCAGGCCCGCGATTCAGCCTTTCACGCAGGTTGTGATATATCGTTTATCGATAAATCCATCCCGGGGGCGGCGAGGCCGCCCCAATGCCGGAGGCCGCTTGACCGCTCGTCCCGCCCGCGCCAGACCCGCGCGAGGCTTGTTCACCCTGGCCCAGGCCGCCGTCCAGGCCGTCCGGGCGATGTGCTGGCTGGGCATCCTGGCCGCACTGCTGGCCGTGCCGCTGGTCGCGCACGACCGTCGCTGGCTGCTCGACAGCGTCCACGATGGCGCTGCCGCTGCTGCACACGGCAACGCGCTGTTCCTGCACTTCTGCCTGGGGCTGGCTGCGATCGTCGCGCTGCTGGTGCTGTGCCTGCTGTTCCTGCGCCATCTGCTGCGGCTGCTGAAATCGGCGGCGCGCGAAAGGCCGTTCACCCACGCCAATGCGCAGCGCCTGCAACGGATGGCGTGGCTGATGCTGGCGATGGAGCTGCTGTCGATCCTGATCGGCGCCTACGCGGCCTGGATGGGCCCGGACTTCAGCTGGATGGAGGTGGGCGGCGGCATGTCGATCACCGGGCTGGTGGCGGTGATGATGCTGTTCGTGCTCGCACGCGTCTTCGCCGTGGGCGCGGCGATGCGCGATGACCTCGACGGTGTCATCTGATGGCAATCGTCATCACCCTGGACCGCGTGCTGCAGGAACGGGGCATGACCCTGTCCGAGCTGGCCGGGCGCATCGACATCACCCTGGCGAACCTGTCGATCCTGAAGACCGGCAAGGCGCGCGCCATCCGCTTTTCCACGCTGGATGCGATCTGCCGGGAGCTGCAATGCACGCCTGGCGACCTGCTCGGGTACGACCCGTCGCACACGCAGGACGCAGACTGAGTGTTTGTTCTTCTCCCTTACCTACTGACGAAACGGACCTGAAATGGAATGGTTGGCTGACCCCTCGATATGGATGGGCCTTGCAACCCTGGTCGTGCTTGAGATCGTGCTCGGCATCGACAACCTGGTGTTCATCGCGATCCTTGCCGACAAGCTTCCGCCGCACCAGCGCGACCGCGCGCGGGTGATCGGCCTGGCACTGGCCCTGCTGATGCGGCTGGTGCTGCTGGCGGCGCTGGCCTGGATCATGAAACTGACCGAGCCGCTGCTTACGCTGTTCGAGCACAGCTTTTCCGGGCGTGACCTGATCCTGCTGGGCGGTGGCCTGTTCCTGCTGTTCAAGGGCACCATGGAGCTGCACGAACGGCTGGAAGGCCGCGCGCACCACGAAGATGGCAAGAAGGTCTATGCCAGCTTCGCCATGGTGGTGGCGCAGATCGTGGTGCTCGATGCGGTGTTCTCGCTGGATTCGGTGATCACTGCGGTCGGCATGGTCGACAACCTGGGCGTGATGTATGCCGCCGTGACCATCGCAATGGCGCTGATGTTGCTGGCGAGCAAGCCATTGACCCGCTTCGTCAACAAGCATCCCACCGTGGTGGTGCTGTGCCTGGGCTTCCTGCTGATGATCGGCTTCAGCCTGGTGGCCGAAGGCCTGGGCTACAAGATCCCGAAGGGCTATCTGTACGCGGCGATCGCCTTCTCGATCCTGGTGGAAGCCTTCAACCAGTGGGTGCGTTTCAACCGTGAGCGCAACGAGCGTCGCCAGCCGTTCCGGCAGCGCACCGCTGATGCGGTGCTGCGCATGCTCGGCGCGCGCCCGGCCAATGGCCACGACGATGAAGGCCTGGACGCGCAGGTGGACGCCGAAGAGCGCCTGCAGCCTGCCGAACACGAAATGATCCGCAGCGTGCTGGGCCTGGCCGACCGGCCGGTGTCGAGCGTAATGACCGTGCGCGCCGATGTGCAGTGGATCGACCTGGCGCGTGGGCAGGAGGACGTCGTGGCGCGCCTGGTGGCGTCGCCGCACACCCGCCTGCTGGTGGGTGAGGGTGACCTGGACAGCCTGCTTGGCGTGGTGCAGAGCCGCGATCTGCTGGCCGACCTGCTGCAGGGCAGGCCGCTGCAGCTGGAAGGCAACCTGCGCGAGCCGCAGTACGTGCTGTCCAGCGCCAGTGCGCTGCAGGCGCTGGAACTGATCCGCCAGCATCCGGTACCGCTGGCGGTGGCGGTGGATGAGTACGGCAGCGTGGAGGGCCTGGTGACCGCCAACGATCTGCTGGCGGCGATTGCCGGCGATCTGGTCGATACCCAGGACGAGCGCTATGGCGTGGTCGCGCAGGGCGAGGAGCAGTGGGAGGCCGACGGTGCACTGACTCTGGACGACCTGCAGCGGCTGACCGGCGTATCGCTGCCACGCAGTGCCGACTACATGACCATCTCCGGGCTGGTGCTGGAGCAGCTGGGCCGGCTGCCGGACATCGGCGATGCGGTGGAGGTGGCGGGCGTGCGCATCACCGTGCTGGCGATGGAGAAGCGCCGTATCGCCCGCCTGCGGGTGCAGCGCCTCGACGGAATGGCTTGACGCCCCTGTTGTTGTAGCGCCGAGCCCATGCTCGGCTGCAGATTGAAATACCGGGCATGGGCTCGGTGCTACACAACACCGCCTGCAGCCGTCACCATGGCGGCCCACTTTCTTTCCAGGATGGTTGCAGTGCTGAGTACGATCGGTTTGTTGATGGGCCTGTATGTGGCCTGGCGCCTGTTCTGGCCACAGCGCATGCCCACTTGGCTGAAGGTCGTGCTGTCGCTGCTGCTGGTGGGCGTAGCCGTGCAGCTGCGTATCGTCGCCACCTTCTGGGGCACCATGGCGTCGCCGGAAATTCCGAAACTGGCCATCGCCACGCTGGTCACCGGCTCCACGGCGGTGCTGCTGTTGGCGTTGCTGATGCTGGCGATGGATGTGGGCCTGCTCGCGTCCCGCCTGCTGCGCTGGCCACGTGCGGTAGCCGCATTGCGCACGCGGCGCTTGCGGCCGGCGGCCGGCGTGCTGGCCCTGCTGGTCAGTGGTTATGGTGTCAGTCAGGGCATGGCAGTGCCCCAGCCCCGGCAGATCGAGGTGAGCGTTGCCGGGCTGCCAGCGGCGTTCGACGGCTATCGCGTGCTGCAGCTGACCGACATCCATGCCAGCCGCCTGTTGACCGGCGACTGGGTGCGCAGGGTGGTGGATGAGAGCAACGCATTGGCGCCGGATCTGATCGTGATCACCGGCGATCTGATCGACGGCAGTGTCGAGGCCCGTCGTGACGACGCGCGTCCTCTGGCCGATCTGCGGGCGCCGGACGGTGTCGTCGCCATTACCGGCAACCACGAGTATTACGCGCAGTACCAGGCATGGATGCAGGCGTTCCGCGCGCTGCACATGCAGGTGCTGGAGAACAGCCACCTGCAGGTACGACGCGGTGATGCAGCGCTGACCATTGCCGGGGTCACCGATCCGGTGGCCGCACGCTACGGCCTGCCGCTGCCGGATCTGGACGCCGCCTTGGCCGGCGCCGATCCCTCTGCGCCGGTGATCCTGCTTGACCACCGCCCGCGCAACGCGCGAGAGGCGGCGGCGCGCGGCGTGAAGCTGCAATTGTCCGGGCACACTCACGGTGGGCAGATCATCGGCATGGACCAACTGGTGAAGCGGGCCAATGGTGGCTTCGTCTCCGGCTGCTACGACGTGGACGGGATGACCCTTTACGTGAGCAATGGTGCGGGTCTCTGGGCCGGTTTCCCGGCACGCATCGGCGTGCCGTCGGAGATCACCCTGGTGACATTGCGCCGCGCGCCGTGACCTGAAGTGGGGCAGATCCCTTTCCGCAGGGGATTCGATGCCGATCGTGCTGGGATCCCTCTGTAGAGCCGAGCCCATGCTCGGCTGAACCAGAGGCAGCCGAGCATGGGCTCGGCTCTACAAGTAACCGCCTCCTTGAGAACTCCGCAGCGGTGGCCGCGCACGCGCGCTTCGGCGCAGTGACTGCGCCCGCTTGGTGATCCAGCGCACCACGAAGGCGGTGAACAGCAGTGCCGACGGCACCGCATACCAGAAGTTGCCTGGCACGCGCTTGAAGTACGAGTAGGTGAACACCGCCGCGATGATCCACATGCCGGACAGGTGCAGGCGACGCCAAGCAGTGGGGCCCATGCGGCGGGCGATCCCCCGATGCGAGGTGATGGCTAGCGCCAGGATGGCGATGTAGCCCACCGTGCCCGGAAGATTGGCCAGCGCGGATCGTGCTGGCCAGAACGCCGGGTTGAGGATGCCGAAACTGGTGATGGCGATGGCATGCAGCAGGTGCGAGAACGCGAAGGACAAACCGACGGTGCGCCGTTCGCGCAGCAGGAACCGGGTGAACGGGCCGGGCAGAAGACTGGCGAACGACGATGCGGTGAACGCCGCCAGGAACAGCAGGAACGATGTGCGTGCAGTGATCCGGATCGCCGCACGGCTGCCTTCGGCTGCATCGGGATACAGGGCGAAGGCCGCCAGCGCGAATGCGATCAGGACCACGGCGATGGCCACGAACAGGCGCCAGCCGTGCAGGAAGGAAGTGTTGGAAGCAGCCATGGTGAGACCTCGAAGCAGGAATGGGGAGCACCGGCCGCTGGCCGGCCAATGAGTAGGTAGTGCCGGCCGCTGGCCGGCACCCTCAACAATCGTTCGGCACAACCAGCACGCCCGCCATGCACAGCTCGCCCAGAACGGGCACGCAGGCCACGCGCAATGCGTCCGTTGCCACGCCATGCGTTTCGGACAGCGTCTGCAGTGCCTCATCCACCGGCGCGCCGTCGTCACCGAAGGCTGATAGCAGCGCGTAGGCCAGCGGTGACAGTTGCTCGACCTGCAGGCTGAAATCGGCGCGGCGCTGGATCAGCAGCAGCGTGGGCGCAGCGCTCGGCACCGGTTCCAGGGCCTCGTCCTCATGCACCGGCCACTGGTAGCCCAGCACCCGCACCAGCGGCGAAACCGCCAGCACATCGCTGCCCTCGGGAACGCGGTGCAGGGACCGCCCGGCGTCACGTGCTTCAATGTGCAGCGACTGCTGCGAGCTCTCGTAGTGCGCCAGTTCCGCTGTCCAGGCCGGGAGTGCCAGCGTGTCCTGTACTGCCAGCCAGGTCGCGAACTCGCCGGCGATCTGTGGGAACAACGGGGTCTGGCAGGCGTGGCGGGCGTAGTAGTGCTCCACCGTGTCGCGCCAGCGTGGCATGCCCAACTGCTGTTGCAGGCGCGGCAGGCTGCCGGCCAGCAGGGTGTCCAGGCTGTCGATGCACAGGCGGCGGTATACCGCCAGCCTGCCCGCCTCGACGCCGTCGGGTGCGGCAATTGCTGGGTCCCGCACATGATCGGCCCAGCGCCGTTGCAGGGTAGCCAGCGACTCAGCCATGGGCCACCTCGGGTGAACGTGCCTCGACCTGCGCTTGGCGGATCTGTGCAACCTCGGTCAGCAACTCCGCCAGCGGCGGAAAGTTGAAGTCGCGTTCGAGCAGCGTCGGGCGCACGCCGACCCGCGCATAGGCCTCGCGCAACAGCGCCCAGACCACGCCTTTCACCGGGGCACCGTGGGTATCGATCTTGAAGCCATCGTCTTCATCGAAATGGCCGGCCACATGCAGCGAGGCGACACGGTGGGACGGCACGCAGGCCAGGAATTCGAAGGCGTCGTAACCGTTGTTGCAGGCGTTGACGAAGACGTTGTTGACGTCCAGCAGCAGGTCGCAGTCGGCTTCGGCGAGCACGGCGTTGATGAAGTCGATCTCGCTCATGTCCGCGCCGGCAACGGCGTAGTAGGAGATGTTCTCCACGGCGATGCGCCGGCCCAGCATGTCCTGCACCTGGGCGATGCGACTGGCGACATGGTGTACGGCTTCGGCGGTGAACGGCAGCGGCAGCAGGTCGTAGACATGTCCGCCGGCGGCGCAGTAGCTCAGGTGTTCGCTGTACAGCTGCACCTGGTGCAGGTCGAGGAAGGCACGGGTCTGTGCCAGCAGGGTGCGGTCCAGCGGATCAGGACCTCCCAGCGACAGCGACAGGCCGTGGCAGGTCAGGGGATGGCGCTCGCTGAGCTGGCGCAGCGCGGCGCCGTGTGCACCGCCGACGCCGATCCAGTTGTCAGGGGAGACTTCGAGGAAGTCGATGGCACTGGCCGGCATTGCCAGCAGTTCGTCGATCAGGCCACGGCGCAGGCCAAGGCCGGCGGCATTGAAGGGCAGGGACATGGCGGATGCTCCAGAGAGAGGGCGCCGCCTTGAAGGCAGCGCCGGTTGGACGTCGATCAATCGGCAACGCGGGAGAACAGGCCCTTCGGCATCGGCTTGCCGTTGGCGGTGTAGACGCTGCGCAGGTAGTCGTGCGCTTCCTGTTCGCTGATGTAACCGTCGTGGTCGGTGTCGATGCGGTCGAACTCGGCGGCACGCTTGGCGGCCACCGCGTTGAACTCGGCACGCGAGACCTTGCCGTCGTGGTCACGGTCGGTGCGGGCAAACGAGGCATCGCCGCACTTGCCTTCGCCACACTGGCCTTCGGCCACCTTGGCCTTGCCGGCGGGCTTGCCGGTGGTGGCCTTGTTGGCCCCGCACTTGCCTTCGCCGCACTTGCCTTCGGCGGCGGCGCTCATGGCGACGGCGCTGATCGCCAGCGGTTGGATCGCTGCGGCCTGGCCGGCCAGCAGCAGGCCACCGGCCAGGGCGATGCCGATGGCACCAATGCGCGGCAGGCGGGAGGAGGGGGTGTTCTTGGTCGAGACGGACATGGTAGTGACTCCTTGGGGATGGCACGCCAGGCGTGCGGGATGGACGTCGCCTGAAGGCGACGGAAACGAAAGGAGGAAGCGCGGGAAGGGGCGAAGCAGGTCAGGCGGTGCGACGACGGCGCAGCGCGTAGCCCAGCAGCAGCACGCCACCAAGCAGGGCGCCGCCGAAGCCGATGCCGGGCAACAGCGCGGCAACCGGCAGCAACAGGGCGATCAGGCTGACGCCCCAGCCCAGGCCGTCATCGCCGACGGGGGCATGCTGTGGGCCGACCAGCAGCCGGTCCACGCTGAGCGCGCCACCGCCGTTGAGGATCAATGGCAGCAGCATGGCCAGGAACAGCAGCGGCAGCTTGAAGTTGCCGTAGCCCTGGTCGGTGATCGCATAGCCCTGCCAGAGTTCACCCAGGCCGCTCCACTGGTCGGGCCAGTGCACGGCGGCGATGGCGACCACCGTCAACACCCAGAAGACGTAGGCCACCGAGCGCGTGGCCAGGCCGAGCAGCAGCATCACCGCACCCACCAGTTCCAGCCAGGTGGCCAGCTGCCAGTTCAACGATGCGGGCAGGGTGGAGAACGGGAACGGGAAGCGACCTTCCAGCTCGGCGAACCAGTTCTGGCCGCCCAGCTTCTCGCGGCCGGACTCAAAGAACTCCCAGGCCAGCAGCGTGCGAAGCGCCAATGGCGAGAGCCAGCGGCCGACGGCGTCCAGGCGGGGGGTATACACGGAAGAGGCGGTGCTGATCATGGTGGTTTCCTGCGGGCCAGTGGTCGATGGAGGCCATTCCAGGCGGCGCAGGTATCGGCAACGTGTGCCGTTGCCCGGGGTTTTGTCAGCGACTGTGGCCGCAGCCGGGGTTTCGTACAGTCGGATACAAAGACGATGCGTGGATGCACATCGATGCGTTGCGCGCACGCGTGCGTGGAACGGTATCCACCCAGTAGCGCCCGGCCAGGCCGGCGCCAGAATGTATCCCACTGTAGAAACCCGCCTGCGCCCTACAGTCCGTTACAACTCCGCGCCGCGAAGAAACAGCGCCGATACACCGGCAGGCGGAAATGACCACTCCCAACACCGGAGTGTCACCCGTGATCCGTATCTCCTCGCTTGCCGCCGCTCTCGCCCTGGCCGGAGCTGCCGCCCCGGCCTTCGCCACCCAGGCCGATACCGCTGCACCGCCCACCGTCATCCTGGTGCACGGTGCCTTCGCCGACGGCTCCAGCTGGAGCAAGGTCATCACCACGCTGCACGACTGGAAGCTGCCGGCGGTGGCGGTGCAGAACCCGCTCACGTCGTTGGCCGACGATGTGGCCGCCACCCGCCGCGCGATTGCCGCCGCGCCCGGCAAGGTGGTGCTGGTCGGCCACAGCTGGGGTGGCACGGTCATCACCGAAGCGGGCAATGACCCGAAGGTGCAGGCGCTGGTGTACGTGGCGGCCTTCGCACCGGATGCAGGGCAGTCTTCGGCGCAACAGGGCGAAGGCTTCCCGGTCGGGCCGGGCCTGGCCCGGCTGCAGGAGAGGGATGGCTACCTGACGTTGCCGGCCGATGCCATCGCCCAGGACTTCGCGCCGGACGTAATGAAAAAGTCGGCAGCACTGCTGTACAGCACGCAGGTCCCGTTGAAGGCCAGCGCGCTGGGCGAGGGGGTGAACATGGCGGCCTGGCGCAGCAAGCCGAGCTGGTACGTGCTCAGCCGTGATGACCGCATGCTGTCGCCACAGCTGCAGGCCGCGACCGCACGTCGCATCGGTGCACAGCTGCAATCGATCGGGAGCAGCCATGTGTCGCTGCTTTCGCATCCGGCGCAGGTAGCCGACAGCATCCTGGAGGCGGCAGGGGTGAAGCCCGCTGAACTGCCGTTGGCCGAGCAGGGGGGCTGAACGATGACCGCACTGCGAGGGTACGCACTGCCGTTGCTGCTGGGCCTGCTGGGCGGAGCAGCGTTGTTGCTGGCCTGGCCCAACCCGGAGGCCGATGCGCAGCCGGCACAGGCCCTTCCCGCTGCCGGGTTCGACGGTGGCGGGCCCTGGCACAACAGCCCACCGCTCACACTGAAGCAGTTGCGGGGGCAGGTGGTGCTGGTCGAGTTCTGGACCTATACCTGCAGCAACTGCCTCAACGTGGCGCCGTATGTCCACCAGTGGAATGCCAGGTACGCGTCGCAGGGCCTGAAGGTGATCGGCGTGCATACGCCGGAGTTCGCCCATGAAGGGCTGCCCGGCAACGTGCGCAGGGCCATCGCACGGTTGGACATCACCTGGCCGGTGGTGCAGGACAACCAGTACCGGATCTGGAACGCCTGGGGCAACCGCTTCTGGCCCGCACTGTACCTGCTCGACCGGCAGGGGCGGGTGGTCTACCGCCATTACGGCGAGGGCGACTACGCACGTACCGAAAGCGAGATCCAGCGCCTGCTGGCCAGCGCTTGAGCCGCGCTACCATGGCCGCGCAGCGCGGCCCTGACCTCCGTCTTCATCGAGAACGCAATGAACCATGTACCGCACATCCTGGTCGTCGACGATGACAGCGAGATCCGCCAGATGCTGGCCGACTACCTGCTGCGCAACGGTTTGCGTGTCAGCCAGGTCGACGGTGGCCGGGCCATGCGCGCGCTGATGGATACCCATGCGGTGGATCTGGTGGTGCTGGACGTGATGATGCCAGGCGAGGACGGCCTGAGCCTGTGCCGCAACCTGCGCGCCGGCAAGCATCGTGCGGTGCCGGTCGTGCTGCTGACCGCCCGCGATGACGAAACCGATCGCATCATCGGCCTGGAAATGGGCGCTGACGACTACGTGACCAAGCCCTTTTCTTCGCGCGAGCTGCTGGCACGCATCAATGCGGTGATCCGTCGCACGCAGATGCTGCCGCCGAACCTGCAGGTGAGCGAGGCCGGGCGCCAGCTCGCCTTCGGCGAGTGGCGCCTGGATACCACCGCGCGCCACTTGCTGGACGCACAGGGGACCGCGTATCCGCTCAGCGGCGCCGAGTTCCGCCTGTTGCGCGTGTTCCTCGACCACGCCAATCGGGTGCTCAGCCGCGACCAGCTGCTCAGCCTCACCCAGGGCCGCGATGCCGAACTGTTCGATCGCTCGATTGACCTGCTGGTCAGCCGCGTGCGCCAGCGACTGGGTGACGACGCGCGCGAGCCGACTTACATCAAGACCGTGCGCAGCGAAGGCTATGTGTTCAGCGTGCCGGTGCAGTTGCTGGGGCCGGACGAATGAGCACCGGGGCACGCCGTCCACGCTGGCCGCGCACGCTGTCGGCGCGGCTGCTGCTGGTCCTGCTGGGCGGACTCACCCTGGCCCACGCGCTGTCCTTCGGCTTGCTCTTTTTCGAACGCTACCAGTCCACCCGCAGCATGATGCTGCGCAACCTCGACGAGGATGTGGCGGTGAGTGTCGCACTGCTGGAGCACCTGCCCGCAGACCAGCGCGATGCCTGGGTACCACGGTTGGAACGACGCACTTACCGCTACCTGTTGCGTCCAGCCGCGCCCGGGCCGGGGCTGCAGACCGATCGTGCGCGCCAGGTCACGGCGATCATCGACGACAGCCTGCGGCACCGCTATCGGTTGCAGGCGCGCCAGGTGGCTCGCCTGCCGGAGCGGTTCGAGGTGGAACTGCGCCTGCACGACGGCACACCCTTGACCATTGAAGTCACCCCGTCGGGGCTGCCGCTGGCACGTTGGCTGCCCGCCGTGCTGCTGGTGCAGCTGGCGCTGCTGCTGGTGTGCGCGTGGCTGGCCGTGCGTCTGGCCCTGCGCCCGCTGCAGCAGCTGTCGCATGCGGTGGAGCATCTGCAGCCGGGCAAGGACGGGCCTGCACTGCCTGAAGATGGCCCTGCGGAAGTAAGCGGCGCGGCGGCCGCACTCAATGCACTGCAGGCACGCATTCGTGGCCATGTCAGTGAACGCCTGCAGATCCTGGCCGCGATCTCGCATGACCTGCAGACCCCCATCACGCGCATGAAGCTTCGGGTGGAGACCCTGCCGGAAGACGCTACCCAGCAGCGCCTGCTGAATGATCTCGATCACCTCGGGCAACTGGTGCGCGAGGGCGTCGCCTATGCGCGCAGCAGCCACGTCGCCGCTGGCGCGCCGGTGTCGATGGACCTGGGCGCGTTCCTCGCCAGTGTGGTCGGCGACTACGAGGACATGGGCAAGCCGGTCACTGGCGGTGCGCCCGCTGGACTGGTCGTGCAGACCTGGCCGCAGCCGCTGCGCCGCGTGGTCGGCAATCTGGTCGACAACGCATTGCGCTACGCCGGCGCCGCCGAGATCGAGGCGGGCCGCGATAAGGCCGGAAGGGTCTGGATAAGCATTTCCGACCGTGGCCCCGGTATTCCCGAGGGCCAGCTGCAGGCAGTGCTGGCGCCGTTCCACCGGCTGGAAAGCTCGCGCAATCGCGATACCGGCGGGACCGGCCTGGGCCTGGCCATCGCGGTGCAGCTGGCGCAGTCGCTGGGCGGCTCGCTGCGGTTGCACAACCGCGAGGGTGGCGGCCTGCGGGCGGAACTGCAGCTGCCGGGCTGAGTTGCCCGGCCTTGTGTTCCAGCAAGGATGCTTCTGCTTCGGCCTTGGCGGTGAGCGCTTCAGCGGTCATGAAACTCAGTGCATGCACGCAGCCGACAGCCGATGACCGGCATTTCACCCGGTCCATGCCACGCTGCGCGGAACCTGCCCAACCGGGATAGAGGCTGTTGAAGGCGAATACGCAATGACCGCGGCGCGGCAGCGCTCGATGTGGGTGGCCGGCCTGTCCACGGTGGTGGAGTGGTACGACTTTACCCTGTACCTGTACTTCGCCACGGTGCTGTCGCGGGTGTTCTTCGGCGGTGGCGAGCAGGCGTTGCTGGTCACCTTGGCCGGATTCGCGGTGTCCTACCTGATGCGTCCGCTGGGCGCGCTGTGCTTTGGTCACCTGGGTGACCGGCTCGGCCGACGCTGGATGTTGCTCGCGTCGATGGCGTTGATGGCAGCGGCAATGCTGGCCACTGCGCTGCTGCCGACCGCGGCCACCGCAGGCGCCACGGCCGGCGTGCTGCTGCTGGTGCTGCGCTGCGTGATGGCGTTCTCGGTGGGCGGCGAATATACCGGCGTGGTGGCGTACCTGCTGGAAAGCGCACCGGCGCGCCGACGCGGCCTGGTTACGTCATTGGCCTCGGCCGCCAGCGAAGTGGGCGCCCTGCTGGCGGTGGCGATCTCTGCACTTACCGTCGCGCTGCTGCCCACACCGCAGCTGGACAGCTGGGGCTGGCGGATTCCGTTCCTCGTCGGCGCTGCGCTTGCGCTGGTGATCCTGATTGCGCGTTCGGGCATGCACGAGTCGCCGGAGTTCGAGCGCCAGCGCCGCGAAGGCAGCATTCCCGCCACACCACTGCGGCATGTGCTGCAGCATCATCCGTTGGCGGTGGCGCGCACGTTCGCGATTTCGGCGCTGGGATCGATCACTTACTACGTGGGCATCACCTATGTGCCTGCATTCCTGCACGCGCAGGGCCACGATGAGGGTGACGCACTGTGGCTGTCGACGATCGCGGCGGTGGCAGTGATCGCGATCACGCCCCTGTGTGGCGCATTGTCGGACCGCATCGGACGACGTCCGGTGTTGTTGGGCCTGACCGTGCTGGCAGCGCTGCTGCCGCTGTCCCTGTTTGCGTGGATGGCACAGGCGACGGCGCTGGGCATCGTGCTGGCGGCGGTGCTGCTGGCCTGCGTGGCCGGCGGTGTAAGCGCGGTGGCGGCCCCGGCCACGGCTGAGCAGTTCCCAGGCGAAGGCCGGGTCAGCGGCCTGGCACTGGGAGTAACAATGGCCACTGCCTTCTTCGGCGGGGCAACGCCATGGCTGGCGCAATGGTGGGTGGAGCGCAGCGGCTGGGCGGCGGCGCCGGGCGCGATGATCGCGCTGGTGGCGGTGCTGGTGCTGCCGGTGCTGTGGACCCTGCCCGAGACGGTCCCGGGCAGGGCCAGACGCTAGCCGGTCAGACCTTCAGGGTCTGCTCGATGTCGGCCAGTACCGCGGCCGCATCCACACCGATGGCGATCGACTGCACCACGTGGCCGTCCCACACGCTGGGGCCGAATGCCAGGCCTTCCGGCTTGGGAATGGTCATGCCGCGGGCAACGCCGTCGGTGGCCACACGCACGCTGGCGCGCTCGAACTGGAACAGTTCCGGGCGGGTCAGCGCGATGCATGCGCAGCAGTCGTGCACGACCATGCCCTTGTGGCCGGCCTGCAGGTAGAAGTCGACGTAATCCTGCGACAGCGCACGGACCAGCTCTGCGTCGGCACCGCCGATGGCGGCCAGCTTATCCAGGCCGTCACGGTCCATTTCCACGCGGGTGGTCACGTCCAGGCCGATCGCGGTGACCGGCCAGCTGGCGGTGAACACCACGTCGGCCGCTTCGGCATCGCCCCAGATATTGGCCTCGGCGGCCGGGGTGATGTTGCCGTTGACGTGGAAGGCGCCGCCCATGATCACCACGCCGCGTACCAGGCCGGCGATGTCCGGGGCCTGCTGCAGGGCCAGGGCCAGGTTGGTCATGCGGCCGACCGCGACCAGGGTCACTTCGCCCGGATGGGCGCGGACCAGATCGATGATCAGCTGATGGGCCGGGCGGGCATCGGCGGCCACGTCCAGGCTGGCCGGCACCGGGTGGTTGCCCAGGCCGTTGTGGCCGTGGATGTGCACCGGCCACGCTTCCGGGATGGCTTCCGGCTGCAGCGGGCCGTCGGCACCGCGCGCGACCGGGGCGGCGAAGCCCCAGGCCTGCTTCAGGTACAGCGCGTTGTGCGTGGTCGACTCCACCGAGGCATTGCCGAAGGTGGTGGTGACACCGATCAGGTCGATCTGGGCGTGCTTGTGCAGGTACAGCAGGGCCAGGGCGTCGTCGACGCCCGGGTCGGTATCGAAAATGACTTTCAGCATGTTGTTGTTCTTCTTCTTCCGTGTGGTGCGAGGGGCGCCGGCGGCCAGGGGCAGGCCGGCACACCCCCACATTGTCCCATCTTCATGACAGGCAGGGCCATTGCCGGGGTGGCAGGCCATAATGCCCCCAGTCCAGGCATGGTGTCGCCGAATGCTGATCGTTGCCCTTCTGCTGGTCCTGCTGGTGCTGGGCTTGAACGTGGTGGCTACCGTGGTGATCGGCAGGCGTGATGGGCTGTCGACGGGCGGTCGGACGGTGCAGTTGCTGATGGTCTGGCTGCTTCCCCTGGTCGGCGCCATCCTGTGCATGGCGGTGGCTACGGCCGATGGCTCCGGGATCCGGGGCGACAACAGTTTCGGCGGTGGCTACGATCATCCGGGCGGCCAATCCGGCGACAGCTACAGCCATCACAGCCACAGCAGCTCCGACTGCGCCAGCGACGGTGGCAGCGGTGACGGCGGCAGCTGCGGCGATTGAGGTCTCTGTAGCGTCGAGCCATGCTCGACTGCTCTTCGCTTCAACGCCGCCGTGCCTGAGCAAGAAAGCAGTCGAGCATGGCTCGACGCTACAGAACATCGGTTGGCTGCGGCCGGTAGTGCCGGCCGCTGGCCGGCAACCTCATCCGCTCAACCGCCGCCTTTGGTCGGCAAGGGCGCTGGCACGTTCAACAGCCCGCCCGCTGCCACATAGGCGGCCAATGCCTGGCCCTGGCTGAGCAGATGGCGCTCCATGGTGCGTTCGGCAGCCTGCGCATCGCGGCGGCGGAAGCACTCCATCAACTCGCGGTGTTCGGCCAGCGACTGCGCCGTGCGGCCCGGGGTCAGCAGCTGGCGGCCGCGATGCATCTTCAAGATGCGGTGCAGGTCGTGGGTGATGCGGATCAGCCACGGATTGCCCGCGTAATGCTGCACGGTTTCGTGGATCAGGTAGTTGTTGCGGTAGTACTCGGCAATGTTGCCCTCGGCCGCCGCCGCTTCCATCGCCGCATGCAGGGCCTCCAGTTGTTGCACGCCGGCATCGTCGATGTGCTTCACCGCCTCATGCGCGCAACGGCCTTCCAGCATGGCCATTACCGGGAACAGCTGGTTGAGGTCTTCCAGCGTCAGCCGGGTGACCCGGCTGCCACGACCTGCGTCGATCTGTACCAGGCCTTCGGCGGCCAGCAGCTTCAACGCCTCGCGCAGCGGCGTGCGGCTGATGCCCAGTTCTTCGCACAGCGCGGGCTCGTCGATCCACTCGCCCGGCGGCAGCCGGTAGTCGTAGATGCGCTCGCGCACGTGGTCGGCCACCTCTTCATACAGAGGTGCGCGCTTCTTCGGTGACCGCGGGGCAGGGGCAATGGCCATGGAGGAAGTGTACCGCCAGGTAGTGCCGGCCGCTGGCCGGCAACCCATGATCGCTGGATGGCTTCATGGGATTGCCGGCCAGCGGCCGGCACTACCGTTGGGTAGTTACATCCAGCCCGGCACCACGAATACCAGCCAGGCCAGCAGCGGTCCAAGCGCCACCACCAGTCCGCTGTAGACCAGGAAGCGGCGGAACAGGGTCTCGCGTTCCTCCTTGGCTGCCGAGGCCACCACCAGTGCGCCATTGGTGGAGAACGGGCTGACATCGACGATGGTGGACGACACCGCCAGCGCGCAGATCACGCCGGCGGCGCTGAGGTGACCCTGCATCAGGAACGGCACCGCCAGCGGAATCGTGGCGCCCAGCACTGCGGCCGACGAGGCGAATGCGGAGACGATGCCGCCGACGTAGCAGACCAGCAGCGCGCCGAGCAGCGGAATGCCGATGTCGGACACGCCATTGCCGATGAAGTCCACCGCGCCGGCATGTTCCAGCACGCCGATGTAGGTCACCACGCCACAGATCAGCAGCACGGTGGACCAGCTGATGCCATCGACCGCGCCCTTCTGGCTTTGTGGCGACAGCAGCGCCAGCGCCACCGCGACGGTGATCGAGACCAGGCCGACGTTGAGGTTGTAGATCAGCGCGGCCACGCCCAGGCCGAGCAGGCCGATCAGGGTGAACAACCGTTCGCGGGTCAGGCCCACCGCATCCAGTGCCGCCGGATCATTGCTGAGCGTGCCGCCGCCTGCTGCGACCAGCGCGCCATGGCCTTCGATCGCGAACTGGCGCGACGACGCCTGCGGGCCACCGGCCATCGCCAGTTCGGCATTGCCGATCGTTCCTGCCGCGGTGATCGAGCCGCGACGCAGCAGGGCGATGCCACCGAAGGCGAAGAAGCAGATCGTCGCCATCATGAAGTTGAAGCCCAGGCTGGTCAGGAACACTGCCATCTCGGTCACTTCCAGCCCAGCCTTCTGCACCACGCCGTTGGTGATGCTGCCGTACACGCTGATGGGCGAGAAGCCGCCGGCCTGCGCACCATGGATGACCAGCAGGCCCATCATCAGCGGGTTGATGTTGTACTGCTTGGCAAAGCGCAGCGCGACCGGGCCGATGATCGCGACCGCCGCCGGGCCCAGCGAACCGAACGCGGTGAGCACCGCGGTGATCACGAACATCACCCACGGAATGGCCACGATATGGCCACGCACCACTTTCACCGCCCAGTGCACCAGCAGGTCGATGGTGCCGTTCTTCTGCGCGATGGCGAACAGGTAGGTGATGCCGACCAGGGTCAGGAACAGATCGCCGGGAAAGCCGGCCAAAACCTCCTTGCCGCCCATGTCGACCCACAGCCCGCCGATGATGAAGGCCAGCGCAAAGGCGACCGCGCCCATGTTGATCGGCATCGCCGTGGCGACGATGAACATGATCACCAGGCCGATGATCGTTGCGATTTGTGGACTCATGCGCCCTCCCAGACACGTGGCTCACGTACAGCGCGGATGGAGACCCGCCATCCCGGGTTAAGGCGACGTACTGCGTGATGCGTGATACGTACTGCTGGAACCCGTTACTGCAGCCGCTCCAGCGCACTGCGGACCCACGCCGCGGCGCCTTCCAGGCTCTGGAACTCTTCCACCGCGCGCACTTCGCAGCACGGATAGGACGGCGCGACCATGCGCGCCAGTGCGTTGCCCGGGCCCAGCTGCAGGAACACCCGCGCGCCGCGCTCGAAGGCCTGGCGCATCACCTGCGCCCATTCGATGCTCTGCGCCAGCTGCGCCGACAGCGTGTGCACCACCGTGGCACGATCACGCACAGGCCGCGCATCGATGCCGGCCAGCAGCGGCAGGCGTGGGGCTTGCAGCGGCGAGGCATCGAGTGCGGCAGCGAACGGTGCGACCGCCGCCGCCAGCAACGGCGTGTGGGCAGGCACGTGCACCGCCAGCGGACGGATGCCGGCACCCTGCGCCCGTGCGGCACCGGCCAGCCGCTGCAATGCGGCGTGCGTGCCGCCCACGATGAAATGGTCCTGCCCATTGGCGATGGCCACGTACGCACCGTGCAGATCGCACAGTGGCTGCAGTACATGGCGCTCCAGGCCAAGTACCGCCTGCAGGCCTGCATCGGCGGGGCTGGCGCCGTCCATCAACTGCGCGCGCTGCGCCGCCAGGGCAAGGCAGGTGGCCGCATCGAAGCTGCCGGCGATGGCATGCGCAGCCAACTCGCCGATGCTGTAGCCGGCGGCCAGCGTCGGCGTTGGCACGTTGTCGCGCAGCCCCTGCCACTGAGCCAGAGTGGCCGCGCACAGCAGCGGTTGCGCCTGCGGATTGTCGAAACGGTCGTCGGCCACCGCGGCGGAAAACACATCGCGGCCGAGCACCGTGCTGGCCCGATCAAGGGTGTGGCGCGCGGCCGGAAGATCGCGCACGCGGTCGAACATCGCTGCGTGCTGCGCGCCTTGGCCGGGGCAGAGCAGGGCCAGGCTCATGCGCGCTCCTGCAGCAGCAGGAACCCGCTGCAGGCCAACAGGTCTGCGCTGCCGCCTGGGCTCAGCCGGCGCGCGACGAAGCCATCACCGATGCGACGCAGATGTGTCCGCCAGTCCGGCGCGAAGGTGCCGCCCGCGTCCAGGAAGGTGCGGGCCTGCCGCTGGGCCCAGCGCAGGCCGTCGGTGCCGCCACGGTGCAGCAGGTTGAGGTCATCCACGCACGCGATCAGCTGCATCAGGGTCTGGCACATCGCGGCCTCGCGTGGCAGGCCGCTGGCCAGCGCGTGACGCATGGTAGGCAATGCCACGCTGCGCAGCAGCGGATAGCCGGCGGCCGCTTGTTCGCGCACACCCTGCACGCCGTGCCGTGCGCGCGCGCGCTGGCCAGGGCTGTTCGCATCCAGAGGTGCGTCGGCGAGCTCGGCAGACCAGCGGCGCACTTCCTGGCAGACCTGCTCACCCGTGGCGGCATGGTCCAGGCGGGAGCGACAGGCCGCGGCGGCCGCCACCAGCAGGCCGAGACTGAAGACCGCGCCACGATGGGTATTGACGCCGGCGGTTGCGCGCAGCATCGCGATTTCGGCTGCGATGCCACATCGGCGCAAGGCGTCGAAGTCCGCCCCGGCTGCACCGAGGCAGGCCACGGCGGTGAAATAGTGGCGCAGCGCGAACAGGCTGCGCAGGAATGTGCCGGCGTCCATGTCGTGATGGCTGCCGCTGTCGAATGGCGTGACCAGTCCGGGCTTGGGCGCCAGCGCCAGCTCCGCATGCAGGCTGGCGACGGCGAGGCGCCCCAGGCGCGCGCTGTCCACGGCAGCTGCCGGCCTGACTGCCGATTGCACGACGGCGGTCATGCGCTCACCCCGGCGGAGGCGAACATCGCATCGCGTAGTTCCAGTGCGGCACCATCGAGGCGCTTGACCAGTACCTCGCGGCTGCGTCCGGCGTACTCCCGCCAGTTCACGGCGGCGTCGCCGCCCAGGCACAGCTCGCCATCGACCCGCCGGTCGTGTTCGGCTTCCCATGCCTGTAGCCGTGCAGCCAGGGCATCGGCCTGCGCGGTGGTGTCGATCGGCCACAGCAGATCGACGTCCGAGCGCGCGTGCACATAGCGCAGGCCAGTAAGGTGCTGCCACGCGAAGGCACCGAATACGCGCGCCTCAGCGATGTTCTGCAGCACTTCAAGGGGCCGCCGCCAGTCCTGCGGAACGTCGCCTTTCAGCACCGCCTGGAGTGCCGGCGGCGGTGTGGTGCGCAGCACATCGTGTGCTGGCACGCGCAGGGCCAGGCGCAGTTTGCCCTCGGCGGGCGGCAGCGGCACGCCGAGACGCAGGCGTGGATCGGCATCGTCGGCGGCACGCCGCGCGACGATGGCCGGCCGGCCCTGTGCAAACCAGTCGGCCAAGCGCGACTCATGCGCGGCGATGTCCGCCTGCCAGCCGGCGTGCGCTGACAGCCAGACCAGCGTATGTCGGGGCAGCCGCTCAGGCATCGCCCTGGCTCACGGCTTCAGCCACGCGTGCGGCAAGCATGCGCCCGCCACGTTCGGCTCCGCGCACTGCGCGGCGGTCGCCATGGGCGGGCGTGCGCAGGGCCTGCAGAAGGTGCTGGGCAAGATTGCCCTCCCACAACGATTCCACCGCACCCATCGCCACGTAGTTCTCCACGCCCGGTGCGAACACCGGTGAGGTCTGGCTCAGCGCCTGCAGTTTATCCAGCGGCTGCTTGGTCACCCGGGCCATCGCGCGCAGGTCCATCACCCGCACCTGCGCATCCGGCAGGGCATGGATGTGGTCGGCCATCAGCCCGAACGAGAGGAAGCCACCACTGACGGATTCACCGTAGACCAGCGTGACCAGTCGGGCGCCACGTCGACGCGCGAGATCCAGCGTCTGCGCCAGGTGCGCGAAACAGCCGTTGATGCCGAGCAGTTCGTCGCGGCGTGCCAGGCGCTGGCCGGCGGTGTCGACCAGCATCACGATCGGTTGCTGCGGATGCGCGGCGGTGCTGGCCAGCACCGTTTCGGCCAGTGCCAGTGCGTGGTCCACGCCCACCTCGAGCTTGTTGGCGGTGCCGATCACAGTCACATCGCCGTTGTCGGTGGTGGCGCTGCCGGTCAGCACCGAATCGCTCACCGCAATGGCATGCCCATGCGGAAACAGGGCATCGAGCAGTGTCTGCAACGGCATGCTCATGGCAGGCTCCGGTCGCCGGTGGCGGTGAGGAATTCATCGGTGTCGAGCAGTGGCAGGCGTTCGGGGTGGGCAATGCCCAGCCGCGCCCAGATCTCCAGGCCATCGCGGCAATCGCCCCAGGCCCGCACGCGCGCCTTCAAGGCCGCATGGCGTTCCTGCAATGCGGCCAGTGCAGCATCCGGGTCAGTGCCGCCCGCATCGGGGTGCAGCGCGTCGCGCGCGGCCAGCGCGAATGCTTCAAGGGCATCGGGCACCAGCACCTGCGCCTGGTCGATCAGGTACCGGTGCTTGCCACCGGTCACACGCCAGACCAGCGCGCGATCGCGTGAGTCGAACTCTTCCACGCCGCGAACGGTTTCGATCACCTCCGGTCCGGACAGCGACATCCGGCCTTCCTCGGACATGATGACCGTGGTGCAGCAGCGGGCAACGATGCCCATGCCACCGAAGGCGCCGTTGCCGCTGCCGATCAGCGCGATCACCGGCACGCCCGCTGCACGCGCGTCCAGGGTGGCGCGCATGATCTCGGAGATCGCAATCAGGCCCGCATTGGCTTCGTGCAGCCGCACGCCGCCGGTATCGAGCAGCAGCAGCACGCCGTCAGGGCGGGTGTGCGCTGCACGGCGCAGCAGCCCGGTCAGCTTGGCGCCATGCACTTCGCCCACGCCGCCGCCCATGAATTCACCCTGTTGTGCGGCCAGCAGCACGTGTTTGCCCTGCAGCCTGGCCTCGCCGACGACGATGCCATCGTCGAACGCGGCCGGCTGGTCGAGCTGGGCCAGGTGCGGACTCATCATCCGTCGCGCCGGGCCGAGGAACTCGTGGAACGAGCCAGCGTCGACCAGCCCGGCGATGCGCTCGCGCGCATCGGCTTCGTAATAGCTGTGGCGCTGTACGTGGTTCATGGCGCGCCTCCGGCCAGCAGGGTTTCCACAGCCTGGTCCAGGCGCAGGCTGACCACGGCCGGGGTCGCACCGGCGTCGTTGATCGAGACGCGCACATCGCGCAGCGGATGACGCTGTGCGAAGTCGTTGATCACCGCCTGCCAGATGCTGCCGAAGCCCTGCGCGGCGGTGATGACGCGCACCGTCATCGCGCCCTGCTGCGCCGCCGGTTCCAGCAGGATTTCCAGGTTGCCCGACGCCAGCACGCCCACCAGCACCGCATCGCGCGCGAACGGCACGTCGGTGCGGCCTTCGAATCGATAGTCGAGGGTTTCCATGCTCAGCCCCTTACCAGTTGCGGAAGCGCTTGGGCGGGTCGTACAGACCGCCGGACCAGCGCACCAGGTCCTTCACCGAACGCGCCGCCAGCAGGTCACGGCTGGCATCGCGCACGGAGATGCCGAGGTCACCGGGACGGCGGATCACGCCGCGGTCGCGCAGGTTCTCCACCATCGCGCGGTCGCGCCCGATGCCCACGGCGGTATAGCCGGCCACGCCACGGATCGCCTGTTCGCGCTCCTCGGGGGTGCGGCACAGCAGCAGGTTGGCGATGCCTTCCTCGGTCAGCACATGGCTGACGTCGTCGCCGTAGATCATCACCGGCGGCAGCGGCATGTTCGCGCGTTCGGCCAGTTCCCAGGCGTCGAGGCGGTCAACGAATGCCGGGGCCATGTGCTCGCGGAAGGTTTCCACCATCTGCACCACCAGTTTGCGCCCGCGTGGCATCTCGCCCGGGCGTGCGGCCTGCTGGCCGGCCTTGATCCAGGCCTCGCTGGCATGGCGGCGGCCGCGCGCGTCCGAGCCCATGTTCGGTGCGCCGCCGAAGCCGGCGATGCGGTCGCGGGTGGCAGTGGAACTGTTGCCCTGCAGGTCGATCTGCAGGGTGGAACCGATGAACATGTCGCAGGCATACAGGCCTGCGGTCTGCGAGAACGCGCGGTTGGAACGCATCGAGCCGTCGGCGCCGGTGAAAAACACATCGCCCCGCGCGGCAATGTATTTCTCCATGCCCAGTTCCGAACCGAACGAATGCACCGATCTGACGAAGCCCGATTCGATCGCCGGAATCAGTGCCGGGTGTGGGTTCAACGCCCAGTGCTGGCAGATCTTTCCCTTCAGACCGAGCGATTCGGCGTAGGTGGGGAGCAGCAGTTCGATGGCGGCCGTATCGAAGCCGATGCCGTGATTCAAACGATTCACGCCGTACTCGGCGTAGATGCCCTTGATGGCCATCATTGCCATCAGTACCTGGATTTCGGAGATCTGCGCAGGGTCGCGGGTGAACAGCGGCTCGATATGGTTCGGCTTCGGCGCCTGCACCACGAAGTTGACCCAGTCCGCAGGAACATCGACGCGGGGGAGGCTGTCAACGATCTCGTTGACCTGGGCGATGACGATGCCGCCACCGAAGGCGGTGGCTTCGACGATCACCGGAGTGTCTTCCGTATTCGGCCCGGTATAGAGATTGCCGTGGCGGTCGGCGGCCTGCGCGGCGACCAGCGCTACGCGCGGCGTAAGGTCGATGAAGTAGCGGCCGAACAGTTCCAGGTAGGTGTGGATGGCACCGATCTGGATGCGCCCTTCGGCCACCAGGTTGGCCAGTCGCACCGATTGCGGGCCGGAGAACGAGAAATCCAGTTTCGAGGCGATGCCACGCTCGAATACGTCCAGGTGCGAGGGCAGTGAGAGGACCGACTGCACCATGTGCAGGTCATGCACGCGGGCGGGGTCGAGGTCGGCCAGCGCCTGGGCGAGGAAATCGGCCTGCTTCTGGTTGTTGCCCTCCAGGCAGACCTTGTCGCCTGGCTCCAGCACTGCGTGCAGCAACTCGCCGACGTCGCTGCTGGCGACCTCGCGTCCCCGGGCCCACGGCGCGGCACGTTCCAGGCGGGCCTGGCGACTGCGTTCCAACGTATCCCAGCTCGGGTTCATTGACCGGCTTCCGACGGGTGTTGAAATAATTACGGCATAATTACGAAGTGGGTACAACCTGCAGTGCAGCAAAAAGAAGGGCCCGCGCGGAGGCGGGCCCATTCAGGGTGTGGGGTGTGGGGTGTGCCGACCAAAGGTCGGCACCCACCGGTTCGCAGGTGGCTCAGAACTTCCAGCGCAGGCTGGCCGATACGAAGCGCGGCTCGCCGTAGTTGTTGTAGTCCAGGTTGGCCCAGTAAGTCTTGTCCAGCGCGTTGCGCACGCTCAGCGTTGCAGTCCAGCTGTCGCTGATGCGGTAGTTGGCATTGAATTGCACCAGCATGTACGCCGGCTGGTTCACGGTCACCGTGCCGCCCAGCGGGTAGGCGATGTTGTAGCCCTGCACCTTGCTCTGCCACTGCAGGCCACCGCCGATGCTCAGGCGTTCCAGCGCACCGCGCAGCTGCAGTTGCGTGTTGAGCTGCAGCAGGTCCTTGGGCGGGTTGGCGTACAGCAGGTCGGTGGCGGCGCGGGTGACCTTGACGTGGGTGTAGCCGGCATTGACCGTCCAGCCCGGCAGGATTTCGCCGTTGATATCCATCTCCCAGCCACGCGCCTTGGTACCGTTGACGCCGATGTAGGCCGAGCTGCCGTCGCTGAGCGAACCCTCCGGCACGCCCATGTCACGCACCGCGTAGTTGTCCTGCTTGGCCTCGAACACAGCGGCATTTGCGGTCAGGCGGCCATCGAACCACTGCGTCTTGATGCCCGCTTCCAGGTTCGAGCCCTGCACCGGCGCCAGCAGGTTCTCGTTGCGGTCCTTGTAGTTCTGCGGATTGAAGATCTCGGTGTAGCTGGCATAGGCCGACACGTTCGGGGTGATCTCGTAGACCAGGCCCACGTACGGAGTGACTTCATCACTCACCTTGTACGCACCGCTGGTGCCGGTATAGGCGCCGGCGGCGTTGTAGGAGCGGGTGAGGGTTTCCCACCGGCTCAGGCGTGCACCGGCGATCAGCGACAGCGGATCGGCCAGGTGCAGGCGGGTGGCCAGATAGACGCCACTCTGCGTGGTCTTGGCCACGCGGCGCGCGCCGGTGCGGCGGTAGGTCACCTCGGAGATATCGCCGTTCCAGCTGTAGACGTTGGGGATGTAGTAGCAGCGCTCGCGTGCACCCGTGGCGCTGACACACGTTGCCCAGTCGCTCGGGAAGTTCAGCGCCACGGTGTTCGTGGTCCCTTCCAGATCCGACCACTGGGCACCGACCGTGAGGTCGTGGTCGCGGCCGAACAGCGGGAAGCTGCCGGTCAGGTAAGCATCGACATTGCGGCGGGTGTCTTTCGAATCACCGGCGGCCGCACGCAGGAAGATGCCCGAGCCGGTCACCGGGTCCGGGTTGCCGGTGCCGTACAGGCGCACGTTCTGCACGTTGCCGCGGGTGTAGGCGGTGTTGATCTTCAGCAGCCAGTTGTCGCCGAAGCGCTGTTCCAGGTTGGCGAAGGCGGTGTTGCTCTCGCGCTTCCAGTAGCTCCACTTCGGCGACAGGTTGGTCGAGCGCGGCAGATGGGCGAAATTGCCCTGGCTGTCGAAGAACGGCACGGTGCCCCAGGTCGAACCGGTCGGGTTGTTGTCCTGGGTCTGGTAGCCGAGGGTGAGGGTGGTGCTGTCGGTGACATCGCCTTCCAGCACCGCCATGCCGGCCATCTTGTTCTCGTCGTAACGGTCGTAATACAGGCCACGATCGGTGTAGGCGGCGACCACGCGGCTGCGGAAACGGCCGTCATCGGTCAGCGGCGCGGTGACATCGGCTTCCATGCGGCGGTAGTCCCAGCTGCCGGCGCTGACCGCGAACGACGCGTCGAATTCCTTGCCGGGGCGCTTGCGCAGCAGGTTGACCGTGGCCGACGGCACGCCGGCGCCGCTGAGCAGGCCGTTGGCACCGCGGATCACTTCGATGCGGTCGTAGAAGGCGGTGTCGTATTCCTGGTTGGTGGAGCCGCTGTAGGTGGGAATGCCGTCGACCTGGAAGTCGGTGATGGCGAAGCCACGCGCGTAGTACAGCGGGCGCTGCGTGTCATAGAAGGACACGCTGACGCCGGTCACGTTGCGCATCACATCGTTGATGCTGAACAGTGATTCGTCCTGCAGGCGCTGCAGGCTGATCGCGGTGGCCGACTGCGGGGTTTCCTGCAGGGTGATCGGCAGGCGCGTGGTACTGGCCGGCGGAGCGGACCGCTCGGCCCGGACGCTGACCCGGTCCAGGGTCTTGGCATCGGCGGCGGCATCGGTGGCGGCGAACGCGGCGGGCGTGACCAGCAGGGTCAGCGACGAAAGCAGGGCAGCCGGCAGCAGCGCGCGGCGGGGCAGGCGGTTACGGACAGGCAGGGGCATGGTGGGCTCGAGGCTTGGAAACGGGGAAGGGCGGCAACAGTCGTCCAGCACCCGGGGCGGCGGCTTCGGGCACGGTCAGGTCCTTCTGGAGAGGCGCGATCACTGCGCAGGACGCAAATGTAAATAATTCTTAACAAGATTACAATTCGCGTCATTGCGTAGAGGCTTTCCGGCATCCAGCAGGCTTCCTGTTGAGCCGAGCCCATGCTCGGCTGTTGGCAGCCGCGAAGAGCAGCCGAGCGCAGGCTCGGCTCTACAGGCGGTGGCCCGCCCAGACGAGAACGGCCACCCGAAGGTGGCCGTCCGTCTGCATCGAAGGAACGCGCGGGCTTACAGCGCCTGCAGTTCCTCATTGGCATTGCGCTTTTCCTTCGCCGGAGCCGGAGCCGCAGCGGCCGGAGCCGGCACCGCCGCGTTCGCATCCACCGGCACCTCCAGGTACGGCAGGTGCAGGGTCTGGCTGGTCAGCGTACGGATCTCGTTCACCAGCGCCGGGCTGTCGTTGAGCTTGCGCCCATACGACGGCACGATCTCGCGCAGGCGGGTTTCCCAACCGGCCTTCATCTGGTCCGGGAAGGCCTTGGCCATCAGGTCCAGCATGATCGGCGGCGAGGTCGACGCGCCCGGCGACGCGCCGAGCAGTGCGGCGATGGTGTGGTCCTTGTCGGTCACGATCTCGGTACCGAACTGCAGCACCGGGCCCTTCAGCGGATCGCGCTTGATGATCTGCACGCGCTGGCCGGCGGTGACCAGCTTCCAGTCACCCGGCTTGGCATTGGGGAAGTACTTGACCAGTTCGGCCTGGCGGTCGGCATCGTTCAGGCGCGCCTGGCCCATCAGGTACTGCACCAGGTCCAGGTTGTCCTTGCCCACTTCCAGCATCGGGCCAACGTTGTTGTGGGTCACCGAGGAATACAGGTCCCACCACGAGCCGTGCTTGAGGAACTTGGTGCTGTACAGCGCAAACGGCCCGAACAGGACCACCGGTTTGCCGTCCAGCTTGCGCGCATCCAGGTGCGGCACCGACATCGGCGGCGAACCGGTCTCGGCCATGCCGTAGGCTTTCACGCCATGGCGCGAGGTCACGTCCTGGCCCTGGAAGGCGAGGAACTGGCCACCGACCGGGAAGCCGGCATAGTCCTTCGACTCCGGAATGCCGGACATCTGCAGCAGCTTCAGCGCGGCGCCGCCGGCACCGATGAACACGAAGCGGGTGTGGGTGGTGGTTTCGGTGCCAGCCTTGAGATCCTTCACCGTGACGTTCCAGCTCTTGTCGGCGTTCTGTCGCAGCGCGGTCACTTCATGGTTCAGGTGCAGGCTGAAGTTCGGGCTGCGCTGCAGGCCGGCGGTCAGCTGGCGGGTGATCACACCGAAGTTGACGTCGGTACCGAGCGGCATCCAGGTCGCCGCCACCTTCTGCTTCGGGTCGCGGCCTTCCATCAGCAGCGGCGCCCACTGCTTGATCTGTGCCGGATCTTCCGAGTACTGCATGCCGTAGAACAGCGGGTTCTTCACCAGCGCCTGCTGGCGCTTGTGCAGGTAGGCGATGTTGTCATCGCCCCAGACGAAGCTCATGTGCGGCGTCGGGTTGATGAAGTCGCTGGGCTGGCTCAGCCGGCCTTCCTTCACCTGGTGCGACCAGAACTGGCGCGAGACCTCGAACGATTCGGCGATGCCGACCGCGCGCTTGGTCTCGATGCTGCCATCGGGCAGTTCCGGGGTGTAGTTCAGTTCGGCGAACGCCGAATGGCCGGTGCCGGCGTTGTTCCAGCCGTCGGAGCTTTCACCGGCGACGCCGTCGAGGCGTTCGTAGACCTGGATGTTCCAGTCCGGCTGCAGTTCCTGCAGGTAGGTGGCCAGGGTAATGCTCATGATGCCGGCGCCGACCAGCACCACATCGACGGGCTTGTCGTTGCTGGCGGCGGGCACCGAGCGCTGGGTCAGCGGCCAGTACAGGAACAGCGCGGCGGCCAGCAACAGCAGCACGAGCAGGGCGAGAAGAGCCTTGCCAAATTTCTTCATGGGGGCGGGATCGTTGGCGGAGGGGAAGGGGTCAGGATGCGCGTGGGGCAGGGAAAGGGCGTGAAGAAACAACGCCTTGCCGCATCCAGGTGCGATTCTAACCGGATCCGGTCCGTTTTTGATGCAACGCAGCATCCGGTCGGCGGTCCTCTACCATAGCGCCAGGCCATGCCCGGCGACGCGGCCGTCCCTGCGGATGCCGATGCCGCCCGGCCGCGGGGCGTCGAAGGCGTTTCCCGGGAGTGCAGGCAGCCGGGTCA
>NZ_LXXZ01000055.1 GCF_003244875.1 Stenotrophomonas sepilia
CGCTCTGTCCATCGTTGACGACGCATTGACTTCGGTGAACTCCTCGCGTGCCGACATGGGTGCGATCCAGAACCGCTTCACCTCCACCATCGCCAGCCTGAACACCACCTCGGAAAACCTGTCGGCCTCGCGTAGCCGTATCCGCGACACCGACTACGCCAAGGAAACCGCTGAACTGACCCGCACGCAGATCCTGCAGCAGGCCGGTACCGCGATGCTGGCCCAGGCCAACCAGTCGCCGTCCAGCGTGATGAGCCTGCTGCAGGGCTGATCCCCCGCACCGGTTCATGCAACACCACGGAAAGGCCGCCTTCGGGCGGCCTTTCTGCGTGTGGGCGAGAGCGGAATCACGCCCCCGTTGACATTGGCGAAAAAACTTTTCGCGCAGTCCCTAAAGGTCTGGCGCGGGGTGTCGTTATTGGTATCAACGGGGCACAACACCCCAGCGGTCCTCCCCCGGGGACCTCCCCTTTCCAGCACCAGATACAACTCTCGGAGAACGGCAATGGCACAAGTCATCAACACCAACGTGATGTCCCTGAACGCACAGCGCAACCTGTCGACCAGCGGCTCCAGCCTCGCCACCACCATCCAGCGCCTGTCCTCGGGCCTGCGCATCAACAGCGCCAAGGACGACGCCGCCGGCCTGGCGATCTCCGAGCGTTTCAGCACGCAGATCCGCGGCCTGGACGTTGCCGTGCGCAACGCCAACGACGGCATCTCGCTGGCCCAGACCGCCGAAGGCGCGATGGTTGAAATCGGTAATAACCTGCAGCGCATCCGCGAGCTGTCGGTGCAGTCGGCCAATGCTACCAATTCCAGCAGCGACCGCGAGGCACTGGATGCCGAAGTCAAGCAGCTGACCTCGGAAATCGACCGCGTTGCCCGCCAGACCAACTTCAACGGCACCAACCTGCTGGACGGCACGTTCTCCGGCGCCCTGTTCCAGGTGGGTGCTGATTCGGGCCAGACGATCGGCATCAGCAGCGTTGTAAACGCCCGCACCAGCTCGTTGGGTTCGGGTCTGTTCGCTGCAACGCAGACGAGCACTGCCGCAGTGGTGGCTGATGCTGCGGAGTCGGACGGCAAGATCACCGGCATGGAGATCAATGGCGTCGCCATCGCTGATGTGAGCTTCAAGGCCGGCGCAACAGCCAGCGACATCAACAACGGCATCGTCAACGCGATCAATGACAAGATGGACCAGACCGGCGTCTACGCCAAGCTGGACAAGGACGGCAATCTGGAGCTCACCTCGCTGAAGTCGGGCAAGGATTTCACCTTCACCGCCGGCACTGCCGACGGCGGCGGCACTCCGGACGCTGACCCCGCCAATCCGCCGGCCGATCTGGCCATTGACTTCGCTGGTATCGGCGGCACTGCCACCGCGGTTGTCGCTTCGGAGAAGAAGACCGTCGCCGACCTGGACATCACCACGGTGGAAGGCGCCCAGCGCGCTCTGTCCATCGTTGACGATGCATTGACTTCGGTGAACTCCTCGCGTGCCGACATGGGTGCGATCCAGAACCGCTTCACCTCCACCATCGCCAGCCTGAACACCACCTCGGAAAATCTGTCGGCCTCGCGCAGCCGTATCCGCGACACCGACTACGCCAAGGAAACCGCTGAACTGACCCGCACGCAGATCCTGCAGCAGGCCGGTACCGCGATGCTGGCCCAGGCCAACCAGTCGCCGTCCAGCGTGATGAGCCTGCTGCAGGGCTGATCCCTGCCCCGTTTCAGGCAACACAGAAAGGCCGCCTTCGGGCGGCCTTTCTGCGTCTGCAGCTCCGGGCTCTGGCAGTAACGCGAGCGCATGAACACGACCTGCAGAACACCGCAAATCCCCGCTAAAGACAGTTGACATGTCGCCGTTATTGATATCAGCCGAGGCATTAAAACTGCAACGGCCCCTCCTACGGGAGGCCTCTCAACCGTCGGCGACATCATCGCCACCAGGAGCAAGAAAATGGCACAAGTCATCAATACCAACGTGATGTCGCTGAACGCCCAGCGCAACCTGTCCACCAGCGGTTCCAGCCTGGCCACCACCATCCAGCGCCTGTCCTCAGGCCTGCGCATCAACAGCGCCAAGGACGACGCCGCCGGCCTGGCGATCTCCGAGCGTTTCAGCACCCAGATCCGCGGTCTGGACGTTGCCGTGCGCAACGCCAACGACGGCATCTCGCTGGCCCAGACCGCCGAAGGCGCGATGGTTGAAATCGGCAATAACCTGCAGCGCATCCGCGAGCTGTCGGTGCAGTCGGCCAACGCTACCAATTCCAGCAGCGACCGCGAGGCACTGGATGCCGAAGTCAAGCAGCTGACCTCGGAAATCGACCGCGTTGCCCGCCAGACCAACTTCAACGGCACCAGCCTGCTGGACGGCACGTTCTCCGGCGCCCTGTTCCAGGTTGGCGCGGATGCAGGCCAGACCATTGGCATCAACTCGATCGTCAATGCCCGCACCAGCTCGCTGGGTTCGGGTCTGTTCGCCGCAACGCAGACGAGCACTGCCGCAGTG